>NZ_CP073637.1:2835340-3544176 GCF_029962485.1 Burkholderia cepacia
AGGCGCTGTCGCGCGCGATCGCACTGGACGTCGCGAATGCGCGCGCGTACTTCATCGAGCGCGACCGTGCGCCGGGCAGCCGCGCCACGGGCTTCTCGACGTCGGCCACCGACCGAATTAGCTGATCCGGACGGCGGCGCCTGGCGCCGCACCCTCGCGCCGCCCACTCGCGCGCATCCCCGATTCACGACGCCCGAGCGTCTCCCGATTTAGATAGCGATCCCATCATGAGCAACAAGAAAGCCGATTCGAAACCGCAGGCCAAGTATCCGGTCAACCTGCTCGACACGCCGTTCCCGATGCGCGGCGACCTGCCCAAGCGCGAGCCGCAATGGGTCAAGGAATGGGAAGAGCGCGGCCTCTACGAGAAGATCCGCGCAGCCAGCAAGGGCCGGCCGAAGTTCATCCTGCACGACGGCCCGCCGTATGCGAACGGCGACATCCACCTCGGCCACGCGGTCAACAAGATCCTGAAGGACATCGTCGTCAAGTCGCGCAACATGGCCGGCTTCGATGCGCCGTACGTGCCGGGCTGGGATTGCCACGGGATGCCGATCGAAATCCAGATCGAGAAGCAATTCGGCAAGTCGCTGCCGGCGGCCGAAGTGATGAGCAAGGCGCGCGCGTACGCGACCGAGCAGATCGAGAAGCAGAAGGTCGGCTTCAAGCGCCTCGGCGTGCTCGGCGACTGGGCCAACCCGTACAAGACGATGAACTTCGTCAACGAGGCGGAAGAGATCCGCGCGCTCGGCAAGATCATCGAGAAGGGCTATGTCTATCGCGGGCTGAAGCCGGTGAACTGGTGCTTCGACTGCGGCTCGGCGCTCGCCGAAGCGGAAGTCGAATACAAGGACCGCACCGATCCGACGATCGACGTGATGTTCGCGTTCGCGGAACCGGAAAAGACGGCGCAGGCATTCGGCCTGGCGGCGCTGCCGCGCGCCGAAGGCGGCATCGTGATCTGGACCACCACGCCGTGGACGATCCCGGCGAACCAGGCGCTGAACCTCCATCCGGAAATCGTCTACGCGCTGGTCGACACCGAGCGCGGGCTGCTGATCATCGCGGAAGAACGCGTCGAAGCCTGCATGACCGACTTCAAGCTGACGGGCCGCGTCGTCGCGACCGCGCCGGGCGTGAAGCTCGCCAACCTGCGCTTCCACCACCCGCTCGCCTCTGCCCACCCCGGCTACAAGCGTACGGCGCCCGTCTACCTCGGCGACTACGTGACGACCGACACCGGTACCGGCGTCGTGCACTCGTCGCCCGCATACGGTATCGAAGACTTCATGTCGTGCAAGGCGCACGGGATGACCGATTCGGACTTCATCAACCCGGTGATGGGCGACGGCCGCTATATCGAATCGCTGCCGCTGTTCGGCGGCCTGTCGATCTGGGATGCCAATCCGAAGATCGTCGAGGCGCTGAACGCGGCCGGCTCGCTGCTGCGCAGCGAGAAGTACACGCACAGCTACATGCACTGCTGGCGCCACAAGACGCCGATCATCTACCGCGCGACGTCGCAATGGTTCGCCGGCATGGACGTGACGCCGCGCGACGGCGGCAAGACGCTGCGCGAAACGGCGCTCGAAGGCGTCGATGCGACTGCGTTCTACCCGTCGTGGGGCAAGCAGCGCCTGTTCAGCATGATCGCGAACCGTCCCGACTGGACGCTGTCGCGCCAGCGCCAGTGGGGCGTGCCGATGGCGTTCTTCGTGCACAAGGAAACCGGCGAGCTGCACCCGCGCACGCTGGAACTGCTCGAGGAAGTCGCGAAGCGTGTCGAGCAGTCGGGCATCGAGGCATGGCAGTCGCTCGACCCGCGCGAGCTGATCGGCGACGACGCGAACCTGTACGAAAAGAACCGCGACACGCTCGACGTGTGGTTCGACTCGGGCACGACGCACTGGCACGTGCTGCGCGGCTCGCACAAGGATCAGCTGCAATTCCCGGCCGACCTGTACCTCGAAGGCTCGGACCAGCACCGCGGCTGGTTCCATTCGTCGCTGCTGACCGCGTCGATGATCGACGGCCGCGCGCCGTACAAGGGCCTGCTCACGCACGGCTTCACGGTCGACGGCGAAGGCCGCAAGATGAGCAAGTCGCTCGGCAACGGCATCGACCCGCATGAAGTCGCGAACCGCCTCGGCGCGGAAATCATCCGCCTGTGGATCGCATCGACCGACTACTCGGGCGAACTCGCGATCTCCGAGGAAATCCTGAAGCGCGTGACCGAAGGCTATCGCCGCATCCGCAACACGCTGCGCTTCCTGCTCGCGAACCTGTCCGATTTCGACTTCGCGCAGCACGCAGTGCCGGTCGAGGAATGGCTCGAGATCGATCGCTATGCGGTTGCGTTCTCGCAGCAGCTGCAGACGGAACTGCTCGGCCACTACGAGCGGTACGAATTCCACCCGGTCGTCGCGAAGCTGCAGACCTACTGCTCGGAAGATCTCGGCGGCTTCTACCTCGACGTGCTGAAGGACCGCCTGTACACGAGCGCGGCCGATTCGCGCGCACGCCGTTCCGCGCAGACCGCGCTGTACCACCTGACGCACGGCCTGCTGCGCGTGCTCGCGCCGTTCCTGTCGTTCACGGCCGAGGAAGCGTGGAAGGTGTTCCAGCCGGCCAGCGACACGATCTTCACGGAAACCTACTACGCGTACCCGGAAGTCGCCGGCTCGGCCGCGCTGATCGAGAAGTGGGCGCTGCTGCGCGATGTGCGCGGCAACGTGACGAAGGCGCTCGAGGAAGCGCGCACCGCGAACCGCATCGGTTCGTCGCTGCAGGCCGAAGTCGCCGTGCATGCGAGCGGCGCGCGTTACAACGCGCTCACGAGCCTCGGCGATGATCTCAAGTTCGTGCTGATCACGTCGGCCGCGACGGTCGTCAAGGTCGACGACGAAGCACAGGAAAGCGTCGACGTAGCCGCGTCGAAGTACCAGAAGTGCGAACGCTGCTGGCACTACCGCGAAGATGTCGGCGCGCACGCCGATCATCCGACGCTGTGCGGCCGCTGCTTCTCCAACCTGTTCGAAAACGGCGAAATCCGGAGCGCTGCATAAATATGGCGAAGACCCTGTCGAAACCGGCCAGCGGCGCGCTTGCGCCCTGGCTCGGCATTTCGCTGATCGTGATCCTGTTCGACCAGCTGTCGAAGATCTCGATCCTGAAGACGTTCGCTTACGGCGCGCAGCACGAGCTGACGTCGTTCTTCAACCTCGTGCTGGTGTACAACCGCGGCGCGGCGTTCGGCTTCCTGTCGACCGCCGGCGGCTGGCAGCGCTGGGCGTTCACCGCGCTCGGCATCGCCGCGACGCTTGTGATCTGCTTCCTGCTGAAGCGCCACGGCCAGCAGCGGCTGTTCAGCCTGTCGCTCGCGCTGATCCTCGGCGGCGCGCTCGGCAACGTGATCGACCGGCTCGTCTACGGTCACGTGATCGACTTCCTCGATTTCCATCTCGGCGCCTGGCACTTCCCGGCGTTCAACCTCGCCGATTCCGCAATCACGGTCGGCGCGGTGCTACTGATCTACGACGAGCTGCGTCGCGTGCGCGGCTCGCGCTAAGCGCGCATACTCGGCGTCGACGGCCGGCTTCGCGCCGGCCGTTCCGTTTGACCCTTGGAGGCCTGAGTTGGCACACGCAGAACTCGCAGGAAAACACCTCGTTCTCGGCCTGACGGGCGGCATCGCCTGCTACAAGATCGCCGAGCTCACGCGGTTGCTCGTGAAGGCCGGCGCGACCGTGCAGGTCGCGATGACCGAAGCGGCCACCCAGTTCATCACGCCCGTGACGATGCAGGCGCTGTCGGGCCGGCCCGTCTATACGAGCCAGTGGGACGCGCGCATCGACAACAACATGGCGCACATCGACCTGTCGCGCGAAGCCGACGCGATCGTGATCGCGCCCGCGTCGACGGACTTCCTCGCGAAGCTCGCGCACGGGTTCGCGGACGATCTGCTGTCGACGCTGTGCGTCGCACGCGACTGTCCGCTGCTCGTCGTCCCCGCAATGAACCGCCAGATGTGGCAGAACCCGGCCACGCAGCGCAACGCCGCGCAACTGCGCGCGGACGGCGTGTCGGTGCTCGGCCCGGATTCGGGCGCGCAGGCATGCGGCGAAGTCGGCGACGGCCGCATGCTCGAGCCCGAGGCGATCTATGAAGCGATCGTCGCGCACTTCGCGCCGAAGGTGCTCGCGCACCGGCGCGTGCTGATCACGGCCGGGCCGACGTTCGAACCGCTCGACCCCGTGCGTGGCCTCACGAACCGCTCGAGCGGCAAAATGGGCTTCGCGCTCGCGCGCGCCGCGCAACAGGCCGGCGCCGACGTGCATCTCGTCGCGGGGCCGGTCGCGCTCGATACGCCGTGGGGTGTCTATCGCCAGGACGTGCAGACCGCGCAGCAAATGTACGACGCGGTGATGCATGCGGTCGCCGATGCCGACATCTTCATCGCGGTGGCCGCGGTGGCAGACTGGCGCGTCGATCAGCCGGCCGAGCACAAGATGAAGAAGACGGCCGACCGCAAGGTGCCGACGCTCGCGTTCGTCGAGAACCCGGACATCCTCGCGTCGGTCGCGGCGCTGCCCGATCCGCCGTTCTGCGTCGGCTTCGCGGCCGAAAGCGGCGACCTCGACGTGCACGGCGACGAGAAGCGCAAGCGCAAGAACGTGCCGCTGCTGGTCGGCAACCTCGGCCCGCTGACGTTCGGCCGCGACGACAATGAAGTCGTGCTGTTCGAAGCGGCCGGCCTCACGCGCCTGCCGCGCGCACCGAAGGACGAACTCGCGCATGCGCTCGTCGCGGAAATCGCGAAGCGCCTGCCCGACAATCGCCTGATCTGATCACCCGCGCGGCGGCGCGTGTCGCCGCGCCCTTCCCGACCGATTCCACGACCGCATGAAACTCGACCTGAAGATTCTCGACGCGCGCATGCGCGACTACCTGCCCGCCTACGCGACCACCGGCAGCGCGGGCCTCGACTTGCGCGCGTGCCTCGACGCGCCGGTCACGCTGCAACCGGGCGAAACGACGCTCGTGCCGACCGGCCTCGCGATCCACCTCGCCGATCCCGGCTATGCGGCGCTGATCCTGCCGCGCTCGGGCCTCGGCCACAAGCACGGCATCGTGCTCGGCAATCTCGTCGGCCTGATCGACTCCGACTACCAGGGCCAGCTGATGGTCTCGACGTGGAACCGCGGCCAGACCGAGTTCGTGCTGAACCCGTTCGAACGGCTCGCTCAGCTCGTGATCGTGCCGGTCGTGCAGGCGCAGTTCAACATCGTCGACGATTTCGCCGAGAGCGATCGCGGCGAAGGCGGCTTCGGCAGCACCGGCCGCCACTGAGCGGCACTGCATGAAAAAGGGGCCTCGCGGCCCCTTTTTCTTTTTCCGTCTGACGTCATTCGCCAACCGGCTGCGCGATCCGCGCGGGCACCGGTTCGCGTCGCCGCGCCTGCGCGACGCTCGCGTAGATCACCAGCGCGACCAGCACACCGAGCAGTACGGCCGACGACCCGACCGTGCCGAGCGCGAGGCCGCCCTTCGCGACCGGCTTCGTCAGCAGGTCGCCGACCGTCGCGCCGAACGGACGCGTGAGCACGAACGCGGCCCAGAACAACAGCACGCCGGAGATCCGCGTGAAGTAGTGCGCGAGCACGATCACCGCCAGCAGCCCGCCGATCAGCAGCGCGCCGCCGCCGAAGCCGAGCCCCGAGCTGTCCGCGAGGAAGTCGCCGAGTGCGGTGCCGAGCGTGTTCGAGAACAGGATCGCGATCCAGTACAGCAGCTCGACCTTGCGCGTGCGGATCAGGTCGACCGACAGCGATTCGCCGCTCAGGCGCCAGACCGCGAAGATCGCCAGCAGGATCGCGACGAGGATCGACGAGCCGGCTGCGTAGCCGAGGCCGAGCGTGCGGTCCATGAAGTCGGACATCGTCGTGCCGGCCGTACTCGTCGCGACGATCACGGCCCAGTAAATCGCCGGGCGGTAGCGTGTCGTCCTGAGCTGTGCGCCCAGCGTCACGAGAAAGAAACCGAACAGCAGGATCGAGCTCACCGCGTAGCCGACGTTCAGCGTCATCGACAGCAGGTCGCCGCCGGTTTCGCCGAGCGTCGTCGCGCAGATCTTCATGATCCAGAACGCGAGCGTAATTTCGGGAAGTTTGTTCATTCGAACCCCATTTGCAGGAAGCGGCGAGCCGGCGCGTGCCGACCCGCCTTGCGGACAGGATCGAATGTAGTCGCCGCCGGCTTAACGGAACCTTAGCGAGCGTGAAGAACGGTGCGGGGGACTCCGGCGCGGTCAGCGTGCGTGTTCGTGCCGGTAATGCAGTGCGTATGCAAGCGTCAGCAAGACGACGAACACGACGCCGACCACCATCGTCATCCGGAATTCGCGCGTGAACGCGGTCGTGAACAGGATCGCCGCGACGAGCGCTGCGCCGAGCAGGCTGCCGAACGGGTGCCCCCACATCCGGAACGCGAGCGCCGGGCCGCGGTACCGAGACCGGAAGCGCAGATGCGTGACGAAGATCATCAACCACGTGAACAGCGCGCCGAACATCGCGATCGCCATCATCACGGTGAACGCGGTGTCGGGCGCCAGCGCGACCAGCACCGCCGCGACCGCGACGCCGCTGGTCGAAATCCACAGCGCCGCGCGCGGCACGCCGTTCGTGCCGAGCCGGCCGAACACCGCGGGCGCGAGCCGTGCACGCGACAGGCTGAACATCATCCGCGTCGTCACGTAGAGCTGGCTGTTCATCGCCGACAGCGCCGCGATCAGCAACACGAAATTGATCACGCCCGCCGCGTACGGCACGTGCGTCGCGGCCATCACCTTCACGAACGGGCTTTCGTCGGTGCCGGCCGCGGTCCACGGCACGATCGCGAGCATCAGCGACAGTGTCAGCAGGTAGAACAGCACGAGCCGGAACACGGTCGAGCGGAACGCCCGCGTGACCGCGTGCTGCGGATCGCGCGCCTCGCCGGCCGCGATCGCGACGGCTTCGATGCTCATGTAGCTGAAGATCGCGACGATCACCGCGACCCAGGTGCCCCACGGCCCCTTGGGCATGAAGCCGCCGTGCGCGGTGTAGTTCGCAAAGCCGATGCCCGACGCGGCTGGCGCGGACCAGACCAGATACGCGCCGAGCACGATGAACACGACGATCGCCGCGATCTTCAGCAGCGAAAACGCATATTCGACCGTGCCGTACAGCGTGACGCTGGCCAGGTTCACGGCGATCAGCAGCGCGGAGAAGCCGATCACCCAGTACCAACCGGGCACGGCCGGGAACCAGTACTTCATGAACACGGCGATCGCGCTGATCTCGGTACCGATCGCGAACACGACCGCGAACCAGTACGCATAGCGCACCAGGAAGCCCGCGAGCGGGCCGACGTAGTGCTCGGCATACGCGCCGAACGAGCCGGCCGTCGGATGCGCGACGGTCATTTCCGCGAGCGCGCCCATCAACAGCAGCGCGATCAGCGCGCCGATCGCATAGGAAACGAGCACGCTCGGGCCCGCGAGCCCGATCGCGAACCCGCTGCCGAGGAACAGCCCCGTGCCGATCGCGCCGCCGATCGCGATCATCGCCATCTGCCCCGACGTCAGCGCATGGCGCAACCCTTGTTCGCGCGCGACGATATCGTCGAACGACCGTTGTTGTTGTGTCACTGCGTTACCACTCCCCTGCACCACCATTGCGCCGCCGGCGCCGGATAAAACGAAACGGCGCGGAAAACTTCCCGCGCCGTTCGCATGAACAACGAATTATCGCTTACTCGACTTCGACCGTCTCTTCGTTCGGCTTGTGCGGCGGATTCGCCAGTTTGTCGAACGACAACAGCACCTTGTCGTTTTCGTCGACGTCGACCGTCACGTGACCGCCATTGACGAGCTTGCCGAACAACAGTTCGTCGGCCAGCGCGCGCCGGATCGTGTCCTGGATCAGCCGCTGCATCGGCCGCGCGCCCATCAGCGGGTCGAAGCCGTGCTTCGCGAGATGCTTGCGCAACGCGTCGGTGAAGAGCGCGTCGACCTTCTTCTCGTGCAGCTGTTCCTCGAGCTGGATCAGGAACTTGTCGACCACGCGCATGATGATTTCCTCATCGAGCGAGCGGAAGCTGATGATCGAATCCAGGCGGTTGCGGAACTCCGGCGTGAACAGGCGCTTGATGTCGGTCATCTCGTCGCCCGTCTCGCGGCGCGTCGTGAAGCCGATCGTCGCCTTCTGCATCGACTCGGCCCCCGCGTTCGTCGTCATGATGATGATGACGTTGCGGAAATCCGCCTTGCGGCCGTTGTTGTCCGTCAGCGTGCCGTGGTCCATCACCTGCAGCAGCACGTTGTAGATGTCCGGATGCGCCTTCTCGATTTCGTCGAGCAGCAGCACGCAATGCGGCTTCTTCGTGACGGCTTCGGTCAGCAGCCCGCCCTGGTCGAACCCGACGTAGCCCGGCGGCGCGCCGATCAGCCTGCTCACCGCATGACGCTCCATGTATTCCGACATGTCGAAGCGGATCAGCTCGATGCCGAGCGTGAACGCGAGCTGGCGCGCCACTTCGGTCTTGCCGACGCCCGTCGGGCCGGAGAACAGGAACGCGCCGATCGGCTTGTCCATCTTGCCGAGGCCCGCGCGCGCCATCTTGATCGAGGCCGCCAGTGCGTCGATCGCCGGATCCTGGCCGAACACGACGCTCTTCAGGTCGCGGTCGAGCGTCTGCAGCTTGCTGCGATCGTCCTGCGACACGCTCTGCGGCGGCACGCGCGCGATCTTCGAGATGATTTCCTCGATCTCGCTCTTGCCGATCGTCTTCTTCTGCTTCGACTTCGGCAGGATGCGCTGGGCGGCACCCGCCTCGTCGATCACGTCGATCGCCTTGTCCGGCAGGTGACGGTCGGTGATGAAGCGCGCCGACAGTTCGGCCGCGGCCGACAGCGCGCCCGACGAATACTTGACGCCGTGATGCTCCTCGAAGCGCGACTTCAGCCCGCGCAGGATCGCGACCGTCTGCTCGACGGTCGGCTCGCTCACGTCGACCTTCTGGAAGCGCCGCGACAGCGCCGCATCCTTCTCGAAGATGCCGCGGTACTCGGTGAACGTGGTCGCGCCGATGCACTTGAGCGTGCCCGACGACAGCGCCGGCTTCAACAGGTTCGACGCATCGAGCGTGCCGCCCGACGCGGCGCCCGCGCCGATCAGCGTGTGGATTTCGTCGATGAACAGGATCGCGTGCGGGCGCTCCTTGAGTTCCTTCAGCACCGTCTTCAGACGCTGCTCGAAATCGCCGCGATACTTGGTGCCCGCGAGCAGCGCGCCCATGTCGAGCGAATAGACCTGCGCGTTCGCGAGGATGTCCGGCACTTCGCCGCGCGTGATGCGATACGCGAGCCCTTCCGCGATCGCGGTCTTGCCCACGCCAGCCTCGCCGACGAGCAGCGGGTTGTTCTTGCGGCGACGGCACAGCACCTGCACGACGCGCTCGACCTCGGGCTCGCGCCCGATCAGCGGATCGATGCGGCCGTCCTTCGCCATCTGGTTCAGGTTCTGCGTGAACTGCGCGAGCGGCGTTTCCTTCTGCGCGTTCGCGTCTTCGCTTTCCGCATTCGCGTCGGTCGACTTCGCGGCTTCGCCGTTGTTCGTCTTCGCGATGCCGTGCGAAATGAAGTTCACCACGTCGAGGCGCGTGACGCCCTGCTGCTGCAGGTAGTACACGGCATGCGAATCCTTCTCGCCGAAGATCGCGACCAGCACGTTCGCGCCGGTCACTTCCTTCTTGCCGTTCGACGTCGACTGGACGTGCATGATCGCGCGCTGGATCACGCGCTGGAAACCGAGCGTCGGCTGGGTATCGACATCGTCGGTACCCGGAACGGTAGGTGTGTTGTCGTGGATGAAATTGCGCAGGTTCTGACGCAAGTCCTCGATGTTTGCCGCGCACGCGCGCAACACCTCGGCTGCCGTCGGATTATCCAGCAGGGCCAGCAGCAGATGCTCGACCGTAATGAACTCATGGCGCGCCTGGCGTGCTTCCATGAACGCCATGTGCAGGCTGACTTCCAATTCCTGGGCAATCATGCTTCCTCCATCACGCACTGCAGCGGATGCCCGGCCTGCCGCGCATGGGTAACGACTTGCTCAACCTTGGTCGACGCGATGTCCCGCGTATAGACCCCACAAACTCCTCGCCCTTCGCGATGGACCTTCAGCATGATCTGAGTGGCCGTCTCGCGATCCTTCTTGAAATACTCCTGGACCACCATCACGACGAATTCCATCGGCGTGAAGTCGTCGTTCAGCAGCACCACCTTGTACATCGAAGGCGGCTTGAGCTTCTGCTGCTTGCGTTCCAGGACGGTACTGTCCTGCTTGTCCGGGATAATCGCCATACACCCATTCTAAACAACTCGGACAGGCCCGCAATCCTGCCATAACCCGACCGACCGGCCGGCGCCCTCCCCGGTATCCCGGAACACGCGATCGTCCTCGTGCCATACGAAAGCCGGCTGCGGTGCCGGCTTTCACGCGTGGCGCGGAACACGAACCGTCAGGGGGCAACTGCACCGGAACGTCGTGTCCGCATCCAGTATCCCACAAGCCGGGACGACTCGAACGCGTGTCACTCGAGCCTGGTATATGAGCCGATTATGCGGCTTTTCAAGACCCCGCGCTTGGCGGCATGCTGCAAAGCAAAGCCGGAGAAACCCTGAAAATGGGTTCTTTACAACGACCCTCTAAACGTCTAAAAATTCCACTTGACACTCCAATAAAGAGCGCCAACAATCAAGCTGGCACTTTTTTCAATTCGCCAGTTGGCGAAATGAAAGAGGCCGAGGTGAGCTTGTGAGGGGGGAACGACTGCATTTTGCAGTCGTTTAGCTTTTCGAGCGTGCTCGTGGTAAGTAGCAGCGACTGTGTGACAGGGGAAGTAGGAAAATGGCAACTGGTATCGTTAAGTGGTTCAACGACGCGAAGGGCTTCGGTTTCATCACTCCCGACGAGGGCGGTGAGGATCTGTTTGCGCACTTCTCGGCTATCACCATGAATGGCTTCAAGACGCTGAAGGAAGGCCAGAAGGTGAGCTTTGACGTCGTTCAAGGACCGAAGGGCAAGCAAGCGTCGAACATCCAGGCCGCATAAAGGCATCGGATATCGGACGAAGAAACCCGGCGCATTGCGCCGGGTTTCTTTTTTTTGAGGCCGGCCAATCGATAATCGATTGGCCGGCCTTTTCGTTCAATCCCGATAATTGAACACACATTGTCTTGTCACACATGCAGATCGGATATCGGCTCTGCGCGTGAAACATATTCACCACGTCGTTACACGACCTTCAGCGTGCCCATCATGCCGAGATCCTCGTGTTCGAGAATGTGGCAATGAAACATGCGCTCTCCGGGCATGTCTTGCGTGACGAGAATCGACACCGTTTCACCGCTGCGCACGTTCACGGTATCGCGCCATGCGCGGAACGGTTCGGTCGTGCGCGAGCCGCCCGACGCGCGCTCGATCACCTGGAACTGCGTGCCGTGCAGGTGAAACGGGTGATCCATGTCGGTGGTATTGCGAATCTCCCAGCGTTCGACGTCGCCGCGGCGGCTCGTCAACGTCGCGCGGTGCGCCGCGTAGGTTTCGCCGTTGATCATGAAACGCATGCCGGCCGGACGGCCGTGCGCCGCGCCCTTCATCATCGCGTCCATGTCCATTTCCTCGCCGAACGCGACCGTCTTGTGCGCGACCGGCTCGCCCAGCGGCGGCACCGAGCGCAACGTGGCCGGCAACGCACGCGCGGCGGCGGGCGCAAACGCGACATCGGCCAGCGCCAGCGCCGGATCGGGCGGCAGGCTGCCGTGACCGTCGTCGTGCGACATCGCCATCTTGCGGCGGTCGTACTCGGCCGCCTGCAGCACCGCGCGCGACGCACGGTCGCCGGCGCGCACCAGCAGTTCCGCGCGCTCGCCCGGCGCGATCAGCAGCGACGTCACGCGGCGCGGCGCATCGAACAGCCCGCCATCGGTGCCCGCATGCTCGAACGCACGGCCGTCGTCGAACGCGACGCGCAGGTAGCGCGCGCTGCACGCGTTCCACACGCGCCAGCGCTCGTCGCCCGTGACGTCGATGCGTGGCCGGCGCGCGCCGTTGACCAGCACGAACTGGCCTTCGCGGCCATTCATCCAGTCCATCATGTCGTTCGGCGCAATCGTGCCGTCGCGCGCAAGCTTCAGGTCCGACACGAACAGGTTGCGCTCGGGCCAGCCGGCGAGCGGATCGTCCGCGGCACGCACGATGAACGGGCCGGCCAGCCCGCGAAACACCTGCTCGGCCGTCATCATGTGCGGATGCGGGTGGTACCAGTAGGTGCCGGCGCTGCCCTTCGGCAGCGTAAACCGATACACGCGCGTTGCGCCGGGCGCGACGGGATCGGACGGATTGCCGTCCTGGTCGGGCGGCACGGGCAGGCCGTGCCAGTGGATCGTCGACGGCTGCGGCAGCTTGTTCACGAACTTGATCTCGACCGTGTCGCCCTCGCGCACGTCGATCAGCGGGCCGACGACGGGGCCTTGCGCGCCCGCGCCGAACTGCCAGAACGTGGTCGGCCGCGCCCCGCGCAGCATCGGGCGCGCAACGGGCTGCGCGACCAGCGTGGCCCGGAACGTACCGGGTTCGCGGCTTTCGTTCGCGAGTGTGCGCAACGCCGCGAGCGGCGCGCCGGCCGGCAGCGCGTCGGCGGCCGCGAGCGGGGCCGATGCGGGCTTGCCGTGCTGCGCGTGCCCCGACATGCCGGACATTCCTGACATACCCGACATGCCGGGCATGTCGTCCATCGAATCCATGCCGGCCATACCCGCATGACCGGCCTGTTGCGCCCACGCGGTGCGCGCAAACAGCGACGCGGCCGCGACCCCGATGGCGTGCGACAGGAAGGTTCTCCGTATCATCAATCGATCCTCGTTATCCATGCAGCGTCGCGCGACTGCCGCGACGCGTGCGCCGGCCGGCCGGACCGCCGGTGCGCGACGCGAAACCTGATGCCCGCGTCATCATAACCGCAGGCCCCTATCGAAAAGCGCCGCCACCGATCGGGCGGCGATACGCCGCAGCCCGCCTTTGCACCGCCGTTCTTCGGCCATCTCGCCCCGCCCCGGACCACGCCCGCCGCCGCATCCGGGCGCTCGTTTGGCGCCAGCTGTTCGCCACTACGCTGGCGCGCGCCGCCCCTTCTTCCGCCAAACCACCGATTTTTCACGATGTGGAACAAGTCTCTGCGTTGTAAAAATTCGTGGTGCAGGGCACAAATTTCCCGTTTCGCGATGCCAAAAAACGTTCCGCAATACAAAACGTTGAAAATAATTACTTGTTTTTAAAAGAGAATTTTTGTTTCGAGAAGCCGTTCTACATGCACCATCCGACCGGGCCGCGGACGTAGACTTTGTCCCATGCACTGACGCTTCGCCACGACGTTCGATACGGAACCCGGCGCAAGCAGCCAGTCGGGCCACAGCCGGCCGAGCCGGCAGGCGGCACACCAGAATCGCTTGTGATCAGAAAGGGAGAACGGAAATGAAGGGATTTCGCTTTGGTTCAGCGCTCGGGTCGTTCTACATCCTGCCGGGTAACGGCGGCTGGGAAGCGACGTTCGGCAACGCCCTGCTCGGCGCATTCTCGTGCCCCGAAGTGGCGGCCGACCACATCTCCCGCGGCGACTGCGAACAACTGTCCGAACTGGACACGGCTACGCTCGAAGTGCCGCACGAAATCGCCGAATGGGAAATCGTTCACGTCTGAATGACAAGCCTGCAACGAAAAACGCCCCGGGCGACCGGGGCGTTTTTATTGGGTGTCGGACGGCGAACGGCTAATCGCGCCGTGTCGACACACGCATTGGCTCGCGCGATGGCGCGGCCCGCGTCAGGCGACTGCGTCGACGATGCCGTTCAGCGTCGCGCTCGGGCGCATCGCCTGGCTCGTCAGCTCGACGTTCGGACGGTAGTAGCCGCCGATCGCCTGCGCCTTGCCCTGCGCGGCCCCCAGTTCTTCCAGGATGCGCGCTTCGTTGTCGGACAGCGCCTTCGCCACACCTTCGAACTGCGCCTTCAGCGCGGCGTCCTCGGTCTGCTCGGCCAGCGCCTGCGCCCAGTACAGGCACAGGTAGAAGTGGCTGCCGCGGTTGTCGAGGCCACCGACCTTGCGCGCCGGCGACTTGTTCTCGTCCAGGAACTTGCCGGTCGCCTGGTCGAGCGTCTTGGCGAGCACAACCGCTTTCGGGTTCTGGTACGCGTTGCCGAGGTGTTCGAGCGACGCCGCCAGTGCGAGGAATTCGCCGAGCGAATCCCAGCGCAGGAAACCTTCCTCGACGAACTGCTGCACGTGCTTCGGCGCCGAGCCGCCCGCGCCCGTTTCGAACATCCCGCCGCCGGCCATCAGCGGCACGATCGACAGCATCTTCGCGCTGGTGCCGAGTTCCATGATCGGGAACAGGTCGGTCAGGTAGTCGCGCAGCACGTTGCCGGTGACCGAGATCGTGTCCTTGCCCGCGCGGATGCGCTCGAGCGAGAAACGCGTCGCTTCGACCGGCGTCATCACGCGGATGTCGAGACCGTTCGTGTCGTGATCCTTCAGGTAGCGTTCGACCTTCGCGATGATCTGCGCATCGTGTGCACGCGCCGGATCGAGCCAGAACACGGCCGGTGCGCCGGTCGCGCGCGCGCGGTTCACCGCGAGCTTGACCCAGTCCTGCACCGGTGCGTCCTTCGTCTGGCACATGCGCCAGATGTCGCCCGCTTCCACGGCATGCTCGAGCAGCACGTTGCCGGCTTCGTCGGTGACGCGCACGACGCCGTCCGCCGGGATCTGGAAAGTCTTGTCGTGCGAACCGTATTCTTCGGCCGCCTGCGCCATCAGGCCGACGTTCGGCACGCTGCCCATCGTGACCGGATCGAATGCGCCGTGTTGCTTGCAGTCCTCGATCACGGCCTGGTAGACGCCTGCGTAGCAACGGTCCGGAATCACGGCCTTCGCGTCGTACAGCGCGCCGTCCGGGCCCCACATGCCGCCCGAATCGCGGATCATCGCCGGCATCGACGCGTCGACGATCACGTCGCTCGGCACGTGCAGGTTCGTGATGCCCTTGTCCGAGTTGA
This sequence comes from Burkholderia cepacia, assembly GCF_029962485.1. Classification (NCBI taxonomy): domain Bacteria; kingdom Pseudomonadati; phylum Pseudomonadota; class Betaproteobacteria; order Burkholderiales; family Burkholderiaceae; genus Burkholderia; species Burkholderia cepacia. Next base: position 2,850,495 of record NZ_CP073637.1, read on the forward strand.
CCATCGCGAGACGCGGGCGCACCGCGTATTCGGCCTTGATGTCGGCTTCGATCGCTTCGCGCGTGTCGGCCGGCAGGTCCTTCAGGCGCGCGTACAGGTCGCCGATCCCGTTGTTCGGGTTGAAGCCGGCCTGCGCCAGCACGTCCGCGTGCTTCGCGAGCGCGTCGCGGTAGAACACCGACACGAAGTGACCGAACAGGATCGGGTCCGAGACCTTCATCATGGTCGCCTTCAGGTGCACCGAGAACAGCACGTCCTGCGCCTTCGCGTCGGCGATCTGCGCTTCGATGAAGCTGCGCAGCGCATTGCGGCTCATCACCGAGGAATCGATGACTTCACCGGCCTTCACGGCCGTCTTTTCCTTCAGCACCTTCTTCGCGCCGTCGGCCGTCGTGAGTTCGATCTTCACGCTGCCGGCATCGGCGATCAGCGCCGACTTCTCGCTGCCGTAGAAGTCGCCTTCGCTCATGTGCGCGACGTGTGCCTTCGACGTGGCCTTCCACGCGCCCATCTTGTGCGGATGCTTGCGTGCGTAATTCTTGACCGACAGCGGCGCGCGGCGGTCGGAGTTGCCTTCGCGCAGCACCGGGTTCACCGCGCTGCCCTTGATCTTGTCGTAGCGTGCCTTGACCGCCTTCTCTTCGTCCGTCGACGGATCTTCCGGGTAGGCCGGCAGCTTGAAACCCTGCGCCTGCAGTTCGGCGATCGCGGCCTTCAGCTGCGGCACCGATGCGCTGATGTTCGGCAGCTTGATGATGTTCGCTTCCGGCTTCAGCGTGAGCTGGCCCAGCTCGGCCAGATCGTCGGAACCCTTCTGCTCCGGCGGCAGGACGTCTGCAAATGCCGCGATGATGCGCCCGGCGAGCGAGATGTCGCGCGTTTCGACGGCGACGCCGGACGAGCGCGTGAAGGCCTTGACGATCGGCAGCAGCGAATAGGTCGCGAGCGCGGGCGCTTCGTCGGTGAGGGTGTAGATGATCTTGGGCGAAGTGGACATGGTCGATGCGTTGCTACGTGAAAATTTTGGACTGAGGAGCGCCGGCGGTAACCGGCGGGGAGCGACCGGGTCGGTCGCGAAAGGGGCACGCCGGCTCAGCCGGGCGGTGGTGTTGCGAGGGCCGTCATGTTCTACCTTGCAGGGCCTCCGGGCCGCATCGCGGCGCCGCGGCCCGCATGCCGGACCGCCCTGCCAACAAACCTGCCATCCACGAAACGCTCCGGCGCCGGCAGTCAGCGCCGGGGCGGCCGGCAACCTGCCGGCCCACCCCGGAAGGGGTCTTACATGTTCTCGATCAGCACTTCGCCGAAGCCGGAGCACGACACCTGCGTCGCGCCTTCCATCAGGCGCGCGAAGTCGTACGTGACGCGCTTCTGCAGGATCGACTTCTCCATCGAGGCGATGATCGTGTCGGCCGCTTCCGTCCAGCCGAGGTGGCGCAGCATCATTTCCGCCGACAGGATCTCGGAACCGGGGTTCACGTAATCCTTGCCTGCGTACTTCGGTGCCGTGCCGTGCGTCGCCTCGAACATCGCGACCGAATCCGACAGGTTCGCGCCCGGTGCGATCCCGATGCCGCCGACCTGCGCGGCCAGTGCGTCGGAGATGTAGTCGCCGTTCAGGTTCAGCGTCGCAATCACGTCGTATTCGGCCGGGCGCAGCAGGATCTGCTGCAGGAATGCGTCGGCGATCGAATCCTTGATCACGATCTCATTGCCCGTCTTCGGGTTCTTCACGCGCATCCACGGGCCGCCGTCGATCAGCTCGCCGCCGAATTCCTTCTGCGCGAGCGCGTAGCCGGCGTCACGGAACAGGCCCTCCGTGAACTTCATGATGTTGCCCTTGTGCACCAGCGTGACCGACTTGCGATCGTTGTCGATCGCGTACTGGATCGCCTTGCGCACGAGACGCTCGGTGCCTTCGGTCGACACGGGCTTGACGCCGATCCCCGAGGTTTCCGGGAAACGGATCTTCTTCACGCCCATCTCGTCCTGCAGGAACTTGATGACCTTCTTCGCCTGCTCGGAACCCGCGGCCCATTCGATGCCCGCGTAGATGTCTTCCGAGTTCTCGCGGAAGATCACCATGTCGATCTTCTGCGGCTCGCGCACCGGCGACGGCACGCCCTTGAAGTACTGGACCGGACGCAGGCAGACGTACAGGTCGAGTTCCTGGCGCAGCGCGACGTTCAGCGAACGGATGCCGCCGCCGACCGGGGTCGTGAGCGGCCCCTTGATCGACACCACGTATTCCTTCAGCACCTGCAGCGTTTCTTCCGGGAGCCATACGTCCGGACCGTACACCTTCGTCGCCTTCTCGCCCGCGAAGATCTCCATCCAGTGGATCTTGCGCTTGCCCTTGTAGGCATGCGCGACCGCCGCGTCGACGACCTTGATCATGACCGGCGTGATATCGAAGCCCGTACCGTCGCCTTCAATATAGGGAATGATCGGCTGATCGGAAACGTTGAGCGAGAAGTCCTTGTTGACGGTGATCTTGTCACCGCCTTCCGGAACCTTGATGTGCTGATACGGCATGATCGACTCCAGTGACGTGGCTGAGCAGGTGATGCTGGTCGAAACTGCGCGCGCGGCGGGGGCGCGGCATGGCCACCCCGTGACGGCAACAGCGAGCCGCTATTCTAGCGCCCCAACCGGGCACTTCGGCATGAACCGCGGCACTGCGTATCAAGACCTCACTTATGTCTTATATAAGACAGAGGACTTGCCGTTCCGTATTATGCATTAAGATTCCGCCATTTGCCATAGACCGCCCGCCCCCGCCTCCCGCGGCAGGCCGGGCGGGCGCCCCGCCATGAACCTGATTGCCCTCAACAAGCCGTTCGGCACGATTTGCCAGTTTTCCGCGCACGAGACGCGCCCGTCGCTCGGCGACTGGGTAAAAACGCCCGGCGTCTATGCGGCCGGCCGGCTGGACGCGGACAGCGAAGGCTTGCTGCTGCTCACCGATGACGGCGCGCTGCAGGCGCGCATCGCGGAGCCGCGCCACAAGCTCGTGAAGCGCTATTGGGCGCAGGTCGAGGGCGCGCCCGGCCCGGCCGACCTGAAGGCGCTCGCGCGCGGCGTCGACCTGGGCGACTACGTGACGCGACCGTGCCGCGCCGAGTTCATCGAACCACCCGACACGCTGTGGCCGCGCAATCCGCCGATCCGCTACCGCGCCGCGATCCCGACCACGTGGATCGAACTCGCGATCACCGAAGGCAAGAATCGGCAGGTGCGCCGGATGACGGCCGCCGTCGGCTTCCCGACGTTGCGCCTGGTGCGCGTCGGCGTCGGTGCGCTGGATATATTTGCACTCGGCATTGCGCCGGGCGAAACAATCGCACTGCCGCCGCGCGCGCCATGGGACGGTTTCGCGCCCGTCGGATGACGAATACGGGATACGCGAATTTTTCATCATCTTTTTCGTCAACCGGCTGCGAAGATCGCGCGTTAAACCACGCAGATGCCAACCTTAGCTATCCGGCATTGGCAGCCGAACCCGTATTTGCGTCACGAAAGCGACGTTTTTCTCGAATACGATTCGGCGCCCGCAGCGCAATGAGAAATTTCTCGAAGCGTCTGTCAACCGAAAGGTGGATGGCACCGTTAGACGACATGACTCCTATTGCCGGGTCATTTGGTTAATTAACTAAAGCTGAGGAACACAACATGAACAAACTGATCGCCGCTCTGGTCGCTGGCCTCTTCGCAACGGCTGCTTTCGCACAAGCTTCGGCTCCGGAAGCTGCTCCGGCAGCAGCAGAAGCTGCTTCGGCACCGGCTAAGCACGCTGCCAAGAAGCACCACGCTGCCAAGAAGCACCACAAGGCATCGAAGAAGGCTGCAGCAAGCGACGCAGCAGCACCGGCAGCTGCTTCGAACTAAGTAAGCAAGCTGTAATAACGCAGTCAAGAACACGCAGTCTTGCCGTTCTTACGGCGTTGAAAGGCAGATCACCGCAAGGCGATCTGCCTTTTTCTTTTTTGTGCCCGCCGGCGCGCATCGCGTACCATGCGGGTCTCGTTTTCCAGACAGGAGCCATGCTGTGCAATTCTCCCTGCGCTCGTCGCTCGGCCGCCTAGCGCGCGCCGCCGTCTTTCCCGCCGCGCTCGCCGTCCTCGCGTTCGGCATGCAGGCCGCCAGCGCGCAGATGCCGCCCGGCGCCAAGCAGCCGAGCGAGTTCCCGCGCGTGAAGCTGCGCGCCGGCATGTACGTGATCGACGCGGCCGTCGCCGCGAACGACGCCGACCGCGAACAGGGGCTGATGTACCGCTCGCAGCTCGCGCCGAACGAAGGCATGCTGTTCGTCTTCAACGAAAACGCCGTGCACTGCTTCTGGATGAAGAACACGCTGATCCCGCTGTCGATCGCGTTCATCCGCGCCGACGGCACGATCACCGACATCGACGAGATGCGGGCGGAGACGACCGACAACCACTGCCCGCGCAACAACGGCGTCTACGCGCTCGAAATGAGCAAGGGCTGGTTCGCGGCCAAGGGCATCAAGCCCGGCATGAAGCTCGACGGCCTGCCGAAGGCCCAGTAACGGCCCTCTCCGCGGCGTCGCACCGCGCATCGACCGAAGCCGGCCGCCCGTTGCGCGCCGGCTTTTTTTTCGCCTGCCGGCGGCGCTGCCCGGCTTGATTCCGCCGGCGCTGGCCGCATCTGCAAAAGCCACGCGCAAGCGCTATGCTTTAAGTCTCGCTTGTTCCAGCCCGGGCCGGCCCAGCCGTCCCGCTTACGATCCGAACCTAAGGAGGTTCACGTGCCCCGCAAAACCCCCATCGAGCGCTATCGCAATATCGGGATCAGCGCTCACATCGATGCCGGCAAGACCACGACGACCGAGCGCATCCTGTTTTACACCGGCGTGAGCCACAAGATCGGTGAAGTGCACGACGGCGCGGCCACGATGGACTGGATGGAGCAGGAGCAGGAACGCGGCATCACGATCACGTCGGCGGCGACCACGGCCTTCTGGAAAGGCATGGCCGGCAACTATCCGGAACACCGCATCAACATCATCGACACGCCCGGGCACGTCGACTTCACGATCGAAGTCGAGCGCTCGATGCGCGTGCTCGACGGCGCGTGCATGGTCTACGACTCGGTCGGCGGCGTGCAGCCGCAGTCCGAAACCGTGTGGCGCCAGGCGAACAAGTACAAGGTGCCGCGCATCGCGTTCGTCAACAAGATGGACCGCGTCGGCGCCGACTTCTTCCGCGTGCAGAAGCAGATCGGCGAGCGCCTGAAGGGCGTCGCCGTGCCGATCCAGATTCCGATCGGCGCGGAAGATCATTTCCAGGGCGTCGTCGATCTCGTGAAGATGAAGGCCATCGTGTGGGACGACGAAAGCCAGGGCGTGAAATTCACGTACGAGGAGATCCCCGCGAACCTCGTCGAGCTCGCGCGCGAATGGCGCGAGAAGATGGTCGAGGCTGCGGCCGAAGCGAGCGAGGAACTGCTCGAGAAGTACCTGCACGACCATGAATCGCTGACCGAGGACGAGATCAAGGCCGCGTTGCGCAAACGTACGGTCGCGAACGAGATCGTGCCGATGCTGTGCGGCAGCGCGTTCAAGAACAAGGGCGTGCAGGCGATGCTCGACGCGGTGATCGACTACCTGCCGTCGCCCGTCGACGTGCCCGCGATTCTCGGCCACGACTTCCACGACCCGGAAAAGCCGGCGGAACGTCATCCGAGCGACGACGAGCCGTTCTCGTCGCTCGCGTTCAAGATCATGACCGACCCGTTCGTCGGCCAGCTGATCTTCTTCCGCGTGTATTCGGGTGTCGTCGAATCGGGCGACACGGTGCTCAACGCGACGAAGGACAAGAAGGAACGGCTCGGCCGGATCCTGCAGATGCACGCGAACGAGCGCAAGGAAATCAAGGAAGTGCGCGCGGGCGACATCGCGGCGGCCGTCGGCCTGAAGGAAGCGACCACCGGCGACACGCTGTGCGATCCGGCGAAGCCGATCATCCTCGAGAAGATGGAATTCCCGGAGCCGGTGATCTCGCAGGCCGTCGAGCCGAAGACGAAGGCCGACCAGGAAAAGATGGGCCTCGCGCTGAACCGCCTCGCGCAGGAAGACCCGTCGTTCCGCGTGCAGACCGACGAAGAGTCCGGCCAGACGATCATTTCGGGGATGGGCGAGCTTCACCTCGAAATCCTGGTCGACCGGATGAAGCGCGAATTCGGCGTCGAAGCGACGGTCGGCAAGCCGCAGGTCGCGTATCGCGAGACGGTGCGCACGACGGCGGCCGACGTCGATGGCAAGTTCGTCAAGCAGTCGGGCGGCCGCGGCCAGTACGGCCATGCGGTGATCACGCTGGAGCCGAACCCGGGCAAGGGCTACGAATTCCTCGACGAGATCAAGGGCGGCGTGATTCCTCGCGAATTCATCCCGGCCGTCGACAAGGGCATCACCGAAACGCTGAAGAGCGGCGTGCTCGCGGGCTACCCGGTCGTCGACGTGAAGGTGCACCTGACGTTCGGCTCGTACCACGACGTCGACTCGAACGAAAACGCGTTCCGGATGGCCGGCTCGATGGCCTTCAAGGAAGCGATGCGCCGTGCGAAGCCCGTGCTGCTCGAACCGATGATGGCCGTCGAGGTCGAGACGCCCGAGGAATTCATGGGCAACGTGATGGGCGACCTGTCGAGCCGTCGCGGCATCGTGCAGGGGATGGAAGACATCGCCGGCGGCGGCGGCAAGCTCGTGCGCGCCGAAGTGCCGCTCGCGGAGATGTTCGGTTATTCGACGTCGCTGCGTTCGGCGACGCAGGGCCGCGCGACCTACACGATGGAGTTCAAGCAGTACGCGGAAACGCCGGCCAACGTGTCGGAAGGCGTGATCAGCGCGAAGACGAAGTAAGCGCCGGGCGTTCACGCCCCGTCGCCTGCACGCAAGCCCGTCCGGTTCCGGACGGGCTTTTTTTCATCCGGCGCGCGCTGCGTTCGCGGTTTTTTGATCGGCACGCCAGGCATTTTTTTCGCATGCCACAATGGATCGCGATTCGTCAGATGGAACCCGCCCGATGCCGCCCACCCCTGCCCTGCGCCGCCTGCTGATGCTCTACGCCGGCCTGATCGCCGCGAACGTCGCCGTGTGGCTGTGGGCGCTCGTGGTGCTGCGCGACCATCCGCTGCTGCTCGGCACCGCGGCGATCGCGTACGGGCTCGGGCTGCGTCACGCGGTCGACGCCGATCACATCGCCGCGATCGACGTCGCGACGCGCAAGCTGATGCAGGACGGCCAGCGTCCGGTGAGCGTCGGCCTGTTCTTCTCGCTCGGCCATTCGACGATCGTGATCGCGGCGACGCTCGGCATCGCGCTGACGGCGTTCGCACTGCGCGACCGGTTCGATGCGTTCCGCGAGATCGGCGGCACGATCGGCACGGCGGTATCGGCCACTTTCCTGCTCGTGCTCGCGTGCGTGAACCTGATGATCCTGCGCGACGTATGGCGGCGTTATCGCCGCGTCCCCGAGCACGCACACGCGCATGACGACGCGCACGTGCATCGCCCTGCCGGGCTCGTTTCACGACTGCTGCGCCCGCTGTTCCGGTTCGTATCGAAGAGCTGGCACATGTATCCGGTCGGCGTGCTGTTCGGGCTAGGTTTCGATACTGCAACCGAAATCGGCCTGCTCGCGATCGCCGCCGCGCAAGCGAGCCAGGGATTGCCGGTCTACACGGTCATGCTGTTTCCCGCGCTGTTCACCGCCGGCATGACGCTGATCGACTCGACCGACAATGTGCTGATGATTCATGCATACGGCTGGGCGATGGACGACCCGCAGCGCAAGCTGCTCTACAACGCGAGCATCACGTTCGTGTCGGCGGCCGTTGCACTGGCGATCGGCGGAATCGAGGCGGCCGGCCTGCTGGCCGACAAGCTGTCGCTGACAGGCCCCGTGCGCGACGCGCTCGATGCGCTCGGCGATCGCTTCGGCTCGATCGGCTACGGCATCGTCGCGCTGTTCCTCGTCTGCTGGATCGCGTCGATCCTGTTCCACCGCTGGCAGCGCGCCGCCGACGCGCCGGCGCGCTGAGCCACGCGCGAACACTCAGACGTTTCATTCCGGAAACAATATTCCCCCCCAAGACGTTGCATGCGCCCGTCGCGTACCCGCGCGCACGTTGTGCGACAGGCACAAGCGGCCGATGGCACGAATCTCGCAGATAGGGATTCGCACGGCGGGCCCGCGTGCCGATCCGCGTTCGCGGCTGGCGTCATGCGCCGGCCCGAAGGCAATCGGCCGCCGACAGGACAACGAATCTTTTCTGGCCCCCTGCACCACACGTAGATAGCCGCGCGGCAACGAGGCATCGCGCGCATGGGGAGGCCATGATGCATAAGACGAAACAACCGTCCCGCCCGGCGGGACGGCGCCCTCGTGCAACCTTGCTGGCCGCAGCCGCGTTTGCGTGCTGCTGCTCGTATGCCGTCGCACAAACCACCACGCCTGACTCCGAGCCCGACGCGAACACCAGCGCGGACACCATCATGATGGTGGTCGCAGACGCTTCGTCATGCGCAGCCAATCCGGCTGCGTGCGCGGTGCACGTCTATGCTGGTCGGGGTATCGGCGGTAACGGTGCCGGCCCGAGCGGCAGTGGCGGCGGCAGTCCCGGACCGGGTAACGGTAGTGGTAGCGGCAACGGTAGCGGTAGCGGTGGAAATAACGGCAACGGTGCCGTCGGACCTGCCGGTACCGGTGGAACGACAGGTGGAACGTCCAGCGGGACGAGCGGCACGGGCCGCGGAGGCAACTCGTCCGGTAACGGTGGTAACGGTGGTTCAAGTGGCGGTACTTCGGGTGGTGGTACTTCGGGTGGCGGCACTTCGGGTGGCGGCACTTCGGGTGGCGGTACTTCGGGTGGCGGTACTTCGGGCGGTGGCACTTCAGGCGGCGGCACTTCAGGTGGCGGCACTTCGGGTGGCGGCACTTCGGGTGGCGGCACTTCGGGTGGCGGTACTTCGGGTGGCGGTACTTCGGGTGGCGGTACTTCGGGTGGCGGCACTTCAGGTGGTGGTACTTCAGGTGGCGGCACTTCGGGCGGCGGCACTTCAGGTGGCGGCACTTCGGGTGGCGGCACTTCGGGCGGCGGTACTTCAGGTGGCGGCACTTCAGGTGGCGGCACTTCGGGTGGCGGCACTTCGGGTGGCGGTACTTCAGGTGGCGGCACCTCAGGTGGCGGCACTTCGGGTAGCGGAGGCCATGGCGGACACGGAGGTGGCGGCGACGGTGACGGCGGTGGCCACGGCCACGGCCACGGCGGCGGCCACGGCGATGGTGACGGTGATGGCGGAGGTCACGGCAACGGTGGTGGCCATGGCGATGGTGACGGCGGCGGTCACGGCAATGGTGGTGGCCACGGCGATGGTGACGGCGGCGGTCACGGCAATGGTGGTGGCCACGGCGATGGTGACGGCGGTGGTCACGGCAATGGTGGCGGCCATGGCGATGGTGACGGCGGCGGTCACGGCAATGGTGGTGGCCATGGCGATGGTGACGGCGGTGGTCACGGCAACGGTGGTGGCCATGGCAATGGTGACGGCGGCGGTCACGGCAACGGCGGTGGCCATGGCGACGGTGACGGCGGCGGTCACGGCAATGGTGGTGGCCACGGCGATGGTGACGGCGGCGGTCACGGCAATGGTGACGGCGGTGGTCACGGCAACGGCGGCGGCCATGGCAATGGTGGTGGCCATGGCAACGGTGACGGCGGTGGCCATGGCAATGGTGGCGGCCATGGCAACGGTGACGGCGGTGGCCATGGCAATGGTGGCGGCCATGGCGACGGTGACGGCGGTGGTCACGGCAATGGCGGCGGCCATGGCAACGGTGGTCACGGCAATGGCGGTGGCAACGGCAATGGCAACGGCAGTGGTGGCGCTGGCAATGGTGGTGCCAATGGCGTTGGCAACGGCCGTGGTAACGGCAACGGCGGCTCAGGCAACGGTGGTGGCAACGGCAATGGCGCCGGCGGCAACGGTGGTCAAGGCAACGGCAACGGCGGCTCGGGCAACGGCGGCAGCAACGGCAACGGTGGCCAAGGCAACGGCAACGGTGGCCACGGCAATGGCGGCGGCAACGGCAATGGCAACGGCAGTGGCGGCGACGGCAATGGCGGTGCCAACGGTGTCGGCAATGGCCACGGTACCGGCAACGGCAATGGCGGCGGTCACGGCAACGGCGGATCGTCCGGCGGCAACCACTGACCGGAAGCGTTGCCCGGCCGGTTGCCGTCAGAGCATCTCGAGCGCGCGCTTGCTGCGTGGCGGACGGAAATACGCGTCAAGCTGCGCGCGCTCGTCATCGCTCAATTCGAAATCGAGCGCGGCGCGATTGTCGCGCACGTGCTCGATCCTCGATGCCTTCGGGATCGCGAATACACCTGGCTGCGCCAGCACCCATGCCAGTGCGACGCGCATCACCGACACGCCGCGCAGCCGTGCGATCTCGTCGAGCGGCGAGCGCTTCGGCAACCGCCCGTGGTCGACCGGGCTGTACGCCATTGCCGGCATCCGGTGATCGGCGAGCCATGGCAGCAGGTCGAATTCCGGTCCGCGCCTCGCGATGTTGTAGAGGATTTGGTTGGTCGCGCAGGCACCGCCGCCCGCCTCGTCGACGAGCTCTTCCATATCGGCCGTATCGAAGTTGCTCACACCCCAGCGACGGATCTTGCCCGCGCGCTGCAGCGCCTCGAAACCTTCGACCGTCTCCTCGAGCGGCACCGAGCCGCGCCAGTGCAGCAGGTACAGGTCGAGGCGATCGGTGCGCAAGCGCTTGAGGCTCGCGTCGCACGCGGCGACGACGCCGCGCCGGCTCGCATGGTGCGGATAGACCTTGCTGACGAGGAACACGTCATCGCGCAGGCCCGCGAGTGCTTCGCCGACCAGTTCCTCGGTCGCGCCGTCGCCGTACATCTCGGCCGTATCGACCAGCGTCATCCCGAGTTCGATGCCTTCGCGCAGCGCGGCGATCTCGTCCGCCCGGCGGGCCGGCCGCTCGCCCATTTCCCAGGTGCCCTGTCCGAGCTTCGGAATCGTCTCGCCGTCCGGCAGGACGACCGTGGCGATCGTGTCTGTCATGCGTTCCTCGTTGCGGATTCGTGGCCGCGCGCCGCGGCCGAAGCATGGAATACGACGCGTCAGTGTAGTCAATCGGCGCGCCGACGGCCTATTGCACGGCAAAAACCGGCTATAACGGCGCCGCATGATGACTTAGAATGGCCGCAACCTGATCGATACCCATTCCATGAAGTCACCCACGGACGACCGGTGGCAGGACCTGCGCCCCGACCCCGACAACGACACGCCGTTGTACCTGCAGCTCACCCGCAAGCTCGGCGACGCGATCCACGACAACCGCTGGACGGCCGGCGAGGCGCTGCCTTCGGAGCGCGTGCTGTCCGAAGCGCTCGGCGTATCGCGCATCACCGCGCGCAAGGCGATCGCGCTGCTCGTCGAGCAGGGCTTGATCCGCCGCACGCAGGGCGCGGGCAATTTCATCCAGCCGCGCTACGAGGATCCGCTGTCGCGCCTGTCGAGCTTCAGCGAAATGCTCGAGCGCCGCGGCTTCAAGCCGAGTTCGCAATGGCTCGCGCGCGAAATTCAGCCGGCGAACCGGGACGAAGTGATCCAGCTCGGGCTATCTCCGGCCGCATCCGTTACACGCCTGAAACGCCTGCGTCTCGCCGACGGCATCGTGATGGCCGTCGAGAATTCGACGTTCCCCGCGACGCTGATTCCCGATCCGCAGGCAATCGGCGGGTCGCTGTACAGCTATCTCGAAGCGCGCGGCACGCCGATCGTGCGCGCGCTGCAGCATTTCCGCGCGGTCAACGCGACCGACGAGATCGCCGAGCAGATGGGCATCGCGCCGCACGATGCGCTGCTGCTGATCACGCGGATCGGCTATACGTCGGACCAGCGCGCGATCGAACTGACCGACACCTACTGCCGCAACGACTACTACGACTTCGTCGTCGAGCTGCGCAAGTAACGCCGGCCGCGCGGCCGGCGCTTACAGCCAGTACGCGTCATCGGTGCCGGGCAGCACGGGCGGCCGCGCGAACGCCGGCGGCGTAACCGACAACCGCTCGGCCGGCCGCACGGTATCGAGCATGCCGAACGGCGACGCGATGCGATCGATCCGGTCGCGCACGTCGGCGGCAGCGAGATCGGGCACACCCAGGCCGCCCGGCACGTTGCCGAACGACTGCAGCCAGCGCCCCGTCTGCGCCAGCGACATCCGCACGTGCCAGCTTCCCCCTTCGCGCGCCCGCCGCGCGAGCGCGATCATCGCGCCGAACGCCGCGAGATACCCCGTCGCATGATCGAGCGCCTGGCACGGCAGATGGCGCGGCGCGTCCGCGTGCGCGGCGTGCTGCTCCTGCCACGCGATCCCGCTCGCCGACTGCACGAGACTGTCGAAGCCGCGCCGCTTCGCCCACGGCCCAGCCTGTCCGTACGCCGAGATCGACACGTACACGATGCCGGGCCGCCGCTCCGCCAGCGCCTGCGGCGCGAAACCGCGAGCCGCGAGCGCGCCGGGCCGGTACGCCTGCAGGAACACGTCCGCGTCGCGCACCAGCGTGTGCAGCGTGTCGACGCCCGCCCTATCGCGCAGGTCGATCCACGTCGAGCGCTTGCCGCGCCCGTTGTCGATCACGAGCGGCGCGATGTTCGGCAGGTGCGGCCCGTTGACGAGCAGCGTCTGCGCACCGTGCGACGCCAGCGTGCGGCCCGCGACCGGCCCCGCGATGATGCGCGTGAGATCGAGCACGCGCACGCCCGCGAGCGGCTGCCCGGATTCGCCGCGGCCGATCGGCTCGACCGGCGCGTCGCCGATCCGCTCGATCTCGAACAGCGGCAGCGCTGCAATCGCGTACGCCTGCTCGTGCGCCGCCCATTCGTCAGGGGTTCTGATCAATGCCGCGCACAGGCCGGCCTCGGCCAGCGCGGTATCGAGCGCCGTGCCGTCCCATGTGCGGATCGCGGCAGCGACGTCGGCCCGCTGCGCGCCGCAACCGAGCACGTCGAGGATCCCGCGCAGGTGATGCGGGAAGTTCGCATGCAGCTGGATCCAGCGTGCATCACCCGTCTCGAAGAAGCCCGTCACCGGATGACGCAACTCCGGCGGCGGGCCGTCGTCCACACGCAGGTAGCGTTCGCTGCGGAACGCGACCAGCGCATCGCGCACCGACACGTCGACGGATTGCGCTGCGCCCGTGCGCAGCCGGTGGCATTCGGCCGCCGCGAGCCCGGCAGCCGCGATCGTCGCTGCCGCGAGCGTGCCGACATGAAACGTCGACGGCAGCGTCGGGTCCTGCCCCGTCACGGTCGCGCGGGCCAGCGCGCCGCGATCGCCGCGCGCGAGTTGCCACAGATGCGTCAATGCGAGTTCGGGCGTCATGGTGAGCGGGGCGCGATGGAGGACACGAAATCGAGTCTAGAATTCGCGCCCGCTGCAATCAATCCGGATCGCGAGAATCCATGTGCGGGCGCGCTTCATGCGGCACGACCGGTGCGATCGGCACGACATTCGCGGGCATCCGCCCTGTTCGGGCAAGCGCCCTCGTGCGCACATGCGCCCCGCGCACACTACGTCGGCAGCGACGCGGCCGCATGGCGCCGGCCATCGCGCCACGCGACGAGCGGCCGCCACCACGCGCGCGCAACATGCACCGCCGGGGCCGCGTGCGGCCCGAACGCGAACGTGGCGCCGCGCGGCCCCGCGCTGACCCACACGCGCACGCCGGGCTCGAACGTCAGCGAATCGCCGGCGCCCAGCCAGTAGTCGTCGAGCCTGCCCTCGACCGTCACCCACACGTCACCGTCCGCCACCTGCAGTGCGGTGCGATCGACGATCCGCCACCGTCCGGCCGGCTCGTCGCCGTCGATCACGTAAAGTCGCAGTTCGCGCATGGCAGCCTCCTGGTCGCACGGATTCGATGGCACCAGTATTTCGGACAGTGGCGGCATGCGGACAGATACGGCTGCAGACACTTCTGACTGAACTGTACTGGTCGGGCGACGAGGACGGCCTCCAACCGCCGGAATTCGCGTCACACCATGCGCCGAACCTGCACGGCCCATCGGCTTTCCCTACAATGTCGGCTGTCCCGCGCCACCGCCCCGCCCTCATGTTCCAGCGTCCGCCTGCCGCCGCCCCCGGCGAAAAGAATCTCACCGTGATGCTCTGGCTCGTTGCGACGGGCTTCTTCATGCAGACGCTCGATTCGACGATCGTCAACACGGCGCTGCCGTCGATGGCCGCGAGCCTCGGCGAATCGCCGCTGCGCATGCAGTCGGTCGTGATCGCTTACTCGCTGACGATGGCGGTGATGATCCCCGTGTCAGGCTGGCTCGCCGACACCTTCGGCACGCGGCGCGTGTTCTTCAGCGCGATCCTGGTGTTCTCGCTCGGCTCGCTGCTGTGCGCGAATGCGCATACGCTCACCCAGCTCGTCGCGTTCCGCGTCGTGCAGGGCGTCGGCGGCGCGATGCTGCTGCCGGTCGGGCGGCTCGCGGTGCTGCGCACCTTTCCGGCCGAACGCTACCTGTCCGCGCTGTCGTTCGTCGCGATTCCCGGCCTGATCGGCCCGCTGATCGGGCCAACGCTCGGCGGCTGGCTCGTGAAGATCGCGTCGTGGCACTGGATCTTCCTGATCAACGTGCCGGTCGGCGTCGCGGGCTGCATCGCGACCTTCTACTCGATGCCCGATTCGCGCAACCCGGCCGTCGGCCGCTTCGACCTGAAGGGCTATCTGCTGCTGACGATCGGCATGATCGCGATCTCGTTGTCGCTCGACGGGCTCGCCGATCTCGGCATGCAGCACGCGGCCGTGCTCGTGCTGCTCATCCTGAGCCTCGCGTGCTTCGTCGCATACGGGCTGTACGCGGTGCGCGCGCCGCAACCGATCTTCTCGCTCGAACTGTTTAGAATCCACACGTTCAGCGTCGGGCTGCTCGGCAACCTGTTCGCGCGGATCGGCAGCGGCGCGATGCCGTACCTGATCCCGCTGCTGCTGCAGGTTAGCCTCGGCTACTCGGCGTTCGAGGCCGGGCTGATGATGCTGCCGGTCGCCGCGGCCGGGATGTTCTCGAAGCGCATCATCACGCGGCTGATCACGCAGCACGGCTACCGCAAGGTGCTGCTCGCGAACACGATCATGGTCGGCGTGATGATGGCGAGCTTCGCGCTGATGCACGACTCGGTGCCGGTGTGGGTGAAGGTCGTGCATCTCGCGCTGTTCGGCGGCTTCAACTCGATGCAGTTCACCGCGATGAACACGCTGACGCTGAAGGATCTCGGCACGGGCGGCGCGAGCAGCGGCAACAGCCTGTTCTCGCTCGTGCAGATGCTGTCGATGAGCCTCGGCGTCACGGTCGCGGGCGCGCTGCTCGCGACGTTTACGGGCATGCTGCGCACCGTGACGCCGAGCAATACGCTGCCGGCGTTCCACGCGACCTTCATCTGCGTCGGGATCATCACGGCCGCGTCGGCGTGGATCTTCGCGCAGCTCGCGCCCGAGATCCGCAGCACCGCGCGCAAGACCGACCCGTCCGAGCGCACGTGACGCGCGGCGCGCGCCGTTTCGGGGGCCGCGCCGCCGCCGACGCACCATTACGGTGCAGATCGCCCCGGCGACGCGCGCATCGAGGCGCCCTTTCCCGGCCGCGACGGGCGGCCGCACGCGGCGCGATGCCGTGCATGCTTCTTGCTCGCCTATTCTCTAGGTAAACTGGCAGTCTTCCATCGGCCGACATCATGAGCATGATCGAAATCGATCCCCCCGGCTTTCAGCCGCCCCGCCCCGTCGCCGGCGACGACGGGAACCGGCGCACCGTGCTGTACGGCGGCTACACCGTGTTCAGCGTGTTCCAGCCCGTTTTCTCGGTGTCGCACCGCCGCGCGATCGGCTATCACGCGTCGCTGCGCGCACACGACGAGGAAAGCCGCCAGGTGGCGTCGCACGAGGTGTTCACGCAGGCGGCGCGCCGCGGCGATCTGCTCGAGCTCGGCCGGCTCGCCGAATCGTTGCATCTCGGTAACTTCCACGCGTTCGACAGTCACGACGAATGGCTCTTCCTGAGCCTGCATCCGGCCGCGCTGATGGACACCATCTACGGCGACGCGCTGCTCGCGAACCTGAAGGCGCTCGGGCTGCCGCCGCACCGCGTGGTGCTCGAGGTGCCCGAGCAGGCCGGCGGCGAGACACCGCGCTACGCGGCGATCGTCGACGGGCTGCGCAAGGCCGGCTTCCTGATCGCGCTGGTCGGGTTCGGCGCGAAGCATTCGAACATCGACCGCGTGTGGCATCTGCATCCGGACATCGTCACGCTCGACCGCGGCATCCTCGCGCAGGCGAGCGAGCACTCGCACCTCGAACGCGTGCTGCCGGGGCTCGTGTCGCTGCTGCACGAATCCGGCCAGCTCGTGCTGATGGGCGGCCTGTCGACCGAACGCGACGCGCTGATCGCGCTCGAATGCGACGTCGATTTCGTGCAGGGCCAGTATTTCGCGGGGCCGAGCGTCGATCCCGTGCAGCCGCAGGCCGCGGCGGGTTGCATGGATACGCTGTCGGCCGCGCTGCGGCTGCGCGTCGCGCAGCGCGAACGCACGCAGGCGGAACGGCTCGCGCCGTACGTCACCGCGCTCGAGGAAGCGAGCCAGAAGCTCGTCGCCGGCGAATCGCTCACCGACGCGGCGGCCGCCGTGCTCGGATTGCCCGAGACCGCGCGCTGCTTCCTGCTCGATGCATCGGGCCGCCAGATCGGCGACAACGTGCTCGCGCGCGGCAGCGTGTCGCAACGCGCGAAGCGCTTCCGGCCGCTGCTGCATTCCGAAGGGGCCAGTTGGGAACGTCGCCCGTACTTCATCGACGCCATGCGCGCGCCGGGCCGCGTGCACCTGACGCCGCCCTACCTGTCGATCAACGAAGCGCACCTGTGCGTGACGGCGTCGATCGCCGCACCGGCCGCGACCGGCATGCAGGTGCTCTGCGTCGACATCAATTGGGAAGCGGCGCTCAACCAGTAAGCGCGACCGCGCGCCGCCGTCACGCGGCGCCGGCCGCCTTGCGCACGATCAACCGGTGTACACGCTTTCCGGACGAGGCGCTGACGACCTCGTGCTCGTCGAGCACGTACACGCCGGCGCCGAGCGCCGCATGCATCCGCGCCGAATCCAGTGCCGTATAGAGGCGACCGCGCTCGTCGCGCAACGTGCCGCTTCCGGCCACCCGCCAGCTCAGATACAACGTACCGCCCGGCATCAGCAGATCGGCCAGCCGCGCGGCGGCGGCCGCCGCATCGGCCTGTTCGAGATGCATGACGACCGTTTCGCACAGCACGTTGCGAAACGCGCCGGAGGGCACGCCCGCCAGCGCCGGCAGCGCGGCGAGTTCGAAGCTCAGGTCCGGATGGTGCTGCCGCGCCTCGGCGAGCAGCGCGGCGCTCGCATCGTAGCCACGCACGTCGAAGCCGCGCGACGCAAGCCAGGCCGTATCGCGACCCGCACCGCAACCGACGTCCGCGGTCGGCCCCGGCGAGAAATGCTGTTCAAGCAGCGCGTACATGTCGTCGGGGGCGGCCTGGTCGAGCCAGTCCCGCGCGTATTGCGCGGCATGGGCGTCGTACGCATCGAGCGTCGGGCGATCCACCATGGTGAGTACTCCGCATAGGCGTCGTATGACGCACCCCGCATCTTAGCCGTTGCGCCCGGCCGGTGGTGCCGCGCACGCGGCCCGCACCGGCGATCGTCCCAAGCCGGGCTACGCGGCCCGCACGTCGCCCGCGCGTGACGCCTGCGCGGTCAGCTCGGCCCACAGCGCATCGCCGCGCCACGCCGGACGCATGGCCGCCCCTTCGGCGTCGTGGACGAGCGCGCACAGTCGCGCGTTGACAGGCGCCGGTGCGCCGAAACGCGCGGCCAGGCGCACGATCTCACCGTTGATCCACTCGACTTCCGTTGCGCGGCGCGCCGCAAGATCGTCGGACATCGACGAGCGCGCCAGCGGGTCGATCGCGAGCATCCGGCCGCCGAGCACACGGAAAGCCGCATCGGGCAGATCGAGCACGGCAGGGATCCAGCCGGCCGGCAACGGCGTCAGCCGCGCCGGGCGAATCGCGGCCCGCGCCAGCCAGTGCAGCGCCTCCCGCTGGGCCAGCGCGACGCAGCGGCGGTACGCGCGTTGCGCGAGTTCGTCGCGCAGCGGCAAGTTCGCGAGCGCGTTGACCGCGTTGTTCAGGTTGAGCAACAGCTTCGCCCACTGCACGGCCGGCATGTCGCGATGCAGCGCGAGCGGCAGCCCGGCGCGCGCGAATGCGCCGGCGAACGGCTGCAGCGCGGGCGACGCGTCTGCCGCGAGCGCGCCGGCCGAGCCCTGGTGAAAGGCGCCGGGACCGCGCTCGATCACGTTGAACGGCACCATGCCGGCCAGCACGGTCGCTTGCGGCAGCGCGTCGCGCAGCACGTCGGCATTGTGCAGGCCGTTCTGGAAGCTGATCACGAGCGTGCCGGGCCGCAGCACGCCGGCCAGCTGCGCGGCCGTGTCCCGCGTCGCGGCCGACTTCACCGCGACGAGCACGAGCCGCGCGTCGGCCGCGGCGGCCGGAGCGGTCGCGAACGCGACATCGGCCGGCGCGAGCGTCGCGCGATAGCCGCGCTGATCGGTCAGCGTGAGCCCGTGCAGGTGAATCGCATCGCCGATCCGCGCACGGCCGACGAGCGTCACGTGCGCGCCGCCCGCCGCAAGCCGGCCGCCGAGATAGCAGCCGACGGCGCCTGCGCCGAACACGCAGACCGGCGCGTCAGACATGCGAGTGCGCGCCGCCGTGCACGGGGCCGGCACGCCGCTCGACTTCGCGGCGCACGTCACCACGCAGCCCCGCGAAGAACGCGACTTCGGCGACGACGAACAGCGGCCCGACCATCAGCCCGATCAGATCGTCGACGAACGCGGGCTTGCGCCCTTCGAACCAGTGCCCGACGAACTGCACGATCCAGCCGACGACGAACGCGCCGATGCCGGTCGCGAGCCATTGCGCCGTCGGCAGCAACGCGAGCGACTGCGCGGCCCACAGGCCGAGCGCGAACAGCACGGTCATCACGAGCCCGAACCGCAGGTCGAGGCGCAGGTAGAACACGACGAACGCGACCGCCAGCAGCAGCGCCGGCGACAGCGCGATGCCGGCCAGCATCCCCAGCGCCGGCCGCGACAGCAGCACCTCGACCGCGAACACGATCATTGGGATGCCGACCAGGTGCGTCGCGATGTTGCGCGCGTCGCGGTGGTAGGCCGCATACTGCGAGAGATGGTCTTCGAGCGTCTTCATCGCGTCTCCTGGTCGGTTATTGAGCGCTATGATGCGCGTCACGCCCGAGAACCTCTGTCAGCTACCCGACATCGCGTATCCATGCCTGCACCGCTCGCCCCGTACCTGCCGCAGATCGAAGCGAACCCGTGGTTCGCCGCGCTGCCGCCCGCGTTGCGCGCGGACCTGGTCGCCGGTGCGGTGCTGCGCCGCCTGCCGGCCGGCCACGCGCTGTTCCGGCGCGGCGACCCGCCGTGCGGGCTGTATGCGGTCCTGGCCGGTTCACTCACGATAGGTGCGGTCGACCCGCAGGGCAAGGAAGCGCTGCTGACGGTGGCCGAGCCCGTCACGTGGTTCGGCGAAATCGCGCTGTTCGACGGCCAGCCGCGCACGCACGACGCCATCGCGCTCGACGACGCGCTGCTGCTGCACGTCCCGCAGGCCGCGCTGCTCGCGATCCTCGACGCGACGCCGCAATACTGGCGGCAGTTCGCGCTGCTGATGGCGCAGAAGCTGCGCCTGAGCTTCCTGACCGTCGAGTCGATGAGCGTGATGCCGGCCGCGCAACGACTCGCCGCACGCCTGCTGATGATCGCCGACGGCTATGGCGGCATCAGCGCCGGGCGCACACGCGTGCGGCTGTCGCAGGAAACGCTCGCGTCGATGCTGTCGATCACGCGGCAGACCACCAACCAGTTGCTGAAGGCGCTGCAGGCCGACGGCGTCGTGCGGCTGCACGTCGGCGAAATCGAGCTCGTCGATATCGACGCGCTGCGCCGCGCGAGCGGGCTGGGGGACGGCACGCGCTGAGCGTCGCGCACCGCGCTGTCATACGTTGCCCTGCGGCGGCCGCGTTGCGCTATCGTGGCGGCTCGTCCGTTCTCCCCTCGCCCCGCCTTGAATCCATCGACCGACGCCGCCCCGTCCCGCCATCCGTGGCCCGTCTTCGTCGCGTTCCTGCGGCTCGGACTCACGTCGTTCGGCGGCCCGGTCGCGCACCTCGGCTACTTCCGCGCGGAATTCGTCACGCGGCGCGGCTGGCTCACCGAACGCACGTATGCGGATCTCGTCGGGCTGTGCCAGTTCCTGCCGGGGCCTGCGAGCAGCCAGGTCGGGATGGCGATCGGCCTCGCGCGCGCCGGCTATGCGGGCATGTTCGCCGCGTGGCTCGGCTTCACGCTGCCGTCGGCGCTGTTGATGATGCTGTTCGCGCTCGGCGTTCACGCGACGGGCGCGCCGATCGAAGCCGGCGCGCTGCACGGGCTGCGCATCGTGTCGGTCGCGGTGATCGCGCAGGCCGTCTGGGGCATGGCGCGCACGCTGTGCCCCGATGCGCGCCGCGTCACGCTGATGGCCGCGGCCGCGTGCGTCGCATTGCTCGCGCCAGCCGCGTGGACGCAGATCGCGGTGATCGTCGCGGCCGGTGCGACCGGCCTCGCACTGCTGCCGCAACCGGCACGCGACGCGCACGAACCGTTGCCGTTGCACGTATCGCATCGTGCGGGCCTGCTGTGGCTCGCGCTGTTCGCGGCGCTGCTCGTCTCGTTGCCGTTCGCGGCCCGCGCGCTCCACTCCGATACGCTCGCCGTCGTCGATGCGTTCTTCCGCACCGGCGCGCTCGTGTTCGGCGGCGGGCACGTAGTGCTGCCGCTGCTGCAGGCGGCCGTGGTCGCGCCCGGCTGGGTCGGCGATGCGAC
The DNA here is from genome assembly GCF_029962485.1 of Burkholderia cepacia. Lineage (NCBI taxonomy): Bacteria > Pseudomonadati > Pseudomonadota > Betaproteobacteria > Burkholderiales > Burkholderiaceae > Burkholderia > Burkholderia cepacia. The sequence goes on from NZ_CP073637.1 coordinate 2,871,531, forward strand.
GTTCCTCGCCGGGTACGGTGTCGCGCAGGCCGTGCCGGGGCCGCTGTTCACGTTTTCGGCGTTCCTCGGCGCGTCGCTGCGCGATGCGCCGAACGGCTGGCTCGGCGGCACGATCGCACTGGTCGCGATCTTCGCGCCGTCGTTCCTGCTCATTGCCGGCACCGCACCGTTCTGGGAGCGCCTGCGCCGCAGCACGCGCATGCAGGCCGCGCTCGCGGGCGTGAACGCAGCCGTCGTCGGACTGCTGCTCGCCGCGCTCTACCATCCGGTCTGGACCGACACGATCCTCGCGCCGCGCGATCTGGCCGCCGCGCTCGTCGCCTACGTCGCGCTGGTGTTCTGGCGCGTGCCGCCCTGGGCCGTCGTGATCGCGAGCGCGGCACTCGGCTGGGCGCTCGGCCTGGCCGCCTGATCCGGCAAGCGCGCCGCTTTCCCGCGCGACAAAAACAAAAAAGCCCTCGTTTCGAGGGCTTTTTGCTGGGTGCCGCGCGCCATAGCGGCGCGCAGGCGCCGGACTTACGCGAAGTTCTTCGCTGCGAAGTCCCAGTTCACGATGTTCCAGAACGCTTCGACGAACTTCGGACGTGCGTTACGGTAGTCGATGTAGTACGCGTGTTCCCACACGTCGATCGTCAGCAGTGCCTTGTCGGCGGTCGTCAGCGGCGTGGCTGCGTTGCTCGTCGACACGATGTCGAGCGAACCGTCAGCCTTCTTCACGAGCCATGCCCAGCCCGAACCGAACGTGCCGACTGCGGCCTTCGTGAACGCTTCCTTGAATGCGTCGTACGAACCCCACTTCGCGTTGATCGCGTCGCCCAGCGCGCCCGTCGGTGCGCCGCCGCCGTTCGGCGACAGGCTGTTCCAGAAGAACGTGTGGTTCCAGATCTGCGCGGCGTTGTTGAAGATGCCGCCCGACGACTTCTTCACGATCTCTTCCAGCGACAGGTTTTCGAATTCCGTGCCCGGGATCAGATTGTTCAGGTTCGTCACATAAGCCTGATGGTGCTTGCCGTAGTGGTACTGGATCGTCTCGAGCGAGATGGTCGGCGCGAGTGCGTCTTCAGCGTACGGGAGCGGCGGGAGCGTATGAGCCATGGCGATTCCTTCGTTGAGTATGTAGGGAGGCTGTGTTGGATGCTGCCGAGCGTCCGATTGTAGGCGAGACCGAATAACCCCGCAAACTCACGGGCCATTTATCCGCAGTATGCGGAAAAGCGATGTTCGCGCATCGTCCTGCCGGACGAACCCGACGATGCGCGGCCTCCGTTCCCGCGCGCGATGCGTCCGTTGCGGCAACCTTCGGTCCGCTTGCAACGGTTACGTCAGATCGTATCGGTCAGTCTCGGCTGCACGTCGGCGAGCGACACGTCGGCCGAGCCTTCGGCCAGATGCACGGTCAGGCGCCGCTGCGGCTTCAGCGCGCTCGGCGCACGCACCGCGCGGCCCGTCTGCGCATCGATCAGCGCCGCATAGCCGCGCTCGAGCGTGCGCTGCGGGCTCAGCACCTCGAGCCGTGCCGCACAGGCTGACACACGCGCCGTGTCGCGTTCGTGACGGCGCTGCAACGCAACCGTGAGACGTTGCGACAGCCCCGCGAGCGCCTGGCGTGCCTGCGACGGATCGGGCCGCGCGCGCTGCCAGCGCAGTTGCACGAGCGCGAAACGCGCACGCGCATCGCGCACCGGCCGTGACGCCGCCGACGCAAGCCGCACCGCGAGCTGCTCGACGTGCGTACGCTGCCGCTGCAGCCGCTCGGCCGGGCTCACGAGCCGGCGCGAAAGCCAGTCGAGCTGCTGCGCGCGCTGTTCGAGCCGGCGCGCCATGCCGCGCGCGAGCGCACGCTGGCGGTCGTCGACCTCGCGCAGCAGCAGCGCGCGCTGGGGGCTCGCGAGCTCGGCCGCGCCGGTGGGCGTAGGCGCGCGCAGGTCGGCCGCGAAGTCCGCGATCGTGAAATCGGTTTCGTGCCCGACGCCGCTGACGACCGGCAATTCGCTCGCCGCGATCGCACGCGCCAGCGCTTCGTCGTTGAACGACCACAGATCCTCGATCGAGCCGCCGCCGCGGCAGACGAGCAGCACGTCGACCTCACGGCGCGCATTCGCGGCCTCGACGGCCGCGACGAGCTTCTCGGCGGAACCGGCGCCCTGCACCGGCGCCGGATAGACGATCACCGGAATGTGCGGCGCGCGGCGTGCGAGCGTGGTCAGCACGTCGCGCAGCGCGGCGGCCTGCAGCGACGTGACGATGCCGATCGCACGCGGGTGGGCCGGCAGCGGCCGCTTGCGTTCGGGGGCGAACAGGCCCTCGCCTTCGAGCTGCGCCTTCAGCCGCAGGAACGCTTCGTACAGGCGCCCCTGCCCGGTACGCCGCACGGCCTCGACGTTGAGCTGCACTTCGCCGCGCGGCTCGTACATCGTGACGACCGCTCGCACCTCGATCCGGTCGCCTTCGCGCGGCGTGAATTCCGCGTACTGCGCCCGGCCGCGGAACATCACGCAGCGCATCTGCGCCTGCTGGTCCTTGATCGAGAAATACCAGTGGCCGCTCGCGGCACGCGTGAAATTCGACACTTCGCCCGAAATCCACAACAGCGGAAACGAGCGCTCGAGCATCGTCGAAATCGCGCGATTGAGCGCCGAAACGGGAATCACTTCGTCGCCGCCGCGCGTCGCGCCGGGTGCGGAAAAAGAGGAGTCGGAAAGCATGGGCGGTCGGATGAATGCTGGCGGCGACACGATAGTCCGACACGCGCTCGACGTCCAGCGCCGGCCGCATTCGCCGTGGCGCGCGAAAGGTGTCCACACTTTGGCAATCTTCCGCCTAAAACGCATTAAAACCGCTGAAAAAACCAGACGATTCACGATAACGCATTGATTTTTATAGATTTTTAAACCTTTCGAAATGATTCTCATCCGATTCGAAGCCCACCCGGCGGGCGTTTGAGGTGATCGAGCGGGGAGTTTTTCACAGAGTTATCCACAGGCCGTCACGATCCGGCCCCGCAGCCTGCGTCGGCCGGTCGCGCTTGCCGCGCCGGCGTGCGGCGCGCTAGAGTGCCGCCTTCCGCAGATCCCGCGGCATGTGCCGCCCAACGGAGAATCCGCCTTGACGAATCCGTCCCACGCCGCGGCGCACGACGCGCCGCGCCCGGCCCGATGAGCGCGCCCGGCGGCCCGCTCGCGCGGCTCGAAGCGCACCTGACACGCGAATGGCAGCGGCGCGGCGCGCTCGCCTGGGCGCTCACGCCGTTCGCCTGCGTGTTCGGCCTGTGCGCAGCGCTGCGACGTACCGCCTACACGCAGGGGTGGAAACAGCCGGTCGACGTCGGCGTACCGGTCGTCGTGGTCGGCAACGTGACTGTCGGCGGCACCGGCAAGACGCCCACCGTGATCGCACTCGTCGACGCATTGCGCGCGGCCGGCTTCACGCCTGGCGTCGTGTCGCGCGGCTACGGCGCGAACGTGAAGGCGCCGACCGCCGTCACGCCCGCGTCGCGCGCTGGCGTCGGCGGCGACGAACCGCTGCTGATCGCCCGCCGCACCGGCGCGCCCGTGTGGGTGTGCCCCGATCGCGTCGCGGCCGCGCAGGCGCTGCGCGCCGCGCATCCGGACGTCGACGTGATCGTCAGCGACGACGGCCTGCAGCACTACCGCCTCGCGCGCACGGTCGAACTCGTCGTGTTCGACCACCGGCTTGGCGGCAACGGCTTCCTGCTGCCGGCCGGGCCGCTGCGCGAGCCGCTGTCGCGGCACCGCGACGCGACGCTCGTCAACGATCCGTACAGCGGCGCGCTGCCGCCCTGGCCCGACACCTATGCGCTCGCGCTGAAGCCGGGCGCCGCGTGGCACCTCGACCAGCCCGCGCTGCGCCGTCCGCTGTCGCAGTTCGCTCACGAGCGCGTGCTCGCCGCGGCCGGCATCGGCGCGCCGGAACGCTTCTTCGCGACGCTGCGCGCGGCCGGTCTCGCGCCGGCGACGCGCGCGCTGCCCGACCACTACGCGTTCGCCGACAATCCGTTCGTCGACGATGCCGTCGACGCAATCCTGATCACCGAGAAGGATGCAGTAAAATTGGGCGCTTCCTGGCGCGACGCTCGACTGTGGGTGGTCCCCGTCGAAGCCGCGCTCGACCCTCGCCTCATTGCCCTCGTTGTGGAGAAACTCCGTGGACGCTCGCCTGCTTGAAATCATTGTGTGCCCTATCTGCAAAGGCCCGCTCCACTACGACCGCGCCGCGCAGGAGCTGATCTGCAACGCGGACAAGCTCGCCTACCCGATCCGCGACGGCATCCCCGTGATGCTCGTCGACGAAGCGCGCCAGACCGTCGAAGGCACGCCGGTCGATCCGGCCGGCCGCTAAGCCGCCCGACAGCGCCCCGGCCTCGGCCGGGGTACCGAACCCTGCCGGCCGACCGGCTCCGGACGCGCCGCCCGCCCCGCTCTCCTCACCGCTCATCCCCGATGACTCACCCGCAACCCTTCATCGCCGTCATTCCCGCCCGGCTCGCGTCGACGCGCCTTCCGAACAAGCCGCTCGCCGATCTCGGCGGCAAGCCGATGGTCGTGCGCGTCGCCGAGCGCGCACGCGAAGCAGGCGCGCAGCAGGTGCTCGTCGCCTCCGACGCGCAGAGCGTGCTCGACGCGGCGCGCGACCACGGCTTCGAAGCGGTGCTCACGCGTGCCGACCATCCGTCCGGCACCGACCGGCTCGCGGAAGTCGCGGCGGCCTTCGGGTGGAGCGACGACACCGTCGTCGTCAACGTGCAGGGCGACGAGCCGCTGATCGACCCCGTGCTCGTGCGCGACGTGGCGTCGCACCTCGCCGCGCATCCGGCCTGCGCGATCGCGACCGCCGCCCACCCGATCCACGACGCGGCCGACGTGTTCAACCCGAACGTCGTGAAGGTCGCGCTCGACGCGCAGAGCGTCGCGCTGTACTTCTCGCGCGCGCCGATTCCGTGGAGCCGCGACGCGTACCAGCCGCACTGGCCGGACGTCGCGACCATGCCGGCACCGGCTTTCCCGGTCTACCGGCACATCGGGCTCTATGCGTATCGCGCGCGTTTCCTGCGCACCTATCCGTCGCTCGCGCAGGCGCCGATCGAGCAGGCCGAGCAGCTCGAACAGCTGCGCGCGCTGTGGCACGGTGAGCGCATCGCAGTGCTGATCACCGAGTCCGCGCCCGAAGCCGGAATCGACACGCCGGCCGATCTCACGCGCGTGCAGGCCCTTTTTCAGCCGGGTTCAAAATAACCCGTGGCATAATCAGGCGATTGTGCGAGCCGTCCGCGACCAACGCGTCCTCGCTTGACCCCGCCCGCGGCCCTGCCGGCAGCCGCGCGTCGCCCAACTCGACGCGCCGCATCAGACCAGCCCGCCGCGCGCCAGGCAAGCCCCGCGCCCGCTGTCGCCGACGCCTTTGAGGCTCGCCACACGAATCTACATACTTGGAGATATCACCATGCGTTTGATCCTGTTGGGCGCGCCCGGCGCGGGAAAGGGCACCCAGGCAAACTTCATCAAGGAAAAGTTCGGCATCCCGCAAATCTCGACCGGCGACATGCTGCGCGCGGCCGTGAAGGCCGGCACGCCGCTCGGCGTCGAGGCGAAGGGCTACATGGACGCCGGCAAGCTCGTGCCGGACGCGCTGATCATCGGCCTCGTCAAGGAGCGCCTGAAGGAATCCGACTGCGCGAATGGCTATCTGTTCGACGGTTTCCCGCGCACGATCGCGCAGGCTGACGCGATGAAGGAAGCCGGCGTCGCGATCGACTACGTGCTCGAAATCGACGTCCCGTTCTCGGAAATCATCGAGCGCATGAGCGGCCGCCGCACGCACCCGGCATCGGGCCGCACGTACCACGTCAAGTTCAACCCGCCGAAGGTCGAGGGCCACGACGACGTGACGGGCGAACCGCTGATCCAGCGCGACGACGACAAGGAAGAAACCGTCAAGAAGCGTCTCGAAGTGTACGAAGCGCAGACCAAGCCGCTGATCACGTACTACGGCGACTGGGCGCAGCGCGGCGAGGAAAACGGCCTGAAGGCACCGCAGTATCGCAAGATCTCGGGCCTCGGCGCCGTCGAGGAAATCCGCGAGCGCGCGTTTGACGCGCTGAAGTAAGCAGCGCGTCGCGCACCCGCAAGAGCCGCCCTTCCCGGGCGGCTTTTTTTTGCCCGGCCTGGATTCGCACGACCGTGCGTTTATCTCCTTCGCGTAACGACGCCCCGTACAATCGCTCGAATGCGTGTCGCGTCCACTCGCGGCGCGCTGGCCTTTCAGTCGATGGATCCGCATCGGACAGAACAACCGCTTTGCATGGGATCGCCCTAAGCGCTAAAGCGCCAAGGGCGGTCGACGCTTTGCATGGGACCTCCCTAAGCGCTAAAGCGCCAAGGGCGGTCGACAGGAGACAGGCATGGAAATTCGCGGCAACGTGTTTCTGATCACGGGCGGCGCATCGGGCCTCGGCGCCGGCACCGCACGGATGCTTGCCCAGGCCGGCGGCACGGTCGTGCTCGCCGACCTGAACGAAGCGGCAGGCACTGCGCTCGCGACCGAACTGGGCGGCGTATTCGTGCGCTGCGACGTGTCGAGCGAAACCGACGCACAGGCGGCCGTCGACGCGGCCACGCACGCGGGCACGCTGCGCGGCCTCGTGAACTGCGCGGGCATCGCGCCGGCCGCGAAAACCGTCGGCAAGGACGGCGCACACCCGCTCGACGTGTTCGCGAAGACGATCAACGTGAACCTGGTGGGCACATTCAACATGATCCGGCTCGCAGCGGCCGCGATGGCCGCGACCGCGCCGACCGCGGAAGGCGAGCGCGGCGTGATCGTCAGCACCGCGTCGGTCGCCGCCTTCGACGGACAGATCGGCCAGGCCGCCTATGCGGCATCGAAGGCCGGTGTCGCGGGCATGACGCTGCCGATCGCGCGCGACCTGTCGCGCAGCGGCATCCGCGTGATGACGATCGCGCCGGGCCTGTTCGAGACCCCGATGCTGCTCGGCATGCCGCAGGATGTGCAGGACGCGCTCGGCGCGATGGTGCCGTTCCCGCCGCGGCTCGGCAAACCGGCCGAATACGCGATGCTGGTGCGCCAGATCGTCGAGAATCCGATGCTCAATGGCGAAGTGATCCGCCTCGACGGCGCGATCCGGATGCAGCCGAAGTAAACGACCATGAAAAACGCCCGCGATGCGGGCGTTTTTTCTTGCTCCGGAAACGGCGCGATGGCGGCTCAGTCCTCGCCGTCGCGCTGCATCCGCTGCCGCAATTCGGTGACCTGCGATTCGACGACGGTCGCGTCGTCCGCCTCGGGCCGCTCGCCGAGATACTGCTCGAGATCCTCGAGCGCGGGACGCAGGTAGTCGAGCCGCGCATACGCAAAACCGCGGTCGCGCACCTCGTCGAGCTGCTCGGGCAACAGGATCACGAGCCGCTGCTGCACCGCGAGCAGCCGCTGCCAGCGTTCCGTCTGCAGATAGATCGTCTTCAGGTTGCGCAGCATCCGCGCGATGATCTCGCGGCTCGTCGCCGGTTGCAGCAGTGCGCGCAATGCACTGTCGACCGCACCGGCCGCGCGCGCGACGTACGGCTCGAGCATCTCGACCATCTCGGCTTCGGACAGCGAATGACCGTTGGTCGGATCGATGATCAGGTCGCCGTCCGGCAGCGTGACGCGCAGCAGGAAATGGCCGGGGAACGACACGCCGCGGGCCGGCACGCCGATCTGCTCGGCGAGCTCCAGGTACAGCACCGACAGCGAGATCGGGATCCCGCGCCGCCGCTTCAGCACGGCGTTCAGGTGGCTGTTATCGGGGTCGTAGTAATCGTTGTGATTGCACGAGAAGCCGAGTTCGCGGAAGAAGAAGTCGTTCAGCGCGGCAACGCGGCCCTTCAGGTCCGCATCGTCGGCGAAGCGCCGGCGCAGCCGCGCCGCCAGCATGTCGAGTTCGGCCAGCGTACCCTGCAGGTCGAGGTCGGGATACGCGTCCTGCGCCAGCGACAGCGCGGTTTCCGTGACGGGCAGACTGTCGTCGTCCGCCACGAGCGTGCTGAAGTAGTCGAGGACGCGGGTCATTGCGGTCGTCACTTGGCGCGCCTTCTGAAGTATGCGTATTTGAAGCCCATCACCCACAACATACCGAAATATAGTGCAGCGAACAGCACGAGGCACGCCGCCATCAGCGCGATGCGGTCGAGCGGCTGCGTGCGCATCCCCGTCCAGTCGAAACTGATCGCGCACCAGTGCATCAGGCCCGCGAGCACGAGTGTCGCGCCGACGAGCTGCACGAAGAAGCGCAGCCAGCCCGGCGACGGCTGGTAGATGCCGCGCTTGCGCAGCCCGAGGAACAGCAGCAGCGAATTCAGGCACGCGCCCACGCCAATGCTCAGCGTCAGGCCCGCGTGGCCGATCAGCGGCACGAACACGTAGTTCGAGATCTGCGTGACGATCAGCACGCCGATCGCGATCTTCACGGGCGTCTTGATGTCCTGCTTCGCATAGAAGCCCGGCGCGAGGATCTTGATCAGGATGATGCCGACGAGGCCGATCCCATAGGTCGCGAGCGCGCGCGCGACCATCGTGACGGTATGCGCGTCGAACTTGCCGTAGTTGAACAGCGTCGCGGTGAGCGGCGTCGCGAAGAAGAACAGCGCGAGCGCGCTCGGCGCCGCGAGCAGGAACGTGACGCGCAGCCCCCAGTCGAGCAGCGCCGAATACTCATGCGAATCGGCGTCGACGTGCGCCTTCGACAGGCTCGGCAGCAGGATCGTGCCGAGCGCGACGCCGAGCAGCGCCGTCGGGAATTCCATCAGGCGGTCGGCGTAGTTGATCCACGACACGGCGCCCTGCCCGAGCCGGGACGCGATGTTGGTGTTGATGATCAGCGACAGCTGCGCGACCGACACCGCGAACGTCGCGGGCACCATCTTCGCGAGCACGCGCTTCACGCCCGGGTGGCGCAGTGCGCGCAGCGGGTTCAGGCCGATCAGCGGCACCATGTCGATCTTCTTCAGCCCCGGCATCTGCACGAGGAACTGCAGTACGCCGCCGACGATGACGGCCCACGCGAGCGCGTAGACCGGCACCTTCAGGTGCGGCGCGACGAACACGGCTGCGGCAATGAACGCGACGTTGAGCAACACCGGCGCGAACGCGGGCAGCGAGAAGCTCTTGTATGTGTTGAGCACGCCGGACGCCAGCGTCGTCAGCGAGATGAACACGATGTACGGGAACATGATCTGCGTCATCGTGACCGCGAGCGGGAACGCCTGGCCATCGGAGTGCAGGCCGGACGCGACCGCGAACACGACCCACGACGCGCCGGCGATCCCGAGGACCGACAGCACGGCAAGCGCCCACGCGAGCACGGTGGACATCGCGTCGACGAGCGCCTTCGTCGCATCGTGCCCCTGCTGGTTCTTGAACTCGGCGAGGATCGGCACGAACGCCTGCGAGAACGCGCCTTCGGCGGACAGGCGGCGCAGCAGGTTCGGAATGCGGAAAGCGACGTAGAACGCGTCGGTATATTGACTGGCACCGAACGCACGGGCGATCAGCGTCTCGCGGGCCAGTCCGGTCACGCGCGACAGCAGCGTGAAGCCGCTGACCGTCAGCAGGGCTCTGAATAGATTCATGGGGCGCTTATTATACGGACGTTGCGCGACCCGGCCAGCGGCCGATGCCGAAAAGCGCGCACGCCGCCGGCGCCCCGTCCGGCGAATGTCACTTCGAACTTGCCACACGCTTGATTTTGTTGCTATAATCTCCGGTTTCTGGGCTCGTACATGCACGGCAACTGCCGTTTTCATGTCCTAGCCTCGGTTAAAATCACCGTTTTTTTATGCGCCCCTGGGCAATCGTTCTCAGGGGACGGATCGAAAAGCAGCGCTTGGCCGTCAGGCTCCAAGCTCTGGAAACAGGACAGGATAAGGAACCGTCATGGCTAACTCCGCACAAGCACGCAAGCGCGCCCGCCAGGCCGCGAAGGCAAACTCGCACAACTCGGCGCTGCGCTCGAAATTCCGTACCGCGATCAAGTCGGTTCGCAAGGCTGTTGACGCCGGCGACCAAGCAAAGGCTGCCGAGCTGTTCAAGGCTGCCGTGAAGACGATCGACACGATCGCCGACAAGAAGATCGTTCACAAGAACAAGGCCGCTCGCAGCAAGAGCCGCCTGGCCGCAGCCGTCAAGGGCCTGCAGGCAGCAGCGTAAATCCGGTGCGCCCGCTCGCGCGGGCGTTCCTGTTTCCTGCGATCGCAAAAAAGCCCGCCTAGGCGGGCTTTTTTGTCGTCTGCCGCCTGCGCATCATGCGGGGCGGCGGCACTTGCCGGGGCGGGCGCTGCTCGCGCCCTCGCCCGTCGGCATCACTTCTTCGCGTTGTAATCCGGCAGTTCGCACGCCTCGGTGACGACGAGGTTGTTGTCCTTCGCGAAATTCAGCACGAAATCGAAAGCCATCGGTTCGATGTCGCGCAGCCGCGAATCGAGGATCACGCATTTCAGGTCGCCGAGCATCGTCGGACGCACGTACAGCGAATACTTGAGGCGCGCATTCGGCCCGCTCGCCCCCGGCCCGAAGCAGGCCATCACACCGGCCAGACGTTCCGACCAGTCGCTCGGGCGAAACTTTTTCCCGTCTTTCGTGATGCCCTGGATGAAGAATTCGGTCGGAGGGGTTTCAGCCATGTGGTTACCCAAGTGACGGCCCGGCGATGTCCAGGCAACGGCGCCTGGAAACGCGAACACAAAGCTGGAATGGACGGCGGCACAAGCATCCCGGCATCCCGAAAACGGGACGTCGATGCGCGCCGCCGGTGGACTGCACCGGATTTGTGCAGCGCACGGCTTGTGTCCGGCAGAGCGCGAAAAGCCTTGCCTGCCGGGCTGGAGAAAACTTTCGGATTATACCGCAGCGCGCCATCGCGCGTCGTCCCGACGGCCGCCTTCCCGCGCCGTCCGCTGCCTGTCGCGATCGTGCCCCGCTTCGCTCCGCGGCTCGTCAAAGCACAGAAAATCCTTTATGCTGCTTTGAGTTATCCACACCCGACGGCGGCGCCGTCCGGCCTCGCTGCCGGGTGAAACCCGCCGTATTTCGCTTCATGACCGCCAAAACCATTCGTCACTACCTGCAGTTCAAGGATTTCTCGCTGGAAGACTACGAGTACGTGCTCGAACGCACGGGTATCCTGAAGCGCAAGTTCAAGAACTACGAGACCTATCACCCGCTGCACGACCGCACGCTCGCGATGATCTTCGAGAAGAGCTCGACGCGTACGCGCCTGTCGTTCGAGGCCGGGATCTTCCAGCTCGGCGGCCACGCCGTCTTCATGAGCACGCGCGACACGCAGCTCGGCCGCGGCGAACCCGTCGAGGATTCCGCGCAGGTCATCTCGCGGATGGTCGACATCATCATGATCCGCACGTTCGAGCAGGAGGTCATCACGCGCTTCGCGGAAAACTCCCGCGTGCCGGTGATCAACGGCCTGACGAACGACTACCACCCGTGCCAGGTGCTCGCCGACATCTTCACGTACTACGAGCACCGCGGCCCGATCGCCGGCAAGACCGTCGCATGGGTCGGCGACGCGAACAACATGCTCTACACGTGGATCGAAGCCGCGCAGATCCTCGGCTTCAAGCTGCGCCTGTCCACGCCGCCCGGCTATGCGCTCGACATGAAGCTCGTGGCGCCCGGCAGCGCGCCGTTCTACGAGGTGTTCGACGATCCGAACGAAGCGTGCAAGGGCGCCGATCTCGTCACCACCGACGTGTGGACGAGCATGGGCTTCGAAGCCGAGAACGAAGCGCGCAAGCAGGCGTTTGCCGACTGGTGCGTCGACGAGGAAATGATGGGCCATGCGAACCCGGATGCGCTCTTCATGCACTGCCTGCCCGCGCACCGCGGCGAGGAAGTGACGGCCGGCGTGATCGATGGCCCGCAGAGCGTCGTCTGGGACGAGGCGGAAAACCGCCTGCACGTGCAGAAGGCACTGATGGAGTTCCTGCTGCTCGGCCGCCTCAAGCACTGAGGCTCCGGAACGCACACGCGTAAAAAAAGCGCCGATCGACGATCGGCGCTTTTTGTTTGGGCGCGCGGAAAGCGGCGCGGAACCCGCGTTACAGGCAGACCGGCTCAGCTTCCAGCTCGACCCCGAATTGCGCACGCACGTCGGCCTGGATCGCCTGCGCCAGCGCGAGCACGTCGGCGCCCGTCGCACCGCCACGATTGACGAGCACGAGCGCCTGGCGGTCGTGCACGGCCGCCGCACCGAGTGCCCGGCCCTTCCAGCCGCAGCGGTCGATCAGCCAGCCGGCCGCCAGCTTCACGTGCCCGTCCGGCTGCGGATACGACACGACCTCGGGTGCGCGGGCGCGCAGCGCCGCGAACTGCGCGGCATCGATCACCGGATTCTTGAAGAAACTGCCCGCGTTGCCGAGCACGAGCGGATCGGGCAGCTTCGCGCGGCGGATCGCGACGACCGCGTCGAACACGTCGCTCGGCGTCGTCGCATCGGTCGCGATGCCGCGCGCGTCGAGCTCGCGCGTGACGTCCGCGTAGCCGAGCCGCGGCGCCCATTGCTTCGGCAGCCGGAACGTCACCGACACGATCGCGAACCGGCCGCGCCCTTCCCGCTTGAAGAAGCTGTCGCGGTAGCCGAACGCGCAGCGCGCGGCGTCGAAGCGCTCGCTGCGCCCCGTCGCCAGCTCGACCGCGACCAGCGAGTCGAAATACGCCTTCATTTCGAGGCCGTACGCGCCGATGTTCTGGATCGGCGCGGCGCCCACGGTGCCGGGAATCAGTGCGAGGTTCTCGAGGCCCGGCATCCCGTGCTCGAGCGTCCACGCGACGAATGCGTGCCAGTTCTCGCCGCCACCTGCCTCGACGTACCACGCGTCGTCGTCCTCGCGCACGACACGGCGGCCGCTGATCTCGTCGAACAGCACAACGCCGTCGAAATCGCGCGTGAACACGACGTTGCTGCCGCCGCCGAGCACGAACTGCGGCAGGTTCGCGACACGCGGGTCGCGGTGCAGCGCCTCGAACTGCGACGCATGCGTGATGCGCGCGGCAAGGCGCGCGGTCGCGGCGATGCCGAACGTGTTGTGCGCGGCGAGCGGATGATCGGGGAGCAGCGACAGGGCGGAATCGTCAGAGGGCATCGGCATTCGCGGTCACGTCCGCCCGGGCGGCGCATGGCCGGCCTTGGGCAAACGGAGGGGCATCGGTAAAATGGCAAACAGTCCGCAATTATAGCGAGTGCCCGCGCGCGAGCCGGGTGCCCGCATCTCAAGGGAGAAAACCATGCCATCGTTCGACGTCGTTTCCGAAGCGAACATGATCCAAGTGAAGAACGCCATCGAGCAGTCGAACAAGGAAATTTCGACGCGCTTCGACTTCAAGGGCTCCGACGCGCGCGTCGAGCAGAAGGAACGCGAGCTGACGCTGTTCGCCGACGACGATTTCAAGCTCGGCCAGGTCAAGGACGTGCTGATCGGCAAGCTGGCCAAGCGCAACGTCGACGTGCGCTTCCTCGACTACGGCAAGGTCGAGAAGATCGGCGGCGACAAGGTCAAGCAGATCGTCACCGTGAAGAAGGGCGTGACCGGCGATCTCGCGAAAAAGATCGTGCGGCTCGTGAAGGACAGCAAGATCAAGGTGCAGGCGAGCATCCAGGGCGATGCGGTGCGCATCTCGGGCACCAAGCGCGACGACCTGCAGAGCACGATCGCGATGCTGCGCAAGGACGTGACCGACACGCCGCTCGACTTCAACAACTTCCGCGACTGATCGCCAGCCGATCCGTCACGTCATCCCGCCGGGCCCCGCACACGCGGCGCGCCCGGCGCGCGGCAGGCGCCGCGCTTTCTCAGGCTTTCCCGCCGTCCTGCGCGCCGCCGTCCGCGGCCGCCTTCTTCTTGTCGCCGATCCGGCTCTCCTGCCCCGCCAACAGCTTCGAAATGTTGCCGCGGTGACGCCACACGAGCAGCACGCTCATCGCAAGCACGGCCCACGCGACCGGGTTGTGGCCCGTGCCGAACAGGAACACGTCGAACACCGGCGCGAATACGGCCGCCACCAGCGCCGCGAGCGACGAGTAACGGAAGAAGAACGCGACGATCAGCCAGGTCAGCGCGGTCGCGAGCCCGAGCACCGGGTGCACGGCGAGCAGCACGCCGGCCGCGGTCGCGACGCCCTTGCCGCCCTGGAAGCGGAAGAACACCGGATAGAGGTGGCCGAGAAACACGGCGATCGCGACCCACGCGACGGCGACGTCGGGCAGGCCCAGGCGTCGTGCGAGCCAGACGGCAACCCAACCCTTGAACGCGTCGCCGACGAGCGTCAGGATCGCGGCCTTCTTGTTGCCGCTGCGCAGCACATTGGTCGCGCCGGGATTCTTCGACCCGTACGAACGCGGGTCGGCCAGGCCCATCGCGGAACTGACGACGACGGCGAACGACACCGAACCGATCAGGTAGGCAACGAGGGCGGCGAGCAGGATCTGCATGCGGAGGACTCTTCTTTCAACGTATCGGTAAAGGGACGGCCGTGCACGGCGAGCCGGCAGGCCGAAACGGCGCCCATTCTACCGAACGGGCGCGGGGTGCCACGAAGGTGAAACCCTCAGTCGACACTCGCGCACTGCACCGGCTGCGCGCCGAGCAGCGACACGAGTACCGCCGGCGCGAGGCTGACGAGGTAGCCGCGACGGCCGCCGTTCAGGTAGATCGTCGGCAATTCGAGGATCGTCGCCTCGACGTAGACAGGCATCGTCTTGCGCGTGCCGAACGGCGACGTGCCGCCGACGAGATAGCCCGAATGGCGGTTCGCGACCTCGGGCTTGCACGGCTCGACGCGCTTCGCGCCGATCTGCCGCGCGAGGTTCTTCGTCGACACGGTGCGGTCGCCGTGCATCAGCACGATCAGCGGCTTCGCGTGCTCGTCTTCCATTACGAGCGTCTTCACGACGCAGTGCTCGTCCGCGCCGAGCTGGCGCGCCGATTCGCCGGTGCCGCCGTGCTCGACGTAGTCGTACGGATGCTCGCCGAACGTCACGCCATGGCGGCGCAACAGCTGGGTCGCGGGGGTTTCGGACACGTGTCTGGATTTGCTCATGGCGGCATTTTAATGGCGAACGACCGGCGGGCGGGCGGCCGTGTGCGCGGGCCGGAGTTATACTCGCGGCCCGTTTTCCGCCGGACGGCCGCCCGCGCCGCCGCCACGATTCCGCCCGTCATCATTGCGGACATCGCGAAGTGCTATTGCCCGATTGGCCGATTGTGGCGCGTGCGCCGTCGTGGCACGATCGTTCGCAAACATCGTCAAGCCGCCCCCTTTTCTGGAGACGCCATGCCCTCGTCCATCCGTTCATCCGAGCCGCTCGACGTCGACGCCCTGCTCGCCGCGTTGCCGCGCCGTATCGCCGACGTGCCCGCGCGCTGGGCCGCGCAGGCGCCCGCGCATCCGGCGCTGATCGAAGATGCGCGCCGCCTGTCGTACGGCGAGCTGGCGCAGGCCGTCGATGCGGCGGCCGCGCGGCTCGCGAGCCTCGGCGTACAGGGCGGCGACCGCGTGATGATCGTCGCGGAAAACTGCGTCGCGCAGATCGTGCTGCTGTTCGCGGTCGCCCGTCTCGACGCGTGGGCGCTCGTGTCGAACGCACGGCTGTCGGCCGGCGAACTCGATGCGATTACCGCGCACGCGCGCCCGAAGCTGGTCGCATTCGCGACGGACGCATCGCCCGACGCACGGGCACATGCCGCGCGGCTCGGCGCGACGCCCGCCAGCGCGCTGCCGGTCGAGATCGGCGCGTGGTCGTATCGCGTCGACGCGAGCGCGCCCGCCGAACCGGTCGCGGCCGACGGCGCCGCGCAATGTGCGGCGCTGATCTACACGACCGGCACGACAGGTACGCCGAAAGGCGTGATGCTGTCGCACCGCAACCTGCTGTTCATCGCCGCAACGTCGAGCACGCTGCGCCGTGTGTCGCCCGACGACGTCGTCTACACGGTGCTGCCCGTGTCGCACGTGTACGGGCTCGCGTCGGTCTGCCTCGGCAGCCTGTACGCCGGCGCGACGCTGCGGCTCGCGCCGCGCTTCTCGCCGGAAGCCGTGCGAGTCGCGCTCGCCGACGAAGGCGTGACGATCTTCCAGGGCGTGCCCGCGATGCACGCGAAGCTGCTCGAACACCTGCACACGCACGGCCACGCATGGCACGCGCCGCGCCTGCGCTTCGCGTATTCGGGCGGCTCGCCGCTCGACGCGAACCTGAAGGCGCGCGTCGAGCGCCAGTACGGCGTGCCGTTGCACAACGGTTACGGGATGACCGAAAGCAGCCCGACGATCACGCAGACGCCGCTCGACGCGCCGCGTGACGACAGTTCGGTCGGCGTGCCGATTCCGGGCGTCGAGATACGGATCGTCGCGCCGGACGGCACCGACGTGCCATCGGGCGAAGTCGGCGAGATCCGCGTGCGCGGGCCGAACGTGATGCTCGGCTACTACCGCAACGCGGACGCGACGCGCGCGGCCGTGTCGCCGGACGGCTGGCTGAGCACCGGCGATCTCGCGCGACAGGAGGCCGATGGCGCGGTGACGATCGCGGGCCGCAGCAAGGAGCTGATCATCCGGTCGGGCTTCAACGTGTATCCGGTCGAAGTCGAGCAGGTGCTGAACGCGCATCCGGACGTCGTGCAGGCGGCCGTGATCGGGCGCGCGGTCGAAGGCAACGAGGAAGTGCTCGCGTTCGTCGAGCTGGCGCCCGGTGCGACGGCGGACGAAGCCGCACTGCACGCGTGGTGCGCGGAACGGCTCACGCCTTACAAGCGCCCTGCGCACATCCGCGTGCTCGACGCGCTGCCGGCCGCATCGACCGGCAAGGTGCTGAAGCACAAGCTGCATGACCTGGTCTGACACCGGCCGGCGCGCACGGCGGCACGCACCGGGCGGGCTAGCCGCGCGGATGGTGCTGCGCGTGCAGCGTCTTCAGCCGCTCGCGCGCGACATGCGTGTAGATCTGCGTAGTCGAGATGTCGCTGTGGCCGAGCAGCATCTGCACGACGCGCAGGTCGGCGCCGTGGTTCAGCAGGTGCGTCGCGAACGCATGCCGCAGCGTGTGCGGCGACAGGTGCGCGCGCACGTCGGCCTGCTGCGCGTGACGCTTGATGATGTTCCAGAACTGCTGGCGCGTCATCCCGTCGCCGCGCGCGGTCACGAACAGCGCATCGGCCGCGCGCGCACCGAGCAGCGCCGGCCGCGCGTCGCGCAGGTAGCGCTCGATCCAGCCGTGCGCGACTTCGCCGAACGGCACGAGCCGCTCCTTCGAACCCTTGCCCATCACGCGCACGACGCCTTCGTTCAGGCCGACCTCGACCGTCTTCAGCGTCACGAGCTCGCTCACGCGCAGCCCGCTCGCATACATCAGTTCGAGCATCGTGCGATCACGCAGTCCGAGTGGCGTACCGACGTCGGGCGCGCCGAGCAGCGCCTCGACCTGCGCCTCGGACAACGTCGACGGAAACCGCGCCGCCTGTTTCGCGGACGTGATCCGCAGCGTCGGGTCGGCGCTCACGCGATGCTCGCGCACGGCCCAGCCGTAGTAGCGACGGAACACCGACAGCCGCCGGTTCGACGACGTCGCCTTGCCGTCGCTGCGCGCGGCGATGTAGCCCGTCACCATCGCCTCGTCGGCCACATCGAGCGGCGCGTCGTGCGTCTCGGCCAGCCATTGGGAAAACAGCACCAGATCGCGCCGGTATGCGTCGAGCGTGTTGCGCGCGAGCCCGTGCTCCAGCCACAGCGCATCGCAGAACACGTCGATCGACGCGCGGCTCGCGAGCAGCGCGGGCGAGGCCGCGGCGGCATCGCCGTCGGCTTCGGGGGTCATCAATGGTTCACTCATCAGTACGGCACGCCTTCGTGCGCCAGCAGCCAGCGCTTCACTTTCTGGTAATAGCCGTTGTCGTCGTGGTTCGCGAAGCCGCCGAGGCCGCCCGCCGCAACGACGCGATGGCATGGAATCACGAGCGGGAAATAGTTCGCGCCGCATGCCTGCCCAACCGCGCGCGGCGCACTGCCGATTCGCTTCGCGACCTGGCCGTAGGTCAGCACGGTGCCGGGCGGGATATCGCTGATCACGTCCCACACGCGGTGCTGGAACGCGCTGCCGACTTCGGCGAGCGGCAGGTCGAAGCGCGCCGACGCGCGCTCGAAATAACGTTCGATCTGCTTGACCGCGCGCTTCGCGAGCGGCGAATCCGGATCGACCGACTTCACCGATTCGGGCAGATAGACGATCTCGCGCACCACCGCGGCGTCCGTGCGGACGCCGACCTTGCCGAACGGCGCGTCGATGACTGCGTTGAACATTGTCTTCTCCTGACCGATGTATGCGTGCTCACTGCCGCGCGCCGACGACACTTTACGCCGCCTTCACGCGGCACGCAGCGCCCATTCGACATGCTCGCGCACGACCGGCGACGGATCGTCGGCCCGCGCGCGCAACGCGGCGACGATCGCGTCGCGCGCCGGCGGCGCGAGCCGGTCTGAATCCGCGCGCAGCGCATTGCCAAGCCCGACCGCGAGATTGCGCAGCCAGCTTTCATAGCCGATGCGCCGGATCGCGCTGCCCTGCATCCGCGTATCGAACATGTCGGCGTCCCACGCAAACAGCTCGACGAGCGTCGCGCGGTCGAGGCCATGCCGCACGTCGAAATCGGCGACGGGGGCGGCCTGTGCGAACTTGTTCCACGGGCACACGAGCTGGCAGTCGTCGCAGCCGTACACGCGATTGCCGATCATCGGCCGCAATGCTTCGGGGATGCTGCCTTTCAGTTCGATCGTGAGGTACGAGATGCAGCGGCGCGCGTCGACGCGGTACGGCTCGACGATCGCGCCGGTCGGGCACGCGTCGATGCAGCGCGTGCAACTGCCGCAGTGCGCGCCCGGCGTCTCGGGTGCGGTATCGGGCGACGTGTGCGCGTCGGTCGGCAGCGGCAGGTCGACATAGATCTCGCCGAGGAAGAACAGCGAGCCGGCATCGCGCTGCAACAGCAGCGTGTGCTTGCCGCGCCAGCCGACA
Source organism: Burkholderia cepacia (assembly GCF_029962485.1). Lineage (NCBI taxonomy): Bacteria > Pseudomonadati > Pseudomonadota > Betaproteobacteria > Burkholderiales > Burkholderiaceae > Burkholderia > Burkholderia cepacia. The sequence goes on from NZ_CP073637.1 coordinate 2,890,618, forward strand.
CCGGCCTTCTGCGCGAGCTCGACCTCGAGCACCGGCGCCGAATCGGTGAACACACGGTAGCCGAACGCGCCGATCTCGCGCTCGATGCGCTCCGCGAGCGTCTGCAGCCGGTTGCGCAGCACCTTGTGATAGTCGCGGCCGCGTGCATAGATCGACACGACGGCCGCCTGCGGATCGTCGAGCCGCGCCCGTTCGCGCGCGCGCCAGTCGTGCGGTGCGAGCGCGCCGGGCTCGCCGCCGGGCGCGTCGCCAGCGACCGTCTGGGCCGGCAAATAGGCGAGCCGCACGGAAATCACACGTCGCGTACCGGCCACAAGTTCGGCCGGGCGCGCGCGTTTCATCCCATGTTTCGCCATATAATCCATTTCGCCGTGGTATCCGGCTTCCAGCCAGGCGGCGAGGCCTGCTTCGGCATCCGAGAGATCGGTATCGCTGATGCCGATCGCCCCGAAACCCAATTCGCGCCCCCACGCCCTGATGCGAGCGGCGAGCGCGGTCAACGCCGCATCATCGAGCGCGCACGGCGTCGCGCCTTCGGCCTGAGTCGAAGGTCTGTCGGATGCGGCGAGTTCCGGTAATCGGTTCATCGCACTATTTTACGAGAATGCCAGCCACGTCCAGCCAATCGCCTCATGCCGCCATGCTGCCCGCCCCGTCCGCGGAGCGCGTGATCGCGCTCGCCGACGAAGCGGCGACCGAGGCCTTCGGCACCCGCTTCGCGCACGCGCTCGACGCGGCGCGCATCGAACTCACCCGTGCGCATGCGTTCGACGGGCTGCAGATCCAGCTGGTCGGCGATCTCGGTGCGGGCAAGACGTCCCTCGTGCGCGCGATCCTGCGCGGCCTCGGCCACCAGGGCCGCGTGCGCAGCCCGACCTATACGCTCGTCGAGCCGTACGCGCTCGAACGCAGCGATGGGGAACTCGAGGTCTATCACTTCGATCTGTATCGATTCAACGATCCGGCCGAATGGTCCGATGCAGGCTTTCGCGAATATTTCAATTCCAGCGCGATCTGCCTCGTCGAATGGCCGCAACAGGCGGGCGCCCTGCTCGGCGTGCCCGATCTGGTTTTCTCGCTCGACGTGGATGGCGACGGCCGCGCCCTCACCGTCCGGGCGTATAGCGCTTCAGGAAAGGCATGTCTCGAAAGATGTTGATCAAACCGTTCCGCTCGATCGAATCGGCGGCCACCGCGACGCACAACTGGCGGCGCCGCCAGATCCTGTGCGCGGGTGCGTCGACGCTGGTGCTCGGTCTCGTCGCGCCGCGGCTCGCACACGCGTCGTCGGTGCTCGGCGTGCGCGTGTGGCCCGCGCGCGATTACACGCGCGTCACGATCGAATCCGACCAGCCACTGCAGAATAGCCAACAACTGCTGCAGGGTCCCGACCGTCTCGTCGTCGACCTGACCGGCCTCGATCTCGACCAGGCGCTGCGCGACCTCGTGTCGAAGATCGCGCCGAACGACCCGCAGATCCAGTCGGTGCGCGTCGGCCAGTATCAGCCGCACGTCGTGCGGATGGTGTTCGACCTGAAAGGCTCGGTGAAGCCGCAGGTGTTCACGCTGCCGCCGGTCGGCACCTACAAGTACCGGCTCGTGTTCGACCTGTATCCGGCCGTCGCGCCCGATCCGCTGTCCGACCTGATCGCGCAGACGGAACGCAAGGAGCAGGCGCTCAACGATACGGCGCGCGCGCAGCAGATGCAGCCGCCGACCACGCTGGCCGGCCCGGGCACGCCCCCGGTGCCGCCGGCCGGCGGCGACAACAGCGACGCGTTCTTCCAGCGCTTCGCGCAGAACACGCCGGCCACGCCGCACACGCCGCCGGCTGCCGGCACGCCTTCGACGCCCGCGAAGCCGGCCGTCAAGCCGCCGCCCGTCATCGCGCGCCGCGACGACAGCGACGACGACGGCGACACCTACAAGTTCACCGCGCCGAAATCCGGCAAGGGCGGCACGGTACGCCTGCTGACGGTCGCGATCGATCCGGGCCACGGCGGCGAGGATCCGGGCGCGATCGGCGGCGGCGGCACGTACGAGAAGCACATCGCGCTCGACATCGCGAAGAAGCTGCGCGCAAAGATCGACGGCGCGCCGAACATGCGCGCGATGATGACGCGCGACGCGGACTTCTTCGTGCCGCTGAACGTACGCGTGCAGAAGGCGCGCCGCGTGGGCGCGGATCTCTTCGTGTCGATCCACGCGGACGCGTTCACGACGCCGTCCGCGCGCGGCTCGTCCGTGTTCGCGCTGTCGGATCACGGCGCGACGAGCGCCGCGGCGCGCTGGATGGCGAACAAGGAGAATTCGTCGGACCTGATCGGCGGCATCAACATCAAGACGGCGGACGCGGCCGTGAACCGCGCGCTGTTCGACATGTCGACGACCGCGCAGATCCGCGATTCGCTGCGCTACGGCAATTACGTGCTGAAGGAAGTCGGCGGCATCAACAAGCTGCACAAGGGCTCGGTCGAGCAGGCCGGGTTCGCGGTGCTGAAGGCGCCCGACATTCCGTCGATCCTCGTCGAGACCGCGTTCATCAGCAACCCGGAAGAAGAGAGCCGGCTGAACGACGACAGCTATCGCGACCAGATGGCCGACGCGATCTTCCGCGGCATCAAGCGCTACTTCGCCGCAAATCCGCCGCTCGCGAAGAACCGGATGGCCTGACGGCCAGCCCTGCCCCGCCGCCGGCACGCACCGCGTGCCGGCGCGTCACGATGCCGCGAAGCGGCTCAGCACTTTCCCGCCGAACACGTTCACCGCGAGCCCGCCCATCACGAGCGCGGTGCCGATCAGCTGCGTTTGCGTCAGGTGTTCGTCGAGCAGCAGCGCCGACGACGCGAGCCCGACGACCGGCACCAGCAGCGAGAACTGCGCGACCTGCGCGGCCGGGTAGCGCGACAGCAGGCGGCTCCACAGCCCGTAGCCGAGCAGCGTCGCGACGAACGCGAGATAGACGACCGCGAAGATCGACGCGCCGTTGAGCCCGGCGAGCGCGGTCGCGATCCGCTGCGGCCCTTCGAACCACAGCGACAGCAGGAAGAACGGCACGGGCGGCACGAGGCTCGCCCACACGACGAGCGACACGAGGTTCGCTTTCCCGACCTTCTTCGTGACGATATTGCCGAACGCCCACATCGCGGCCGAGCAGATCGTCAGCAGGAAGCCCGCGAGCGTCATCGCGCGACCGCCCTGTGCCGCGATCACGACGAGGCCGCCCGCGGCGATCGCGAGCCCGATCAGGTTCTGCACGCGCAGCCGCTCGCCAAGGAACAGCATCGCGAACACGAGCGTGAAGAATGCTTGCGACTGCAGCACGAGCGACGCGAGCCCGGCCGGCATGCCGACGTACATCCCGGTGAACAGGAACACGAACTGGCCGAGCTGGATCGTCGCGCCGTACAGCACCAGCAGGCGCCACGGAATCTGCGGCCGGCGCACGAAGAACACCGCGGGCACGGCTGCGAGCGTGAAGCGCAGCGCGCCGAGCAGCATCGGCGGCATCCCGTGCAGGCCGACCTTGATCACGACGAAGTTCACGCCCCACGCCAGGATCACGACCAGCGCGAGCAGCAAGTCCTTCGGGGCCATCATCGGTGTCTCCTCGATTCGAATCGTTTTTGCAAAGCCCCCCACCCTGTCGCTTCGCGCCAGCCCCCCGAGAGGGTCAGGAAAACTTGGGGCGGCCCGGCGCTTTCCTGAGAAGCGCGTCAGTCTACCGGGTTTCGCCGTGTGCCCCGATACCCGCGCGGCGCGCATGGAATCGACGGCGGGCGGCCAGTACAATGACCGGCATCCCCCGCCGCCCCACAGGAGCCGCCATGACCGACTCGATCAAAGCCCTGCTGAAGCCGCACGTGCGCGACATCGGCAACCTGCAGGTGCGCCGCACGCTGCCCGCACTCGCCGCGCGCCTCGTCGGCCCGTTCATCTTCTTCGATCACATGGGTCCCGCCATGCTGCCGGCCGGCACGGGGCTCGACGTGCGCCCGCATCCGCACATCGGGCTCGCGACCGTCACCTATCTGTTCGACGGCGCGATCCTGCACCGCGACAGCCTCGGCTCGCTGCAGGCAATCGTGCCAGGCGACGTGAACTGGATGACGGCCGGCCGCGGGATCGTCCACTCCGAACGCACGCCCGACGCGCAGCGCGCCAACGGTCACACCGTGCACGGGATCCAGACCTGGGTCGCGCTGCCGCAAGCGCACGAGACGATCGAGCCGTCGTTCGAGCACCATCCGGCCGACACGCTGCCGAAGCGCGACGAAGACGGCGTATCGCTGACGGTGATCGCCGGCGACGCGTTCGGGCTGCGCTCACCCGTCACGACATTCTCGCGCACGCTGTATGTCGCGGCCGAATTCGCGGCCGGTGGCCGTCTCGAACTTGACGCATCGCACGAGGAGCGCGCGGTCTACGTGGTCGACGGCGAGCTCGCGATCGACGGCACGCCGGTGCCGGCCGAACGGATGGCCGTGCTCGCGCCGGGCGCAACGGTCACGCTGACGAGCGGCAGCGGCGCGCGCGCGATGCTGCTCGGCGGCGACAAGATCGACGGCGAACGCTTCATCGAATGGAATTTCGTCGCCAGCAGCCGCGAGGCGATCGAGCGCGCGAAAGCGGCGTGGACGCGCCAGGAAATGGGCAAGGTGCCGGGCGAGACCGAGTGGATTCCGCTGCCCGAGTCGAAGCCGCGTTGAAAAAAGGGGGCGCCGCCCTCATCCTGACGATATTCGAACCGAAGAGAACGACATGGACACCACGCTTGCCACTTTCGAGAACGACGTCATCGAGGCGTCGCTGGACACGCCCGTGCTGGTCGACTTCTGGGCGCCGTGGTGCGGCCCCTGCAAGACGCTCGGCCCGTTGCTGGAAAAGCTCGAAGCCGACTACGAAGGCCGCTGGAAGCTCGTGAAAGTCAACGTCGACGAGAACCAGGAGCTGGCCGCGCACTTCCAGACGCGCAGCATCCCGCACGTGATCGCGTTCGCCGACGGCCGCCCGGTCGACCAGTTCGTCGGCGTGCTGCCCGAAGGCCAGTTGCGCGCGTTCCTCGACCGGCTGCTGCCGGCCCCCGAGGAAGCCGAGCGCCGCGCCGCGCAATACGCGATGGCCGAGCAGCGCTACGACGATGCGCTCACGCACCTGGAAGCAGCGCTCGCGCTGAACCCGGGCTTCGACGACGCGCGCCTCGACCTGATCGAACTGCTGCTCGCGAGCAACCAGGTCGACGCCGCGCGCGCCGAGACCGAACGCCTGTCGCCGCAGACCGTGCAGAACGGCGACCCGCGCTACCAGGCGATCAAGACGCGTTTCGACGCACTCGAAGCCACGGCCGACCTGCCGCCGACCGACGCGCTCGAAGCACGCATCGCGGCAAACCCGGCCGATCTCGACGCGCGCTTCGACCTCGCGCAGAGCCTGATCGCGCGGCGTGCGTACGAAGGCGCGGTGGAGCAATTGCTGGAAATCGTCACGCGCGACCGCGCGTACGGCGATGATCTCGGCCGCCGCACGTTGATCTCGGTGTTCGAGCTGGCGGGCGATCGCCCGGACCTCGTCGCCGGGTGGCGACGCAAGCTGAGCATGGCGCTCAACTGACGCCCGGCATGCCGGGCCGCAACGGCCCGGCCGGATCGCCGTCTCGCTCGCGGCGCACTACCCGCGCCGCAGCATCATCCCTTTGCGCCCGCGCGTCGCGGGCTCAGCCGGCAGCCTGCGCCGCGATCGCGCGCAGCGCATGCGCGGCGGCCGCGAACCCGAAGCTCGCGGTCACACACACGCTCGAACCGAATCCCGCACAGTTGAGCCCCGCGACATGCGCGGCCGCGGACGGCTCCGCACCGTCCTCGAGGTCGCACGCGGCGGCTTCCGGATAGATCAGCGGCTCGTCCGAATACACGGCGCTGACCTTGAAACGCGCCTTCGGCCCGCGCGGAAAGCCGTGCTGCTTGCGCAACTGCGCGCGCACCTTCGACAGCAGCGGATCCTGGATCGTCAGCGCGAGATCGTCGATGCGGATGCGCGTCGGATCGAGCTGCCCGCCCGCGCCGCCGACGACAATCAGCGGCTGCCGCTTCGCGACGCACCACGCGATCAGCGCGACCTTCGTGCGCACGCTGTCGATCGCGTCGATCACGTAGTCGAAGCCGCCGCCGAGCAGCGCGTCGAAGTTGTCGGGCTCGACGAAATCCTCGATCCGGTTCACGCGGCACGCGGGATCGATCTGCGCGATCCGCTCGGCCATCGCGTCGACCTTCGGCTTGCCGAAATTGCCGTCGAGCGCATGGATCTGCCGGTTCGTATTGCTTTCCGCGACGTTGTCGAGATCGATCAGCGTGAGCGTGCCGACCGCGTTGCGCGCAAGCGCCTCGGCCACCCACGACCCGACGCCGCCGATCCCGATCACCGCGACGTGCGCACGCTCGAACGCGGCGGCGGCCGGCGCGCCGTACAGGCGCGCGACGCCGCCGAAACGCCGCGCTCGATCCACGTCAAGCTGGATTTCCGGGGTCGGGGTAAGATCAGAGGAACTGGGCGGGGCGGTGTCGGCGGCAGACATGGCAGCAAGGAAATCGTAAGTCGTGCAGCCCTCTATTTTGCCTGAACTCCCCGCTCGCACGCGCCACTGTGCACACACGTTTCTCACGCGTTGGCTACAATGGTTCCAGATTGAAGCGTTTGCATAACATGACGACTCTCGCCGATCTCCGCATCAACTATTCACGTGCTTCGCTCGACGAAGCCGATGTCGCTCACGACCCCCTCGCCCAGTTCGATCGCTGGTTCAAGGAGGCGCTCGCCGCCAAACTGCCCGAGCCGAACACGATGACGCTCGCGACCGTCGGCGACGACGGCCGGCCGTCGGCACGCATCGTGCTCATCAAGGGCGTCGACGAACGCGGGTTCGTCTTCTTCACCAATTACGAAAGCCGCAAGGGGCACGATCTCGCCGTGCATCCGCAAGCCGCGCTGCTGTTCTACTGGATCGAGCTCGAGCGCCAGGTGCGCATCGAAGGCCGGATCGAGAAAACCAGCGCCGAGGAAAGCGACCGCTATTTCGCGTCGCGCCCGCTCGGTTCGCGCATCGGCGCATGGGCGTCGGACCAGAGCGCCGTGATCGACAGCCGCGCGACGCTCGAAGCGCGCGAAAAGGCCATCAGCGAACGCTACGGCGACAACCCGCCGCGCCCGCCGCACTGGGGCGGCTACCGCCTCGTGCCCGACTCGATCGAGTTCTGGCAAGGGCGCCCGTCGCGACTGCACGACCGCCTGCTCTACACGCGCGACGCCACAGCGTCGCCGGGCTGGACGATCTCGCGCCTGTCGCCGTAAGCGCGGCGCCGGCGCACGCCGGTCGTGTCTCGTGTTGCATCCGGGCGCCCGCCTCGCAAGCGGCGGGCGCCGGTCAAGATACTTGGCTGTATTCGATTCAACGAACAAACGGAGAATCCAAATGTTCTGGGAAAAGAAGCTGGCACAGTGGGCGGACGAAGTACGGGCGAAAGCGAACATACCGGCGCGCCTCGTTCTGTGGAACGGCGATCAACTCGATTTCGGCACCTTCAGCGCACCGCAGGTCACGCTGAAGGTGAACAGCGCGTCGGCGCTGCCGCTCTTGCTCGAACCGAGCCTCGACAATCTTGGCGAGGCGTACGTGAAGGGCAAGATCGACATCGAGGGCAAGCTGTCGGACATCATCAACATCGGCTACTCGCTCGCCCGCAGCACCGTGACGAGCGCGAGCAAGCTCGCGCGCGTGAAGCGCTACTTCAATCACTCGAAGAGCACCGACAAGAAGGCGATCCAGTATCACTACGACGTCTCGAACGAGTTCTACCGGCTGTGGCTCGACGAGAACATGGTGTACTCGTGTGCGTACTTCGAGAACGGCGACGAGGATCTCGCCACCGCGCAGATCAAGAAGATCGATCACATCCTGACGAAGATCCAGCTCGAGCCCGGCCAGCGCCTGCTCGACATCGGCTGCGGCTGGGGTGCGCTCGTGCTGCGCGCCGCGCAGAAGTTCGGCGCGACGTGTCTCGGCGTGACGCTGTCGCAGAACCAGTTCGACCTTGCGACCGCGCGCGTGAAGGCCGCGGGGCTCGAGGACAGGATCGAGATCCGCCTGCAGGACTACCGCGAGATCGATGGCCAGTTCGACCGTATCACGAGCGTCGGGATGTTCGAGCACGTCGGCCGCAAGAACCTGCCGCTCTACTTCTCGCGCGTGCGTGACCTGCTCGCCGACGACGGCATCGCGATGAACCACGGAATCACGTCGACCGACGCCGAAAGCGGCGAGACGGCGCTCGGCGGCGGCGAATTCATCGACCGCTACGTGTTCCCGGACGGCGAGCTGCCGCACATCAGCCTCGCGCTCGAAGCGGCGCAGCGCGGCGGACTCGAGGCGGTTGACGTCGAAAGCCTGCGGCGGCACTATGCGCGCACGCTCGAGATCTGGACGGAAAACTTCGAGGCCAAGGCCGACCAGGCCAAAGCTCTCGTCGACGACGAAAAATTCCGCATCTGGCGCGTGTATCTTGCCGGCTGCGCGTATGCATTCGAGCACGACGACGTGTCGATCTTCCAGATCGTGTGCCGCAAGGCCGGACGCAGCGCGAAAACGCTGCCGTGGTCGCGGCGCTATATGTACGAACACGCGCTGCCGCGCTAGGCGGCGCATCACGCTGGGCATGCATGGGTGACGGCAGGACGCGGCGCAAGGCGCCGCCGGAACGACAGCAGCGCGACGACGCGGACCCGTCGCACGCCGACGGGCAATTCGACCTGTTCGGCGTGCCGGCGGAAGCTGCACGCGCGTCGCCTGCTCCGGCGGACGACGGCCGCCCCGCCAGCACCGATGAACACGTGACGCCGCACGCGCCGGATGGCGCGCCGCCGGCACCGCCCGCCCCTATCCCCACCCGCGCTGCCGACGACGATCCGGCGCCTTCCTCGGGCCTGCTGTGGGACGAACCGTCGCCGCCTGCCACGCCGCCGAAAAAAGGCCGGCGCAAGCGCGGCGTGCTGCCTGCACCGATTGCAGCCGACGTCGCCGACGCCGCGGCCGGCCTGCCGCCGAACGTCCGGCTCGGCACGTCGTCGTGGTATTTCCCCGGCTGGAACGGCATCGTCTACGACGGCGATTTCGCGCAGACGAAGCTGTCGCGCGAAGGGCTCGAGGCGTACGGCGCGCATCCGCTCCTGAAGAGCGTGAGCCTCGACCGGTCGTTCTACGGCCCGCTGTCGGTTGCCGACTACCTGCGCTACGCGCAGCAGGTGCCCGACGATTTCCGTTTCGTCGTGAAGGCGCCGGCATCGGTGACCGATGCGGTGATCCGCGGCCGGCGCGGCGAGCCGTCGGGGCCGAACCCGACCTTCCTCGACGCGCAGCTCGCGACCCGCGAATTCGTGCAGCCGTGCCTCGAAGGGCTCGGCCGGAAAGCCGGCGTGCTCGTGTTCCAGTTCTCGCCGCTGCCCGACCCGTTGCTTGCCGAGCCGGCCGCGCTGATCGACCGGCTGACCGCGTTCTTCGCGGCACTGCCGCCGCTCGCGCCCGACGCCGACGGCACGCGCTACGCGATCGAGATCCGCGACGCGAGCCTGCTCACGCCGCGCTTCATCCGCGCGCTCGCGGCGCTCGGCGTGCGCTACTGCGTCGGCCTGCATGCGCGAATGCCCGACCCGCTGCGCCAGGCCGCCGCGCTCGCGCTGCTCGACGGCGACGCACCGGGCCCGCTGATCGTGCGCTGGAGCCTGCACGGCGGCTTCAAGTACGAACAGGCGAAAGCGAAATACGAGCCGTTCGACAAGCTCGTCGACGAGGATCCTGCCACGCGCTCGGCGCTCGCCGAACTGGCCGCGCGCTATGCGCTGGCCGGACAGCCGGTGATCATCACGATCAACAACAAGGCGGAAGGCTCCGCGCCGCTGTCGTGCATCGCGCTCGCGCGCGAGATCGCCGCCGCGTGCGCGCAATGGCGCAACGAGGCGGCCTGACGCCTGTTTCCGCCGGCTTGCGCCGGGCGCGCGCTTACGCGCCGCGCAGCGATTTCAGCCGGTGCGAGAACTTCTGCCGGAATTTCGCGAGCTTCGGCCCGATCACGACCGAGCAGTAGCCCTGCCCGGGGTTCCGCGCGTAATAGTTCTGGTGATAGTCCTCGGCCGGCCAGTAGTTGCCGTCGAGCGGCACGACCTGCGTGACGATCGGCTGCCCGAACACCTGCTCGCGCTCAAGCTCGCGGATCACGTCGAGCGCCGTGTCGCGCTGCGCATCCGAATGCGTGAACACGACCGACCGGTACTGCGTGCCGACGTCGTTGCCCTGCCGGTTCAGCTGGGTCGGATCGTGCGTCGCGAAGAAGATCTCGAGGATCTCGCGATAGCCGATGCGCGCCGGATCGAACGTCACGTTGACGACTTCCGCGTGGCCCGTGTCGCCCTCGCAGATGTCGCGGTAGCCGGGATTGCGCGTATGGCCGCCCGCATAGCCCGACTGGGCAGCCGTCACGCCGTCGACGTCGAGAAACACGGCCTCCGTGCACCAGAAACACCCGCCTCCCAAAGTCGCGGTTTCAAGCATCTCGTTCCCCATGAATTCTGACCCTCGTTGATGACGGCAGCGGCACGCCGGTGCCGCCTGCCATCGTTCCATCCCGCCGCTGCGCGCCCGTGGTACGGGACGCAGCGGCACTCCGGCAAGTATCTCACTCGCGCGCGAACCTGGCAGATTGCACAGGTGCCGCGTGCGGCTCGCCGCGCGTTTCTCGTCTACACTTAGGCACGCGCAAGCGGCGGCAAACCCGTCGCCGTGCGCACCGCGTCCGAAGCATGCCCGACCCTGATGCAAACATCATCCGCCGGAACATCGCTATGCATGCCTTAACAGAATTCGCCCGCGTCACCTGCCCGGCCGCTGCCGCCTCGCGGCTCGCCGCTTCAGCTGCTTCATCACGTTGCCGCGCATCCGTCCCGCCCCCGGCGCGGCGATCCGGCCCATCGCCTTTACCCGCTTCCCCCGTTTTCACGATCTGATGCACGACGCCGCGCGTGGCACCGACACGTGCGTCCGCCTGCCGATCGCACCCGCCGGCACGATGCGCGCCGCGCGGCCATCCCGACCCGCACGCCCGCAACGAACGGCCGTGCGTTCACGATCCGAATCCATCGAGAGGGCATCACCATGAGCATGCGGCCTGACCCGACGTTTCACGCTTCACCCGAGCTTGCGATGCAGGCGCCAGCGGAAGAATTTGCCTATACGTTGTTGCTGAGCCCCGATTTTTCCAGACCCGACGCGCTCGCCGTGATCGACGTGAAGCCCGGTTCGCCGACCTACGGAAAAATCGTGCATACGGTGACGATGCCGAACACCGGCGACGAGTTTCACCACTTCGGCTGGAATGCGTGTTCGTCGTCGCTGTCGCCGCTGACCGGCCATGCGTTCCTCGAACGCCGCTTCCTGATCATCCCCGGCCTGCGCTCGTCGCGCATCTACGTGATCGACACGAAGCCGCACCCGACGCAGGCGCGCATCCACAAGATCATCGAACCCGACGAGATCTTCGCGAAGACCGGCTATTCGCGCCCGCACACCGTGCACTGCGGCCCCGAGGGCATCTACGTGAGCACGCTTGGAGGCGCGGGCAAGGACGGCACCGACGGCGCGCCCGGCATCTTCATCATGGATTGCGAGACGTTCGACGTGCTCGGCCGCTGGGAGATCGACCGCGGCTCGCAGGACAAGCACTACGACTTCTGGTGGAACCTGCCGCGCGACTACATGGTGTCGAGCGAATGGGCGCTGCCGCCGCAATTCGAGAACGGCATCGTCCCCGAAGACCTGCTCGCGAACAAGTACGGGCACCGGCTGCATTTCTGGGACCTGCGCGCGCGGCGCAACGTGCAGACGGTCGATCTCGGCGCGCAACACCAGATGGCGCTCGAGGTGCGGCCCGCGCATGACCCGGCGCGCGAATACGGGTTCGTCGGCGTCGTGGTCGACACGACGAATCTCGAAGGCTCGATCTGGACCTGGTGGCGCGAAGACGGCAAGTTCCATGTGAAGAAGACCGCGACGATCCCGCCCGAACCGGCCGCGGCCGACGAGCTGCCGCCGCTGCTGAAAGGGTTCGGCGCGGTGCCGCCGCTCGTGACCGACATCGACCTGTCGCTCGACGACCGCTTCCTCTACGTGTCGTGCTGGGGCACCGGCGAGATGCGCCAGTACGACGTGTCGGATCCGATGAATCCGGTGCTCGCGGGGTCGGTCCGCATCGGCGGCATCGTGCGGCGTGCGCCGCACTCGAACGGCCGCGCATTCGCGGGCGGCCCGCAGATGGTCGAGATCAGCCGCGACGGCCGGCGCGTGTACTGGACCAACTCGCTGTATTCGACGTGGGACGACCAGTTCTATCCCGACGGCGTGCCGGGCGCGCAGGTGCTCGCGCATGCGGGGCCGGAAGGCGGGCTGACGCTCGCAGACGATTACTGGGTCGAGTTCCCGGACGGCTATCGCGCGCACCAGATCCGGCTCGAAGGCGGCGACTGCTCGACCGACTCGTTCTGCTATCCGTCGGTCAGGCGTTGAGCACCGGCCTGCACGCGCAGGCCGCCCTGTGGGTGGCCGTGCTCGCGAGCGGCGTCTATCACGGGCTCAATCCCGCGATGGGCTGGCCGCTCGCGGTGTCGAACGCGCTGATGACGCGCCGCGGCACGGCGCTCGTCGCGGCGCTCGGCTATCTCGCGCTCGGCCATGCGCTCGCGGTGTTCGCCGTGATGCTGCCGTTCGGGCTGCTCGCCGCGCTGCTCGCGTGGCAGTCGGCGATCCGGATCGGCGCGAGCGCACTCGTGATCGGCTTCGGCGCCGTGCTGCTGATCCGGCGCCGGCATCCGCGTGCGCTCGCGCGGATCCCGCCGGCGCGGCTCGGCCTGTGGTCGTTCGCGGTCGCGATCGCGCACGGCGCGGGGCTGATGCTGGTGCCGGTCTACCTCGGGCTATGCGGGCTCGACCGCGACGCCGGCCACCGCGCGGCGGCCATGCTCGTCGATGCGCATCTCGGGATGGCGCTCGTCGTCGCGGCCGTGCACGCGGCCGCGATGATCGCCGCCGGCGGCGGGCTCGCGTGGCTCGTGTACCGCTATCTCGGGTTGAAGTTCGTGTCGCGGAGCTGGTTCAATCTCGATGCGGTGTGGGCATCGAGCCTGATCGTGACGGGCGCGTTGTCGCTCGGACTGGCGGCGGCGCGATAGCGCGGGGATCGACAGCAGATGGGGCGTGGCGGCGCAGGGATGAGCGGCGGCGCCGCACTAAAAACGCGACAGAACGGCCGGGGCGGCCACGCCAAGTGGCACATCCGGCAGCGCGCAGCAGTGTTCGCTACGCCACCCTGCCCCCGCAATGCGCCGTCCGGCCGGGCTCGACCGCCCCGATTCCGCTAAAATCGGGCCATGCGCACCCCTTCCCAATCGACCGCCTTGTCGCCTTTCGTCCGCCGTGCCCGCCCCACCCGCGTCGCGCCGCGCCTGCCCGTCTCGTTCCGGATGGTGGCCCGATGAGCCGCGCCAACCCGCCGGATTTCGACGCGGCCGCCTTCCGGCAAGCACTCGGCCAGTTCGCGACGGGCGTGACGGTGATCACGACGCGCGCGCCGTCCGGGCAGCTGATCGGCATTACCGCCAGCTCGTTCAACTCGGTTTCGCTCGACCCGCCGCTCGTGCTGTGGAGCCTCGCGCACAAATCGGCTTCGACGCCCGTGTTCCGCGGCAACAGCCACTACGTGGTGAACGTGCTCGCGGCCTCGCAGCTCGACCTGTGCAAGCGCTTCTCGACCTTCAAGGGCGACCGCTTCGAAGGAATCGCGCATGCGGCCGGCAACTCGGGGATGCCCGTGCTCGACGGCGCGCTCGCGTGGTTCGAATGCCACAACCGCAGCCGCTACGATGAAGGCGACCACGTGATCTTCGTCGGCGAAGTCGAACGCTGCGGCGTACGCGCGGTATCGGACACGGCCCCGCCGCTCGTCTTCCACGGCGGCGGCTTCCACGGCCTTACACCGCTTTGATCGCCCCCGTGCGCGCCAGCCCGACCGGCGCGCCGGCTTCATCCTTCAGCGTCTGCAGCACGATGTTCGAACGGATGTCCATCACGCCCGGCGCCTTGTAGAGCCGGTTCAGCACGAAATCCGAATAGTGCTTGAGGTTGTGCGCGAGCACGCGCAGCAGATAGTGGCTCTCGCCCGTCACGACGAACGCGCCGACCACCTCCGGCCATTCGCGCAGCGCTTCCGCGAAGCGCTCGTGCCATTGATTCTCTTCGTTGCGCATCGACACCTGCACGAATGCCTCGAGCTCGAAGCCGAGCTTCTCGCGGCTCAGGCACGCGCGATAGTGCTCGATCACGCCCTGCTCCTCGAGCAGGCGCATGCGGCGCAGGCAGGCGGATGGCGAAAGCGAAATCCGTTCCGCCAGGTCGAGATTGCTGATTCTGCCCTCCTCCTGCAGTACCGCCAGAATCCGGCAGTCGGTGGCATCGAGCGTGATCGCGTGCATTTATGGTCCCCGTTTTCCCTCTGAGTCGAATTATCTGCCAATCCGGTGGATTGTCCATGTTTATTTCGCAAGCACTTTCTGCGAGCGTCCACCTATCATTCGAAGGATCGACTCACCGATTCGTCATGCCATGGACACACTCTGGGACATCTCGCCGCCTGTCAGCCCCGCCACCCCCGTGTGGCCGGGCGATACGCCGGTTTCCGTCGAACGCGTGTGGCGGATGGAGGCCGGCTCGCCGGTCAACGTCGCGCGCCTGACGCTGTCGCCACACACCGGCGCGCACTGCGACGCGCCACTGCATTACGACGCCGACGGTGCACCGATCGGCGCCGTGCCGCTCGATACCTATCTCGGCCCGTGCCGCGTGATCCATTGCATCGGCGCATCGCCCGTGGTGCAGCCGGCCGACATCGCGGCCTCGCTCGACGGCGTGCCGCCGCGTGTGCTGCTGCGCACCTATGCGCGCGCCAGCGTCGAGCAGTGGGACAGCCATTTCTGCGCGGTCGCGCCCGACACCGTCGACCTGCTCGCCGCCCGCGGCGTAAAGCTGATCGGCATCGATACGCCGTCGCTCGATCCGCAGGAATCGAAGACGATGGATGCACATCACCGCGTGCGCGCGCACCGGATGGCGATCCTCGAAGGCATCGTGCTCGACGACGTGCCACCCGGCGACTACGAACTGATCGCACTGCCGCTGAAGTTCGCGACGCTCGACGCGAGCCCCGTGCGCGCGGTGCTGCGCGCGCTGCCCGCGCGTGCTTCCTGATTACCCCGACCAACGACCCCACATCATGATCAAGACCCGTGAAGACGCGCTCGCACTCGACCGCGACGACCCGCTTGCCCCGCTGCGCGACCAGTTCTCGCTGCCCGACGGCGTGATCTACCTCGACGGCAACTCGCTCGGCGCGCAGCCGAGCGCATCGGCCGCGCGCGCGCAGCAGGTGATTAGCGCCGAATGGGGCGAAGGCCTGATCCGCAGCTGGAACACGGCCGGCTGGTTCGCACTGCCGCGCCGCCTCGGCGACAAGCTCGCGACGCTGATCGGCGGTGCGCCCGGCGAAACGGTCGTCACCGATACCATCTCGATCAACCTGTTCAAGCTGCTGTCGGCCATGCTGCGCCACCAGGCCGAGCGCGCACCGGAGCGCCGCGTGATCGTGTCGGAACGCTCGAATTTCCCGACCGACCTGTATATCGCGCAAGGGCTGATCGAACAGCTCGGCGGCGACTACGAGCTGCGCCTGATCGACGATCCGGCCGACCTGCCGGCCGCGCTCGGCGCGGACACGGCCGTCGCGATGATCACGCACGTGAACTACCGCACCGGCTACATGCACGACATGCCGGCCGTCACGCAGCTCGTGCACGACTCGGGCGCGCTGATGCTGTGGGATCTCGCGCACTCGGCCGGCGCGGTGCCGGTCGACCTGAACGGCGCGCGCGCCGACGGCGCGGTCGGCTGCACGTACAAGTACCTGAACGGCGGCCCCGGCTCGCCCGCGTTCGTGTGGGTGCCGCAGCGCCATCTCGCACATTTCTCGCAGCCGCTGTCGGGCTGGTGGGGCCACCGCGCGCCGTTCGCGATGCAGCCGGCCTTCGCGCCCGATCCGGGCATCGCACGCTTCCTGTGCGGCACGCAGCCGATCGTGTCGATGTCGATGGTCGAATGCGGGCTCGACGTGTTCCTGCAGACCGACATGCACGCAATCCGCCGCAAGTCGCTCGCGCTGACCGATGCGTTCATCGCGCTCGTCGAAGCGCGCTGCGCAGGCTTGTCGCTGAAGCTCGTCACGCCGCGCGCGCATCACCAGCGCGGCTCGCAGGCGAGCTTCGAGCATCCGCACGGCTACGAAGTGATGCAGGCGCTGATCGCGCGCGGCGTGATCGGCGACTACCGCGAGCCGTACGTGCTGCGCTTCGGCTTCACGCCGCTTTATACGCGCTTCGCCGACGTGTGGGATGCCGTCGAGACGCTGCGCGACATCCTCGCCACCGACGCGTGGAAGGCGCCCGAGTTCGCCGAACGCGGCGCGGTGACCTGACCGGCCTTGCCCGGCGCGCGCCGCGGTCACGCGGATCGCGCGCCGCGCCCCGTCATTCAAATCTGGAGATAGTCGTGAATTCTGGTCATATGCAGCCACCCGGCGGCGACGCGCCGGCGGGCTGCCCGTTCTCGGGCGCACGCGCCGCACAACCGGCGCAGGCCGCGCACGAAGCGCCGCACGTGCCCGGCGATGCCGGCTGGCACAACGCGCAACTCGATTTCTCGAAGTCGATGAGCTACGGCGACTACCTGTCGCTGAATTCGATCCTCGATGCGCAGCATCCGCTGTCGCCCGATCACAACGAGATGCTGTTCATCATCCAGCATCAGACGAGCGAGCTGTGGATGAAGCTCGCGCTGTTCGAACTGCGCGGCGCACTCGACGCGGTGCGCACCGACGCGCTGCCGCCCGCATTCAAGATGCTCGCGCGCGTGTCGCGCATCCTCGAGCAGCTGGTGCAGGCGTGGAGCGTGCTGTCGACGATGACGCCGTCCGAATACTCGGCGATGCGCCCGTATCTCGGCCAGTCGTCGGGCTTCCAGTCGTACCAGTATCGTCAGCTCGAATTCCTGCTCGGCAACAAGAACGTTCAGATGCTGCAGCCGCACGCGCACCGGCCCGACATCCTCGAACAGGTGCGCGCGACGCTCGAGGCGCCGTCGTTCTACGACGAAGTCGTGCGGCTGCTCGCGCGGCGCGGGTTCCCGATCGCGCCGGAACGGCTCGATCGCGACTGGACGCAGCCGACGCGACACGACGAGACGGTCGAAGCCGCATGGCTCGAGGTGTATCGCCACCCGCAGCAGCACTGGGAGCTGTACGAGATGGCCGAGGAACTCGTCGACCTCGAAGACGCGTTCCGCCAGTGGCGCTTCCGTCACGTGACGACCGTCGAGCGCATCATCGGCTTCAAGCAGGGCACCGGCGGCACGAGCGGCGCGCCGTACCTGCGCAAGATGCTCGACGTCGTGCTGTTCCCCGAGCTCTGGCACGTGCGCACCACGCTGTAACGCACGTCATGCGCCCGCCGTCACGACGACGTGCGGGCCAGCTCTTCCCCTTCGCGCGGCTGCGCTGCCGCACGTGAAAGCCGCGGGATATGCCGTCGCACGACGAGCAGCGCGACGCAGACAACGCCCATCGCGATCGCCAGCATCGTCAGATAGGCCGTGGCGCCGCCCGTCGTGATCACGATCGCGCCCGCGAACGCGCTGAGGATCGCGCCGAGCCGGCCGAACGCGAGCGCGCTCGCGGTGCCCGTCGCGCGCACGGCGGTCGGATAGATGTACGCGCAGAGCGCATACATCGTCGACTGCACCGCGTTGACGAACAGCCCGTGCAGGCCGAGCCCGACGATCAGCCAGCCCGTGTGGCGGCTCGCATCGACGCCCATCAGCCACACCGCACTCACCGCACCGCCGATGCTGCATAGCGCGAGCGGCCAGCGCGACCCGGCATGCGCGATCGCCCATGCGCACAGCAGCGCGCCGATCACGCCGCCGAGGTTGTACGCGGTAAGCCCCGCCCCCGCGACCGACACGCTCAACCCGCTCGCCGCGAGCATCGTCGGCAGCCAGCTGAACGCCGCATACACGGCCAGCAGGCACATGAAGAACGCGCACCACAGCGCGATCGTGTCGCGCGCCTGACCGCGCTCGAACAGCGCGCCGAAGCCGCCGCGGCCACCTGCCGCGCGTGCATCCTTCATGTCGGTAAATGCCGTGCCCGGCGCGACGGGCCGCTCCATCCGCGCGAGCAGCGCGCCGAGTTCCGGCCAGCGCGCGGGACGCCGCGCGAGATAGCGCGGCGATTCCGGCAGCGCGCGCACGAGCAAGAAGCCGAGCACGAGCGGCAGCGCGCCGCCCGCGAAGAAGAGCCCGCGCCAGCCGTAACGCGGCAGCACCTCGTGCGCGAACAGGCCGGCCAGCATCCCGCCGAGCGGCACGCAGACGATCGTCGCCGTCACCATCATCGTGCGGCGCCGGGCCGGCGTGTATTCGGCCGTCATCGTCGTGGCCGTCGGCAGCGCGCCGCCGATCCCGAGCCCCGCGAAAAAGCGCAGTATCGCGATTGCCGCGACGTCGGGCGCGAAGCCGATCCCGCAGGTCGCGATACCGAACAGGAACACGCTGCCGATCACGGCCTGGCGGCGGCCGAAGCGGTCCGCGACGATTCCCGCGCACGCGCTGCCGATGCCCATGCCGATCAGACCGGCCGCGACGGCCGGCGCGAACGCGCCGCGCGTGATGCCCCATTCGCGGATCAGCACCGGAATCGCGAAACCGATCAACTGGCCGTCGAAGCCGTCGAGCACGATCGCGAGCGCGGCGAGCAGCACCACATAGCGCTGCATCGTCGTGAACGGCCCGTCGTCGAGCGTCGTGCCGATGTCGACCGACGGCGGCGGCACTCCGTCACGCGTGCTCATGCGGCCTCCCGTGCGCCGCGCGGCGGCGGCAACGTGCGCGAACCGCGCGCGGCAAGACAACGGCATTCGATGGCTTTCATGGCGTCTCCAGTTGTCCGGGCTGGTGCGCAAGCGCGTGCCCGGATCGCTTGATGCGCGGCCGCCGGCGTCGATGCGCCGGTGCCCGCACGGTGTCCCATCCGTGACAATCCGGCGCCATCGCCCGTCCGTCGTGCGCGCGTCTCGTCATGCGGCGCCAGCCGGCCGCCGGCCTGATGCTCAGTCCTTCCGCGCGTCGATCAGCCGGACGAGCGCGAGCATCGTCTCGGTATGCGGCACCGCGACGCCCGTTTCGCGCGCGGCTGCGACGACCTTGCCGCTGATCGCGTCGATTTCCGTGCGGCGACCCGCGAGCACGTCCTGCAGCATCGACGGACGATGGCCGCGATGTTCGCGGATCGCATGTTCGACGTTGCGCGCAATGCGTTCTTCATCGACCGCGATGCCCTTCGCACGGGCGACGGCAGCCGTCTCGGCAGCAATCGCGAGCGCGAGCCGCGGCCCGTCGTGATGATTGCCGAGCTGGTCGACCGCGCAGCCCGTCACCGCGCACAGCGTGTTGAGCGCCGCGTTGAACGCGACCTTTTCCCATATCGCGGCCCACACGTCGGCATCGAGCGTGCACGCGAGCCCCGCGTGCGACAGCGCGTCGGCCACGGCCGTCGCGAACGGGCGCGCCGCGCCGTCGGCCGTCATCATGCGGATCGTGCCCGCACCGTGCGAGCGCACGTGCGCAGGCCCGGCCGCATCGGCCGGCCACGTCGTCACGCCGACCAGGATGCGCTCGAGCGGCACGAACGCATTCAGCGCCTCGACATTGCCGAGCCCGTTCTGCAGCGTCAGCACGCAGGTGTTCGGTGACAGCAGCGCACGCACGCCGTCGAGCGCGTTACGCGTATGCAGCGACTTCGTGAAAACGATCAGCAGGTCGAACGGTGTGTCGGGCAAGGCAAGCGCATCTGAATTCGCCACTTCCGGCCGCACGGCCTGCAATGTGCGGATGCGCCGTTCGCCGCGGTCGTCGTCGATGCGCAGCCCGTCGCGGCGGATCGCGTCGAGATGCGCGTCGTTCACGTCGATCAGCGTGACGGCTTCGCCGCTTTCGGCCAGTAGCCCGCCGAACAGCGAGCCCATCGCGCCCGCTCCCAGAATCGCGATCCTCATCGTCGATGGCCTCGTCAGAACGGGTAGTGGCGCGGTGCGGTCTGCACGGTGATCCAGCGCAAGTCCGTGAACGCAGCGATGCCGGCCTTTCCGCCGAAGTGGCCGAAGCCGCTGTCCTTCACGCCGCCGAACGGCATCTGCGCCTCGTCGTGCACGGTGGGGCCATTCACGTGGCAGATGCCCGATTCGACGCGCGACGCGACGCGCAGCGCACGCGCGACGTCACGGCTGAACACGGCCGACGACAGCCCGAACGCGTTGTCGTTCGCGCAGCGGATCGCGGCTTCTTCGCCGTCGACGCGTACGATGCCCTTCACCGGGCCGAACGATTCTTCCGCGTAAATGCGCATCGCAGGCGTCACATGGTCGAGCAGCGTCGCCGGAAACAGCGTGCTGTCGGCCTTGCCGCCGCACAGCAGCGTTGCGCCGTGCGCGAGTGCATCGTCGATCAACGCGTTGCAGCGATCGACGGCTTTCATGTCGATCAGCGAACCGAGCACGACGGGCCCGTTGCGCGGGTCGCCGAGCGGCAGCGACGCGGCCTTGTCGGCGAGCTTCGCGGCGAATGCATCGGCAATCGATGCGTCGACAATGATGCGCTCGGTCGACATGCAGATCTGCCCGGAATTCGCGAATGCGCCGAACGCGGCGGCCGCGACGGCCGCGTCGAGATCGGCATCGTCGAGCACGACGAACGGCGCCTTGCCGCCGAGCTCCAGCACCGACGGTTTCAGGTGGCGCGCGCAGGCCTCCGCGACGATCCGGCCGACCCGCGTCGAGCCCGTGAAATTCGCGCGGCGCACGGCCGGATGCGCGATCAGCGCATCGACGACGGCGCCCGCATCCTCCGGCGCATTCGTCACGAAGTTGACGACGCCCGGCGGCAGCCCGGCCTCCTGCAGCGCCTCGACGATCAGCCCGTGCGTGACCGGGCACAGCTCCGAGCCCTTCAGCACGACCGTGTTGCCGCACGCGAGCGGCAGCGCGAGCGCGCGTGTCGCGAGGATCACCGGCGCATTCCACGGCGCGATGCCGAGCACGACGCCGGCCGGCTGCCGCACGCCCATCGCGAGCGAGCCCGGCACGTCCGACGGAATCAGTTCGCCGCCGACCTGCGTGGTCAGCGACGCGGCCTCGACGAGCCCGCTCGCGGCGAGGTGCACGTTGAAGCCTGCCCATAGCGCCGACGCGCCCGTCTCGGCCGCCATCGCCGCGACGAACTGCTCGTGTTTCGCTTCGACCGCGGCGGCCGCCTTCAGCAGCAGCGCGCGGCGCGCGCCGGGACCGAGCGCGGCCCATTCGGGGAACGCACGGGCGGCCGCATCGGCTGCGGCGCGCGCATCGTCGACGGTACACGCGGGCGCTTCGGACGCAATTTCGCCGTCGAGCGGGTTACGGCGCACGAAGGTCGCGCCGCTGGACGAATGGCGGCGTTCGCCGCCGATCAGCATCGATACGGTTTGCATGGATTCTCCGGAAAGACGCGCACCGCGCGTCAGGCAATCTCGACTTCGACGACGACCGGCGTCGCGGCATGCAGCGCGTCGGTCAGTGTGTCGCGCAGGCGCGCCGCATCGGCAACGCGTACACCGTGGCAGCCCATCCCCTGCGCCAGCGCGACGAAATCGAGGTCGGGCAGATCGGTGCCCTGCACGGGGTCGTCGGGGCCGAAGCCGAACACGGGCGCGAAATCCTGCAGCGCCGCGTAGCGCCGGTTGTTCAGGATCACGAAAGTAAGCGGCAGCTTCAGCTGCGCCGCGCTCCACAGTGCCTGGATCGAATACAGGCTCGAGCCGTCGCCGATCAGCGCGATCACGCGCCGCTCAGGGTGCGCAAGCGCGACGCCGACGGCGGCCGGCATTCCGTAGCCGAGCCCGCCGCTGTCCATCGTGTAGAACGTGCCGCTGCGCGTGAACGGCAGGTGTTCCTGCATCACCGGCCGCGCGCTCGGCGCCTCCTCGACGACGATGTCGTGCGCATCGCGCACGTCGGCAAGCGTCTGCAGCGCAAATGCGACCGACATGCGCTCACCGGCGGCCGGCGCGTCGACGCGTGCACGCGGTGCGCGCGGCGCGGGCATCGGCCGCTCGGGCGGCGCCGGGCGCGCCAGCAGGTCGCGCGCGGCAAGCCTCAGGTTACCGACGACCGCGTCGCCGGACGGTGTCCACGCGGCGATGCCCGGATCGTCGACGAGCTGCACCAGCGTCGCGCCCGGCGGCACGTGCGGGCCGAAGCCTTCGATGTGATAGGTGAACGCGGGCGCACCGTACGCGAACACGAGGTCGTGCCCGTCGAGCCGCGCGACGATCTTCTCGCGGATAGCGGGCAGGAATCCCGCGAACAGCGGATGATCCTCGGGGAAACTGCAGCGCCCCGACATCGGCGCGACGTACACGCGCGCACGGTGCCGCTCGGCGAGCCGCACGACGTCGTCCCACGCGCCCGCGCGATCGACGGCCGCGCCGACCACGAACGCGGGACGCCGGGCGGCGTCGAGCGCGTCGCCAAGCCGCGTGAGCGCATCGGGATCGGGCCGCACGACGCTGCTGACCTCGCGGCGCGGCAACAGTTCGGCCGGCTGATCCCAATCGTCGACCGGTATCGACACGAACACGGGGCCGCGCGGCTCCTGCATCGCGATGTAATACGCCCGCGCGATCGCGGCCGGCACGTCCTGCGCGCGCGCCGGTTCGATGCTCCATTTCACGTACGGCTTCGGCAGCTCGGCAGCCTGCGTCGCGCCGAGGAACGGATCGAACGGCAAAATCGCCCGCGCCTGCTGGCCCGCGGTGACGATCAGCGGCGTGCGGTTCTTGAATGCGGTGAAGAGATTGCCCATCGCATTGCCGACACCCGCCGCCGAATGCAGATTGACGACCGCCGCGTTGCCGGTGGCCTGCGCATGGCCGTCGGCCATCCCGACCACGACGGCCTCCTGCAGGCCGAGCACGTAACGAAAATCGTCCGGGAAATCGCGGAACATCGGCAGCTCGGTCGAGCCGGGATTGCCGAATACGCGGTCGATGCCGAACTGGCGGAACAGGTCGATCACGGCGTCACGAACGGTGACCGGTGCGGCGGATGGGGGCGGGTGGCCGGACATGCTCGGGTGTCTCCTCGATGGCTTGGCGATTTCCACAGTATCGAAGCGCAAGCCATTCTCTGATACTGTATTTTTTGCGATAAGCCATTACATTCCGGCATGACTTTCGATCTCCGACAATTGCGCGCCTTCACGACGATCGTCGCGTGCGGCAGCCTCGGCCGCGCCGCCGACGCGCTGCATGTGACGCAGCCAGCGCTGAGCCGGATCCTGAAGCGGCTCGAGGATCAGGTCGGCGCGCCCTTGTTCGAGCGCCACTCGAAAGGCGTGCAGCTCACCGCGTTCGGCGAGGCGCTGCTGCCGCACGCGACGCTGCTGCAGCACGAGGCCGAGCACGCGCGCGAGGAACTCGACGCGATGCGCGGGTTCGCGAAGGGCACGATCAAGGTCGGCACGGTGGGCAGCATCGCGAGCCTCGTGCTGCCGGTCGCGGTCGGCCGCGTGCTCGACCGCTGGCCGAACCTGCGCGTCGAGATCATCGAAGGCGTGTGGGACCGGCTCGCGGAAGGGCTGAACAAGCACGAGATCGATCTCGCGTTGTCCGCGCACGGACCCGACACCGACGAGATCGTCGCGATTCCCGAGTGCCGCTGGGAAGATCGCAGTCATATCGTTGCGGCGCCGCAGCATCCGCTGCGCGCGCTCGGCCGCGCGCCGACGCTCGCCGATACGCTGCACGCGCGCTGGGCGATTCCGCCGCGCGGCACCGCGCCGTTCGACCACATGCGCGCGACCTTCGACGCGCACGGGCTCGCGCTGCCCGACATCGCGGTCGAGACGCGTTCGGTCACGACGCTGAAGAGCCTCGTCGCGCATGCCGGCTTCCTGAGCTGGATGGCCGAGCCGATGTATGGCGCCGAGCAGCGCGCCGGCACGATCGACACGTTGCCCGTGCGCGAGGTCGTCGCGGTGCGCACGCTCACCGCGTTCCGGCGCCGCCACGGGATCCTGCCCGGGCCGGCCGGCAAGCTGCTCGAGGAACTCGTCGCGTTGACGCGCGAGGGGCGCTGACGGCGCTACCCGGCCGGCGCCTCATCCATCCCTTCCCGCCCTTCCCGCCCTTCCCGCCCATCTAGCCCATCTAGCCCTTCCGGCCTTCCCGTCCGCCGCAGCGCACCATCGAAATGCCGTTTCCCCGCCTTGACTTTCGCTCGCCCGAATACGATCATTCGCTCACACAAAGAGCAAATGATCGTATTCGACTGGAAAGACTGGCACGAACAGGAGACACCGGATGAGCGCATCGCCCTCCGCCCGCGCGCCCGTGCTGCTGCACATCGGCGCGGGCTCGTTTCACCGCGCGCACCAGGCGTGGTATCTGCATCGCGTGAACGCGGCCGTGCCGGCCGACGAACGCTGGTCGCTGACCGTCGGCAACATCCGCGACGACATGCGCGCGACGATGGATGCGCTCACTGCGCAGCACGGCGCCTACACGCTCGAAACCGTCACGCCGCAAGGCGAGCGCGCGTACGAGACGATCCGCGCGATCACGCGCGTGCTGCCGTGGTCGATCGACCTCGCCGCGCTGATCGACGCAGGCGCCGATCCGGCGTGCCGGATCGTGTCGTTCACCGTCACCGAAGGCGGCTACTACCTCGACGAACACAACCGGCTCGACATCGCGAACGCCGATCTCGCCGCCGACCTGCAGGGCGCGCGCACGACGCTGTACGGCGCGCTCGCGGCGCTGCTCGCCGAACGCATGACGCGCGGCGCGGGCCCGCTCACGCTGCAGAGCTGCGACAACCTGCGCAACAACGGCGCGCGCTTTCGCGCCGGGATGCGCGAATTCCTCGAACGGCGCGGTGAAACCGCCCTCCTCGCGTGGTTCGACGCGAACGTCGCGACGCCGAGCGCGATGGTCGACCGCATCACGCCGCGCCCGACCGCCGACGTGCGCGAGCGCGTACTCGCGGCCACCGGTATCGACGACGCGTGCCCGGTGATGGGCGAATCGTTCATCCAGTGGGTGATCGAGGACCGCTTCGCGGCCGGCCGGCCGCGCTGGGAGCTGGCCGGCGCCGAACTCGTCGACGACGTGCATCCGTACGAGGAAGCGAAGATCCGCATTCTCAACGCGACGCACAGCTGCATCGCGTGGGCCGGCACGCTCGCGGGCCATACCTACATCCACGAAGGCACGCACGACGCGGCGATCCGGCGCTTCGCGCACGATTACGTGACGCAGGACGTGATCCCGTGCCTGACGCCGAGCCCGCTCGATCTCGCGCGCTATCGCGACGTCGTGCTCGAACGCTTCGGCAACCCGTACGTGCTCGACACGAACCAGCGCGTGGCGGCCGACGGCTTCTCGAAGATCCCCGGCTTCATCGCACCGACGCTCGTCGAATCGTTCGCGCGCGGCGCGGCGCCGGTCGCCACCGCCGTGCTGCCCGCGTTGTTCCTGCGCTTTCTCGAACGCTGGGCGCGTGGCCTGCTGCCGTATGCGTACCAGGACGGCGTGATGGACGACAGCGCCGCGCGGGCGATCGTCGACGCCGACGATCCGGTCGTCGCGCTGTGCGCGAGCCGCGCGCTGTGGGGCTCGCTCGCCGGCAACGCGGCGCTGTTCGAGGCGCTGCGCGGCGCGCTCGCGCGGGTCGACGCATGGCTGGCACAACGCTGACGCGCATCCGGGCGAACCTGCCTTGGCATGTGCGCTGCCGCGCGGCTAAAGTAGCGACTCCCCACTGACGGAACGAATCGCTCATGTATCTCGGCATCGACCTCGGCACCTCGGAAGTGAAGGTATTGCTGCTGGCCCCCGACGGCACGGTCGTCGGCACGGCCGGCACGCCGTTCACCGTGTCGCGGCCGCATCCGCGCTGGGCAGAACAGCATCCGGACGACTGGTGGCGAGGCACGCTCGCCGCGCTCGCAACGTTGCGCGAGCGGCATCCGCACGCGTTCGCGCAGGTGCGCGGCATCGGCCTGTCGGGACAGATGCACGGCGCCGTGCTGCTCGGTCGCGACGACCGCGTGCTGCGCCCCGCGATCCTGTGGAACGACATGCGCAGCGCCGACGAATGCGCGCTGCTCACCGAACGCGCGCCCGATCTCCATGCGCTGGCCGGCAATCTCGCGATGCCGGGCTTTACCGCGCCGAAACTGCTGTGGGTCGCGAAGCATGAACCCGACGTGTTCGCCGCCACCGCCTGCGTGCTGATGCCGAAGGACTACCTGCGGTTCCGGCTGACCGGTGCGAAAGTCTCGGACCCGTCGGACGCAGCCGGCACGCTGTGGCTCGACGTCGCGCGCCGCGACTGGTCCGACGCGCTGCTCGCCGCGTGCGACATGACCCGCGACCAGATGCCCCGCATCGTCGAGGGCAACGCGCCGTCCGGCACGCTGCGCGCTGACGTCGCGCGCGAGCTCGGGCTGTCGGAGGCCGTCGTGGTCGCGGGCGGCGGCGGCGACAACGCGACAAGTGCGCTCGGCATCGGCGCGATCCACGCGGGCGACGGCTTCGTGTCGCTCGGCACGTCGGGCGTGCTGAGCGTGGTCGGCGACCGCTTCATGCCAAACCCCGCATCGGCCGTGCATGCGTTCTGCCACGCCATCCCCGATCGCTGGCAACTGATGAGCGTCGTGCTGTCGGCCGCGAGCTGCCTGCGCTGGGTCTGCAAGCTGACGGGCACCGACGAGCCCGCACTGCTCGCCGAAGTCGAAACGCTCGACGCCGACGCGCTCGCGACGGCGCCGCTGTTCCTGCCCTACCTGTCCGGCGAGCGCACGCCGCACAACGATCCGTACGCACAAGGCGTGTTCTTCGGGATGACGCATGCGACCGAGCGCGCGCATCTCGGCTACGCGGTACTCGAAGGCGTGACGCTCGGCCTCGCCGACGGCCTCGACGCGCTCCATGCGGCCGGCGTCGAAACCGACCAGCTGTCGCTGATCGGCGGCGGCGCGCGCAGCGCGTTCTGGGCGCAACTGATCGCCGACGCGCTGAACGTGCGCACGCGCCAGATCGGCGGCGGCGAGACGGGCGCGGCGCTCGGCGCGGCACGGCTCGGCTGGCTGGCCGTCGGCGGCGACCCGCACGCGGTGCTGACCAAGCCGCCGGTGCGCGCCGAATACGCGCCGGACGCCGCCCGCCATGCGCGGCTGCGCGAACGCCTCGACGCGTTCCGCTCGCTGTACCGTCACGTCCAGCCGCTGTACGAACCGTCGCGCACGCGGCTCGCGTAGACGTGACTGCGGGGCAGCGCGCACGACATGCGTTACAGTGGACGCCGTCGTGCGGCCTGCCGGCTGGCCCGCGGGGCGGCCCCCTGATCCGAACCGAATCGCTATCGTGTCCAAGTCCTCAGAAAAACTCGATCTCGCCACGCGTGCCGCGTGGCTCTACTACGTCGCGGGCGACACGCAGAACGAAATCGCCGAGAAGCTGCAGGTCTCGCGCCCGGTCGCGCAGCGCCTCGTTGCGTTCGCGGTCGAGAAGAACCTGATCCGCGTGCGCGTCGATCACCAGCTCGCCGACTGCCTCGATCTCGGCGCGCAGCTGTCGAAACGCTATGGCCTCGCGATGTGCGAAGTCGTGCCCGTCGATGCCGATGCACCCGATGCGATCGACCGCAAGCTCGCGGTCGCCGGCGCGCAGGTGATGGAGCGCTATCTGAACGAAACGCGCCCGATGGTGATCGCGGTCAGTAGCGGCCGGACGCTGAAGGCCGCGGTCGCGCAGATCGCGCAGATCGAGCGCCCGCAGCACCGGCTCGTGTCGATGGTCGGCGCGATCGCGGCCGACGGGTCGTCGAACCGCTACGACGTCGCGCAGTACATCTCCGAGAAAACCGGCAGCAAGCACTTCCTGCTACCCGCGCCGCTGTTCGCCGACAGCAACGCCGAGCGCGCGCAGTGGTGCAATCACCGGCTGTACCGGATCGTCGAGGCACTGTCGGGCCAGGCCGACGTCGCGTTCGTCGGGATCGGCAACATCGGCCCGCACTGCCCGCTCTACGAAGACGGCTTCATCACCGAACGGGAGCGCGACGAGATGACCGCGCTCGGCGCGGTGGCCGAACTGCTCGGCGTGCCGATCGACGCGCAAGGCAAGCTGATCGACGTGTCGACCAGCGCACGCGTGACGAGCGTGGCGCTCGCGTCGCCGCCGAAGCTGCCGACGATCGCGTTCGCCGGCGGCCCGAAGAAACACGACGCGGTGATCGCCGCGCTGCGCGGCGGCTGGCTGTCGGGGCTCGTCACCGACGAAACCTGCGCACGCGCCGCGCTCGCCGCGAAGGCGGCCTGACACCGCCGACGGGCACGCCCGCTCAGGCCGCGCGCGGCGCCGGGAACGCATGCCGGCGCGCGCGCCACGCGCCGAGCCACGCGGCCGCCAGCAGCACGACCAGCACCCACGGAATCGCGCCGGCGCCCGTCGCATCGAGCAGCATCCCGCCCGCGATGCCGCCACCGGCGATCGCCAGATTCCACACCGTCACGAGCATCGACTGCGCGACGTCGGCCGACTCGCCCGCCGCGTTCGCGGCAGCCGTCTGGAACAGCGTCGGCGCGCCGCCAAACGCGAGCCCCCACAGCGCGACGCCCGCGTAGACGATCGCCATCCCGGAACCGGCGCCGAGCATCAGCGCCGCGAGCGCGAACAGCGCGATGCTGGCGAGCGTCAGCCGCCGTTGCGCGGCGCCGATCCATGCGCCCGTCAGCGCGATGCCGGCCAGCGACGCGATACCGAACACGAACAGCACCACATCGACCTGCGTGCCCATCCGCACGCCTGCCAGGAACGGCGCGACATACGTGTACAGCATGTTGTGCGCGAGCACGTACGCGAACATCACGGTCAGCACCGGCCGCACGCCGGGCAGCGTCATCACGCCGAGCACCGGCTCGCGCGCGCCGGCGGACTGCCCCGCGTAATCGGGCACGCGCAGGCGAATCCAGCCGATCAGCGCGAGCGCCGCCAGCGTGATCAGCGCGAACGCGACGCGCCAGCCAAGCGCCGCACCGAGCGCGGTGCCGGCCGGAATGCCGATCGACATCGCGACCGGCGCGCCGAGCATCGCCACCGCGATCGCCCGACCGCGCAGCGAAGCGTCGACCATCCGGCTCGCATAGCCGGCCAGCAACGCCCACAGCAGCCCGGCCGCCATGCCGGCGACGAAGCGCGCGACGAGCGTGAGCGCGTAGTACGGCGACACGGCCGTCAGCGCGTTCGACACGACGAAGCCGGCGAGCGCCGCGAGCAGCAGGCGCCGCCGGCGCATCGCCCGCGTCGCGGCGACGAGCGGAATCGCCGCGACGATCGAGCCGAGCGCATAGACGGTCACGAGCTGGCCGATCAGCGCCTCGGGCACGCGCAGGTCGGCGCTCATCAACGGCAGCAGGCCGGCCGGCAACGCTTCGGTGAGGATGGTGATGAAGGCGGCCGTCGCGAGCGCCAGCAGGTTCGCGACCGGCAGGCGTTCGGCCGCCTGCGCCGGCTGGCCGGCAACGCGGCCGTCCATCGACGGGCAATCGCTCATGATGCGCTCCCGGCTTCGACGCGACGGGCGATGACAGGCAGGAATGACATGGCGTGACCTCGAACAGTGAAGGAACGCCCATCGTAGGGAGCCGGCGCGAGAAGAAAAACCGGGGTAGAGTTCCGGACACTCCGGACGCCGGTGTCCGCAATCGGGATCTCGCATGGAAAATCTGGGCGGTTTCGTCGTGTTCGTTCAGGTCGCCGAAACGCGCAGCTTCGTCGCGGCCGGCCGCGCGCTCGGGCTGTCGGCTTCGGCGATCGGCAAGCGCATCGCGCGGCTCGAGGCGCGCCTGAACGTGCGGTTGTTTCACCGCAGCACGCGCAGCATCACGCTGACGGCCGAAGGCACGCGCTTTCTCGAACGATGCCGGCGCGTGATCGCCGAGATCGAAGCGGCCGAACGGGAATTGACGCACAGCACCGAAGCGCCGCGCGGCCGGCTGCGCGTGAGCCTGCCGACGATCGGCACGCTGCTGCTGCCGGTGCTCGCCGATTTCATGGCCGCGTATCCGGAGATCGAGCTCGACATCGATTTCAGCGACCGGCTCGTCGACGTCGTCGACGAAGGGTTCGACGCGGTGCTGCGCACCGGCCAGCCTTCAGATTCACGGCTGTCGTCGCGGCTGCTCGGCCATTTCCGCCAGCACCTCGTCGCGTCGCCCGCGTATCTCGACCGGCACGGCACGCCGCGCACGCCGGCCGATCTCGCACAGCATCGCTGCCTGCACTATCGCTTCCCGACCAGCGGCAAGCTCGAAACCTGGCCGCTGCGCGTGCCGCGCACCGGTACGCCACCGGAGGTGCCGGTCGCGATGGTCAGCAACAGCGCGGAAGCACGCCTGTGCTTCGCGCTGCGCGGGCTCGGCATCGCGTGCCTGCCCATTTTCTTCGTGCGCGACGCGCTCGAGGACGGCACGCTGCGCGCGGTGCTCGACGAACACGTCGCGAGCTGCGCGCCGATCCACGTCCTGTGGCCGTCAGGCCGGCACCCGACGCCGAAGCTGCGCGCGTTCGTCGACTACATGGCCGAACACCTGCGCATCTGAGCGGCGCAGGCGCCGGTCGTCACGCAGCCTTCGCATGCGCACTCAGCCGGCGGAACGCCTGGCCGTGCTCGTCGAACAGATGGCAGTGCTCGGCCTGCGCATGCACGCGCAATGCCTCGCCGGTGCGGTACGTGTCGAGCGGCGGAATCCGCGCGATCAACCCGTCGGACGCCGCGGCCGACTCCGCATACAGATAAGCCGAATCGCCGAGCGACTCGACGGCCATCGTCCGTGCGGCAACCCCCGTCGCGCCCGCGTCGACCAGCAGGTGTTCGGGCCGCACGCCGACGGTCACCGCGGCGCCGCGTTGCAGCCCGGACGCGTCCACCGCGACACGCTGCGTCTCGCCACTGTCGAAACGCACGAGCACACCGAGCGCATCGACCGACTCGACCGTACCCTTCAGGAAGTTCATCTTCGGCGAGCCGATGAAGCCCGCGACGAACTGGTTCGCCGGCGCGTGATACAACTCGTTCGGCGTGCCGACCTGCTGCACCGCGCCGCCCGACAGCACGACGATCTTGTCAGCGAGCGTCATCGCCTCGACCTGGTCGTGCGTCACGTAGATCATCGTCGTCTTCAGCTCGTCGTGCAGCCGTGCGAATTCCAGCCGCATCTTCACGCGCAGCGCGGCGTCGAGGTTCGACAACGGTTCGTCGAACAGGAACACCTTCGGCTTGCGCGTGATCGCGCGGCCGATCGCGACGCGCTGCCGCTGGCCACCCGACAGCTGCTTCGGCTTGCGGTCGAGCAGGTGATCGATGTGCAGGATCTTCGCGGCCTGCTTCACGGCCTGGTCGATCTCCGGCTTCTTCGCGCCCGCGAGCTTCAGGCCGAACGCCATGTTGTCGTACAGCGTCATGTGCGGGTACAGCGCATACGACTGGAACACCATCGCGATGCCGCGCTTCGCGCTCGGCACCTCGTTGACCTTCGCGCCGTCGATCAGCAGGTCGCCGTTCGAAATATCCTCGAGGCCCGCGATCATCCGCATCAGCGTGGATTTGCCGCAGCCGCTCGGCCCGACGAACACGACGAATTCGCCATCGGCGATATCGAGGTTCACGTTGCGCAGCACTTCGGTGTCGTCGTAGCGCTTCGCGATATTGCGCAGGAGCACGCTTGCCATGATCTGTCTCCGTTCGTTCGTGATGCGCCGCCTTCGGGCGGCGCGCAATCGTTGCTAGTTCGGCAGCACCGCGCCCGTCGCCTGCCAGCGCGCGACGTAACCGGGCAGCTCGTGCATGTCGTCGAATACGTGACGCGCGCCGATCCCGCGCAGCGCGTCGATTTGAGCGGCCGACGCATGCCCGCCGCCGACGAAGCCGAGCACGGTCATGCCGGCCGCCGCCGCCGCGGTGATGCCGGTCACGCTGTCCTCGACGACGAGGCAGTGGGCAGGCGCCGCGCCGAGCGTGCGCGCGGCCGCGAGATACACGTCGGGCGCCGGCTTCGGCCGCGCAACGGCATCCGCGCAGAACAGCCGGTCGCCGAAGAAGCGCGCGAGACCGGTGCGCGCGAGCGCCGCCTCGACGTACGCACGGTAGCTGTTGCTCGCGCAGGCCGTCGTCAGTTGAATCGCGGCCAGCGCCGTATCGATACCGTCGACCATCGGCGCATTGACGGCCGCTGCTTCGACCGCGCGGCGAATCGCCTCGACGTCGGCGGCCGACAGCGTGCGGCCGACGGCCTCGCCGGCACCGGCCAGCACGCGCTCGATGCGCAACCCGAGCAGCGGCATCACGGCCGGCCGCGCATCGACGCCCGGCCAGCGCGCATCGAGTTCGCGCACGATCACGTCGGCGGCCACGGCCTCGCTGTCGATCAGCACGCCGTCGCAATCGCAGATCAGGACGTTCGCTGTCATTTGACGGCCCCGAACGTGAGCCCGCGCACGAGCTGCTTCTGCGACAGCCAGCCGACGATCAGGATCGGCGCGACGGCCAGCAGGGAGGCGGCGGACAGCTTCGCCCAGAACAACCCTTCGGGGCTCGAGTACGACGCGATGAACACGGTCAGCGGCGCGGCGTTCGAACTCGACAGGTTGATGCTCCAGAACGCCTCGTTCCACGACAGGATGACGAGCAGCAGCGCGGTGGATGCAAGCCCCGGCAGCGCCATCGGCATCAGCAGGTAGACGATCTCCTGCCACGTCGACGCGCCGTCGATGCGCCCGGCCTCGAGGATGTCCTTCGGAATTTCGTTGAAGTACGTGAAGGTCATCCATACCGCGATCGGCAGGTTGATCAGCGTGTAGACGATCACGAGCCCCGACACCGTGTCGAGCAGCCCCGCGTTCTTCCACAGCAGATAGATCGGCACGAGCACACCGACCGACGGCATCATCTTCGTCGACAGCATCCACAGCAGCACCTTCTGCGTGCGATGGTTCGGGAAGAACGCCATCGCGTACGCGGCCGGCACCGCGAACAGCAACGAGATCACCGTGACGCCGGCCGAGATCAGCACCGAATTCCACGCGAACGCGAAGTAGTTGCTGCGTGCGAACACCTCGCGGAAGCTGTCGAGCGTCGGCATGAAGAACAGCGTCGACGCATACGCTTGCTGCTCGGTCTTGAACGCGGTGATCGCCATCCAGAAGATCGGGAAGAACAGCAGCAGCGCGATCAGCCACGCGAGCGTGCCGGGCAGCGCGCGCCGCACGAGGTCGAACACGGCCGGCACGCGCCGGCCTTCGAAGGTCAGGTCGCTCATTTCTCGTACTCTCCCTTCAGGTTGCGCGCGAGCATCCGCACGAGGAAGAACGACACGACGTTCGCGACCACCACGGCGATGATGCCGCCCGCGGACGCGAGGCCGACGTCGAACTGCTGCAGCCCGAGCGCGTAGATCAGGTAGGACAGGTTAGTCGTCGCGTCGCCGGGGCCGCCGCCGGTCGTCGTGTAGATCTCCGCGAAGATCGACAGCAGGAAGATGGTCTCCATCATCACGACCACGGCGATCGCGCGCTTCAGGTGCGGCAGCGTGATGTAGAAGAACATCGCGATCGGGCCCGCGCCGTCGATGCGCGCGGCTTCCTTCTGCTCCTGGTCGAGCGACTGGATCGCGGTGAACAGGATCAGGAACGCGAACGGCAGCCACTGCCACGCGACGATGATGATCACCGCGGTGAGCGGGTAATCGGCGAACCAGTCGATCGGCGTCATGCCAAGCGCGCGCATCGCGTTCGCGACCAGGCCGTATACCGGGTGCAGGATCATGTTCTTCCAGATCAGCGCGGACACCGTCGGCATCACGAAGAACGGCGCGATCGCGAGCAGGCGCGCGACGCCCTGCCCGTAGAACTTGCGGTCGAACAGCACGGCCATCAGCACGCCGCCGACCACCGTGATCGCGAGCACCGCGCCGATCAGCACGAGCGTGTGCCAGATCGCGGGCAGGAACGACGGATCGGTCGCGAGGAAGCGGTAGTTGTCGAATCCGGCAAAACCCTTCACGTCCGGGTTCAGCAGGTTGTAACGCGAGAACGAATACCAGATCGTCATCGCGAGCGGAATCGACATCCACAGCAGCAGCACCGCGACGGACGGCGACACGAGCCAGCTCGCGCCGCCGCGCGCACGGCGCGGCGCGCCCGGCGGCGACGACGCGTCGCCGACCGGCGACGCATGGCTCAGGGGAAGACGTAAATGACGCATGATCGGAGTCCCTCCGGTTGATGCGCGGGCGAAACCGGCCTGCCCGCCTTTCAGCTTCGCCGGCCCGCACCGTGCGCGACGGCGCGCGGTGCGGGCTGCACGGCGTCCTGCGCGTTACTTCTTGTAGCCGGCCTGCCGCACCGCGCGGTCGGCGGCGGCCTGCCCGGCGGCGAGCGCCTGGTCGACCGTCATCTGGCCCGCGACCGCACCGGCGATCGATTGGCCGACCACCGTGCCGAACGACTGGAATTCAGGAATCCCGACGTACTGCACGCCCGTGTACGGCACCTTCTTCAGCGACGGATCGTTCGGGTCGGCCGTCTCGATCGCCTTCAGCACGAAGTCCGAGAACGGCGCGGCGGCCTTGTACTCGGGGCGCTGATACGTCGACGTGCGGGTGCCCGGCGGCACCGACGCCCAGCCCTCGTCCTTGCCGGCCATCTCGATGTACTGCTTCGACGTCGCCCACGCGATGAACTTGCGCGCGGCGTCCTGCTGCTTCGACGTCTTCGGCACGGCCAGCGCCCACGCCCACAGCCAGTGCGAACCCTTCGGCGTGGCGGCGACGGGCGCGGCCGCGAAGCCGATCTTGTCGGCCACCTGCGACTGCTGCTTGTTGTAGAGCATGCCGGCCGCGACCGTCGCGTCGATCCACATCGCGCACTTGCCCGATGCGGTGAGCGTCAAGTTCTCGTTGAAGCCGTTCGAGCTCGCTCCCGGCGGGCCGTCTTTCTTCAGCAGGTTCACGTAGAACGTGATCGCCTTCTTCCATTCAGGCGACGTGAGCTGCGCGTTCCAGTTCTCGTCGAACCAGCGCCCGCCGAACGTGTTCACGACCGTCGACACGAACGCCATGTTCTCGCCCCAGCCGGCCTTGCCGCGCAGGCAGATCCCGTAGGTGCCCTTCGACTTGTCGGTGAGCTTGTCCGCGAATTCGGCGATCTGGTCGTAGGTCGGCTGGTCGGGCATCTTCAGCCCCTTCGCCGCGAACAGGTCCTTGCGGTAGAACGTCATCGAGCTTTCGACGTAGAACGGCAGCGCGTAGAGCTGGCCGTTGTACGACAGGCTGTCGCGCGCTGTCTTCACGATGTCGTTCAGGTCGTAGTCGGCTGGCAGGCCCGTCATCGGCGCGAGCCAGCCGCGCTTGCCCCACTGCGGCGTCTCGTAGGTGCCGATCGCCATCACGTCGAACTGGCCGCTGCCGGTCGTGATGTCGGTCGTCGCACGCTGGCGCAGCACGTTTTCCTCGAGGATCACCCAGTTCAGCTTGATGTCGGGGTTCGCCTTCTCGAACGCCGGCGACAGCTTCTTCAGCTCGATCATGTCGGGGTTGTTCAGCGTCGCGATCGTCAGCGTGCCGGCGGACACGGCGCAGGCCGCCGTCGCGAGCGCGGCTCCGGCGAAGCAGCGTGCGGCGGCGTCGAGCATCTTTCGTTGCATGGCATGTCTCCTGTGTTTGTTCGAAGTGTCGTCGGTCTTGCGTCGTTTCCTTCGCGGCCTGTCACGCCGGCCGCTGCATTCCGCACGCGCGCGCATAGTGCGCGATCACGTCGCGTATCCGGTGGCGCACCCACGCGCGCGGCTCCCTCGCGAGCCCACCCGCGCGGCACGCCGCGTAGACATCCGGCAGCCACTGCGCGACGAGCGTCTCCGGCACCGGCTGCCGCGCGAGGTTGTCGAACAGCTGCTCGACCGCGGCCGCAACGGACGGCTGCAGCCAGTAGTAGCGGATCCGGTCGCTGTAGCTGAACTGGCGCGCGAGCCGCTGCTCGGTCTCGTCGCCGCGGTAGTACGGCGCCCAGTGTTCGGGCTGCGCGCGCATCGCGGCATCGACCACATCGCGCAGGCGCGAACGCTGCGCGACGTCACCGATCAGCGCATCCTCGATGAACGTCAGCGCGAACAGCGCCTCGCGCAGCGCGAACGTCAGCGCGGGGCCGACCTTCAGCACCGCGAAATGGTCGCGCACGAGCGCGGCGAGCGCGCCTTCGGTCTGGTAATCGGTCGAGTGCGCCTCGAACACGAGGTGCGGTGTCTGCAGGATACTCGCGCCGAGCGACGCCGCCTTCGCACTGTCGTAGTCGAGTACGTGACGATCGTCGAAGTCGACGCCCGGCTGCGCGACGATCGCCACGACACGCGCCCAGGCGTCGTCGAGCCCGGCATCCGCAAACGCACGACGGTGTGCATCGAGCGTCGCCGCGATGCTGTCGCTGCGCGTGACCGCGATCTGCGCGATCGCCGCATCGTCCCCTTCGTTCGCGCCGCCGCTCACTTCGCCGCCCGGCGTCGGCACTTCGGTGCCGATCACGTAGACGGGCGCGATACCGGCGCGCCGGGCCGCGTCTTCCGCCGCGCGGCACAGCTCGGCCGCGCGTGCGGCGATCGTGCGGTCGTCGAGCCGCACCGGATCGTCCGCGCACGCCATGCTCGCATCGAGGTGGATCTTCTCGAAGCCGGCCTCGACGTACGCGGCGACCATCGCGACGGCCTCGCGCATCGCGTCGGCCGCGCGGCGGTGCCGCCACGGGTTCGGGCCGAGATGGTCGCCGCCGAGCACGAGCGCCGACGGCGCGAGCCCGCAACGCGCCGCGATCGCATCGACGTCACGGCGGAAATCGGCGGGCGTCATGCCCGTATAGCCGCCGAGATGGTTCACCTGGTTGCAGGTCGCCTCGATCAGGAGCGGCGAGCCGTCCGCGCGCGCGGCTTCGCACGCGGCTTCCAGAACGAGCCGGTGCGCACTGCAGATCGAATAGATGCCGCGCTGCGCGTCGGCGCGGTTCGCGTCGAAGATCATCCGCAGCACCGCGTCCGCATGGGCGGTGCGCGGGCGTTCGGCGAAGGTCGTCAGGCCGGACATGCGATACCTCGTTCGGTCAGGAAGCGGTCGATCTCGGCCGCGCTGCTGTTGCCTTCCATCGGGCCGCGCCGCGTGACCGCGATCGCACCGGCCGCATTCGCGCGGCGCAAGGCGGCATCGATCGGCACGCCCGCGACGAGGCTCGCAACGAGCGTGCCGCCGAAGCAGTCGCCGGCGCCGGTCGGGTCGACTTCGTCGACCGGAAAGGCGGATGCGTCGACGCGGTTCGCGCGGTCGAACGCGACGCTGCCTTGCGCGCCGCGCTTCAGCACGACACGCTCCAGCAACGGATGCGTCGCGAGCAGGCCCGCGATCGCGCGCTCGGCCGGCTGCGGCCCGCAGAAGAACGGCAGGTCGGCCTCGCTCGGCATGAACAGGTGGCACGCGGCGAGCATCTCGTCGAGCGCCGCGCGCATCGGGCGAAAGCTCAGCATCTCGGGGCGCACGTTCGGATCGAACGACACCTTTGCGCCGGCGCGCGCGGCCTCGATCACGCCGCGCTGCACGGCCGCGATCGCCGATTCGCTCGTCAGCGACGAGCCCATCACGTGGAAATAGCGGCAGCCGTCGAACATCGCGGGATCGACGTCCGATGCATCGACGCACGCGGCCGCGCTGGTGGACAGCGTGAAGACGAAGCTGCGCGAACCGTCGTCGCGATACGCGACGAATGCGGTGCCGGTCGGACGTGAGACGCGGCGGATGCGCGCCACCTCGACACCGTCGCGTTCGAGCCGCGCGACGATCGCGTCGCCGAACGCGTCGCGGCCGACGCAGCCCGCATACGCGACGCGTGCACCGAGCCGTGCGGCCTGGTCGGCGAAGATCGCCGGCGCGCCGCTCGGGAACGGCCCCGCGAACAGGCCTGGCGTCTCGAAACCCTGGCCGCGCTCGGCGGCGACGAATTCGGCGAGCAGTTCGCCGGCGACGACGATCTCGGCCATCAGGCGTGCCCTCCCCGTTCGACGGCGGCCGAGTCGTCGCGGACCGGCCGGCAGGTTGCGCGTGCGAGCAGCCCCACGTCAGCTCATCCAGTTGCCGCCGTCGACATTCAGCGTCTGGGCGGTGATGTAATCGGCGTCGGCCGACGAGAGGAACAGAGCGGCGCCCGTCAGGTCGCCCGGTACGCCCATGCGGCCGAGCGGCACGGCTTCGCCGACGAGCCGCTTCTTCTCGCCGAGCGGCCGGTTCTCGTAGCGCGCGAAGAGGGCATCGACCTGCTCCCACATCGGCGTGTCGACGACGCCCGGCGCAATCCCGTTCACGTTGATCCGGTGCGGCGCGAGCGCGAGCGCGGCCGACTGCGTATAGCTGATCACCGCGGCCTTGGTCGCGCAGTAGTGCGAAACGAGCGCCTCGCCACGACGGCCGGCCTGCGACGACATGTTGACGATCTTGCCGCCGCGCCCCTGCTCAACCATCCGCTGTGCGACGGCCTGCATCAGGAAGAACAGCCCCTTCACGTTGACCGCGAACAGCCGGTCGAACACGTCCCACGATTCGTCGAGGATCGGGCGCATGTCGAACAGCGCCGCGTTGTTGAACAGGATGTCGACGCCGCCGAAGCGCTCGACCGCCGTGGCGACGATCCGCTCGATGTCGTCGCGGCGCGTGACGTCCGCGGTGACGGCCACCGCGCGGCCGGGGTTCGCCTCGATCAGCCGCGCGAGCGAGCCGCTGGCGGGCTTCAGGTCGACGAGCACGCAACGTGCGCCCTCGTCCAGATAGCGTTGCGCGA
This sequence comes from Burkholderia cepacia, assembly GCF_029962485.1. Classification (NCBI taxonomy): domain Bacteria; kingdom Pseudomonadati; phylum Pseudomonadota; class Betaproteobacteria; order Burkholderiales; family Burkholderiaceae; genus Burkholderia; species Burkholderia cepacia. Next base: position 2,929,767 of record NZ_CP073637.1, read on the forward strand.
CCGCCTCGCCGATGCCGCTTGCGGCGCCCGTCAGGATCGCGACCTTGTCTTCCAGTCTCACTGGCTGTCTCCGGTTCGTTCTGCTGTACGACGGTCACGAGGTGAGCGAACGCTCGCCGACCGATCAATTGCTCTGTTAGTGATCGAATGATCGGATACGCGATTCGCGCTGTCAAGGCGACACGACGGCTTTCTATGACGCGCTGCGGCACAACGGCGCATGACGACGGCCCGTCGCGCACGCCCGGCAAGGCGCGCGGCGCGCGGTGCGGCGCAGTGGGACCGACGGTGAAGGGGACGGAGCGAGGCGGGAAAGGGGAATTCGCGCTGCACGGCGCGACGATACGTTATATCATCGCCATACTTTGTTTCATCGCCCTGCTTCACGCCATGGCTACCTCATCGTCCATTGACGCCCGGCTGTCCCGGGCCGACGCATTCGCCGCCGAGCACGGGCTCGCGTGGACGCCGCTGCGCCGTCAGGTCTACGAACGCGTGCTGGCCGCGCAGCGCCCGATCGGCGCGTACGACCTGCTCGCCGAACTCGAACCGCAGCGCGGCCGCGTGCCGCCGACGACCGTCTATCGCGCGCTGGATTTCCTCGTCGAGCACGGCTTCATCCACCGGATCGAATCGAAGAACGCGTTCTTCGCGTGCTGCGAGATCGGCGTGCCGCACGAAGGCCAGTTCCTGATCTGCGATTCGTGCGGCGACACCGTCGAGATTCCCGGCGGCGACCTCGCGAAGCAGTTGTCCGCGAGCGAGCCCGCGCACGGCTTCGAAGTCCACCACCAGGTCGTCGAGCTGAGCGGCCTGTGCGGGCACTGCAAGCGCAAGCCCGCGCAACGCTGACGCTGAATCGCGCGGCCACGCGCCGCCCCTTCCAATGAGGAGTTTCATGTCCATTGCCCTGAAGCGCGCGCCGCGGCGTGCCCTGTCGCCTGTTCGCTGGCTCGCCGCCGCCGTTGCCGCGCTGTCGCTCGCGGCGCCCGCGTTCGCGCAGGCCGCGACCGTCAACGTCGTCGCCGCCGAGAATTTCTACGGCGACGTCGCGACGCAGATCGGCGGCAGCCACGTTGCGGTCACGAGCATCCTCAGCAATCCCGACCAGGATCCGCACCTGTTCGAAGCGAGCCCGAAGACGGCCCGTGCGCTCCAGCACGCGCAGGTCGTGATCTACAACGGCGCCGACTACGATCCTTGGATGGGCAAGCTGCTCGGCGCGTCGAAGCAGGCGAAGCGCGCGACGATCGTCGTCGCCGATCTGGTCGGCAAGAAGGCCGGCGACAACCCGCACCTGTGGTACGACCCGGCGACGATGCCGGCCGCCGCGCGCGCGATCGCGGCAGAACTCGGCCGCGCCGACCCGGCGAACAAGGCCGAGTACGATGCGAACCTGCAGAAGTTCGTCGCATCGCTGAAGCCCGTCGACGACAAGGTCGCCGCGCTGCGCGCGAAGTACAAGGGCGTGCCGGTGACGGCCACCGAGCCCGTATTCGGCTACATGTCGGACGCGATCGGCCTCGACATGCGCAACCAGCGCTTCCAGCTCGCGACGATGAACGACACCGAAGCCAGCGCGCAGGACGTCGCCGCATTCGAGAACGACCTGCGCAAGAAGCAGGTGCGCGTGCTGATCTACAACAGCCAGGCCGAAGAACCGATGACCAAGCGCATGCTGAAGATCGCGCGCGACGGCGGCGTGCCGACCGTTAGCGTCACCGAGACGCAGCCGGCCGGCAAGACCTTCCAGCAATGGATGGCCGGCCAGCTCGACGCGCTCGGCAATGCGCTTTCAGCCGGCAAGTAATTGACACCCGTAACGACATGACCGCCACTCCCCACGCACTCGCCGTCGATCGCGTCACGCTCGAACTGGGCGGACGCACGATCCTGCGCGATGTCAGCTTCTCGATCGAACCCGGCGAATTCGTCGGCGTGCTCGGGCCGAACGGCGCGGGCAAGACGACACTGATGCGCGCGGTGCTCGGCCTCGTGCCCGTGTCGGCCGGCTCGCTGTCCGTCGGCGGCGTGCCGGTCGTGCGCGGCAACCCGTCGATCGGCTACATGCCGCAGATTCGCAGCGGCCTCGCGAACCGCCGGATGCGCGGCTACGATTTCGTCGCGATGGCCGCCGACGGCCACCGCTGGGGGCTGCCGCACACGAACGCGGCCACGCGCCGCGACGTCGACCGCGTGCTCGATCTCGTCGGCGGACCGACCCTCGCGCGCCGGCCGCTATCCGAACTGTCGGGCGGCGAACGCCAGCGCCTGCTGCTCGCGCAATGCCTGCTCGGCAATCCGAAGCTGCTGCTGCTCGACGAGCCGCTGATCAGCCTCGACCCGAACCACCAGCGCGGCGTCGTCGAACTCGTGCGCAACGTGCAGCGCGAGCTCGGCATCACCGTGCTGTTCTCCGCGCACGAACTGAATCCGCTGCTGAACGCGCTCGACCGCGTGCTGTATCTCGGCAACGGCGTCGCGGCGCTCGGCACCGTCGACGAGGTGATCACGAAGCCCGTGCTGTCGCGGCTCTACGGATCGCCGATCGACGTGATGCGCGTGAACGGCAAGATCTTCGTGATGTCGGGCGACGTCGAGATCGAGAAGCACGACCACGAACACGAGGACGACGACGGCCACTCGCACGGCGGTGGCGGCGGCCACGGCCATCATCACCACGGACACGCTCATCCCGGGCATTCGCACGATGTTTGAATACGACTTCATGATCAACGCCTTCGCGGCGTCGGGGATCGTCGCGGTGCTCGCAGGCATCGTCGGCTACTTCCTGGTGCTGCGCGGGCAGACCTTCGCCGGCCACGCGCTGTCGCACGTCGGCTTCACCGGCGCGACGGGCGCGGTGCTGCTCGGCATCTCGCCGATCTGGGGCATGGTCGGCTTCACGCTCGCGGCCGGGATCGGGATGGGCGCGCTCGGCGAAAAGCTCGCGGGCCGCGACGTCGCGATCGGCGTGATCCTGTCGGGCGCGCTCGGCTTCGGCCTGCTGTTCCTGCATTTCTATACGTCGTTCGCGACGCAGGTCACCGCGCTGCTGTTCGGCAACGTGCTCGCGGTGAGTCACGACACGCTCGCGGTGCTCGCGGGCATCGGCGCGGTGAGCCTCGCCGCGCTCGCGCTGATCGCGCGGCCGCTGCTGTTCGCGTCGCTGCAGCCCGAGCTGGCCGAAGCGAAAGGTGTGTCGCTGCGCGCGGTGTCGATGCTGTTCCTCGCGGTGTGCGCGCTCGCGGTGGCCGCGGCGACGCAGATCGTCGGCGTGCTGCTCGTGTTCACGCTGTTGGTCGGGCCGGCTGCGGCCGCGCAGAACGTGACGACGCGGCTGTCGACCGGCGTGCTGCTCGCCGCGCTGTTCGCGCTGTTCGAGGCGTGGGCCGGCATCGTGCTCGCGTATCACACCGACTGGCCGACGAGCTTCTGGATCACCGCGCTGTCGGCGCTCGTGTACGGCGCAAGCCTGTTGCGGCGCAACTGAGCGCCGCCCGATGAAAATAAAAAACGCCGGCGTGCCCGAGGGCAGCGCCGGCGTTTTTTTATGCGCCCACGATCGTGCGGCGCGCCGTTTGCGTTACGTGCTTCCCTTCCCGCTCATCGTGCGAGCACGCGCGCGTGATGCGCGAGGTGATCGGCGATGAACGTCGAGATGAAGTAGTACCCGTGGTCGTAGCCCGGATGACGGCGCAGCGTCAGTGGCTGGCCGGCCTTCGCGCATGCGGCCTCGAACACGTCGGGGTTCAGCTGGTTCGCAAGGAATTGATCGGCGAGACCCTGATCGACGAGGATGCCGTCCGCGAACTTCGGCGCATCGGCGCGCGCGACGAGCTCGCTCGCGTCGTGTGCCTTCCATGCGTCGCGATCGTCGCCGAGGTAGCCCGAGAATGCCTTCTCGCCCCACGGGCAGCGCGTGGGCGCGGCGATCGGCGCAAACGCCGACACCGACCGGTACAGGCCCGGATGGCGCAGCGCGAGCGTCAGCGCGCCATGCCCGCCCATCGAGTGACCGAAGATCCCGAGCCGCGCCCCGTCGATCGGCAGCTCGGCCGCGACGAGCTCGCACAGCTCGCCCGTCACGTACGACTCCATCCGGTAATGCGTGGACCACGGCGCCTCGGTCGCATCGACATAAAAGCCCGCACCGACGCCGAAATCCCACGCATCGGTCTCGCCCGCCACGCCCGCGCCGCGCGGGCTCGTGTCGGGCATCACGAGCGCGATGCCGTGCTGCGCCGCGTATTGCTGCGCGCCGCCCTTGATCGCGAACGTCTCGTCGGTGCACGTGAGCCCGGCAAGATAGAACAGCGCCGGCACGCGGCCGTGCGCAGCCTGCGGCGGCAGGTACACCGAGAACTTCATCGGCAGGCCGATGGCCGCCGAATCGTGACGGTAGAAGCGCTGCTCGCCGCCGTGGCACGCATGCGAGGAAACGAGTTCGAGCATGACGGTGCGCTCCCGGTCAGTACAGCACGACCGAACGGATCGACTCGCCGGCCTTCATCAGGTCGAAGCCTTCGTTGATCCGCTCGAGCGGCAGCGTGTGCGTGATCAGGTCGTCGATGTTGATCTTGCCTTCCATGTACCAGTCGACGATCTTCGGCACGTCGGTACGGCCGCGTGCGCCGCCGAACGCCGAGCCCTTCCACTCGCGGCCCGTCACCAGCTGGAACGGACGCGTGCTGATTTCCTCGCCCGCTGCCGCCACGCCGATGATGAACGACTGGCCCCAGCCCTTGTGCGTGCACTCGAGCGCCTGGCGCATCAGCTTCACGTTGCCCACGCATTCGAACGAGTAGTCGGCGCCGCCGTCGGTCAGCTGCACGATGTGGTCGACGACGTTCTCGACTTCGTTCGGGTTGATGAAGTGCGTCATCCCGAACTTCTTCGCGAGCTCGACGCGCTTCGGGTTGATGTCGACGCCGATGATCTTGTCCGCGCCGACCATCTTCGCGCCCTGGATCACGTTCAGGCCGATGCCGCCGAGGCCGAACACGACGACGTTCGCGCCCGCCTCGACCTTCGCCGAGTACACGACCGCACCGACGCCCGTCGTCACGCCGCAGCCGATGTAGCAGATCTTGTCGAACGGCGCGTCCTCGCGCACTTTCGCCACCGCGATTTCCGGCACGACGATGTAGTTCGAGAACGTCGACGTACCCATGTAGTGGAACAGCGGCTTGCCGTCGAGCGAGAAGCGCGACGTCGCGTCAGGCATCAGGCCCTTGCCCTGCGTCGCGCGGATCTTCTGGCACAGGTTGGTCTTGCGCGACAGGCAGAACTTGCACTCGCGGCATTCGGGCGTGTAGAGCGGAATGACGTGATCGCCCTTGCGCAAGGTGCCGACGCCGGGGCCGACGTCGACCACCACGCCCGCGCCTTCGTGGCCGAGGATCGCCGGGAAGATCCCTTCCGGATCGGCGCCCGACAGCGTGTAGTAGTCGGTGTGGCAGATGCCCGTCGCCTTCACTTCGATCAGCACTTCGCCTGCGCGCGGCCCTTCGAGATCGACTTCCTCGATCGTCAGCGGCGCACCGGCCTTCCATGCAATCGCGGCTTTCGTTTTCATCGTGTCACTCCTGTGTGTCTGTGAGGTCAACCGGCGCGCGCTTCAGCGCCTGCCGGGTTCCATGCAAAGCTGTCGAAGCCGTGCCGCGCGGCATCGCGCGCGACACGCAGAAAGCATCCTGTGCTCGCCATGATGGCCGGTCCCGCCACGCACCGCGTGCGGGAAACGGTCGCAGGCTTGCCACGATGCGTCATCGCTGACGCAAAAGAACAAGTGTTCGAGTTTAAACACCCGTCGTGAACCACGCATCCGTGCGTGCGTACAGATCGATGAAGCGCGCATGGCGCGCGGCCAGCAGGCGGTCGTCGCGCGGCGCGACGACCGGCGACGCGGCCGGCGCCAGCGCGCGCAATGCGTCTTCCCGCCAGTGCCCGATCGCGACGCCCGCGAGCAGCGCGGCGCCGCGCGTCGCGGCATTCGGACAGTCGATCGCGTGCAGCGACGCGCCGAGCGCGTCGGCGAGCAACTGGCGCCAGCGTGGATCGACCGAGCCGCCGCCGGCGAGACGCAACGTTGTCACCGGGTCGCGACGATCGGCATCGCGGATCGCATCGAGCCCCGCGCGCAGCGCGAACGCGACGCCTTCGAACGCCGCGCGCATCATCGCGCCGCGCGTATCGCCGAGCCCGAGGCCGAGCCAGCCGCCGCGCGCATCGGGGTTCATCCACGGCGAACGCTCGCCCGTCAGATACGGCAGGAAGCACAGCCGGTCGGACGCCGGCTGCGCGAACGCATCGTCATACGCATCGGCCCATCCCGCATAGCCCAGCCAGCCGCGCACGGCTTCGAGCGCGAGCCCGACGTTCTGCATCGCGGCCATCGTGTAGTAGCCGCCGCCAGCCGCCGTGCGATAGCGATGCAGCCCGCGCCGCGCGGGCGGCAGCGCATCCGCGAGCACGACGATCTGGCCGCCGCTGCCGGTCGTCAGCAGTGCGTCGCCCGCGGCAACCAGCCCGCTGCCGAGCGCCGCGCAGGCGGTGTCGGCCGCGCCCGTCGCGAGCGGCACGCCGGCAGGCAGCCCGAGCGCGGCGGCCGCCTGCGCGCCGAGCGTGCCGCAGCGCGCGGTCGACGCAAGCACTGGCGCGAAGCAGTCGGCCGGCAAGCCAAGCGCGTCGATCAACGCGAAATCCCACGCGCCGTCGGGCGTCGCCAGCGCGGTCGCGCACGCGTCGCTCGGATCGGCCGCGACGTCGCCGCCGAGCGCGATGCGCAGCCAGTCCTTCGGCTGCACGGCCCAACGCGCGGTGCGCAGCGCATCGGGTTCGTGCGCGGCCAGCCAGCGCAGCAGCGGGCCAGCCATGCCCGGCGCGACGGGGTTCGGGGCAACGGGCAATCCGGCGACGGGTAATCCGGCGACGGGCAATCCGACGACGGGCAAACCAGCGGCGGTCCAAGCGGCCGCGTCCGCTTCGCGCCCGGCGCGCGTGTCGGGCCACAGCAGCGCGGGCCGCACCGGCTGCCCGGCCGCGTCGATCAGCACGACGCCGTGCATCTGGCCCGAGAAACCGATCGCTGCGACCCGCGCGCGTTCGCCGGCCGGCAACCGTGCGGCCGCACGCACGAGCGCCTGCCACCACGTCTCGGGCGCGATCTCGGCCCAGCCGGGATGCGGCGACGACAGCGCATAAGGTTCGCTCGCGACTGCCCGCTCGACGCCATCGGCATCGAGCGTGACGAGTTTGACGGAGCCGGTGCCGAGGTCGATTCCGAGCAGGCGCATGACGGGGCGATGAATTCGTATGAACGGATGCCGATGATAACGGGATAGCGATGTATGCCCCGGCTTTTGCGGTCAGGACGATGCAAAACGAAGCAGCGAAGCCGCGATCGGCGACCCGGTTTCACCCGGCTGCACCTTGCGTGCAAAAGAGACCATTCGCGGGTTAACCCGGCACGAATTTTCACCGGTCCTTTTTGCCACTATGCGCATCACCCGATACACACCATAAAGCGGCCTATATTTGACATGGGGGCCCGCGCTATTTTGAAGGGCTATAAAACCGGGGAACCTCACTCCTGCGGCCGTTTCCCGATGATCGACACCCTGTTCCATGCCGAATTGGCATATCGAACCAGCAAAGAACGGAATAGTACCCAGCGCTCTTGTTGCGTGGATTCATTCCGCATAACTTCGTATCACCCCGAAAACAAGATCATGGAGTGAGACAGATGCAACCGAACACGGTCCATCCGTGCGATGAGGTGCTGCCGACCGGCAAGCTGGTAACGCTTGGCCTGCAACACGTCCTCGTCATGTACGCCGGCGCTGTCGCCGTGCCGCTTATCGTTGGCGCCGCACTCAAGCTGCCGAAAGACCAGATCGCGTTCCTGATCAGCGCCGATCTGTTTTCGTGCGGCATCGCCACGCTGATTCAGACGCTGGGCCTGTGGATCTTCGGGATCCGCCTGCCCGTCATCATGGGCTGCACGTTCGCGGCAGTCGGCCCGATGATCGCGATCGGCACGAACCCCGGCCTCGGCATTCTCGACATCTTCGGCTCGACGATCGCGGCCGGCATCATCGGCATCGTGCTCGCGCCGATGATCGGCAAGCTGCTGCGATTCTTCCCGCCAGTGGTCGTCGGCACCGTGATCGCGGTGATCGGGCTGTCGCTGATGGAAGTCGGCATCAACTGGGCGGCCGGCGGCGTCGGCAACCCCGAGTACGGCAGCCCCGTCTATCTCGGCCTGTCGCTGCTCGTGCTGACGCTGATCCTGCTGATCAACAAGTTCGGCCGCGGCTTCATCGCGAACATCTCGGTGCTGCTCGGCATCGTCGCCGGCTTCGCGATCGCGTTTGCGATCGGCCGCGTGAATACCGACGGCGTCGCGCACGCACCGTGGGTCGGCATCGTGATGCCGTTCCACTTCGGCCTGCCGCACTTCGACCCGCTGTCGATCGTGACGATGGTCACGGTGATGTTCGTCACGTTCATCGAATCGACCGGCATGTTTCTCGCGGTCGGCGACATGGTCGATCGTCCGGTCAACCAGGAGCGCCTGGTGCGCGGCCTGCGCGTCGACGGCCTCGGCACGCTGATCGGCGGCATCTTCAACTCGTTCCCGCATACGTCGTTCTCGCAGAACGTCGGCCTGATCGGCGTGACGGGCGTGAAGAGCCGGTTCGTGTGTGCGACGGGCGGCGTGATCCTCGTGCTGCTCGGCCTGTTCCCGAAGATGGCGCAGGTGGTCGCATCGGTGCCGCCGTTCGTGCTCGGCGGTGCAGGCATCGTGATGTTCGGGATGGTGGCCGCGAACGGCATCAAGGTGCTGTCGAAGGTCGACTTCGTGAACAACTCGCACAACCTGTTCATCGTCGCCGTGAGCGTCGGCATGGGCCTCGTGCCGGTCGTGTCGCCGCACTTCTTCTCGAAGCTGCCGCCCGCGCTCGCCCCGATCCTGCACAGCGGCATCCTGCTGGCATCGGCCACGGCCGTGATCCTGAACATCGTGTTCAACGGCGTGAAAGGCGAAAAGGATGCGCGCTGCGACATCCGCCGCGCCGGACACGACTTCGACGGGCGTCCCGCCGACGTGCACCACTGATCGCCCCGCGCCGGACGACGGCGCGCAGCGGTAAAGCAAAACGCCACGGCATGCCGTGGCGTTTTGCGTTGGGGGTGCCGGAGCAGATCGAGCGTTCAGGGCGAACACGCGTCGCGCCTCGAGGCGGGCCGGCGCAGGCGCTGCGCGGCGCGGCACGGGCGACCCAGGGTGGCAACACGGCCCGCGTGATCGACGTCACCTGAGCCCGATGCAGCCGTCGTCACGCCAACCGTCTTCGCACCACGCGATTCGACTGCGCAAAAGAAAACGCCACGGACTTTCGTCCGTGGCGTTTCCGTTTCCGCGACCAGCCGGTTGGAAGGACAAGCGCGCTAAACCGCCCCCGCCCTTCGTTGCGCTTACCCGTTCGTCGCAGCCGCCGACGCAGCCGCCGGAGCGGCCGCCTTGTCGTAGTCGGCCGGCGCATCCGGCGCGCGCGGCGTTTCGCCTGCGCGCTGGATCCAGCCGCCACCCAAGGCGCGGTACAGCGTGACGAGGTTCGTCCAGCGCGCCAGACGCGCGTTGATCAGCGTCTGCTGTGCGGAGTACAGGTCCGTCTGCGCGGTCAGCACCGACAGGTAGCTGTCCACACCGTTCTTGTAGCGCAGGTCCGACAGGTCGAAACGTCGCTGCTGCGCGTGCTCGTTGCGCTCCAGCGCCGCGATCTGCTGGTCGTACGTGCCGCGTGCGGCCAGGCCGTCCGACACTTCGCGGAATGCCGACTGGATCGCCTTCTCGTAGTTGGCGATCTCGATGCGCTTCTGCACGTTCGCGAGGTTCAGGTTCGCGATGTTCTGGCCGCCTTCGAAGATCGGCATCGTGATCTGCGGCGCGAACGACCACGCCGCCGTGCCGGCCTTGAACAGCCCGCCGAGCGTCGGGCTGCCGGTGCCGAACGCACCCGTCAGCGAGATGCGCGGGAAGAACGCGGCGCGCGCCGCGCCGATGTTCGCGTTCGCGGCCAGCAGCGTCTGCTCGGCCTGCATCACGTCGGGGCGACGCGTCAGCAGATCCGACGGCAACCCGGCCGGCACGTCCGTCAGCAGGTTTTGCGAGTCGAGCGGCATGCCCGCCGGCAGATCGTCCGGCAGCGGTTCGCCGATCAGCAGCACCAGATAGTTCAGCGCCTGCGCACGCGCCCGCGCCTGTTGCTGCTGATTCGCGAGCGCCGTCTCGACCACCGTCTGCGCCTGGCGCAGCTCGAGCTCGGAGCCCGTGCCGTTGTCGAACTGCAGCTTCGTCAGGTCGTACTGCGCCTGGGCGGACTTCAGCGTGTTCTCCGTGACCTGCAACAGGTCATCGGTCGACAACAGCGTCAGGTACTGGTCAGCCACCTGCGACACCAGCGAGATTTCCGACGCCTGCCGTGCGTACGACGTCGACAGGTACTGCGCGAGCGCCTGATCCTTCAGGCTCTGCACGCGGCCGAACAGGTCGAGCTCCCACGACGCCGACAGCCCGACGTTGTAGCTGCGCGAGATGTACGGCGCACCGGTCGTCGACAGGCCCTGCGGCACGCGCTGGATGTTGCCCGAGCCCGTGCCGTCGAGCGTCGGGAACAGGCCCGCGCGCGTGATCTGGTACTGCGCGCGCGCCGCCTCGATGTTCAGCACCGACACGCGCAGGTCGCGGTTGTTCTTCAGCGCGATCTCGATGAGCCGCTGCAGGCGCGGATCGACGAAGAATTCGCGCCAGCCGATGGCGGTCGCCGCCTGGCCGTTCGCGCTGCGCGCGCCGGCAGCACCCGGCTGCGTCGCGTAGACGCCGCCGGCCGGGTACGCCTGCGCGACGGGTGCGTCGGGCCGCTTGTAATGCGGCGCCATCGTGCAGCCCGTGGCAAAGAGCGCGACCGCGATTGCAGTCAAAGCGTGTTTTTGCATCATCACTGTCCCTTGTTGCCTTCGTCGCCGTTGCCCGGCTTCTCTTCGTGGTGCGAGTGCTCCTGAGCCAGGCGCAGCGCCTCGTCGACGTCTTCCTTCTCGCCGCTGAAGATCGCACGGATCTTCACGAAGAACATCGGGATCATGAAGATCGCGAGGAACGTCGCCGTGATCATCCCGCCGATCACGCCCGTACCGATCGCGTGCTGGCTGGCCGAACCCGCGCCGTTGCTGATCGCGAGCGGCATCACGCCGAGAATGAACGCGAGCGACGTCATCAGAATAGGACGCAGCCGCAGGCGCGCCGCTTCCAGCGCGGCCTCGATCGGCCCCATCTTCTCCGTCACCTGCAGTTCGCGCGCGAACTCGACGATCAGAATCGCGTTCTTCGCGGACAAGCCCACGGTAGTCAGCAGGCCGACCTGGAAGAACACGTCGTTTTCCAGACCGCGCATCGTCGCCGCAAGCAGTGCGCCGATCACGCCGAGCGGCACCACCATGATCACCGAGAACGGGATCGACCAGCTTTCATACAGTGCCGCGAGACACAGGAACACGACGAGGATCGAGATCGCGTACAGGATCGGCGCCTGCGAACCGGACTGGATTTCCTGGAACGACAGGCCCGTCCACGAATAGCCGATACCGACCGGCAGCTTCTTCGCGAGCGTTTCCATCGCGGCCATCGCCTGACCGGTCGACTTGCCCGGTGCGGCCTGACCCTGGATTTCCATCGCCGACACACCGTTGTAGCGCTCGAGCTTCGGCGAACCGTACGTCCAGTGACCGGTCGCGAACGAACTGAACGGCACCATCCCGCCCGACCCGTTGCGCACGTACCAGATGTTCATGTCTTCCGGCGTCATCCGGAACGGCGCGTCTGCCTGCACGTACACCTTCTTGATCCGGCCGTCGGTGTCGAGGAAGTTGTTCACGTACTTCGACGCCCACGCGATCGAGAACGTCTGGTCGATCGCATCCGCCGTCACGCCCAGCGCATTCGCCTTCTCGCGGTCGATGTCGACCTTGTACTGCGGCGTGTCGTTCAGGCCGTTCGGACGCACGCCCTGCAGCGTCGGATCCTTCGAAGCCATCCCGAGCAGCTGGTTACGCGCGGCCATCAGCGCATCGTGACCCAGACCGGCGTTGTCCGTCAGCTCGAAGTCGAAGCCGGCGGCCGTACCGAGTTCAGGAATCGACGGCGGGTTGAACGGGATCACGATCGCGTCCTTGTAGCCCGCGTAACGCCCGAACATCCGGCCGATCAGCGCCTGGACCTTCTGGTTCGCGTGCTGACGCTGCGAGTAATCCTTCAGGCGCACGAACACGAGACCGGAGTTCTGGCCGCGGCCCGCGAAGCTGAAGCCGTTGACCGTGAACGCGGACTCGACGATTTCCTTCTCGTCCTTCAACAGGTAGTCGGAAATGTTCGCAAGCGTCTTCGCGGTCGTTTCCTGCGTCGAACCCGACGGCGTCTGCACGATCACGAACATCAGGCCCTGGTCTTCATCGGGCAGGAACGACTTCGGCAGGCGCACGAACAGCAGCCCGACCGCGACGATCACGACCAGATAGATGATGAGCCAGCGGCCCGAGCGCTTGATCACGTGGTGCACGCCGACGTGATACTTGTCGCGGCTGTTGTTGAACGTGCGGTTGAACCAGCCGAAGAAGCCCTTCTTCTCTTCGTGATGCCCTTGCGGGATCGGCTTCAGGATCGTCGCGCACAGCGCCGGCGTCAGAATCAACGCGACGAGCACCGACAGCACCATCGCCGACACGATCGTCAGCGAGAACTGACGATAAATTGCGCCGACCGAGCCGCCCGAGAACGCCACCGGCACGAACACCGCCGACAGCACGAGCGCCACGCCGACGAGTGCGCCGGTGATCTGGCCCATCGCCTTGCGGGTCGCCTCCTTCGGAGACAGCCCCTCTTCCGCCATCACGCGCTCGACGTTCTCCACCACCACGATCGCATCGTCGACCAGCAGGCCGATTGCGAGCACGAGGCCGAACATCGACAGCGTGTTGATCGAGAAGCCCACCATCGACATGACCGCGAACGTACCGAGCAGCACCACCGGCACCGCGATCGTCGGGATGATCGTCGCCCGCAGGTTCTGCAGGAACAGATACATCACGAGGAACACGAGCACGATACCTTCGAGCAGCGTCTTGACCACTTCCTCGATCGACAGCTTCACGAACGGCGTCGTGTCGTACGGATACTTCACGACGAGGCCGTGCGGGAAGAACGGTGCCAGTTCGTCGATCTTCGCGCGGACGGCCTTCGCGGTGGCGAGGGCGTTCGCGTTGGTCGCGAGCTGGATACCGAGTGCCGCGGTCGGCTGACCGTTGTACTTCGTGTCGAAGTTGTAGTTTTCGCCGCCGAGGCCGATCTGCGCGACGTCCTTCAGGCGAACCTGCGAGCCGTCCTGATTGACCTTCAGCAGGATGTTGCCGAACTGCTCGGGCGTCTGCAGCAGCGTCGATTCGGTGATCGTCGCCTGCAGCATCGTGCCCGGCGTGGCCGGCGTGCCGCCGATCTGGCCGCCCGCGATCTGCACGTTCTGCGCGGTGATCGCCGAGCTGACGTCGACCGGCGTGAGGCCGTAGTTGGTCAGGCGGTTCGGGTCGAGCCAGATCCGCATCGCGTACTGCGAGCCGAACAGCGTGACGGTACCGACGCCGTTCAACCGGCTGATCGGATCCTTCACGTGCGACGCCACGAAGTTCGCGAGGTCGTACTTGTTCATGCTGCCGTCTTCGGAGTTGAAGGCGAGCACCAGCAGGAAGCTGCTGCTCGACTTCGTCACCGACAGACCGAGCTGCTGCACGACCTGCGGCAGAACCGGCGTCGCGAGCGACAGCTTGTTCTGCACCTGAACCTGCGCGATGTCGGCGTTCGTGCCCGGCGCGAAGGTCAGCGTGATCGTCGCGTTGCCCGAGTCGTCACTCGTCGACGACATGTACAGGAAGTTGTCGAGACCGCTCATCTGCTGCTCGATCACCTGCGTCACCGTGTCTTCCACCGTCTTCGCGGAAGCGCCCGGGTAGTTCGCGGTGATCTGGATCGATGGCGGCGCGATCGTCGGATACTGCGAGATCGGCAGCGTGAAGATCGCCGCAACCCCGGCCAGCATCAGGATGATGGCGATCACCCACGCGAAGATCGGGCGATCGATAAAAAACTTTGCCATGAAACAGGCTCCCTGTTATTGCGCGCTCGAGGCAGCGGCAGCACTCGCCGGCGCGGCGCCCGATGCGGCGGCACCGGTTGCAGCAGCGGCGCCGGAACCGGCGGCAGCCGGCGCGGCGGAGGCAGCAGCGCCCGACGCGGCATCGGCCGCCGGTGCGAGCTGGGCGGGGACCGTCTTCACGGTCGCACCCGGACGCACCTTGTCGACGCCCTGAACGATCACGTGATCGCCCGCTTGCAGACCGCCTTCGACGACCCAGTTCGGGCCCTGCATGCCGGACGTCTTCAGCGGACGCGGCTCGACCTTGTTGCTGGCGTTCACGACCATCGCGACCGCCTGGCCCTTCTGGTCATGCGTGACGCCGATCTGCGGCACCAGGAACGCGTTCTCGTTCACGCCTTCCTCGATCCGTGCGCGCACGAACATCCCCGGCAGCAGCACGCGGCCCGGGTTCGGGAAGACCGCACGGATCGTCACCGAGCCGGTGGTCTGGTCGACCGTCACGTCCGAGAACTGCAGCTTGCCCGCTTCCGAATACGTCTTGCCGTCTTCGAGGATCAGCGACACCTTCGCCGCGCCCGGGCCGCTCGTCTTCAGACGGCCGCTCTGCACGTCCTGGCGCAGCTTCAGCCCTTCGAGGCTCGACTGCGTGAGGTCGACGTACACCGGATCGAGCTGCTGCACGGTCGACATCAGCGTCGCCTGGCTCGCCTGCACGTAGGCGCCCGGCGTCACTTGCGAGATGCCGACGCGGCCCGTGATCGGCGACACGACATCCGTATAGCCGAGGTTGATCTGCGCGGTGTCGACCGCTGCCTTGCCGGCCGCGACGTCCGCGGCGGCCTGCCCTTGCGTGGCCACTGCGTTGTCGTAGTCCTGCTTGCTGACCGCGTTCGCGGCGACCAGCACCTTGTAGCGCGCGACCAGTGCGTTCTGCGTGACGAGGTTCGCCTGCGCCTTCGCGAGCGTCGCCTTCGCGCTGTTCAGCGCGGCGACGTACGGTGCGGGGTCGATCTTGTACAGACGCTGGCCAGCCTTGACGTCGGTGCCTTCGGTGAATTCACGACGCAGCACGATGCCGTCGACCCGCGCGCGGACCTGCGCGACGAGGAATGCGCTGGTGCGGCCCGGCAGGTCGGTGAAGACCGGTACGGCTTGCGGTTGGACGGTGACGACGCCGACTTCCGGCGTTTGCGGCGGCGGTGCCGATTCTTTTTTCCCGCACGCGGCCAGGAAAACGGCGGCCGTCGCGACAGTGATTAAGCGGTATGGAACCCGTTCGACGCGCATGGAGCGACCTCTGTGTATAACCAATGGAATAAGTGCCGCACCCGACCGGAGCGCAACACGGATGCGCCTCACGGCGCAGATCGAACACCTGAAATACTGGACTGCTAGATACAGCAAGCGGCACGAAACCTCCGTGCCGACAGGTTGCCCCGCAACTGCGGACTGGTACTTTGGCGGGAATCAGCAGAGTGGGATATTAACTGATTGCCACTTGGGTCATTCGATCGTAGGGTGGTATTGTATATACATTCATGAATGTATGTAAAAAGCCGGTTTGTGCCCAGCCGGCTGTCCAGTCTTACGAATTGTTACCAGTCGCAAGCATAGCCCGTCTGAATGACGGCTGCGAGGGTTGCAGACCCTATATTCACCTACGATCGATCCAATCAGGCCTGCACATGGTCAGACGTACCAAGGAGGAGGCGCTCGAGACGCGCAACAGCATTCTCGACGCCGCCGAGCACGTGTTCTTCGAGAAAGGCGTGTCGCACACGTCGCTCGCGGACATCGCGCAGCACGCCGGCGTGACGCGCGGCGCGATCTACTGGCACTTCGCGAATAAAAGCGAGCTGTTCGACGCGATGTTCGACCGCGTGTTTCTGCCGATCGACGAGCTGAAGCGGATGCCGCTCGACGCGCCGGGCGGCAATCCGCTCGAGAAGATCCGGCAGATCCTGATCTGGTGCCTGCTCGGCGTGCAGCGCGACGCGCAGTTGCGCCGCGTGTTCAGCATCCTGTTCATGAAGTGCGAATACGTCGCGGACCTGGAACCGCTGCTGCAGCGCAACCGCGCGGGAATGAGCGAGGCGCTCCACGCGATCGACGCCGATCTCGCGGGCGCCGTGCGGCTCAAGCTGCTGCCCGAGCGGCTCGATACGTGGCGCGCGACGCTGATGCTGCACACACTCGTCAGCGGCTTCGTGCGTGACATGCTGATGCTGCCCGACGAGATCGACGCCGAGCAGCATGCGGAAAAGCTCGTCGACGGCTGTTTCGACATGCTGCGCTACAGCCCGGCGATGCTGAAGGACGGCGACTGACGACGCAGCGGTCGCGGCGCTCGCCCCGCCCCCTGCCGCCGCTTCAGGCCGCCTTCGCGCGCTGCGCGCGGGCCCGCCGGTTCGACGCGGCCACCGAATCGCGCGCCGGCACCGGTGCGCCGGCCAGACCCGCGATCCACGCATCGGTCGACATCACGGCCGCGAAATTCGACTGGAACACCACCGTGTACGCACGGTGAATCTCTTCGGCGCTCGCCGCGCCCGCTTCGTTCTCGTACGGCAGCGCGCCCGTCGCGTCGTCCAGGTATTCGACCTTCAGCCCCGCATGCGCCGCGTGATAGACCGTCGCCGCATTGCAGTTGTGCGTCATGTAGCCGGCCACCGCGAGCGTGTCGATTCCGTGCGCATCGAGCCACGCGGCGAGATCGGTGCCGGCGAACGAACTCGCCTGCGTCTTCTCGATCAGGTGCGCGTACGGCCGGCTCGCGACCACCGCGTGCAGCGCGACGCCGTCGGAGCCAGGCGCGAAGATCGGCGCGCCGGCCGGTGCGAGGTGCTGGACCACGATCACGGGCACGCCGGCCGCATGCGCGGCGTCGATCGCGCGGCCGATGTTCGCGAGCGACACGTCGAGCGGCGGATACTCGATCGGCAGGTTGCCCGTCACGTATTCGTTCTGGACGTCGATCACGATCAGCGCACGGCGGGCAGCAGGATGGGAAACGGAAGACGGGACGGCGTTCGAATTCGACATGACGGGCTCCTGGTCCGGGGGCGCGGCCCCGCCCCGGTACGGGGCGGCCAGCGGCGCGATGCGATGCATTGTCGGGCCGCGTCGTTCACGCGGACAGTGGCCCGATAGCCATTCTTCGATAAAATCGGGCCATCACCATCCCGGAGCCCGTCATGGCCGCTGCCGCGTTGCCCGCCCCGCCCGTTCCGACCGTCGTCGCCGTGATCGCATACGACGGCATCAGCCCGTTCCACCTGTCGGTACCGTCCGTCGTGTTCGGCAAGGAACGCGACGCGGCCACGTCGCCCGCGTTCGAGTTTCGCGTCTGCTCGGCGGAGCGCGGCCCGCTCGCGACGACGGGCGGCTTCACGATCACTGCGCCATACGGGCTCGATGCGCTCGACGATGCGGACATCGTGATCGTGCCGGCGTGGCGCGACCCGGACGAGGCGCCGCCCGACGAACTGCTCGACGCGGTCCGCGCGGTCGCCGCGCGCGGTGCGCAGCTCGTCGGCCTGTGCCTCGGCGCGTACGTGCTCGCCGCGGCTGGCCTGCTCGATGGTCGCCCGGCCACCACGCACTGGGCGTGGGCCGACGATTTCGCGCAACGCTTTCCGCGCGTGAAGGTCGATCCCGACGTGCTGTACGTCGACGACGGCAACCTGATGACGTCGGCCGGCACGGCCGCGGGGCTCGACTGCTGCCTGCACGTGGTGCGGCGGCGCTTCGGCTCGGACGCCGCGAACCAGATCGCGCGCCGCCTCGTGATCCCACCGCACCGTCAGGGCGGCCAGGCCCAGTACGTGCCGCAACCGGTCGCCGCGCACCCGCGCGATGCGCGGCTCGCGGGCCTGCTCGACTGGGTGCGCGCGCACCTCGACGCCGCGCACAACGTGGATTCGCTCGCCGAACGCGTGCTGATGAGCCGGCGCACGTTCACGCGCCACTTCCGGCAGGCGACGGGCACGACCGTCACCGCATGGCTGCAGGCCGAGCGGCTCGCACGCGCGCAACACCTGCTGGAAACCACCGGGCAATCGATCGACGCGATCGCGCAGGCAGCCGGCTACGGGTCGAGCGTGTCGCTGCGCCAGCATTTCGCGGGCGCGCTCGGCACGTCGCCGTCTGCGTATCGAAGGGAATTTCGCGGCGCCGGAGCCGGCGCCGACGCGGCGTAACGCCGGCCGCTCAGCCGCCGTTGATCCAGCGTGCCGCGTAAAGCAGCAGCGCGACGAATACGATCATCGCCGCCCATGCCCAGACCGGCACCGTGCCCGAACCGCGATGCGGGAGCGCGCTGGCGGCGCGCCCGGTCAGCGCGTCGCCCAGATGCGGCGGCAGCGCACGCTTCGTGGCCATCAGCGATGCAGGGCGCAGGAACACATGCTGGCGGCGCTGTGCGGCCGAGCGCGCGCGATTCGGCGCAAGGCCATGCTTCGCCTGCACGACCGCGCAGAACTCGCGGAAGAAATCGTCGGTCCAGTCGCGCAGCGCGTTGTCGATCTGCCGTCCCGGCAGCTCGGCGAGCGGCCCGCTCGCCGTCGCCCAGACCACGTAATCGATGCGCGTGGCGTTCGCGTCGTCATCCGGCATCAGCACGAGTTCGACCTGGCCGCGCAGCGCGCCGAGGCCGTCGGCGCGTGCCTTGAAGTTGAGCACGCGGCGCGGCTGCCCTTCCGCGTCGCCCTGCTCGGCCGCCGCATGTACGCGCACGTCGTAGCGCGCACGCAGCGGGCCGAGCGGTACCGTGATCGTCAGCGCGAACTCGCCGTGTGCGAGCTTCACGAACGATTCGCAATGGTCGAAGCTCGCCCGCAGCAACGCGAGATCCTCGAACGCCTCCCGCACGACAGGCGGCGCGAGCGCAACGCGTAACGTGTCGTTCAGTTCCATGACGCCTCCCCGGTGAACACGCGCCGCATCAGGACGTCTCGACGAGACTGTCGACCCGTGCGACATCGAAGGCGACATAGTGCGCAAGCACGGACGCCGCCTCCTTCGGTTCCTCGTAACTCCATGCGGCGTTCTCGATCACGCCGTCTTCCGTCTGCAAGTCGAAATGCACTGCCTGCCCCCTGAACGGGCACGCGCTCGTGAAATCCGACTTCACGAGCCGGCGCATGTTGACGTCACCGCGCGGCAGGTAATGGATGTCCGGCAGTCCCGTTTCGCGCACGGTCAATGCCCGGTGCGAATCGGCGTACGTGATGCCGCGATGGATCACGCGCACGCGATGACGGTTCGGCACGATTTCGAGTCGAGGGTCGGCTGCATCGGACATCGTTTCTCCTTCGGGCGGCCCGGCAGGCAAACCGGGCGCAGGAAACGAAAAAGCCACGGCACGGGTGCCGTGGCTTTCATTATGGGCGAAACTTCGTCCGATTGCGCGACCCGGGCCCGGGCCGCGCGCGGCGGGCTACTGCGCGCTCCACTGGAACGCGGTCTTCGCGCCGCCCTTCGCGCCGACCGTGACGGCGCGCGATTCATCGTTGCCCTGGTACATCGCATGCACCGTATAGCGCCCCGGCGGCACCTGCACGAGCATGTACGGCCCGCGTGCGTCGGTTTTCAGCACTTCGGCGCCCTTGCCGTCGACGATCCGCACATGGACGTCGGCCAGGAACTCGCCGCCCTTGCCGGTGAAGCGCAGCGCCAGCGGCCATTTCGACTCGTTGCGCTGGAACGCCGTCGATTCGTCCTGCCCGACGCCGCCGGACACGAAGGTGACGTCGCCCTGCTGGCGTGCGGCGGGCAAGCCGTCCGACTGCGCGTACGCGCCGGTCGCACCGGCTGCGAGGCCGGCGGCCAACGCCGCGGCGACGGCAAATCGGGACACGTTGCGTAGATATTGCATGGCTCTCTCCTTGGGGTCGGAACACATACGGGGCGCCGCGTCACGCGATCGAGCGGCGGCGGCGCCCGCCGCGGCCGGCCTGGCCGGCCGTCGGCCATACCGGTCAGCTCAGGTCGACCGGTACGAAGATCTGCGCATTATCGCGCTGGATCAGAAGAGCAAGACTGTTGCCTGCGCCCTTGACCGCGTCGCGCAGCTGCTCGGGGCTCGTGACCGGGCGGCCGTTGACCGCGAGGATCACGTCGCCGGGCTGGATGCCCGCATTGGCGGCCGGCCCGCCGGCCTGCTGCACGATCAACCCGTGCGACAGGTTGTCGGCGCTACGCTCCTGCGGCGACAGCGGACGCACCGCAACACCCAGGCGCCCCTGCTCGACCGGCCCGCCGTCGTTCGACGCGAGCTTCGCATCGGCCATCGCGCCGAGCGTCACGCTGAGCGACTTCTTCGCCTTGTCGCGCCAGATCTGCAGGTCGGCCTTCGAACCGGGCTTCAGGTTCGCGATCTGCGCGGGCAGCGACGTCGAATCGGCGACCGGCGAACCGTTGACCGACAGGATCACGTCGCCCGGCTGCAGGCCGGCCTTCGCGGCCGGACCGTTCGGATCGACCGAGCTGACGAGCGCGCCGTCCGGCTTCTGCAGCCCGAACGAACTCGCGAGCGTCTGGTTCAGCCCCTGCACGGCAACGCCGAGGCGGCCGCGGCTCACGTGGCCCGTCTTCACGAGCTCGTCCTTGACCTTGATCGCCTCGTTGATCGGGATCGCGAACGACAGGCCCTGGAAGCCGCCCGTCTGCGAGTAGATCATCGAGTTGATGCCGATCACCTCGCCCTGCAGGTTGAACAACGGGCCGCCAGAGTTGCCGGGGTTCACCGGCACGTCGGTCTGGATGAACGGCGTGTAGTTCTCGTCCGGCAGCGCGCGCGACTTCGCGCTGATGATGCCCGACGTGACCGTGTTGTCGAAGCCGTACGGCGAGCCGATCGCGACGACCCACTGGCCGACCTTGCTCTGCGCCGGATCGCCGATCTTCACGGTCGGCAGGCCGCTCGCGTCGATCTTCAGCACCGCGACGTCGGACTGCTTGTCGGCGCCGACGACCTTCGCCTTGTATTCGCGCTTGTCGGTCAGCTTGACCGTGACGACGTTCGCGCCGTCGATCACGTGCGCATTGGTGAGGATGTACCCGTCGGAGCTGATGACGAACCCGGAACCGAGGCTCGCGCTCGGCTGGTCGTCCGGCTGCGCGTCGCCGCCCATGCCCGGCACCTGGCCGTAGAAATGCTTGAAGAACTGGTAGAACGGGTCGCTCGGATCGATCGGCAGTTGCGGCTGCTGCACGCGCCGCGACACCTGCTTCACGACGTGCTTCGCGCTGATGTTCACGACCGCCGGGCCGTAGGTCTCGACGAGCCCGGAGAAATCGGGGATGCCGGTCTTCGCGGCCGCTTCGGCCGGCATCAGAGCGGCAGCCTGCGCGGGCGAGATGATCTGCGGATCGGCGCGGCGGGTGCCGGCGAAATAGCCGGCTGACAGGGCGGCCGCCACGGCGACCGCGACGGCGCCGCGCGCAAGGAATCGGGTATTCATCGTAGGACCTCCTCTTTGTTAGGACGCAGCGTAACGACCCTGACTTAAAGGAGGCTTAATCAGCCTTAAGCGGGGCTTAAGCGGCTGCCGGCGCTTCACACTGATTCGGACGATTGCGGCGCCTCGGCCGGCATCTCGGCGTCGCGGAACACGACGCTGACGAGCAGGCCGCCCGCGGCCGCGTCGCCGAGCGACACCGTCGCGCCCTGCTGCGCCGCCACGCGCTTGACGATCGCCAGCCCGAGCCCGCTGCCCGCCACGTCGGTACGCGCCCGAGCGGAGCTGTCGCGGTAGAACCGGTCGAACACGCGCTCGCGCTCGTCGGCCGGGATGCCGGGCCCGCTGTCGCCGATCTGGACGCATGCGCGGCCGGCCGCGTCGCGGGTCAGCGACACGTCGATGCGGCCGCCGTCCGGCGTGTACTTCACCGCGTTGTCGAGCAGGTTGCCGAACATCACGCGCAGCGCGCCGACGTCCGCGACGACGCTCGCCGCGCGCGTCTCCTCGAAGCCGAGATCGATGTCGCGCCGCTGCGCGAGCGGCGCATGCGCGGCCACGCATTCGGCGAGCAGCGTCTGCAGGTCGACCGGTTCGCGCATCGTCGCGCCATCCGGTTCGGCTCGCGCGAGCGCGAGCAACTGCTCCGTGAGGCGCGTCGCGCGCGACACGCCGTCCTGGAGATCCGCGACCGCCTCGCGGCGCGACGCGTCGTCCTTCGCGCGAGCGACGAGCTGCGCCTGGATCTGCACGGCCGCGAGCGGCGTGCGCAGTTCGTGCGCGGCGTCGGCGACGAACGCCTTCTGCGTGTCGAGCGCGGCCGACAGCCGCGCGAGCAGCCCGTTCAGCGCGCGCACGAGCGGCTGCACCTCGAGCGGCAGGCGCGCGTCGGGCAGCGGATCGAGCGCTTCCGGCCGGCGCGCCTCGACCGCGCGCGTCACGCGGCCGAGCGGCGCGAGGCCGCGACCGACGATCACCCAGACGGCAGCGCCAAGGAACGGCAGCAGCACGATCAGCGGCCACAGCGTGCGCAGCGCGACGTTCGCCGCGAGCCGGTTGCGCACCGACAGCGGTTGCGCGAGCTGCACGACGTTGTCGCCGACGATCGCGCCGTACACGCGCCATTCGCCGCGATCGGTACGCTCGGTCGAGAAGCCGAGTTCCGCGCGCGGCGCGATCGGCGCACGCGGATGCGAGAAGTACATCAGCACGCCGTTGCGGTTCCAGATCTGGATCACGATGCCTTCGTCGCCGTTGGTGCGCGAGCCGAACACCTGCGAGAACGGCTCCGACGGCAGCGCCGCGGCAATTTCCTGCAACTGGTAATCGAACAGTTCGTTCGCTTCCGCGAGCGCCTGGCGGTAGATGAGCCAGCCCGCGAGGCCCACGCCCGCGACGACGATCGCGAGCAGCCAGATCAGCAATTGATGACGAATCGACCTCACGCGTCAGCTTTCCTTGACGACCATGTAGCCGAGCCCGCGTACGTTGCGGATCAGGTCAGAGCCTAGCTTCTTGCGCAGCGCATGGATGTAGACCTCGACCGTGTTGCTGCCGATCTCCTCGCCCCAGCCGTACATCTTCTCCTCGAGCTGGCTCTTCGACAGCACCGCGCCCGGCCGCGCGAGCAGCGCCTCGAGCAGCGCGAACTCGCGCGCGGACAGCGCGACGGGCACGCCGTCGAGCGTCACCTGGTGCGAAGCGGGGTCGAGCGTCAGCGCGCCGTGGCGGATCAGCGACTCGCTGCGCCCGGCCTGGCGGCGGATCAGCGCACGCATCCGTGCGCCGAGTTCATCGAGGTCGAACGGCTTGACGAGGTAGTCGTCGGCGCCCGCGTCGAGCCCCTTCACGCGATCGGCAATGGCGTCGCGCGCGGTGACGATCAGCACGGGCAGCGACAGCCCGCGCGCGCGCAGCGCGCGCAGCACGTCGACGCCGTCGCGCTTCGGCAGGCCGAGGTCGAGCAGCAGCAGGTCGTACGTCTCGCCGCCGAGCGCCGTGAGCGCCGCGTCGCCGTCCTGCACCCAGTCGACCGCGAAACCGTCCGAGCGCAGCGCCTTGCGCACGCCTTCGGCAATCATTCGATCATCTTCGACAAGCAGTATCCGCATCGGGACAGGCATCCATGGGGCGAGTCAAACACGCCGACCATTGTAGCGCCGCGAATCGCGCGCGCGGCACCCTGCAATGCAACAGTAAGGCGGATTGCAAGCGGGCTGCGCGGACTTGTCTCTACAATGTGCGCTTTGGCGCCGCCGCGCGCCCTGCCCGAGCCCCTGCTTCTCCCGTATTCGCCCATGCCGATTTCCGATCTTTCCGCCCGGTTCGCCCCCCGCGCCCGCTTGTGCCTGCGCGCAGCCGCCGTCATCGCCACCTGCACGGCCCTCGCGTTCGCACCGTCCGCGCAGGCCCGCAAGAAATCCCACAAGGAAGCGCGCAAGACCACCGTCGTGTCGCCCGCCGCGCGGGCGGCCGGCCTGCCGGCGTCCGTGCTCGTCGCGCTGCAGCGCGCGAAGGTACCGGCCTCGGCGATGAGCGTCGTCGTCGAGCGCGTCGGCGATCCCGAGCCGCTGATTGCGTGGAATGCGAGCCGGCCGATGATGCCGGCATCGACGATGAAGCTCGTGACGACCTTCTCGGGCCTGTCGATCCTCGGCCCCGACTACCGCTGGCGCACGACCGCGTACACGGACGGCACGGTCGACCCCGACGGCACGCTGCAAGGCAACCTGTACATCAAGGGCACCGGCGACCCGAAGCTCGTGCCCGAGGAACTGATCGACCTCGTCGACAAGCTCCGCAAGGCCGGCGTCAAGCGCGTGGCCGGCGGCCTCGTGCTCGACAAGAGCTACTTCGCGACGTCGACGCGCGACCTGCCGTCGTTCGACGACGACGCCAGCGCGCCGTACAACGTCGGCCCCGATCCGCTGCTGTACGCGTTCAAGGCCGTATCGTTCACGGTCACGCCGGGCGACGACGGCAAGGTGGCCGTCGACGTGTTGCCGCCGCTCGCGAACCTGTCGATCGACAACCAGCTCGTCGAAGGCTCGGGCTCGTGCAGCGCGGCGGCCGCGGCCGCGCGCCCGACGCTGTCGGCCGGCAGCGGGATCATGACGGCCTCGTTCGCCGGCGACTATCCGCTGCGCTGCGGCGCGCACACGACCAACCTCGCGATCCTCGATCACACGACCTTCTTCGCACGCGGCTTCCTCGCGCTGTGGCAGCAGGACGGCGGCACGATCGCGGGGCCCGTGAGCGAAGGCAAGGTGCCGACCACCGCGCGTCCGCTCGCCGTGCATCACAGCCCGGTGCTCGGCAGCGTCGTCTACGACATCAACAAGTTCAGCAACAACGTGATGGCGCGCAACCTGTTCCTGACGATCGGCGCGGTCAGCGGCAAGCCGCCCGCGACGCCCGAACAGTCGAGCCGCGTGATCCAGGCGTTCCTGCAGAAGAGCGGCATCGCGATGCCCGACCTCGTACTCGAGAACGGCTCGGGCCTGTCGCGCGAAGAGCACGTGAGCGCGCTGTCGCTCGCCGCGCTGCTGCAGGCCGCGAATGCGAGCCCCGTCGCGCAGACCTTCATCGATTCGCTGCCGATCGCCGGCATCGACGGCACGATGAAGAACCGCCTCACCAACGCCGGCGTGCTCGGCAACGCGCACATCAAGACCGGCACGCTGCGCGACGTGCGCGCGATCGCAGGCTATGTCGGCGGCGTCGACGGCCAGAGCTACATCGTCGTCAGCTTCATCAACAACGATCACGCGGAAGCCGCGCGCGCCGCACATGACACGCTGCTCGAGTGGATCTACGCGGGCGCGCACTGACGCGCCGCGCACCACGCATCGGGTCGCCCCCACGGGCGGCCCGTGCCGTTTTCGGCGCCCCTGCACACGGAATTTCGCGCCGCCCGGTTTGAAACGCCCCCGCCGCCGGCGCGCAACGCGCCGCGCGCCAACCGCGCCCGGAAAACAGGGCCGCACCGCCCGGCCCCGCGCCGTGCGGCTTCCGTAGAAACCCTGTCCTCAGAGGGAACCCTCTACGCTGCCCCCTCGCCTATCGTGTGGCGATTGCGTAGGCTGTTGGCCTGACCGATATCTACAACGGGCCACACGCCCGGCCTCAAGGCTTGCAGGGGAAAGAAGGAGACACGCCCATGCGATTCGACGTCGAATTGCTTCTGCTCGCGCTGGCGCCCGTCTTCCTGCTCTGCATTGCGTGGGAGGCCTGGCACCTCGCCCGCACACGTGCGCAGGACCATGTCTACGCATGGCGCGACACGCTGTGCAACGCGGCGCTCGCCCTGATGCACCAGGGCGCCGACAAGATCGCGTGGCTGTTCGTGATCCCCGTCTACGCGTACTGCTACCAGCACTACCGCCTGTTCACGTGGCACGACAGCTGGCTGTCGTTCGCGGTGCTGTTCGTCGCGCAGGACTTCCTCTACTACGTGTTCCATCGCGCGAGCCATCGCGTGCGCTGGCTGTGGGCCGCGCATGTCGTGCACCACTCGTCCGAGCGGATGAATTTCTCGACCGCGTTCCGTCAGAGCCTGATGTACCCCATCGCGGGCATGTGGGTGTTCTGGCTGCCGCTCGCGTTCGCCGGCTTTCCGCCGCAACAGGTCGTCGGCATCGTGCTGATCAACCTCGCGTTCCAGTTCTTCGTGCACACGCAGGCGATCGGCAAGCTCGGCTGGCTCGAATACGTGCTGAACACGCCGTCGATCCACCGCGCACACCATGCACGCAACGCGCGCTACATCGACCGCAATTACGCAGGCGTCCTTGTGATCTGGGATCGCCTGTTCGGCAGCTATGTCGACGAAACGCCCGACGATCCGCCGCAGTACGGGATCGTCGAGCGGCTCGGCTCGAACAACCCGCTCGTCGCGACGTTCCACGAGTGGGTGTCGATGGTGTCGGACGCGTTGCGCGTCGACGGATGGCGCAACAAGCTGCGCGCGATTTTCGGCCCGCCCGAATGGGCGAGCGCTTATCATGCGCAGATTGCCGAGGCCGCGAACCAGGATCCGCGCACCGTGCCGCTGGCGGCTGTGCGTGACCAATAAACCGTTTTAGCCAACGGCCGCCGCGCAGCCCGGAACCGAGCAGGCACGCGGCAGATGAGAAATACATCAGGCCATATCTACGAGGAGATCGAACGATGCAGACACAACAACACGCACCTTCCCGCACCCGCCGACGCATGCTGCGCACCACGCAAGTCGCAATCGCCGGGGCCGCGCTCGCGCTGCTCGCCGCGTGCGGCGGCGGTGACGACAACAACAGCAGCAGCGCGTCGAACACGCCGCCGTCGGGCGTGAAGATGCAGATCGTGTCGTTCGGCGACAGCCTGTCCGACGCGGGCACCTACTCGCAGATCAAGCTCGGCTTCGGCGGCGGCCGCTTCACGACCAACCCGGGCCAGGTGTGGACGCAGAACGTCGCGCAGTACTACGGCGATACGCTGCAGCCCGCGAACCAGGGCGGCTTCGGCATTCCGCTGCAAGCCACCGGCGGCTTCGGCTACGCACAGGGCGGCTCGCGCGTGACGCTGCAGCCGGGCATCGGCCACGCGGACGCGAGCGTGCCGAACGCCGACTACGCGCAGGCAACCACGACGCCGGTCGCCGACCAGGTCAAGCAGTACCTGTCGCAGCACGGCAGCTTCAACGCCGGCCAGATCGTGCTGGTCAACGGCGGCGCGAACGACATCTTCTATCAGGCGCAGGTCGCGCAGGCGCAAGGCAACACGCCGGCCGCGCAGCTCGCGGCCGCGCAGGCGATCGGCCTGGCCGCGCAGCAGCTCGGCGGCATCGTCCAGCAGATCGTCGCGGCAGGCGCGACGCACGTGTACGTGTCGAACGTGCCGGACATCGGCGGCACGCCGCTCGCGCTGCAGGGCGGCACGCAGGCCGCGTTCACGCAACTGTCGGGGCTGTTCAACCAGACGCTCGCCGGCACGCTGGCCGCGCTGAAGGTCGACACGACGAAGGTCGCGCTGCTCGACACGTTCACGTGGCAGGACGGCATCGCGGCCAACTACCAGGCGAACGGCTTCACGGTGTCGAACACCGACACCGCCTGTAACCTGAAGGCGATGGTCCAGGCCGCCACGCAATACGGCGTCGCGAACGCAACCGCATTCGGCTCGTCGCTGTTCTGCTCGCCGCAGACCTACACGGTCGCGAACGCGGACCAGACCTACATGTTCGCCGACACGGTCCACCCGACGACGCGCCTGCACTTGCTGTTCGCGCAGTTCGCCGAACAGCAGATCGCGAAGTCGGGCGTCGGCAAGTAAGCAGCCGGCCACGCGCCCAAACGAAAACGCCCGACCGGTTCGCCGGTCGGGCGTTTTTTCATGTGTAAAGCGCGATGGTTGTCAGTCGCGTGCTTCGAACGCGGCCGCCGCGCGGCCCAGGCGATCGTTGACCGCGATCCATTCGACGGTCTCGGGCAGCTTCTCGACGAGGATGCGCGCGACTTGCGCGCGATCGAGCGCACGCAGCATCCCGTACAGGTCGCGTGCGTAGGCCTGCGGATCTTCCGGTGCCGCGACGAAATGCACGCCGTCGGCTTGCGCCCAGCGCCCCGCGCGCGATGCGCGTGCGACGAGCGCGACACGTTCGCCGTCCGTTTGCGCAGCCGCGAGCAGCGGCTCGAGCGCGTCGAACGGCAGCAGCGCGAGCGGCGTGCGCGGCGCGTAATGCGCTTTCAGCGTGCCCGACGCGCGCGGCGCCGTTGCGTCGCTGCCATCCGGCAGCCGCGGCGCGCGGCCGAGCACGCCGGCGATCTGTTGCGGCGTCACGTGGCCCGGGCGCAGCAGCGCCGGGAAACCGCGCGACAGGTCGAGGATCGTCGATTCGATACCGACTTCGGACGCGCCGCCGTCGAGCACGTGCACGGTGTCGCCGAATTCCTCGCGCACGTGCTGCGCGGTCGTCGGGCTCACGTGGCCGAACCGGTTCGCGGACGGCGCCGCGACACCGCCGTGGCCGCCGCGCCGCGCGCTGAACGCGGCCAGCAGCGCTTGCGCGACCGGATGCGACGGGCAGCGCAGCCCGACTGAATCCTGCCCGCCGCTCACGGCGTCCGGAATGCGCGCATGGCGCTTCAGGATCAGCGTCAGCGGGCCCGGCCAGAATGCGTCGATCAGCGCCTGCGCGTCGGCCGGCAGGTCGTCGGCCCAGTAGCCGGGATCGCCGCCCGGCGGCAGATGCACGATCACCGGATGGTTCGCGGGCCGCCCTTTCGCCGCGTAGATGCGCGCGACGGCCTCGGGATTCGCCGCGTCGCCGCCGAGCCCGTAGACGGTCTCGGTCGGGAACGCGACGAGTTGCCCCGCGTCGAGCAGCGCGGCGGCCGCGTCGATCTGGGCGAGCGTCACGGATTTCGGGAGATCGATGGACATCGGCTGACGCCTCAGTCGAGCGGCACGCGCAGCAGCTGCGCGCACGCGGTGGCGGCGGCAACGGCTTCGTCGCGCGTCTCGGCCGTGAAGTTCACGTGGCCCATCTTGCGGCCGACTCGCGCGTCTTCCTTGCCGTACAGGTGCAGGTGCGCAGTCGGCATCGCGGCGACCGTGTCCCACGGCGGCGTGACGGCTTCAGCCGCGGCACCGTTCGGGAACCACACGTCGCCGAGGATGTTCAGCATCGCGGCCGGCGAATGCTGGCGCGGGTTGCCGAGCGGCATGCGCGTCATCGCGCGCACCTGCTGTTCGAACTGGCTCGTTGCGCATGCATCGACCGTGTAGTGGCCGGAGTTGTGCGGGCGCGGCGCCATTTCGTTCGCGACGAACGAGCCGTCTTCCAGCACGAAGAATTCGACGCACAGCACGCCGACGTAGCCGAGCGTATCGGCGATCCGCACGGCTGCCTGCTGCGCCTCCGCGACGCGCGCGGCATCGGCGGCCGGCGCCGGTACGACCGTCAGCGCGAGGATGCCGTTGTGGTGCGCGTTCTGCGCGAGCGGGAATGCGGCTGAGCGGCCGTCCGCGCCGCGCGCGATCAGCGCCGACACTTCGTATTTCAGCGGCAGGCGCTTCTCGAGCACGCACGGCACACCGTTCAGCGCCGCATGCGCGTCGCGCGCTTCCTGCGCGGTGCTCACACGCACCTGGCCCTTGCCGTCGTAGCCGAGGCGCGCCGTCTTCAGGATGCCCGGCAGCACCGCGTCGAGCGCGGCATCGTCGAGTGCGGCGAGCGCCGCCGACGATTCGATCACGACGTGCGGCGCGACGGGCACGCCCGACGCCTCGATGAAGCGCTTCTCCGCAATCCGGTCCTGAGCGACCGCGACGCAGCGGCCGGCCGGCGCGACGAACGTCGTGCGCGCGAGGAAATCGAGGCTCGCGGCCGGCACGTTCTCGAACTCCGTCGACACCGCATCGCACAGCTCGGCCAGTTCGGCGAGCGCGGCTTCGTCGTCGTACGCCGCGCGCAGGTGGCGGTCGGCGACCGCGCCGGCGGGGCTCGTCGGATCGGGATCGAGCACGGCGACGCGATAGCCCATCGACTGGGCGGCAAAGCAGAACATGCGGCCGAGCTGGCCACCGCCGACCATGCCCAGCCACGCGCCGGGCAGGATCGGGGAAACGGAATCAGGAGTTGCGGTCATGTCAGTGGTCGGTCGCGGCGGGCGCTGCCCGCCGCAGTGGGGAGGTCAGGCAGCCGCCGGATTGGCAGTGCGGCCGCCGGTGCGCCGTCATTCCAGCGGCGGGAGCACCATCGCGTGCGCGGCTTCGTTCTGGCGCACGCGGAACGCGGCGAGCCGGTTCGCATAGTCGACCGAGTTGCCGGACAGGATCGACACCGCGAACAGCGCGGCATTCGCGGCGCCGGCCTCGCCGATCGCGAACGTCGCGACGGGCACGCCCTTCGGCATCTGCACGATCGAGTGCAGCGAATCGACACCCTTCAGGTACTTGCTCGCGACCGGCACGCCGAGCACCGGCACCGTGGTTTTCGCGGCCAGCATGCCGGGCAGGTGCGCGGCGCCGCCGGCGCCCGCGATGATCGCGCGCAGCCCACGCTCGCGCGCCTTCTCCGCATAGTCGAACATCTCGTCGGGCATCCGGTGCGCGGACACGACCTTCGCTTCGTACGGTACGCCGAATTCCTGCAGGATCGCGACCGCGTGCTTCATCACGTCCCAGTCGGAACTCGAACCCATCAGCACACCGATGAGCGGCGCGCTGTGCGTGTGGGCAGTCTGGATTTCACTCATTTCATCCATCCTTGCTCAGGCGAGCGACTGGCCCGTGATGCGTTCGAGCGCTTCCTGGTACTTCGCGGCCGTCTTCTCGACGACGTCGGCCGGCAGCGCCGGCGCCGGCGCCGTCTTGCCCCACGGCTGCGCCTCGAGCCAGTCGCGCACGAACTGCTTGTCGAACGACGGCGGGTTCGTGCCGACCTCATACTGGTCGGCCGGCCAGAAACGCGACGAATCGGCCGTCAGCGCTTCGTCCATCAGGTACAGCTGGCCGTGGTTGTCGAGGCCGAATTCGAACTTCGTGTCGGCGATGATGATGCCGCGCGTCGCCGCGTAGTCGGCCGCTTCCTTGTACAACTTGATCGAGATGTCGCGGATCGTTGCAGCCAGCTCGGTGCCGATGCGGCGCTCGGTTTCCTCGAACGTGATGTTCTCGTCGTGCTCGCCCATCTCGGCCTTCGCGGCCGGCGTGAAGATCGGCTCGGGCAGCTTCTGCGCGTTCTGCAGGCCTTCCGGCAACTGCACGCCGCACACGGCGCCCGATGCCTGGTATTCCTTCCAGCCGCTGCCGGCCAGGTAGCCGCGCACGACCGCTTCGATCATGATCGGCTCGAGGCGCTTGACGACCACGCCGCGGCCCTTCACCTGCTCGACCTCGTCGGCCGCGACGACCGCTTCCGGCGCGTCGCCCGTCAGGTGGTTCGGCACGATGTGCGCGAGCTTGTCGAACCAGAAGTTCGCCATCTGGTTCAGCACGCGGCCCTTGTTCGGAATCGGCTCGCCCATCACCACGTCGAATGCCGACAGACGGTCGGTCGTGACGATCAGGAGCTTGTCGTTGCCGACCGCGTAGTTATCGCGGACCTTGCCGCGACCGAGGAGCGGCAGCGAGCGGAGCGTGGATTCGTAAAGGGTAGACATCGTCTTTTCGCAGATAAGGAGCCAAACAAAAAGGGAAACGCCGTTCCCCGCGGCAGGCGGGAACGGCGGTCTTGCAATACGTCGGCGAACCGGCAGGGCGACAGCGCCCGGACGGTTGCCGGCCGGCCCTCGTTCGGCCGGACGGAACGGCTGCCGGGGCCGGATCAGATCCGGCAACCGGGCGGCCCGCCCCGGCCTTGCGGCGGGGCAATCGTACTACAGTCTCAGCGCACGACCTGCGCGAGCGCGCCGGACTTGTACTGTTCGGCGATCTTGTCGAGCGACACCGGCTTGATCTTGCCGGCCTGGCCTTCGCAGCCGAACGCGAGGTAACGGTCGACGCAAACCTGCTTCGCCGCTTCGCGCGCGGGCTTCAGGTAGTCGCGCGGATCGAACTTGCCCGGGTTCTCGAACAGGTAGCGGCGGATCGCACCGGTGATCGCGAGACGCAGGTCGGTGTCGATGTTGATCTTGCGCACGCCGTGCTTGATGCCTTCCTGGATTTCCTCGACCGGCACGCCGTAGGTTTCCTTCATGTCGCCGCCGAATTCGCGGATCTCGGCCAGCAGTTCCTGCGGCACCGACGACGAACCGTGCATCACGAGGTGGGTGTTCGGAATGCGCGCGTGGATTTCCTTGATGCGCTCGATCGACAGGATGTCACCCGTCGGCTTCTTCGAGAACTTGTACGCGCCGTGCGACGTGCCGATCGCGATCGCGAGCGCATCGCACTGCGTGAGCTTCACGAAGTCGGCGGCCTGCTCCGGATCGGTCAGCAGTTGCTCGCGGGTCATCGTGCCTTCCGCGCCGTGGCCGTCTTCCTTGTCGCCCTTCATCGTCTCGAGCGAGCCAAGCACGCCGAGTTCGGCTTCGACCGTCACGCCGATCGAGTGCGCCATCTCGACGACCTTGCGCGACACGTCGACGTTGTACTCGTACGACGCGACCGTCTTGCCGTCGGCTTCGAGCGAACCGTCCATCATCACGCTGGTGAAGCCGCTGCGGATCGCGCCCATGCAGACTGCCGGCGACTGGCCGTGATCCTGGTGCATCACGACCGGGATGTGCGGGTACGACTCGACTGCTGCTTCGATCAGGTGGCGCAGGAACGGCTCGCCCGCGTACTTACGCGCGCCGGCCGATGCCTGCATGATCACGGGCGCGCCGACCTGGTCCGCCGCCGCCATGATCGCCTGGACCTGCTCCAGGTTGTTCACGTTGAAGGCCGGCAGGCCGTAACCGTGCTCTGCCGCGTGGTCCAGCAATTGACGCATTGATACGAGAGGCATTGTGGAACTCCTTGGAATGAAAACCGGTGCGCCCTGACGCCGGCGCGGCGCTCGCTCCCGTTCAAACCGGGGTGGCGCGGCGCGGCTGAGCGTCGAATAGCCGCATTTTATCGCGAAGCGCCTCCGATTCCGACCGCCCGGTGGCGCCGACTCGCAATTTGTTACGTTCGCACGGCACAATGCGGGCAAAAAAGAGAAAAAAAGCCGCGCGGGGCTTCGGACCCCACGCGGCTTTCGCGTGAAAAATGGTGCCGGATCGAATTTTCAGCCGATCCGGGCTGCCGGCGCCAGGCCGGCTCGATGCTCAGTCGGCGCTCAATAGTGCTCGCCGACCCGCACGATCTTCAGCGTGTTGGTGCCGCCCGCCTGCCCCATCGGCTCGCCAACCGTCAGCACGACCATGTCGCCGTGCTGAACGTAGCCCTGCTTGACGACGATCTCGAGCGCGGCCTGCAGCGCCGAATCGCGGTCGCTGTTGAAGTCCACGTGCAGCGGCGTCACGTTGCGGTACAGCGCCATCGTGCGCTCGCTGCCGACGCGCGGCGTCAGCGCGAAGATCGGCACGTGCGTGTAGTGACGCGACATCCACAGCGCGGTCGCGCCCGATTCGGTCAGCGCGATGATCGCCTTCGCGCCGAGGTGGTACGCGGTGAACAGCGCGCCCATCGCGATCGACTGGTCGATCCGCGTGAACGTGCGGTCGAGGAAATCCTTGTCGAGCTCGACGTGTTCCGACTTTTCCGCTTCGACGCACACGGCCGCCATCGTCTCGATCGTGACGACCGGGTACTTGCCGGCGGCCGTTTCGGCCGACAGCATCACCGCATCGGTGCCGTCGAGCACCGCGTTCGCGACGTCCGACACTTCCGCGCGGGTCGGCACGGGTGCGTGGATCATCGATTCCATCATCTGCGTCGCGGTGATCACGAGCTTGTTCGACTCGCGCGCCATCCGGATCATCCGCTTCTGCAGCGCCGGCACGGCCGCGTTGCCCACTTCCACCGCGAGGTCGCCGCGCGCGACCATGATGCCGTCGGACGCGTCGAGGATGCTCTGCAGCGCCGGGATCGCTTCCGCGCGCTCGATCTTCGCGATCATCTTCGGCTTGATGCCGTACGGCGCACCCGCGATGTTCGCGAGCTGACGCGCCATTTCCATGTCGGTCGCGTTCTTCGGGAACGACACCGCGACGAGGTCCGCGCCGAGCGACATCGCGGTGCGGATGTCTTCCATGTCCTTCGCGGTCAGCGCCGGCGCCGACAGGCCGCCGCCCTGGCGGTTGATCCCCTTGTTGTTCGACAGCTCGCCGCCCACCTTGACGATCGTGTGGATCTCGTCGCCGAGCACGCGCTCGACGGTCAGCACGATCAGGCCGTCGTTCAGCAGCAGCAGGTCGCCCGGGCGCAGGTCGCGCGGCAGTTCCTTGTAGTCGAGGCCGACGCGCTCGTCGTTGCCGAGCTCGCAGGCGGCGTCAAGGATGAACGGCTGCCCCGGCACGAGCGTGGTCTTGCCGTTCTCGAACTTGCCGACGCGGATCTTCGGGCCCTGGAGGTCGGCCATGATCGCGATCTCGCGGCCAACCTTGCGGGCGGCCTCGCGCACCATCTCGGCGCGCTGGCGGTGATCGTCGGCCGTGCCGTGCGAAAAATTGAGCCGCACGACGTCGAGGCCCGCCTGCATCATCTGCAGCAGAATCTCCGGCGAACTGGAAGCCGGGCCGATCGTGGCGACTATCTTGGTGGCGCGCTGCATGAAACTCCTCATCTGGATCAAGGTGGATGCGCTGGGTGAAACGCTGCGAGAGCCGGAAGCGGCAGGCCCAGCGGCGGCCGCTCCGGGGGGCGTGCCGGTGCTTGCGCCCGGCATCGCTTTGTTCTGAATCTCGTGGTGCTGGTCGGCCGCGTCGCCGGCAGCCGCCGGTGCGCGCGGGGCGGAGTTCGCCCGCGCGGGCGCGCGTTTGCGCTTGCCCGCGCCGGCCGGCTGCTCCGCTTTCGCGGAGCGCACGGCCTTCGTCACCCCTGCGCGCGCCGCCACGCTCAGGCCGCCCGCGTTTCGAGCACTTCCACCGCCGGCAGCTTCTTCCCCTCGAGGAACTCGAGGAAGGCGCCGCCGCCCGTCGAGATGTAGCTGACCTGGTCGTGGATGCCGTACTTCGCGATGGCCGCGAGCGTATCGCCGCCGCCCGCGATCGAGAACGCGGACGATTTGGCGATCGCGTCGGCGAGCGTCTTGGTGCCGTTGCCGAACTGGTCGAACTCGAACACACCGACCGGGCCGTTCCACACGATCGTGCCGGCCTTTTCGAGCTGGCTCGCGAGCGCCTTGGCCGTATCGGGGCCGATGTCGAGGATCATGTCGTCCGCTTCGATGTCGGCGACCTGCTTCACCGTGGCCACGGCCGTCGGCGAGAATTCCTTCGCGGTGACCACGTCGGTCGGGATCGGCACCGACGCGCCGCGCTCACGCGCTTCGTCGATGATCGCCTTCGCCTCGTTGACGAGGTCGGCTTCCGCGAGCGACTTGCCGATCGACAGGCCGGCCGCGAGCATGAACGTGTTGGCGATGCCGCCGCCGACGATCAGCTGGTCGACCTTGCCGGCCAGCGACTTCAGGATGGTCAGCTTGGTCGACACCTTCGAGCCGGCGACGATCGCCACCAGCGGGCGCGCCGGGTTGCCGAGCGCCTTGCCGAGCGCGTCGAGTTCGGCGGCCAGCAGCGGGCCCGCGCACGCGACCGGCGCGTACTTCGCGATCCCGTGGGTGGTCGCTTCCGCGCGGTGTGCGGTGCCGAACGCATCGTTCACGTACACGTCGCAGAGCTTCGCCATCTTCTGGGCGAGCTCGTCCGAATTCTTCTTCTCGCCCTTGTTGACGCGGCAGTTCTCGAGCAACACGACCTGGCCCGGCGCGACGTTCACGCCGTTCTCGACCCAGTTCGACACCAGCGGCACATCACGGCCGAGCAGCTCGGCGAGACGCTTCGCGACCGGGGCGAGCGAGTCTTCCGGCTTGAATTCGCCTTCGGTCGGGCGACCCAGGTGC
This sequence comes from Burkholderia cepacia, assembly GCF_029962485.1. Taxonomy (NCBI): domain Bacteria; kingdom Pseudomonadati; phylum Pseudomonadota; class Betaproteobacteria; order Burkholderiales; family Burkholderiaceae; genus Burkholderia; species Burkholderia cepacia. The sequence continues at coordinate 2,965,910 of NZ_CP073637.1, forward strand.
GACGTGACCATCACGGCCGCGCCGGCGTCGAGCGCGGCCTGGATGGCCGGCACGGACGCGCGCACGCGCGTGTCTTCGGTGATGTTGCCCTGGTCGTCCTGCGGGACGTTCAGGTCGGCGCGGATGAACACCCGCTTGCCGGCGAGCTGGCCGGCGGCGATCAGGTCGGTAAGACGCTTGACTTGGCTCATGTTGGACAAATTGAAGTAGTGGATGGGGAAAGGGGGTTCACGCGGGACGTGCGCGGGCTGCCGCGAAAGGGCGCCGGATGCGGCCGTGGCTAGCGGTTCGCATGACGCGCACGGGTAAAAAATCTCGAACGGGCATTCTAGCCGATCCACCCGGCAGACTGACCCGCGGGCGCCGAATTCCGCCTATTTGGGATCGCGTGCGGCAACGGACACATTGCCGCAACGCAGCAATGCAGGTGCGCGGGCGGCCAGCGCCCGGCGGGCCGTAGCGACAGCCCATCAGAAGATCAGGCGCAGGGCGGTAAATACGAGCATCCCGACGACGATCGTGCCGAGCATGCTGCGCCGCCACAGGAACCAGCCGAGACCGGCGAGTGCCGCGTAGAACGGATGGTTGGACAGCGCGAACGACAACCCGGCCGGCGTTTCGAGCACGTCGGGCAGCACGACGGCGACCAGCGCGGCGGCCGGCGCATAGCGCAGCGCGCGCTGCGCGCGTTCGGGCAGCACGGTGCGCTCGCCGCCGATCAGGAACAGCGCGCGCGTGACGGCCGTGACGACCGTCATCCCGATGATGACGATCCAGATCTCCGTCGCGCTCATTCGATCTCCTTTTCCTGCACGGTTTCGGTGCGGATGCGCCGCCAGTCGGCCCGTTCGACGAAGAAGTCGGCCGTGCAGCCGGCCGCGAGCGCGGCGAGCACCGCGAGCGGCAGCGCGAGCCGGTACGGCAGGTCGAACGCGATCAGCGACACGATGCCGGCGACCGCGACGGCCGCGAGCGTCGAGCGGTTCGCGACCGCGGACACCATGATCGGGATCAGCGCGAGCGTGCCGGCCAGCTCCAGCCCCCAGCTCGCGGGGAAGAAACTCGCGAGCAGGATGCCGGCGAGCGACGATACCTGCCACGACACCCAGCTCGCGAGCGCCATCCCCCAGAAATACGCTTCCTTGCCCGGCACGTGACCGTAGGCAAAGCCCTGTTTCTGGAACAGCAGGTAGATCACGTCGCCGTTGAAATAGCCGATCGCGAGACGCCGCCACAGCGGCAGGTAGGAAAAATGGGGCGCAAGCCCTGCGCTGAAGATCACGAAGCGCATGTTGACCATCGCGGCCGTGAGCAGCACGGTCCAGATCGGCAGCTTCGCCGCGAGGAGCGGCAGCACCGCGAGCTGCGACGAGCCCGCGTAGACGAAGATCGACATCGCGCTCGCCTGCCCGAGCGTCATGACCGACTTGCTCATCGCGATGCCGGTGACGAGCCCCCAGGAGAGGATCGCCATCAATGTCGGGGAATAGTCGCGCGCGCCCTGGATCAGCGCGAAGCGGTCGGTGGCGGACAATCGAGCGAGCATGGGAATGCGGGCCGCAGCGGGCGGTTCGTCGGGGCGCCGGCGCCTCCTGCCGGTACGTCCCATCGTTATTGGAATCGGTACCGGACGATTATAGCGCCGGCCCCGCGCCGACCGACCGGGTCGCCACCAAATGACGCTAAAATAAGCGTCTTTCCGGCTCAACGCTGCATACAACCGCATCCCAGGAGAAATCTATGTCAATGGCCGACCGCGACGGCAAGATCTGGATGGACGGCAAGCTGATCGACTGGCGCGACGCCAAGATCCACGTCCTGACCCACACGCTGCACTACGGCATGGGCGTCTTCGAGGGCGTGCGCGCGTACAAGGCGGCCGACGGCAGCACCTCGATCTTCCGCCTGCCCGAGCACACGAAACGTCTGCTGAATTCGGCGAAGATCTTCCAGATGGACGTGCCGTTCGATCGCGAGACGCTCGAGGCCGCGCAGCTCGAAGTCGTGCGCGAGAACAAGCTCGAGTCGGGCTATCTGCGCCCGATCATCTGGGTCGGCTCGGAAAAGCTCGGCGTGTCGGCGAAGGGCAACACGATCCACGTCGCGATCGCCGCCTGGCCGTGGGGCGCGTACCTCGGAGAAGACGGCCTCGCGAAGGGCATCCGCGTGAAGACGTCGTCGTTCACGCGCCACCACGTGAACGTGTCGATGGTGCGCGCGAAGGCGTCGGGCTGGTACGTGAACTCGATCCTGGCGAACCAGGAAGCGACGGCCGACGGCTACGACGAGGCGCTGCTGCTCGACGTCGACGGCTACGTGTCGGAAGGCTCGGGCGAGAACTTCTTCCTCGTGAACAACGGCAAGCTGTACACGCCCGACCTGTCGTCGTGCCTCGACGGCATCACGCGCGACACGATCATCACGCTCGCGAAGGACGCCGGCATCGAAGTGATCGAGAAGCGCATCACGCGCGACGAGGTCTACACGGCCGACGAGGCGTTCTTCACCGGCACGGCCGCTGAAGTCACGCCGATCCGCGAGCTCGACAACCGCACGATCGGCAGCGGCGCGCGCGGCCCCGTCACGGAAAAGCTCCAGTCGGCGTTTTTCGATATCGTGTCGGGCAAGAACGCGAAGTACGCGCACTGGCTGACGAAGGTCTGAGCGCGCCGCGCCACCGACCGCCCCACAAAAGAGTGATAAGAGAAAGTCTCATGAGTGAAATCAAGGAAATGCCGCTGGTCGAGCTGACGGCCAAGGATCTTCCCGCCTACTGCCCGAACCCGGCCATGGCGCGCTGGAGCGCCCATCCGCGCGTCTTCATCGACGTGTCGCACGGCGAGGCACGCTGCCCGTACTGCGGCACGCGCTACAAGCTGCGCGACGGCGAGGTCGTCAAGGGCCACTGAGCCCGGGCGGCCGGGCCCGCGGGCCCGCCGACTCGCAAGGCGGCGCAGCCGGAAATCCGGCGCGCCGCCGTTCTCCATTCTGGCAACCCGAACGCGGCGCCCGTGCGCCGTGATTCATTACGACATCGGAAGTCGACCTGATGCGTCGAGCGCTGGTTATCGCACCGAACTGGATCGGTGACGCATTGATGGCGCAGCCACTTTTTGCGCTGCTGAAAAAGCTCCATCCCCGCATCGCGATCGATGCCGTCGCACCCTCGTGGGTCGCGCCCGTGCTCGAGCGGATGCCCGAGATCCACGATGTCTACGCGACCGATCTCGCGCATGGCAAGCTGCAGCTGCTGCGCCGCTGGCAGCTCGCGAGCGACCTGCGCGACGTCGGCTACGACGCGGCGTACGTGCTGCCGAATTCGCTGAAGTCCGCGGTGATCCCGTGGCTCGCGAACATCCCGCTGCGGATCGGCTACACGGGCGAGCACCGCTACGGGCTGCTGAACGTGCGGCACGCGAACCCGACCAAGTCGGGCGAGCGGCCGCCGATGACGACCCACTACGCGGCGCTCGCCTACGCGCCGGGCGCGAAGCTGCCCGAGTCGATGAAGACGCTGCCCGCGCCGCGCCTCGACGCGGACCTGAACGAGACGGCGCGCGTGTCCGCGCGTTTCAATCTCGATACGCGCAAGCCGCTCGTCGTGTTCTGCCCGGGCGCCGAATTCGGCCCGGCCAAGCGCTGGCCGCCCGAGCACTTCGCGACGCTCGCGACGATCGTTCACCAGTCGTTCCCGTATACGCAGATCGTCGCACTCGGCTCGCAGAAGGACGCGGCAGCCGCGCAGGCGATCGCCGACCACGCGCCGAACGTGCGCAACCTGTGCGGGCAGACGTCGCTGTCCGAGGCATGCGCGCTGATCGCGCGCGCGAACGCGGTCGTCACCAACGATTCCGGGCTGATGCACGTCGCGGCCGCGCTGCGCCGGCCGCTCGTCGCGCTGTACGGATCGACCGATCCGCGCCACACCCCTCCGCTGTCGGACCTGGCGAAGGTACAATGGCTGCATCTCGAATGCAGTCCCTGCTTCGAACGCGAGTGCCCGCTCGGCCACCTGAAGTGCCTGCGCGAACTCGGTCCCGAGCAGGTATTCGGCGATTTGCGCGGCATGCTCGTCGGGCAGCGCTGACCCTGACCGGCAGCGTCGCACGGCGCGCCGGGCAATCCGATTCACCGGTGTACGGCGGCTCCATCCGGGCCGCCGTGCTGAATACGGCGCGCGACGCGCGCGAGAGATAACCCCGATGCCACGTTTTGCCCGCCTTTTCGAAGCCGCTGCCGATACGCTGAACGCCTACTACCAGGCCGTCGCCGATGCCAATCTCGACGCGCTGCTGGCGTTGTGGATCGACGAGGATTTCGCCAGCTGCGTATGGGCGGACGGCGAGCATCTGCACGGCCTCGACCAGATCCGCAGCGGGCTCGCGAACCGGCTCGCCACGCGCCCCGTGACGATCGAGCCGCTCGACATCCGCGTGTACGACAGCCTCGGCACGGTCGTCTATACGATCGCCGAAGCACATCAGCAGGCCGACCTGACGGCCGAACCCGACATGGTTTTCGCCACGTACGTGATGATTCACGAGCGCGGCGAGTGGCGCATCGCGCATATTCACGCGAGCCCGATTCCCGAACAGGCGGCCGGACAATTCGCCGCGAAGATCCGTCACGGGCAGGGTCCGCTGCACTGACGAAGAACGAAGCAACGCATTAGCGGGGCGATCATGAGTACGGCTTCTCCGCCCACCTCGCCGCTGACCGGGGCCCCGGCCCCCGACGACGATTCATTGCGCTATCGCGCACCGCGCTGGCTGCCGAACAGCCATGCCCAGACCATCGTGCCCGCGCTGTTCGCACGGCGTCCGGCCGTCGCTTACCGACGAGAGCGATGGGAAACCCCCGACCACGACTTCATCGATCTCGACTGGGTCGCGCATCTCGACAGCGCGGCGCCGCCGCCCGATGCGCCGCTGTTCGTGCTGTTCCACGGCCTCGAAGGCAGCTCCGGCTCGCACTACGCGCTCGAGATGATGGCCGCCGCGCGCGCGAAGGGCTGGCACGCCGTCGTGCCGCACTTTCGCAGCTGCAGCGGTGAGATCAACCGCCAGCCGCGCTTCTACCACCTCGCCGACAGCGCCGAAGTCGACTGGATCCTGCGCCGCCTCGCCGCGCGGCATCGCGGGCCGCTCGTCGCGGCCGGCGTATCGCTCGGCGGCAACGTGCTGCTGCGCTGGCTCGGCGAGCATCGCAGCGACACGTCGATCCTGCGGGCGGCCGCCGCGATCTCGACGCCGATCGACGTGCACGCGGGCGGCCGCGCGCTGTCGCAGGGGTTCGCGATGGTCTACACGCGCAGCTTCCTGAAGACGCTCAAGCGCAAGGCGCTCGCGAAGCTCGACCAGTACCCGGGGCTGTTCGACCGCGAAGCGATGCTGCAGGCCGTGACGATGCGCGACTTCGACGAAGTCGTGACCGCCCCGCTGCACGGCTTCACGGACGCCGACGACTACTGGACCAAGGCGACGACGCGCCCGCTGCTGCCCGCGATCGACGTGCCGACGCTGATCCTCAACGCCCGCAACGACCCGTTCCTGCCCGAATCGGCGCTGCCGGGCCCGGCCGACGTATCGCCGGCCGTCGAGCTCGACCAGCCCGCGGCCGGCGGGCACGCGGGATTCATGACCGGGCCGTTCCCCGGCCGCCTCGACTGGCTGTCGGCGCGGGTGTTCGGCTATTGCTCGAAATTCGTCGACCATGGATGACATCGTCAGGCAGGCGCTCGCAAAATGGCCGAACGTGCCGCACTGCACCGGCTGGCTGCTGCTCGACCGGCGCGGCGAATGGCGGCTGCGCGACGACGCGGCGCAGGCGGCCGGCGAACTCGGCTCGCCGATCCGGCATGCGGCGCTGAACGCATTCATCGGCCGCAACTATGAATGCGATGCGCAGGGCCAGTGGTTCTTCCAGAACGGGCCGCAGCGCGTGTACGTCGAGCTCGCCTATACGCCGTGGGTCGTCCGGCTCGCGGAGCGCGACGGGCAGCTCGCGCTCACCGACCAGACGGGCGCACCGTTCGAACCGGACGAAGCGTGGCTCGACGATGCGGGCGGTGTGCTGTTTCATGATGGCCGCACGCAGCGCATCGCGGCGCTGCACGATCACGACCTCGGGCTGTTCGCCGATCATGCGGATTTCGATGCCGAGCCGCCCGCGCTGCGCTGGTGCGACGGCCGCACGCTGTCGCTCGGCAGCATCGTCTGCGCGGACGTGCCCGCCCGGTTCGGCTATGTCGCGAGCCCGGCGCGCCTCGCCAGCCATGCGGCCGGCGGCGGCAACTGACGCGCAGCCGCGTGACGGCCGCTATCCGCGGCCGTTCTTCTCGTCCTCGCGCTCTTCCTTGTAGCGCGCCTCGAATTCCAGCAGCCGCGCGCCGATGATCGACTGCTCGTAGAACGACACGTCCTTCGCGTCGCGCGCTTCCTTCAATTGCCGGATGGCCGACGGCCACGCGCCGTCGATCGCGAGCTTCTCCGCGAGCGCACGGCGCCGCGCAAGCACATCGCCCTTCCCGTCACTCGCCTTCGCGAGATAGTCCCACCAGTCCGGCTGATCGGGATCGGCCTTCGCCTGGGCACGCGCGAGCGTCTGCGCGTCGGCGAAACGGCGCGCGGCGATCAGCGCCTGCAGATGCGCGACGATCGCCGCGTGCGACGCCGGCCAGCGCCGCTGCGCGAGCGCCGCGAGCCGCACCGCGTCGTCGGTCCGGCCCGCGCGGCGCGCGATCTCGGCAGCCAGCACGTCGAGGCTCGGCGAACTCGCGTCCGGATCGTTTTCGCGCCGCTCGCGCGCATCGAACGCCGCACGCGCCGACGCGAGTGCCTTGCCGGCCACGTCGTATTCGCCGAGCAACAGGTTCGCGAGCGCGATGCCGTACCAGTTCGCCGCGACGTTCGGCGCCGTGCGATCGTCGATCTCGAGCTGCATCCGGCGCGCCTCGGCCGAGATGTCGGTCGGCGCACGGTTCTGCAGGACGCGCAGCCGCGCGCGCACGAACCCGTATTCGGCCGACTGGCGCGGCTGCCGGTACGGCGCGCGGCGCGCGCGATCCTCCATGTCCGCGATCCGCTCGCCGGTCAGCGGGTGCGTGCGCGCATACGCCGGCACGCCCGCGTCGCCCATCGACGCGCGGTCGAGCCGTTCGAAGAAGCCCGGCATCCCGTAGGGGTCGTAGCCCGCCCCCGCCAGCAGCTGGAAGCCGACGCGATCGGCCTCGCGCTCGGCCGAACGCGAGAAGCGCAGCTGGTTGTCGACCGCGTACGCCTGCCCGCCCACCGCGATCGCGCTGCCGAGATCGCCGCTGCGCGCGAGCACGCCGGCCAGCACGCCGAGCAGCATCGCCGCGAGCGCGGTGTAGCCGGTCTTCTCGTTTGCACCGATCATCCGCGCAATGTGCCGCTGCAGCACGTGCCCCATCTCGTGGCCGACCACCGACGCGAGCTCGGACTCCGTCTGCGTCGTGACGACGAGCCCGCTGTTGATCCCGATGAAGCCGCCCGGCATCGAGAACGCGTTGATCTGCGGATCGCGCACCGGGAACAGGTCGAAATCCGGCGTATAGCCGCCGATGAAGCGCGCGGCGGCCGCGGCCGCGAGCCGCGCCGCCATCGCGTTCAGGTAGTCGCGCGCGAGCCAGTCGTCGAGATAGTCGGGATCACGCCGCACTTCGCGCATCACGCGCTCGCCGAGCCGGCGCTCGGCCTGTGGCGTCAGCGAACCGCCGGAACCGTCGCCGAGGTCGGGCAGTTCGAGCGCACGAAGCGGCGCGCGCAGGCTCGCGACCGGCGCCGACGCGCCACCGGCGCCCGAGAACCGGCTCTCCGCGCCGCCGTACGTGCCGAACACGCCGGTTGCGATGCCGGACGGCACGGTGGAAATCGCCGGGGAGCCGCCGGTCGCCGGCTCGAGCGGAGGTGGCGATGCGCTCTGCGCATGGCCACCCGGCGGCAGCGCGAGCGCCGCCGACAGCGACACGGCAAGCAACTGTTTGACACGCATGGCAGGATGAAAACGACGCCGTCCCGCGCGAGCGGCGCGCATCGCGGCGTTTGGTCTGAATATTCGGGTCATTGTACCGGCGCCGCGGCGACTGTCCCGTGCCGCGCGTGCGTCATCTGCGCCCCCGGCAACGCGAACGCCGCTGCTATGATAAGCGCCCGTTGAGACGTTGAATCGGTTCGGGGCGCCGGTACAGGATTCGGCGGCCCGGCCGATCGCGAAGCAGGATCGGGGGGGCGCACGCGCACTCCGATCCACTAGAGGATGACATGTCAGGACTTACCCATTTCGATGCCGCCGGCCATGCGCACATGGTCGATGTCGGCGGCAAGCAGGAAACCCAGCGCATCGCGATCGCGCGCGGCACGATCCGGATGCTGCCGGCCACGTTCGCGCTGATCCGCGACGGCAAGGCCAAGAAGGGTGACGTGCTCGGCGTCGCGCGCATCGCGGCGATCCAGGGCGCCAAGCGCACGGCCGACCTCATCCCGCTGTGCCACCCGCTCGCGCTGACGCGCGTGGCCGTCGACTTCGAACTCGACGACGCACTGCCGGGCGTCCACTGCGTCGTGCAGGTTGAAACGTTCGGCCGGACCGGCGTCGAGATGGAAGCGCTGACCGCCGTGCAGGTCGGGCTGCTGACGGTCTACGACATGTGCAAGGCCGTCGATCGCGGGATGGTGATCACCGACGTGAGCGTGCGCGAGAAGCGCGGCGGGAAGTCGGGGGACTGGAAGGCGGAAGACGTCGCGGGCTGAGCGCCCGTCGCAACGCACTCACGCACCATTCGCGGAGAATCGTCGGCCGTAGCGATTCTCCGTTCGAACGATCAAGAATCAGAAGAACAAAACACCGATGAAGAACAACACGCTGAAGTACGCGGCGCCGCTGCTGTGTGCGCTTTCGATGCTGCCGGCAATCGCATCGGCCGCCGGCACCTGTCCGGCCGCCGACACTGCCGCACGCGTGGCCATCGACGCGCAGCACCGCGTGCAGCAGGTCCGCAATCCGCAAGGTGACGGCGGCGGCAACGTCGATATTTCGCCGCCGCTGCGCGATGCACTGCGTGCGTACAAGGAGGCGCTCGTCGGCGCGATCGACGCGCAGTTGGCGTGCAGCGACGAACACGTCGACCCGGCTGCGTTGAAACGCACGCTCGCGGCCGCGCTCGGCGTGCCGGCGCGATCCGTCCAGCCGAAGAACGGCGAATCGGCGTTCGGCCGCAATCCGGAGGTCGACGTCGAACGCGGCGCCGCCGCCCGCCCGCTACTCTTCGTACGCGCCGGGTTCGACATCGCGTGCGGCGACGACAACCTGCTCACCGCCTACGCGTGGGAGAACGGCGGCTGGCGGCGCGTGCTGCGCTGGCAGGCCGGCGACTACAAGGACATCGGCGGTGCGTACGGTGGCGGCTTCTGGTTCTCGGCACTGCCCGGCGGCCAGGTCGCGGTCGTCCACGGCACGCCGTGGTGCTCGTCGCGCTGGAGCCAGTTCGCCGCCGACGTGCTCGCACCGGCAAACGGTTCGGCCGCGCAACGCACGCTGTTCCATACGGAGCACGGCTACGTGCTCGACGACAATGCACTCCGGTTCAAGGTCCGCCCCGACGGCTTCGAGATGCGTACGACGGTCGGCTCACTCGACAGCGACGTGATGACGCGACCGGGCATCTTCCGCTACCGCGTCGACGGCGACACCGTGCAACGCGTGCAGCCCGTCGCGGTCAACGGCCGCGATTTTGTCGACGAGTGGCTTAATGTGAACGATGCACAGGCGCGCGAATGGAGTGAACCCGTCGCCGCGGCTGCCGCGCTGAAAGGCCGGCAGGCGTTCGACAAGGCCCGCAAGGCGCCCGATACCGGGTTCGCATATGGCCCGGTGCGCGGCTGCTCGGACAGCAAGGACCGCTTTCAGGTCGAACTGGATCTGACAGGCAACAGCGGGGAAACCGTCGCGCGACACTATGCGCTGATTCGCCAGGAGCGCAATGGCTTCACGCTGCTCGGACTGAGCAATGCGGCCGAGCCGGCTTGCCGCGGCGCGAACCTGATGCCGCAACACTGACCGACGGACGCGCATGCCGCAGCGGTTGCGCGCCTCGATTGACGACAGCGATGCAAACGGCGCGGCAAGCCGCGCCGCGCGCCTCACTGGCCGCGTGACGGCTCGAACACGAACGGTTGGGTCAGCAGGAACGGATTCGCGGTCGCGCCCGTCTGCACGCAGGTCGCGTGCGTCATCGCGTCGACGGCCGCGCGATCGGCCGCCGCGTTGCGGCTGCTCGTCGTCACGGTGACGTTCTGCGCTTCACCGGACGTCGTCATCAACGCACGCACGAGCACGGTCACCGGGCGGGTAAGCGGTTTGGCGGTGTCCGGATAGACGGCGCGCGGAATGTGGCAGGTCAGCTTGCTTTCCTGCGACGACGACAGCATCGCGCAGCCGGAAAACAGCATCGCGACGGCGGGCAGGATCAGGTAGGTCGAGCGAATAGCCATGGTCGAATATCGTTCTTGGTACTGTTCCGGACAAACGCGCCGCGCCCCGGACGTATTCTCCGGCCCGCATCACGTGCGTCTCACTGCGCCGCGGCCATCGGACCGGCGCCCCGTTACGGCCGCACGGCCGATGATGCTCGGCCGCGATCCTGCCTGGCAGACTTCCCGGATGGCCGGGGCGCTGCCTGCCATCACGCCGGCCAGCCCCCGCGCCGGCGGGCACGCGAGCGCTTTCGCGCATTGTGCACGCGGCGCTCGGTCAGCGGCAGCGATTTGACAATGGTTGACGCGAATCGCCGCGCATTCGGCCGGAATCCGCACGATCCACGACGTAATCGAAACGCGGCCGGCTTCTCACGGTTCGCGCCGGCCCGCCCTGCCCGACGCCCGCCTCCGCTTCATTGCAATGCGACAAACGCCGGAATACCCCGTTCCGGCGGGTGCCGCGCACATCAATCGGAATCGTCGTCGTCCTCGTCGTCGGCCGCATCGGCCGGTACTTCCCCGTACTTCGCAACGACGGCCGCCCTGAACGTCTTCAGCGCCGGCTGCTGGTCACACAGCTTGTACAGCAGCGCCAGTTGCTGCGGCCAGTCCTTCAACTCCTTCGCGAACACATGCAGGCGCGCGACGGTGTCGAGCGCATCGGCTTCGCGGCCTGCCAGTGCCTGCAGCGCCGCATAGCGGCGCAGCACCGTCTCGCCGGGCAGCAGCGCGATTGCGCGCTCATGCGCCGCGAGCTTGGCCGGCAAATCGTCCGCCGAAATCGGCAGCAGCGTGGCCGCACCGTATTCGCCCCATGCGCCGAACAGCAGCGACGGCGCCTCGCGGTACTGCGCAGCCGGATCGCTGCCGTAATAGAGCACTTCCGCGCGCTGGTAGTCGCGCAGTACGGGCACCGCCGCCAGCACGCCACCGAACGACAGCACCGCGAACAACCCGAATGCGGCGCGGCCCGGCAGGATGCGCAACGGCTTCACTTCGAGCAGCCCGATCACGAACATCGCCGGCAGCAGGAAGAACATGTACTGCTGCGGATACTCGACCAGCGCATGCATCAGCAGGATGCCGATCAGCGCGAAGCCGAACACGCGCATGCTCGACTGCGGCGCGCGCACCGCACGCACGAACCACGTCACCAGCGTGACGACGAGTAGGCCGAGGCCGACGAGGCCGGACTTCGCGAGCAGGTCGATGAAGATGTCGTGCGAGTTGTTCGCGATCTCGACGCCGCCGAGCGTGCGCACGAGCGCAAACTGGTGCGACGGGAATTCGCCCCAGCCGACGCCGAGCAGCGGATGTTCGCGGAACATCGCGAGCCCGTACTTCCACAGCGCGAGGCGCGGCGCGATCTGCCCCGCGTCGCGCATCCGGTCGGCCGCCGATTCCGCGAGATTCAGGTGATAGTGCACGTTGGCCCAGCGCACCGCGACGTTCACCGCGATGAACGCGACCGCGAGCACGACCGGTATCAGCCACGCACGCGCATTGCCCGGCGCGCGACGCGATTCAAGCCACGCCATCCAGAAGCCCGCGACGACCATCACCGCGACCTGCAGCCACGGCCCGCGCGACACCGTCAGCGCGAGACCGACCGACAGCACGAGCGACAGCGCGAACCACGCCCACACCGCGAGCCGGCGCGTCTGCACGAGATACAGCGCACCCGCGAGCGCGAACGCGATGTAGCTGGCCAGATGGTTCGCCTGCGCCATGTTGCCGTACGGACGGCGGTCGACCGCGACGTTGTACATCACGACGAACGGCGAAACGGCCGACTCGAGGTGGAACAACTGCACGATCTGGGTGCCGACCGCGAACACGCCGCCGACGATCAACGCGCCGGCCATCATCCGCGACACCGCTTCGGCCAACCCGTCGCGCGCCAGCGCGTAGCCGGCCTGCATCGCGACCAGTGCGGCGGCGAGATAGCCGACCGCCAGCCAGTTCATCGACGGCACCTTGAGCGGAATCAGCGCGGTTTGCGCGATCAGCAGCACGGCAAACCCGAACGGCACGACGAACGCGGCCGGCGCGGCAAACGGCTCGGCCGGGCGGTCGGTGCGCGTGAGCAGCACGACGGACAGCCCCACCAGCAGATACAGCACCAGCGCGGAAAACTCGGAATAGAAGGTCGGGATCGGATACGTGTGATTCGTGATCGCGTACGGCACGATCAGGGCGACAGCCAGCGCAACGAGCGACAACGAACGGGAAAAAGTAGAAGGCATGAGCGAACCGGATGTCAGCAACCGGCGCACTATACAAAACTTTCCCCGCTCTGTGCGGGGCCGTCGCGCCGCGACCGGGCGCGAAACAACGACCCCGGCCGGCCGAAGCGGCGGCCCGCACGCCGCACGCGCCGCCGCCCGCCTCCCCCGGCGCTATGCGCGGCACTCCGCGGGCGCAAATCTCGCGGGCAGCGTCGCGGCATCGCCCGGCAACGGCCCAGCCCCCGGCGCGGGCAGCGACGACGCGTCCTTGCCGGCCGCGAAGCACTCCCACGCAATCGCACCGGCCTGCATCGCACCCTTTTTAAGGGCCACGCGCGCGGTGGGCGCATCGGCCTTGTCGGGCGCGGACGGCACGAGCACCAGCGTATTCGTGCCGGCCGCGGCCACGCGGGTGGTGAATGCGACGGTGATCTGGCCGGTGTCGCCGTCGATCGCCACCGATTCGACGTTGCGGGTCCCGGCCGGCGGGCTGTAGCCGCCGTCGAGGCTCGCACCGCTCGCCGCGTTGTCGGCGACCGCAAGCCGCGCGGACGACGCAAGCGCGAGCCCCTCGCCGACGCGCGAACGCGCGAGGTAATCCTGGTACGCGGGAATCGCATAGGCTGCGACGACGCCGACGATCGCCAGCACGATCATCAATTCGATCAGCGTGAAGCCGGCCGGCCGCCAGCGCGGCGCGGGCCGATTCGCGCGCCGCAGATCGGCGGCAACGCGACGGAACAGGGAAACGGAAAAGGCTTCGAACATGGCAGGCTCCGGAAACGAAAAACGCCTGCCGATCAAGGCAGGCGTTTCGATCGTAGCCAGCGGGCCGCGAAACCGGCAGTCGGCCGGACGGCCAGTCAGTGCGCGTGCGGCGCGCCGTGGCGTTTCCTGAGCGCGTAGCCGATCGCCACGACGAACAGCGCGCCAGCGATGCTCGCACCGTAGAGCACCGGTGGCGTATCGAGCACCGCCCAGCGGTCGCCGACCGGGTCGTTGACGATCAACCCGCCCGCGATCCAGCCGAGCAGCCCGGCGCCGAGCGCGACGACGATCGGGAAACGGTCGAGCAGCTTCAGCACCAGCGTGCTGCCCCACACGATGATCGGCACGCTGACGACGAGCCCGAAGATCACGAGCGCGATCCGGTGCGACGGATCGGCCTGCTCGGCCGCCCCGGCGATCGCGATCACGTTGTCGAGGCTCATCACCGCATCGGCGATTACGATCGTCTTCACGGCGTCCCACAGCCGGCTGGCCGGCTTGATGTCGTCGTGCGCGTCGGCGGCCGGCGCCATCAGCTTGATGCCGATCCACAGCAGCAGCAGCCCGCCGCCGAGCTTCAGGAACGGCACGTCGAGCAGTGCAACCGCGAACGTGATCAGCGCCACACGCAGCAGGATCGCCCCCGCGGTGCCCCAGACGACGCCGCGCAGCCGCTGGTTCGCCGGCAGGTTGCGGCAGGCGAGCGCGATCACGACCGCGTTGTCGCCGCCGAGCAGGATGTCGATGATGATGATCTGGAGAATGGCGCCCCAGTGCAGCGACGTCAGGAATTCGAGCATGGGGTATATGCAGGACAGTGGCGGCCTGGCAGGGGCCTGATTCATCGCCGGCACATGCACGACGCATGTCCGGTGGGTGCTTACGAATTCATTGCGCGAGCATAACAAAAAACGCCGGCAAAGCCGGCGTTTTCTGCAGGACGAACCCAGAGGGAAATATTACAGCGCCTTCTTCAGCAGACGGCCCATTTCCGACGGGTTGCGCGTGACGGTGATGCCGCACGCTTCCATGATTTCCAGCTTCGCTTCGGCCGTATCCGCACCGCCCGAGATCAGCGCGCCGGCGTGGCCCATGCGCTTGCCCGGAGGCGCCGTGACGCCAGCGATGAAGCCGACGACCGGCTTCTTCATGTTGTCCTTGATCCACTCTGCCGCGTTGGCTTCGTCCGGACCACCGATTTCGCCGATCATCACGACTGCGTCCGTATCCGGATCGTCGTTGAACATCTTCATCACGTCGATGTGCTTCAGACCGTTGATCGGGTCGCCGCCGATACCGACTGCCGACGACTGGCCGAGGCCGAGTGCCGTCAGCTGCGCAACGGCTTCATACGTCAGCGTGCCCGAACGCGACACGACGCCGATGCGGCCCTTGCGGTGGATGTGACCCGGCATGATGCCGATCTTCAGTTCATCCGGCGTGATCGTGCCCGGGCAGTTCGGCCCGAGCAGCAGCGTCTTGCGGCCTTCGCGGCGCATGCGGTCCTTCACTTCGATCATGTCACGGACGGGGATGCCTTCCGTGATGCAGATCGCGAGATCCAGATCGGCTTCGACCGCTTCCCAGATCGCAGCAGCTGCGCCTGCCGGCGGAACGTAGATGACCGACACGGTTGCGCCGGTTTCTGCCTTCGCTTCCTTGACGCTTGCGTAGATCGGAATGCCTTCGAAGTCTTCGCCGGCCTTCTTCGGGTTCACGCCCGCGACGAATGCTTCGCGGCCGTTTGCGTACTCACGGCAGGCGCGCGTATGGAACTGACCGGTTTTGCCGGTAATGCCCTGCGTGATGACCTTCGTGTCCTTGTTGATCAGAATCGACATGTATTTTGACCTCTGTTCGATTGGCGTCGCGTGCAAACCGCGCCGCCATGCGTGTTCATTAGCGCGCGCTTACTTGCCTGCGGCAGCCGCGACGACCTTCTGCGCAGCTTCTTCCATGCTGTCCGCCGAGATGATCGGCAGGCCCGAATCGGCCAGCATCTTCTTGCCGAGGTCCTCGTTCGTGCCCTTCATGCGCACGACGAGCGGCACGTTCAGGTTCACGGCCTTCGAACCGGCGATCACGCCTTCCGCGATCACGTCGCAGCGCATGATGCCGCCGAAGATGTTCACGAGGATCGCCTTCAGATCCGGGTTCTTCAGCATCAGCTTGAACGCTTCCGTGACCTTCTCGGTCGTCGCGCCACCGCCGACGTCCAGGAAGTTCGCCGGTTCGCCGCCGAACAGCTTGATGGTGTCCATCGTTGCCATCGCGAGGCCTGCGCCGTTCACGAGACAGCCGATGTTGCCGTCGAGCGAGATGTACGCGAGGTCGAACTTCGACGCTTCGATTTCAGCCGGATCTTCTTCGTCCAGATCGCGGTACGCGACGATTTCCGGGTGACGGAACAGCGCGTTCGAGTCGAAGTTGAACTTCGCGTCGAGTGCGATGACCTTGCCGTCGCCGGCGACGTTCAGCGGGTTGATTTCAGCCAGCGATGCGTCGGTTTCCCAGAATGCCTTGTACAGGCCTTGCAGGATCGCGCGCGCTTGCGGGATCGAAGCTGCCGGCACGCCGATCTTCGCGGCGAGGTCGTCAGCTTGCGCGTCGAGCAGGCCCGTCGACGGCTCGACGATGACCTTGTGGATCAGTTCCGGGTGCTTTTCCGCAACTTCCTCGATGTCCATGCCGCCTTCGCTCGAACCCATCAGAACGATCTTTTGCGTCACGCGATCGACGACGAGGCTGACATACAGTTCCTGCTTGATGTCGGCGCCTTCTTCGACCATCAGACGGTTGACCTTCTGGCCTTCCGGGCCGGTCTGGTGCGTGACGAGCTGCATGCCGAGGATCTGGTTCGCGTATTCGCGGACCTGCTCGATCGACTTCGCCACCTTCACGCCGCCGCCCTTGCCACGGCCACCCGCGTGGATCTGAGCCTTCACGACCCATACCGGGCCGCCCAGCTCTTCCGCTACCTTGACGGCTTCGTCAACCGAGAACGCCGGCTTGCCGCGCGGTACCGCGACTCCGAATTTCCGCAGGATTTCCTTACCCTGGTACTCGTGAATCTTCATGCGTGATTCCCTTCAGTCTGAGAGTTGGATGAAAAGTCGCTTAAGACGCTTCTTCGAATGATTTCCGTTCATTCCTTCGTGCTGCCATCACCGGGCAGATCCGGCCGAAGCGGGCCATACCACCGCGGGTAGTACTGCCGCACGACCTCGCCGTCGAACCGCAGCGCACGGCAGCGGCCGAGCTGGAAAGGCGGTTCGGCGTGCGCGCCGTCGTGATCCGGCCCTTCGCCGCCCTCCTCGCGCACGTTCCACACGTCACCGGCGAACGCCTGGATCGCTGCCGTCGGCAGCACGGCGCACAGTTCGGTGAGATGGGAGCAGCCTGCGACGCCGGCGAGCAGCCGGTTCGCGTTGCGGCGGAAATTGCGGAAGAGATTGAGCCCGATGAGGGCCCGGTAGGCAGGAGGGGCGGATTGACAGTGACCGGGATAGGGCACCCATTCCGAAGACGCTTCGGCGTCGACGACATTGAGTTCACGATCGATAGTCACGCGCAGCCAGAGTTCGTGGATCGGCAGGCCTTGGGGCCGGATGCCCGACGCAAGCGCGACATCGCGCGGCTTGTGGTCGGTCAGGCAGGCTTCGATGTCCCACAAGCCGTCGCCGCGCTCGTAAGCTTCCGCTCGGATTGCGCGTCGATGTCGCAACTGACGGGGCACGGGCTCGGATAGCGGCATGCTGGAGGTTGAGGCCGAAGAGGAAAACCCATGGATTTTAGCATATTGGGTATTTGAGACAGTTTGACGCGACGGCGGGTATTCCCGCCTGTCCGGAGGTGGTTGCATTGCAGCAAAATCGCGCGCCACGCGCGCGACCGGACCGGTCAGTCGTCGATCAGGAAATCGTCGCCGACCTTCAGCAACTTCACGATGGTCGCGCTCGAGAAGCCGCGTGCGGCTAGAAAGCGCGCCTGCTTCGCACGCTCGGCCGGCGTTTGCGGCAGTGCACCGAATTTCTTGCGCCAGACGGCCTGCGCACGGGCCCATTCGGTCTCGCGCAGCTGCGCGTTCACTTCCTCGACGAGCGTGTCGCCCACTGCATGACGCTTCAGCTCGCTGACGATGCGCGCGACGCCGACACGCGATGCGCGGCGATGCACGAGGCTCTCGGCGAAGCGCGCGTCGGACAGCCAGCCCTCCTTCTCCAGCGCATCGAGCACCGGCTCGACGGATTCGTCTTCGCCGACGTAAGGCGCGAGCTTGCGCGCGAGTTCCGCGCGACTGTATTCACGCCTGGACAGATAACCGAGCGCGCGGCCCTTCAATGAACGTGGCGGTTTCGACGACTTGCGTTCGGCGGCGCCCGGCGTGTCGCTGGATGAAGTACCGGAAGATGCGCTGGACGCACGGCGCGTGCGGCGCGGATGCTGGCTGCTGCGTGTATAGACGTCTTCCCTTGCCGGCGCTGAGGAGTCGGCTGCGCGGTCACCGGGGAAGCTGACACCGGACACGCGACGGCGTGACCGGTCGTGTGCGTCGAACGATTCGTCGTTGTCGAACGGATCGTCCGGCGCGGTAATCTCAAACGAAACGAGGGCATCGTCGGATGCCCTCGTCGCGGTGCGGTTCGCGGCATGACTGCCTGCGACCCGCCGGTCGGCGCCCGAGGATCCTGCTCGCCGGCCGGAACGACCCGCCGCTTCGGGCGCGTCGCTCTCCTCCGGCTTGCCAGCCTGACCTCGGCGCACAACCATCACTCTTCTTCGTCCATCGCCTCGGCTTCGTTGGCTACGCCATCGGGCATGCTGACGACACCGAGCGATTCGCGGATGCGGTTCTCGATCTCGCGCGCGATTTCCGGATTCTCGCGCAGGAATTCACGCGCGTTGTCCTTGCCCTGGCCGATCTTCTCGCCGTTGTAGCTGTACCAGGCGCCCGCCTTGTCGACGATCTTCGCCTGCACGCCGAGATCGATGATCTCGCCCTGGCGCGAAATGCCTTCGCCATACAGGATGTCGAAGATCGCTTCGCGGAACGGCGGCGACACCTTGTTCTTGACGACCTTCACGCGGGTTTCGTTGCCGATCACCTCGTCGTTCTTCTTGATCGAGCCGATCCGGCGGATATCGAGACGCACCGACGAATAGAACTTCAGCGCGTTGCCGCCCGTCGTGGTTTCCGGGTTGCCGAACATCACGCCGATCTTCATCCGGATCTGGTTGATGAAGATCACGAGGCAGTTGGTACGCTTGATCGTGCCGGTCAGCTTGCGCAGCGCCTGCGACATCAGGCGGGCCTGCAGACCCGGCAGCGAATCGCCCATCTCGCCTTCGATTTCGGCCTTCGGCACGAGCGCCGCGACCGAGTCGATGACGATCATGTCGATCGAGCCCGAGCGCACGAGCGCGTCGGTGATTTCGAGTGCCTGCTCGCCGGTGTCCGGCTGCGAGATCAGCAGCTCCGGCACGTTCACGCCGAGCTTCGCTGCATATTGGACGTCGAGCGCGTGCTCGGCGTCGATGAACGCTGCGGTGCCGCCCAGCTTCTGCAGCTCGGCGATGACCTGCAGCGTGAGCGTGGTTTTACCCGACGATTCCGGACCGTAAATCTCGACGACCCGGCCACGCGGCAGGCCGCCGACGCCCAGTGCGATATCAAGACCCAGCGAGCCCGTGGAGACGACCTGGATATTCTCGGCCGCATCGCCGTCGCCCATGCGCATGATCGACCCTTTGCCGAACTGCTTCTCGATCTGCGCGAGTGCGGCCGCCAGCGCCTTGCTCTTCTCGGCGGTCATCCCGGAGCCCTTCTTGCTATCTTCCATGAATCGTCCTTTGCTATGATGAGCAGCGTCTGTGAAAGGCGCGCCCGCTTTCAAGCGCCGCCGAATGCAGACACTGTATAAAAAAACAGTAGTTTATGCAAGCCCGCAATGCAGGGCGTTGTACACGAATAACTCCGGAGACAGCCGCGTCGGCGCGAACGCCCCGCCGGCAATCGGTCAGCAACATGCGAATCCTCATCGCCGAAGATGACAGCATACTCGCGGACGGCCTCACCCGGTCACTCCGCCAATCGGGCTATGCGGTCGATCACGTGAAGAGCGGCGTCGATGCCGACACCGCGCTGTCGATGCAGACTTTCGACCTGCTGATCCTCGATCTCGGGCTGCCGAAAATGTCCGGGCTCGAGGTGCTCAAGCGCCTGCGCGCGCGCAATTCCAACCTCCCCGTGCTGATCCTGACCGCCGCCGACAGCGTCGACGAACGCGTGAAGGGGCTCGACCTCGGCGCCGACGACTACATGGCCAAGCCGTTCGCGCTCAACGAGCTCGAGGCGCGCGTGCGCGCGCTGACCCGGCGCGGTGCGGGCGGCGGCCCGACCGTCGTGCGCCATGGCTCGCTCGCGTTCGATCAGGTCGGCCGCATCGCGTATGCGAACGATCATGTGCTCGATCTCTCCGCACGCGAGCTCGGCCTGCTCGAAGTGCTGCTGCAGCGGATCGGCCGGCTCGTGTCGAAGGAACAGCTCGTCGATCACCTGTGCGAATGGGGCGAGGAAGTCAGCAACAACGCGATCGAGGTCTACGTGCACCGGCTGCGCAAGAAAATCGAACCGAGCGGCGTGCGGATCTCGACCGTGCGCGGCCTCGGCTATTGCCTCGAGAAGGTCGCGCCCGCCGCGCCGGCCGACACGACAGCGCCCCAGCCCGCGGTGGCCGGCACGCCGCTGCGCTGACACAGGGCGTCGCCGCGATGGCCACGCCGGCCCATTCCCGCCACCCGACCGGCGCGCCGTCGTCAGCCGCCGACGATGCGCGCGACGCGCGCTACGAGAACCCGTTCGCGCCGCCCGACGAAACCGAGTCGCCCGAGACACCGCGCCCGCGCTCGCTGTTCGGCGAAATCCTCGACTGGATGCTCGCGCCGCTGCTGCTGCTGTGGCCGATGAGCATCGCCGTCACCTACCTCGTCGCGAAGACGATCGCGAACAGCCCGTTCGACCGTGCGCTCGAAACCAACGCGTACGTGCTCGCCCGGCAGATTCATCCGGTAAACGGCGTGGCCGAGCTGACCTTGCCGGAACAGACGCGCGACTTCCTGCGCGCGGACAACGTCGACAGTGTTTACTTCCAGGTACTCGGCACGCGCGGCGAACTGGTCGCCGGGGAAGCCGACATGCCGCTGCCGCGCGACGAGGACCGCCCGCCGCCGGGCGTCGTCGTGTTTCGCGACGACCTGCTGCGCGGCAACGACGTGCGCGTCGCGTATACGACGGTCGCGCTGCCGCAATCGAGCGGCACGCAGCCCGTGCTCGTGCAGGTCGGCGAGACGCTCGACAAGCGCAACGCGCTCGCGAACGACATCATCAAGGGCGTGATCCTGCCGCAGTTCGTGATCCTGCCGCTCGCGATCCTGCTCGTCTGGTTCGGGCTGTCACGCGGGCTCGCGCCGCTCAACGCGCTGCAGGCGCACATCCGCGCGCGGCGGCCTGACGACCTGTCGCCCGTCGAGGCGCAGCGCGCGCCGCCCGAGATCGAACCGCTCGTCACGTCATTCAACGACCTGCTCGCGCGTCTCGAACAGAACATGGCGCTGCAGAAGCGCTTCATCGCCGACGCCGCGCACCAGATGAAGACGCCGCTCGCGGGCCTGCGCACGCAGGCCGAGTTCGCGCTGCGCCACCCGGTCCCGCCCGACGTGCAGCGCTCGCTCGAACAGATCGCGACGAGTTCCGAGCAGGCCGCACGGCTCGTCACGCAATTGCTGGCGCTCGCGCGCGCCGAAAACCGCGCGAGCGGACTCATGTTCGAGCCGGTCGAGATCGCCGCGCTCGCGCGGCGCGCGGTGCGCGACTGGGTGCAGGCCGCGCTCGCGAAGCGGATGGATCTCGGCTACGAAGGGCCGCCGGACGACGCCCCGCTCGACGTCGACGGCAATCCGGTGATGCTGCGCGAGATGCTCGGCAACCTGATCGACAACGCGATCCGCTACACGCCCGAAGGCGGCCGCATCACCGTGCGCGTGCATGCCGACCCGGCGGCGCGGTTCGTGCATCTCGAAGTCGAGGATACGGGCCCCGGCATCCCGGCCGCCGAACGCGAGCGCGTCGTCGAGCGCTTCTACCGGATCCTCGGCCGCGAAGGCGACGGCAGCGGCCTCGGGCTCGCGATCGTGCGCGAGATCGCGACACAGCACGGCGGTACGCTGACGCTCGACGATCACGTCTACCAGCAGGCGCCGCGTCTCGCCGGCACGCTCGTGCGCGTCAGCCTGCCGCTGACCGGCTCGGCCCCGGATTAACCCTGACGCGCACCGCCGCCGCGCGGCCCGACTGCGCCGAAACCGGCGAATTACCGGACGTTCGCACCACAATCGACATGTGAAGCGGCCGATTCGGCGCGGGTTAACGCGCAGTCGTTTTGCACGCGCGAGTCAGTCCGCCGTAAGTTTCCGTACCAATAATCCTCGACAGGCCCGCCCACCCAAGGCGGCCGCACACCTATATCAAGGGACTTGGAGACGACTCATGGCAACGTTAGGCGGGCAAATTTCCCACTCGCCGATGACGGGCGAAGAGAAGAAGGTGATCTTCGCGTCGTCGCTCGGCACCGTGTTCGAGTGGTACGACTTTTACCTGGCCGGCTCGCTCGCGGCCTACATCAGCAAGAGCTTCTTCTCCGGCGTCAATCCGACCGCCGCCTTCATCTTCACGCTGCTCGGCTTCGCGGCCGGCTTCGCGGTGCGGCCGTTCGGCGCGATCGTGTTCGGCCGCCTCGGCGACATGGTCGGTCGCAAGCACACGTTCCTCGTGACGATCGTGATCATGGGCATCTCGACGTTCGTGGTCGGCTTCCTGCCCGGCTACGCGTCGATCGGCATCGCCGCGCCCGTGATCTTCATCGCGATGCGGCTGTTGCAGGGCCTCGCGCTCGGCGGCGAGTACGGCGGCGCGGCGACCTACGTCGCCGAGCATGCGCCGGCCAACCGTCGCGGCTTCTACACCGCGTGGATCCAGACGACCGCCACGCTCGGACTGTTCCTGTCGCTGCTCGTGATCCTCGGCGTACGCACGTTCATCGGCGAGGAAGCGTTCGGCAGCTGGGGCTGGCGCGTGCCGTTCGTCGCGTCGATCCTGCTGCTCGCGGTGTCGGTGTGGATCCGGATGCAGCTGAACGAATCGCCGGTGTTCCTGCGCATCAAGGCGGAAGGCAAGACGTCGAAGGCGCCGCTGACCGAAGCGTTCGGCCAGTGGAAGAACCTGAAGATCGTGATCCTCGCGCTCGTCGGCCTGACCGCCGGCCAGGCCGTCGTGTGGTACACGGGCCAGTTCTACGCGCTGTTCTTCCTCACGCAGACGCTGAAGGTCGACGGCGCCAGCGCGAACATCCTGATCGCGATCGCGCTGCTGATCGGCACGCCGTTCTTCCTGTTCTTCGGTTCGCTCTCGGACAAGATCGGCCGCAAGCCGATCATCCTCGCGGGCTGCCTGATCGCGGCGCTGACGTACTTCCCGCTGTTCAAGGCGCTCACGCACTACGCGAACCCGCAGCTCGAGCTTGCGACGCAGAAGGCGCCGATCACGGTCGTCGCCGACCCGGCCACCTGCTCGTTCCAGTTCAACCCGGTAGGCACGTCGAAGTTCACCAGCTCGTGCGACATCGCGAAGAGTGCGCTCTCGAAGGCCGGCCTGAACTACGAGAACGTCGCGGCACCGGCCGGCACGCAGGCCGAGATCAAGGTCGGCGACACGGTGATCCAGACTTACGACGGCAAGGCGACCGACGCGAAGGCGCAGGGCGCGGCGTTCGACAAGACGCTCGCGTCGACGCTGAAGGGGGCCGGCTACCCGGCGAAGGCTGACCCGGCGCAGCTCAACTGGCCGATGACGATCGTGGTTCTGACGATCCTCGTGATCTACGTGACGATGGTCTACGGCCCGATCGCCGCGATGCTGGTCGAGATGTTCCCGACGCGGATCCGCTACACGTCGATGTCGCTGCCCTATCACATCGGCAACGGCTGGTTCGGCGGCTTCCTGCCGGCGACGGCGTTCGCGATCGTCGCGGCGAGGGGCGACATCTATTCAGGGCTCTGGTATCCGATCGTGATCGCGCTGGCCACGTTCGTGATCGGCCTGCTGTTCGTCAAGGAGACGAAGGACTCGAACATCTACGCGCAGGATTGATGTCATGCGGGCGGGTGCAGGTTGCCGGACGGGTGTTCCGGCGGCCGGCAACCCGCCCCCGCGCCCCGGCCGTCATGGGCCGCCGGCAACTTTTTTCACGGAAGATGGAAAAAGCTGTTGACAGCCCGGCTGCCGGCCGACATAATTCAATTCTTCACGGCGAATTAGCTCAGTCGGTTAGAGCGACGGAATCATAATCCGCAGGTCCGGGGTTCGAATCCCTGATTCGCCACCAAATGCGAAAAGCCGCTGTTTCGAAAGAAACAGCGGCTTTTTTCATTGCAGCTCGCGGTTAAACCGTGTCGCGCGCCGACTACCGCAAGCCGCGCCGCTCTACGCCGCCACCGAACTACGCGGCTCCCGCGTCGCCTGCACCCCAACCTTCCCGCGCCAGTTCTCCCCACCCTCCAGCGACGGCGTCGACTCGAACACCTCCGCAATCCAGTCGGCGAACACACGCACCTTCTGCGACAAATGACGGTTGTGCGGATAAACGATCGAAATCGGCTTCGGTTTCGGATTGCAGTCCGGCAGCACCTCGACCAGCGAGCCGTCGAGCAGGTTCGGCAGCACCATGAACAGCGTCGGCTGGATCATTCCGAACCCTTCGAGCCCGCATGTCACGTACGCATCCGAATCGTTGACCGTGACGCTGCCGTTCATCCGCACCTCGAACGGCTTGCCATCGATCATGAACACCCACGGAATCGCCCGCGCGCCGTGGCTCGAGCGGAAATTCACCGCATGGTGATCGGCGAGATCGGCAATCTCGTGCGGCTCGCCGTGACGCGCGAGGTAGTCGGGCGACGCGCAGGTCACGCGCTTGAGCATCCCGATGCGCCGCGCGACCATCGACGAATCCTCGAGCGGCCCGACGCGAATCATGCAGTCGATGCCCTCCTCGACCGGATCCACGTGGCGATCGGACAGCCCCAGCTCGAGCGTGATGTCCGGATAGCGCTGCCGGAAAATCGATAGCGACGGCAGCACGATGCGCCGTCCGAGCGAGCTCGGCATGTGGACGCGCAGCACGCCGCTCGGCTTGCGGTTGCCGGTCTGGAAACTCGCGTCGGCCTCCGCGATCTCCGTGATGATCTTCGTGCAATGCTCGTAGTACGCGGCGCCTTCCGGCGTCAGCGACAGCCGGCGTGTCGTCCGGTGCATCAGGCGCACGCCGAGCAGCGCCTCGAGATTCTGGATGATGGTCGTCACCGACGCGCGCGGCATCGCGAGCGTGTCGGCCGCGCGTGTGAAGCTGTTCGCGTCGACCACTCGGGTAAAAACTTCCATTGCCTGGATTCGGTCCATGCTGCTTCCCCCTTCGAATCGCCCAACGGAACAGAATAGAGCGCGCGACGGCCGGGGCACAAGCCCCCACCTATTGTTATCCGATCCTGAATAATTTCAGCGCTTCGGACTGGGAATCGTCTGTTTCCCGATCAGTTCCGGACGCCAACCGCACCGGCCCGATCCGGCCCCGCGCATCACCGCACGAACCGCTCGCGATAACCCTGCGGCGACACGCCGAGCACGCGCACGAAACTGCGCCGCAGCGTCTCCTCCGAACCGAAGCCGCAGCGCGCGGCGATCCGCTTGACGGGCCACGCCGTTTCGCCGAGCAGGCGCTGCGCGGCCTCGACGCGAATCTGCTCGACCGCGCGCGCGGGCGTGCGGCCCGTTCCCGCTCGATAGTGGCGCACGAAGCTGCGCTCGCTCATGCGCACGCGCTCGGCCAGCGCGGGCACCGACAGGTCGGCCGTCAGGTGCTCGGCCATCCACGCATGCAATTCGCCGAACCGGTCGTCGATGCGCTGCATCGACAGCATCGCGCTGAACTGCGCCTGTCCTCCCGGACGCTTCAGGAACACGACGAGTTCGCGCGCAACATCGAGCGCAATCGCACGCCCGAGGTCCTCTTCGACCAGCGCGAGCGCGAGATCGATGCCGGCCGTGACGCCGGCCGACGTCCACAACGCGCCTTCGCGGATGAAGATCGGGTCGGACTCGACGCGCACGTTCGGGTAGCGCGCCGCGAATTCGTCGCAGCGCGCCCAGTGTGTGACCGCGCGCCGCCCGTCGAGCAAGCCGGCCTCGGCGAGCAGGAACGCGCCGGTGCAGACCGACGCCACGCGCCGCGCGCGCCCGGCCTGCTGCTGCACCCAGCGCACCAGCCGCGCATCTTTCGACGCCGCGTGCACGCCCTTGCCACCGGCGACGATCAGCGTATCGGGATGACGCGCGGCCGAGCGCAGCGACTCGGCCATCACGACGAGGCCCGACGACGTCTCGACGGGCCCTGCTTCGACTGCAACGACACGCGGTGCATACGGCGCCGGCTGCCCGCGCTCCAGCGCGAGTTCGTTGACGGATGCGAACACCTGCAGCGGCCCCGACACGTCGAGCAGTTGCGCACGCGGGAACGCGAGGACCAGGATCGAACGCGGGGCGGCAGGCATGGCGATTGGCTGAAAACGTGGGTGATATGGCAATTTCGCCAAACACTACGCGCCTAGAATCGATCTGTCCATCCCGTGCCGGCAACGGCGCGCTCCCCTTCCACTCGGAGTCCTCGCATGACCCTGCATATCGGCCTTCTCGTGTTTCCGGGCGTCCAGCAACTCGATCTCACCGGCCCGCACGACGTGCTCGCGTCGCTGCCCGACGCAGCCGTCCATCTGGTCTGGAAGTCGCGCGACGCGGTCGCGTCGAGCAGCGGCCTGGCACTCACGCCGACCTGCACGTTCGACGATTGCCCGCCGCTCGACGTGATCTGCATTCCGGGCGGAATCGGGATCAACGACCTGCTGCTCGACGCCGAGACGATCGCGTTCGTGCAGCAACGCGCGGCCGCCGCACGCTATGTGACGTCGGTCTGCACGGGTGCGCTGGTGCTCGGCGTGGCCGGCCTGCTGCGCGGGCGGCGCGCGACGACGCACTGGGCGTTCCACGCGCTGCTCGAACCGCTGGGTGCGGTGCCCGTGCGCGAGCGCGTCGTGCGCGACGGCAACCTGATCACGGGCGGCGGCGTGACGGCCGGCATCGACTTTGCGCTGACGATCGCCGCTGAACTGGTGGGGGACGAAGAAGCACAGGCGATCCAACTGCAACTCGAATACGCGCCCGCGCCACCGTTCGCTGCCGGCTCGCCCGACACCGCGCCGGCAGCGGTCGTGAAGCGCGTCACCGAACGGTCGGCGGCCAGCTTCGCGAAGCGCAAGGCGATCGTCGAGCAGGCGCTGCGCGCAATGTCGCGCTGAATGCGGATACGAACGAAGTGACGGAAAGACGACGCGCATTCGCGCCGGAGAACCCATCGATGAACATTATCAGGAGTGCAGACTTCACAGCGGACCGCGCGTGGGGCGCACTCGACATCGCGAACCTGCACGGCATCACGGTCCGGTTGCACTGGACCGACACGCCCTATCGATGGCACGTGAACGACGGCGAGGAAGTGTTCGCGGTACTCGACGGCCGTGTCGAGATGCGCTACCGCGAGGCCGGCGTCGAGTACGCGACCGTGCTCGACACGGGCGACGTCTTCCACGCGACGGTGGGTACCGAGCATGTCGCGCATCCGCTCGGCGAAGCGCGCATCCTCGTGATCGAAACGGCAGGCAGCGCCTGACGACAGGCAGCGGCCGTGAGCCGACGCCGCGAGACGCAGGCCGGGCGTCAGCCCGTGATCGTCCCCGTTGCCTGCGACGGAATCAGTTTCGGCTGTGGCGTGCAGACGCACTGGCACAGGTCGTGTTCGAGCGCGACGACCTTGCCCATCACGGTCATCGTCCGCTCGCCGCCGTCCGACACGATCACGCCCGTCGTCTTGCACGTGGCGCAGAACACCGGTGCGCCGAGATAGGCGAGTTCGCGTCCGTCGAACGACGAGTTGGCGATCCCGTCGAGCACCACGCCGCCGTGGTCGGTCGTGTCGCCCTTCAGAATGAATTTGCGGCTCATGTGTCGGTTCTTCCCTCGGAAACGCCGCGCGGCGGCAACACAGCCGCGCACGGGCAGTCGGAATCCGCCCGTCGGTCGCGGGCGTTCCGCGAGCATATCACCGCTCGTGGCCGCCGCCTGCCGATTGCCGATCGCCGCCGCCGCGTCCGTCAGAACTTGTGCCGGATGCCGATCCGCGCCTCGAACTGGCGGTCGTTCGCGGACGCGCCGGGGCCGTTGATCGCGGCAACCGCCGCGTGCCCTGTCGAATCGGTGCCCGACGCACGCTGAAAGACGGCGGTCGCATACACGTCGGTGCGCTTCGACAGGAAATAGTCGAGCCCGGCCGCAACCTGGTGGTAGGTCGCGCCGTCGCGGCCGTTCACGCCGCCGCCGCGCGTGTAGTCGTACGCAACGCCGCCGAACAGGTAGGGCGTGAACTGGTAGCGCACGCTGGCTTCGACGTTGTTGAACACCGCGTTGCCGGACACGCGGCCGGGGTTCGGGCCGGACGACAGGTCGCCGAGCCCGCGGAACGACGTGTTCGTATACATCGCGCCGAGCGTCACCGCGCCGATCGCGTAGGTGCCACCCGCCGCCGCGACCTGCAGCGAGCGCGCCGACGCATAGCCGGAATACACGGGCGACAGCATGTTGTTGCCCGGCACGCCGGCGACCACTGGCGCGGGGCTGCCGGTCGTGCCGAAGAACGACACGTTCGGGTTGCGCGCATTCAGGTAGCCGGCCGCGACCGCGAGCGGCCCGCGCGTGTAGCCGGCCGTCATCGACCACACCTGGTTGCGCGTCACCGCACCCGCGATGCCGCCCACGCCGTACATCGCCGCGAAGCGGAATCCGCGGTAGTCGTTGCTGGTGAACTTGATCGCGTTGTTGGTCGAGTTCGCGTTGTTCACGTTGTCGAGATCGCCGGGGTGCGCAACCATGTAGCCGCCGAACAGCGCGGCGGCCTCGAGCGGCCCGAGGAAGTCGACGTTGGTGTCGTACTGGCGCCCGAGCGTGACGGTGCCGAACGGCCCCGACAGCCCGACGAACGCCTTCTTGCCGAACATCAGCCCGCCCTGCCCGAGCTTGCCGGTGCTCGGGTCGAAGCCGTTCTCGAGCGTGAAGACGGCCGCCAGCCCGCCGCCGAGATCCTCAACGCCGCGCAGCCCCCAGCGGCTCGCCTGCTGCACGCCGCCGAGCATTCGCCATGCCGGCTTGCCGCTCACGGTGCCGTTCGGGCCGGCGACCGCGAGGTTGCTCGTGTAGGTCAGCCCTTCATCGATAATGCCGTACAGCGTCACGCTGCTCTGTGCGTGCGCCGCACTCGCGATCAGCGCGACGCCCGCGCCTGCCAACAGCCGTTTTTTCATCGGAAGGTCTCCATTGCGCGGGTCGAATGGCAAAACGCAGGCGTGCGCGTCCCCCGCAGGCGCGCAGCCTGCTCCGGAGCGAACCGGAACGGTCAGGGGTAAATCGGGGAAGACGGCTAGCGCATCGCGTCGGCGACGACCGTCGGCGGAGCCCAGCGGCGGCCGGCCGCGACTTCGTACGCATGGCCGAACTGCAGCACGCCCCAGTCGTCGCGGTAGCGGCCGACGATCTGCATGCCGATCGGCAAACCGGTCGCGCCGAAGCCGCACGGCACCGACAGGATCGGCGCCTCGGTCGACGACAGGTACCAGCACACGCGCATCCAGTCGATGTAAGACGTGCTCGCGGCCCCCTGCACATGCGCAGGCGCGCGCAGGTCGACGTCGAACGGCATCACCTGTGTCGTCGGCAGCACGTAGAACGCGTAGCGCTGCATGAACGCGCGCATCCGCTCGAACAGCCGCGTCTTGCGCACGAACATGCGGCCGAGATCGGCGGCCGTCAGCGACCGGTGCAGCCGGTATTCATCGTGAATCTCGGGCTTCAGCGCCGCGCGCTGCGCATCGTCGAACCCGTCGACCAGCGTGCCGATCATCCACGCGCGCTCGATGCGGAACACGTCCTCGGCATCCGACAGGTCGGGATCGTCGAATTCAACTTCGCAGCCGAGCGCCGCGAACACCCGCGCCTGCGCATCGACGGCCCGCGCGATCTCCGGATCGACCGGCACGCCGGGCAGGCCGCGCGACATCGCGATGCGCGTGCCGCGGAAGTTGCGTTCGAGCGGCTGCGCGAAGCGCGCGCCCGGTTCCGCGAGTTCGGTCGCGGTCTCGCCGCTCGGCCCGGCGATCGCCGACAGCAGCAACGCGGTATCGGCCACGTCGCGCGCCATCGGCCCGTCGACGCCGAGCGTCGTCCAGCCGTTCAGGTCGGGCGCGCGCGGCACGCGGCCCGGCGACGGTCGTAATCCGACCACGTTGTTCCACGCGGCCGGATTGCGCAGCGACCCGCCCATGTCGCTGCCGCACGCGAGCGGATTCATCCCGCACGCGAGCGCGGCCGCCGCGCCGCCGCTGCTGCCGCCCGCGGAACGCGTCAGGTCCCACGGGTTGCGCGTCGCGCCGAACACGTCGTTGAACGTATGCGACCCGGCGCCAAATTCGGGCGTGTTCGACTTGCCGATCATCAGCGCGCCGGCGCTCGCGCAGCGGCGCACGACGAGCGCGTCATGCAGCGGCACGTGATCGGCGAACAACGGCGAACCGTAGGTCGTGCGCACGCCGCGCGTCGCGGTGAGATCCTTCTGCGACACCGGTAGCCCGTGCAGCGGCCCCTGCCATTCGCCACGCATCCAGCGGGTATCGATGTCGCGCGCACGGGCGCGCAGCACGTCGGGATCGACGAGGGTCACGAGCGCATTCACGCGCGGGTTGACCGTCGCGATCCGTGCGAGATGCGCATCGAGCAGGTCGCACGCGCTGATCTGCCGTGCCTTCAGCAGGTCGAGCATCGTGCGGGCGGGCAAGTCGCACAGGTCGCCGGTCGTGACGTCGGCGGGCGGGGACGAAAGCGAAACGGTGGCGGTCATACGGTTCGGGGCGAAGTGGAAGAAAGGAGGCGGCAACGCTCACGCATCGTGTTCGCTGCGATCCGATGCGAACGCGAGCGCGACGAGCGACAGCACGCCGCAGACGATCACGTACCACGCGGGCGCCGCCGGATTGCCGGTCGCGCCGATCATCCACGTGACGATGAACTGCGCGAAGCCGCCGAAGATCGACACGCCGCCGGCATACGCGATCGACAGCGCGGTGGCGCGCGTGCTCTTCGGGAACAGCTCGGCGAGGATCACGCCGTTCGCGCCGGCGTTGATCGAGTGCAGCGCGGCGAGCAGCATCACGACCGCGTACATCGTCGCGATCGACGGCACCGCGCGGATCAGCCAGAAGCCCGGCAGGATCAGCACGGTCAGCGCGATGCGCGACCACAGCGCGACGCGCTTGCTGCCGGTGCGATCCGACAGCCGCCCGCCGATCGGCGCGGCGACGAACATCACGGCGCCGGACAGGATCCCGCACCACAGCGCGGCATCCATCGGCAGGTGCAGCACCTTGATCGCGTACGTCGACATGTAATACAGCACGATGAAGTGCGCGGCCGTGCCGCCGACCACCAGGCCGAGCGCGGTCAGCACGG
Source organism: Burkholderia cepacia (assembly GCF_029962485.1). Lineage (NCBI taxonomy): Bacteria > Pseudomonadati > Pseudomonadota > Betaproteobacteria > Burkholderiales > Burkholderiaceae > Burkholderia > Burkholderia cepacia. Next base: position 2,997,115 of record NZ_CP073637.1, read on the forward strand.
CGCCGCCGTCGCGCCGCAGCACGGTGCCGAGCACCGCCGACGAACGCCGCGCAGCCGCGGCCGGGGCGTGCTGCTCGATCGCGCTGAAGCGTGCGCGCAGGTAGAGGCCGATCGGCGCAATCAGCACGCCCAGCAGGAACGGCACGCGCCAGCCCCACGATTCGAGCGAGGCGGTATCGAGAAAATGCGACAGCAGGAAGCCGACGAACGAACCGGCCAGCGCCGCGGCGCCCTGGCTCGCGAACTGCCAGCTCGTGTAGTAGCCGCGTTCGCCGGCCGGCGCGCGCTCGGCGAGCAGCGACGTCGATACGCCGACCTCACCGCCGGCCGAAAAGCCCTGTAGCAGCCGCGCGACGACGACCAGCACGGGCGCCGCGATGCCGATCTGCGCATAGGTCGGCAGCACGCCGATCATCCCGGTGCCGATCGCCATCGTGACGAGCGTGAGGTTCATCGCGGGCACGCGGCCGAACCGGTCGGCGACGAGCCCGATCACGACACCGCCGATCGGCCGCGCGATGAAGCCGACGCCGAAGGTCGCGACCGACATCAGCAACTGCTGCTGCGCGGAGACCGCGGGAAAGAACAGTTTGCCGAGCAGCACCGCGAAGAAACTGAACACGGTGAGATCGAAGAATTCGAGGCCGTTGCCGATCGTGATCGCGACAATCAGCTGACGATTGGACGGGGATGCGGCAACGTCGCCGACATGCCCGCCGAACATGCTGTCCGCTCGGGGCGCCTTCATGAAGGTGTGTCTCCGTACTGGTTATGCGTGTCGTGTGCGCGGCCCGTTCGACGGCCTGCGCATGCAGTCTAGGCATTCAAAATACGCAGCCCGGAGCGACATTTTTCGATCGTGATAACGCACGGTTATCGCGTGCTTTCCGCGCGGAAACGCGGTGTAGGATACGAACGTCGCCACTGCCGCCACGCCCCGCCTCGCCGTGAAACACCACCAGCTCCGGGCGCTTGCCGCCATCGCCGAACACGGCAGCCTGCGCGCGGCCGCGCGCGCGATCCACCTGTCGCAGCCCGCGCTGACGAAGGCGATCCGCGAACTCGAACTCGATCTCGGCGTGCCGCTCGTCACGCGCAATGCGCGCGGCGCGCAGCTCACGCGTTTCGGGCAGGCCGTCTATGCACGCGCGCGGCTGATCCTTGCGGAGATGCAGCACGCGCGCGACGACGTGATCCAACTGTCGGGCGGCAAGGAAGGCGCGCTCGCGTGCGCGCTGACGCCGCTGATGTCGCTCGGCTTCCTGCCAGCCGCGCTCGACGCGTTCCGCCAGCGCATGCCGACGATCCGCCTCGACGTGCGCGAAGGATTTCTCGACACGGCGCTGCCGCGGCTGCGCGACGGCTCGCTCGACTTCGTGATCGCGATCATCGATGCGACGCGGCTGTCGCCGGAATTCACGTTCCGGCCGCTGCTCGAATCGGAACTGATCCTGATGACGCGCGCGAGCAATCCGCTGCGTCACTGCACGTCGCTCGCGCAACTGCAGGACGCGCAGTGGATCCTCAACACGTCGCCGGAAAGCATCGGCCGGCTGCTGCAGGACGTGTTCGTCGCGCACGGCTATCCGGCGCCGCGGCCGATCGTCGAATGCACGTCGTTCAGCGCGGCGTTTTCGCTGTCGGTGCACACCGACACCGTGTCGTGCGTGCCAAAGAGCTTCATGGAAGTCGACTGGATTCGCGAGCGGATGGTCGCGATCGACGTGGAGGAAACGATTCCGGCCGTGTCGGTCGGCGTGCTCACGCGCCGCGATGCGCTGAACACGATTGCCTGCGACTACCTGATCCACTGCTTCGTCGAAGCCGTGCGCCGGCACGATCGCGCGGCGCTGCTGTGGCGGTAGCGGCGCCGTTCAGACGAACAGCGCGATGCACAGCGCGGCGCCGCACAGATAGGTGCCGAGCGCGCCGATGAAACGCACGGGATTCGGGTTGGCCATCGTCGGCCAGGCGAGCAATCCGATGACCAGCAGGCAGCGGCACACGGTTGCCGCGACGATCAGCGCGAGGATCGCGCGAGACGGATCGTGTGCGCCGAAATAGAGAAACAGCACCGCGAGAAACGGCGCGTATTCGGCCGTGTTGCCGTGCGCGCGCACGACCTTGTGCAGCCCGTTCGTCGGGTCGGGCGCACACCCGGATCCGGTGGTGCACCGAAAGCGCGTGACGGACACGACGAGCCCGAGCCCGAACAGCAGCAGCCCGAGGATGGCCGTGCACACGAGTGCGACGGGATGGATCGTCATGGGACTCCGGGCGGAAACGGAAATGCGCCGCACCTCCGGCGATCGTACCCGTCGCCGGCACGCACGGCTATCGCGGAAACCCGTAGCGCCGCCGTTCGACGACGCCCTTTCATGTACGGGTTCCGGCCCGAATTGCAACGATGCCGCAGCGCACGAAATCGGTGCGTCGTCCGTCGGCCCGGCCACGCGGGCCTGCCCGCCGCCTCCGCCTGCCACGCGGACTTCGCCGCGCAAAACGCGCAAACGTTACGCCGCAGCGGCGCGCACCATCGCAGCGCAGCGCCCATTGCCGCGCATCACAGGCACGCGCGTTGCGTCGGCGCATCTCGGTAGTCGACGCCCTTGGCAGCCCGCTGCGGAGGACTACACTAATCCTTAATGGGGTGCGGCCGGAGCCCGCACTTTCAGGGAGACGCCGCCATGAATCGGCCGCTAAATCGTATCCTGCCGCGCGTGACCGGACTCGCATCGGTCTGGACGTGGATCAAGTGGTCCTTGCTCGCCGCGCTGCTGATCGCGGTGGCGATCGTTGCGCGGCTCGTGCAGACCGAGATCGAGACGTCCCGGCTGCAGGCGCACTATCTGTCCGAGCTCACCCGCGACGTTGGCTACACGATCGAAACGGGTCCGAGCGATCACATCCGCTTCCCCGCGAACGGCCCGTACGACCAGCGCCTCGGCTACGCGATGCTGCCGGCATTCCAGGAGCGGCTGCTCGCGCGCGGCTTCGTCATCGGCAACCAGGCGCGTGATTCGCAGCGGATGCTGTCGCTCGGCGATCGCGGGTTGTTCCTCCCTTACGAAGAGAAGGACCAGGCCGGCCTGATGCTGTTCGATTCGACCGGCGCGCCGCTGTTCGCGACCGTGTTCCCGCAGCGCGTGTACGCCGACTTCGACACGGTGCCGCGCGTGGTCGCCGATTCGCTGCTGTTCATCGAGGATCGCTACCTGCTCGACGCGAACGAGCCGAACCGCAACCCGGCGATCGACTGGGGGCGTTTCAGCCGCGCACTCGCCGACCAGGCGCTGCACGTCGTCAACCGTCACCAGGCGCGCCCGGGCGGCAGCACGCTCGCGACGCAGATCGAGAAGTTCCGCCATTCGCCCGAAGGCCGCACCGCGACGCCGCCCGAGAAGCTGCGGCAGATCGCATCCGCGTCGGTGCGCGCGTACCTGAACGGCCCGCAGACGATGCTCGCGCGCCGCACGATCGTCGTGCGCTACCTGAATTCGGTGCCGCTCGCCGCGCGGCCGCATGTCGGTGAAATCACCGGCATCGGCGACGGTCTCGCCGCGTGGTACGGCCGCGACTTCAACGACGTGAACCGGATCCTGTCCGCGCCGACGACGGGCGACAATGTCGACGAACAGGGCAAGACGTTCCGCGAGGTGCTGTCGCTGATCATCGCGCAGCGCGCACCGTCGTACTTCCTCAACCGCGGTTATCCGGCGCTGGAGAAGCTGACCGACAGCTACCTGCGGCTGCTGTCGACCGGCGGCGTGATCTCGCCCGCGCTGCGCGATGCCGCGCTCGCCGCGCAGATCGAACGCAGCGCGCCGCCGGCCGCCGCACACGTGCAGTCGTTCGTGTCGCGCAAGGCCGTGACGTCCGCGCGCGCGTCGCTGCTGTCGGCGCTCGGCATCGGCGACCTGTACCAGCTCGACCAGCTCGACCTGCAGGCAACCAGTACGCTCGACAACGGCGTGCAGCAGGCCGTTGCCGAACGGCTCGCACGGGCGTCGACACGCGACGGCGCGCAGGCCGCCGGCCTGTACGGTTTCGAGATGCTTGCGCCGAAGGACGACCCGTCGCACCTCACGTACAGCTTCACGCTGTACGAACACCGCAACGGCGCGAACATGCTGCGCGTGCAGACCGACAGCGTGAACGAGCCGTTCGACGTGAACCGCGGCGGCCGCATCAACCTCGGGTCGACCGCGAAACTGCGTACGCTGATCACGTACCTGCAGATCGTGTCCGACCTGCACGCGCGTTACGCGAACCTGTCGAACGCGGAGCTTGCGCGCGTGAAGCCCGACCCGATGGACGGACTGTCGCACTGGGCGCTCGACTACCTGTCGCATACGCGCGACCGCTCGCTGCAGGCGATGCTCGACGCGGCCGTCGAACGCAAGTACTCGGCGAGCCCCGACGTGTTCTACACGGGCGGCGGCGCGCAGGTGTTCTCGAACTTCGAGAAGTCGGACAACGGCCGCATCCTGACGCTGCACGCGGCGTTCGAGCACTCGGTCAACCTCGTGTTCGTGCGGCTGATGCGCGACATCGTCCACTACGAGACGCTGCAGGCGGCCGGCCCGTCGTCGTCGTGGCTTGGAGACCCCGAGCAGCGCCAGCGTTACCTGCAGCAGTTCGTCGACGGCGAAAGCCAGGTCTACGTGAAGCGCTACTACACGCGCTATGCGGGTAAGGCGCCCGACGATGCACTCGCGTTGATGCTGCGCGACGTGCGCAAGTCGCCGCCGAAGATCGCGACGGTGCTGCGCAGCGTCGCGCCGAACGAATCGCTTGCATGGTTCGATGCGCAGATGCGCGCGCAACTGAAGGGGACGCCTGCCGCGACGCTGTCCGACGACGATCTCGCCGCGCTCTACGCGAAATATGCAATCGACCGCTTCAACCTCAATGACCGCGGCTATATCGCGAGCGTGCATCCGCTCGCGCTGTGGACGCTCAACTACCTGCGCGCGCACCCGGCCGCATCGCTCGCCGAGGTCCAGCGCGACAGCCACGATGCGCGCTTCTACACGTACTCGTGGCTGTACAAGACGCGCTACCACGCAACGCAGGACCGGCGCATCCGTCGCATGGTCGAGCTGCGCGCGTACGCGGAGATCACGAAGTCGTGGCGCGCGCTCGGCTACCCGTTCGCGGAAGTCACGCCGTCCTACGCGGCCGCGATCGGCGCATCGGGCGACCAGCCCGACGCGCTCGCGAAACTGATCGGCCTGATCGCGAACGGCGGCCAGAAGGCGCCGACCGAGACGATCACGCGGCTCGACTTCGCGAAGGGCACGCCATACGAAACGCGCTTCGTGCGCGCGGCCGCGCAGCCGCAGCCGATGCTGTCGCCGGAGATCGTCAACGTGGCGCACACGCTGCTGCGCGACGTCGTGCTCAACGGCACCGCGCGCCGCCTCGCGGGCGGCCTCACGCTGCCCGACGGCAAGACGCTCGACGTGTACGGCAAGACGGGGACGGGCGACCAGCGCTTCAACGTCTATGCGCGCGGCGCGCGGCTGATCGAGTCGCGTAAGGTCAACCGCAGCGGCACGTTCGTGTTCGTGATCGGCAACCGGTTCTTCGGGGTCCTGACGGCAACCGCGCACGAACCGTACGCGGCCCGCTACGACTTCACGAGCGCGATGGCCGTACAGCTGCTGAAGTCGATGGCGCCGGCGCTCGCGCCACTGATCGAACGCCCGGCCGACGCCGGCACGCGCACGGCGGGCCCGGCGCCGCAAGCGGAAACGCCTGCGCCGGACACGGCGTCGGCACAACCCTCCTGAGCGCGGCGCGACCGTTCGCGCCGCCGTGCGCCGCTCAGTGCGAGCGGCCGTCGTAATGCGTGACGGGCAGCGCGTCGAGGTCGACATCCTCGAGACAGCGAACGTTGATCGCCGCCATCGCGGTGCCGTCCGGATGCATGCCCTCGCCGAACGCGTGAATCCCGCAGCGCTTGCAGAAGCGATGCTTGATCACGTGCTTGTTGAACAGGTAGGTCGCGAGATGTTCTTCGGGCGTCAGCAGCTTCATGTGGTCGCGCGGCACGAACCACATCAGTGCGCCCTTGCGCTGGCAGATCGAGCAGTTGCAGGCCATCACGCCCTGCAGGTCGCCTTCCGCCTCGAACTTCACGTCTCCGCAGTGACAGCTTCCGCGATAAAGCATGGTCGTCTCCCGGTGCGGCCCGTGCGCGTCGACGGTATCCGGGCAGACACCGTTGGCCGGGCCGATCCAAACGCGTACAGTAGCGCTCGCATGCGCCGCACGCAACGTCCGGCGGCGCCCACCCCGACCCTGCCCAACCAAGGAAAACCGTCATGCTCGAACTGCGCCCCGGCTGCGAATGCTGCGACAAGGACCTGCCGCCCGATTCGGCGGAGGCGCGCATCTGTACGTTCGAATGCACGTTCTGCGCGACCTGCGCCGACGACGTGCTGAAGGGCCGCTGCCCGAACTGCGGCGGCGACCTGGTCGCGCGCCCGCGGCGACCGGCGAGCCTGCTCGCAAAGTACCCGCCATCGACCCAACGCATCGTCAAGCCGGGCGGCTGCGCGAACGCCTGACGGCGCCTCGCCGCCCGCGCCTTTCCGTCACGACATCTCGATCCGCGCACGCGTCACCGCGAGCAGCGTCGCCATCGCGCGGCGCGCGCCATCCTCGTCGCGCACGCGGATCGCATCGCTGACGGCCACGTGCTCGGCGAGCGATGCATTGTAGACGTCGGCCCGGCGCGCGTTCAGATGCAGCTGCGCCTCGAGCGTGCGGTCGATCAGCGCGCCGAGCGGCACCAGCAGCTCGTTGCCGCCGGCCTCGAGCACGCTCAGGTGAAAGCGCAGGTCGGCGCGCACCCATTCGTCGACGTTGCGCGCGGCGGCCATCGCACGCGCCGCGCCGTCGATCGCGGCGAACGCTTCCGGCGTATGCGCGCGCGCGGCCAGCGCGGCCGCGTACGGCTCGATCATCTCGCGCATCTCCTGCAGCTTCAGCGCAAACGCGAGCGGCGGCGCGACGCGCGCATACCAGTCGAGCAGGTCGGCGTCGAGCAGGTTCCACGCGCGGCGCGGCCGCACGCGCGTGCCGACCTTCGGCCGCGATTCGACGAGCCCCTTCGACGTCAGCGTACGCAGCGCCTCGCGCATCACCGTGCGGCTGACGCCGTACATCTCCATCAGGTCAGGCTCCCGCGGCAGCAGCGATTCGGGCGGATAGTCGCCGCGCAGGATCGCCGTCGCCAGCCGGAAGGCCGTCTGTCCATGCAGGTCGCGTTGAATGATCGTTCTCCGTTGATCCGGCAGGCCGGCTGCCCACTATCTGCACAATAATGCTATTAATACTATTTTTTATCGGGCTACGCTAGGATAACCGTGAAAGCACGCGACCGTGCGCCGCGCCCGAGCGGCCGTGCCGGTCAACCATGGAGACTCGCGTCATGAAAATCACCCGCCTCGAAACCTTCGTCGTCCCGCCGCGCTGGCTGTTCCTCAAGATCGAAACCGACGAGGGCATCGTCGGCTGGGGCGAGCCGGTCGTCGAAGGCCGCGCGCACACGGTCGAGGCCGCCGTGCAGGAACTGGCCGACTACCTCGTCGGCCGCGACCCGTTGCTGATCGAAGACCACTGGCAGGTGATGTACCGCGCGGGCTTCTACCGCGGCGGCCCGATCATGATGAGCGCGATCGCCGGCGTCGACCAGGCGCTGTGGGACATCAAGGGCAAGCATCACGGCGTGCCCGTGCACGCGCTGCTGGGCGGCCAGGTGCGCGATCGCATCAAGGTGTATTCGTGGATCGGCGGCGACCGGCCGAGCGACGTCGCGAACAATGCGCGCGCGGTCGTCGAGCGCGGCTTCAAGGCCGTGAAGATGAACGGCTCCGAGGAACTGCAGATCGTCGATACCTACGACAAGGTCGAGCAGGTGATCGCGAACGTCTCGGCCGTGCGCGACGCAGTCGGCCCGCACGTCGGGATCGGCGTCGACTTCCACGGCCGCGTGCACAAGCCGATGGCGAAGGTGCTCGCGAAGGAGCTCGACCCATACAAGCTGATGTTCATCGAGGAGCCGGTGCTGTCGGAGAACGCCGAGGCGCTGCGCGACATCGTCAACCAGACCAACACCCCGATCGCGCTCGGCGAACGGCTGTACTCGCGCTGGGACTTCAAGCACATCCTCGCGGGCGGCTACGTCGACATCATCCAGCCCGACGCGTCGCACGCGGGCGGCATCACCGAGTGCCGCAAGATCGCGACGCTCGCGGAAAGCTACGACGTCGCGCTCGCGCTGCACTGCCCGCTCGGCCCGATCGCGCTCGCCGCGTGCCTGCAGCTCGACGCGGTCAGCTACAACGCGTTCATCCAGGAACAGAGCCTCGGCATCCACTACAACCAGGGCAACGACCTGCTCGACTACCTGCGCAACCCCGAGGTGTTCCGCTACGAGGACGGCTTCGTCGCGATCCCGCAGGGCCCGGGGCTCGGCATCGACGTGAACGAGGAGAAAGTGCGCGAGATGGCGAAGACGGGCCACCGCTGGCGCAACCCGGTGTGGCGCCACGCGGACGGCAGCGTCGCCGAATGGTGATGAAGGGGTGAGATAAGCCGGAATGCGCGACGATCACGCCGCGCACCGGCTTCGACACGGCCGCCCGACAGGCGGCCGTTTTTGCTTCTGCGATCCGCAGGGCGTCGACAGCGCGCATCGCTGCCCCGCCCCGCACCGGACCCTCGGTCAGCCGAGCGCCGCGAACCCCGGCACGCTGAACGACAGCACGGCCGCCGCGACGAACACGCCGATCATCGTCATCCCTTCGAGATGCAGGATGTTGCGGAACGTGTGCGCGTCCTCCGTCGACGCGGTGCGGCGCAGGCGCGGCAGCGCCGAGAAGCGGTTCAGGCCGCCGAGCACGAGCGCGAGCGCGACGAGCAGCAGCTTCAGCAACAGCACGCGTCCCCACGTGCTGCCGTCGAGCGGCGCGAGCGAACCGCCAAGCCCGCGGATCGCGTTGAGCGCGCCCGTGCCGAGCACGAACACGACCGCGATGATCGACGTGCGCGACAGGTGCTGGCCGATGCGGATCAGCGCGCCGCGCGCGACCGACGAACCGAGCGCCGGCAGCACCGCGAGCCCGCCCGCCAGCACGAGGCCGCCCCACACGGCCGTCGCGAGCAGGTGCAGCGTCTGTACGCCAACCGCCGCGGACAGTGCGCCCGTATCGGCCGCGTGGCCGAGCGAGGCCTTGCCGGCCGCGACCACGATCACCGCGAGCCACAGCACCGCGTGCGCGAGCGGGCCATCCGGTTTCGCGAGCGCGACGATCGCGAGCACGAGGGCGCCGGCGAACGCGACGCTCCATGCGAAGCCCGTGTGCGTCTGCATCAGCATGGTCGGAATCGCGGCGAATGCGCCGCCGAGCCCCGCGCCGCTCATCGTCGCGGCCTCGTAGACGAGCCAGCCGAGATCCGCGAGCACGAGCGCCAGCGCCGCCGCGACCAGCGAATGTTGCGCGCGCAGCCACGCCGGATGCGACGGCGCGATGACCGGCCGTGCGCCGTCCTTGCCGAGCCACGCCTTGAGCAATGCCGAGCCGACCGCCATCGCGAACGCGGCGTCCATCAGCGCCGCGAGCGCGACCTGACCGATCCACAAGCTGTCGAACTTCATCGCGCGCACCCTCCCGACAGCGACGGGCCGGCAGGGCGGCGGCAAGGGGACGGACAGCGTGAGGCAGGCAACGGCACGGTAGAAAACGTCATCGATGAATCCGGAAACGGGAGAAATGACTGGACCAGCGGCGGAGGCGGCGCCGCGCGACCCGCGAGTGTACGGTCTTCGATGGTGAAAACGCACGCCGGTTCACACAGCGGTGCCGCAATGCGCGTCAAATTGTCGCAAGTCGCGAACAGACAGGAACCGATGTCCTTTTGCCAAATAGCCGTCATTACCCATCGATGATAGAATGCCGCGTCGCAGCAGCCCGGCTGTCCTGCCGTCCATGCGCCGAGCCGATCGTAGCCCGGACAAGGTCCCCGACGAATAAACATGGAGTCTCGTGTGTCTTCAAGACGCGTCTTCCGTCCGCTGCTCGCCGTTCTGATGATCGGCGGCGCGGGCCTTATGAGCGCTGCCCAAGCGCAGACCAAGCCCACGGAGCAAGCGCACGCCCAGCAGGCGCCGCTCAAGGCACCCGATACCATGGCCGAGCGCGTGCGCGGCTGTACCGCATGCCACGGCGTTCACGGCCAGGGCACGGACAACGATTATTTCCCGCGTCTTGCCGGCAAGCCGGCCGAGTACCTGTACAACCAGCTCGTCAACTTCCGTGACGGCCGGCGCAAGTACCCGCCGATGAACTACCTGCTGACGTACCTGAACGACGACTACCTGCGCGAAATCGCCGAGCATTTCTCGGCCGAACGTCCGCCGTACCCGACGCCGGCGAAGCCGACGTTGCCGGCCGCGACGCTCGCACGCGGCAAGCAGCTCGTCACGCAGGGCGATCCGTCCCGCAAGCTGCCGGCCTGCGTGGCCTGCCACGGCGCGGGGCTGACCGGCATGCAGCCGGCGATCCCGGGCCTCGTCGGCCTGCACGCCGATTACCTGAGCGCGCAGCTCGGCGCATGGCGCTCGGGCAACCGCCACGCGAAGGCACCGGATTGCATGCACGACATCGCATCGAAGCTTTCCGACGAAGACGTGACGGCCGTGACCGCATGGCTCGCCGCGCAACCGGCGCCCGCCAACCCCGTGCCGGCCCCGGCGCGTTCGATGAAGACTCCGCTCGCCTGCGGCAGCGAACCGCAATAAGGCAAGGGAGACAGACACAATGAAACGCAAGTCCCTGTTTGCACTCTCGGCCGCCGCGATCGTCGCGGCCGCCGCCCTCGTCCCGGTCCTGTGGCCGGGCAGCGACACGCTGCACGGCGCTTCCGCCGTCGCGGCCACGCCGGCCGACCAGGCCGCGCTGATCAAGAAGGGCGAATACCTCGCGCGCGTCGGCGACTGTATCGCGTGCCACACCGTGCGCGGCGGCAAGTCGTTCGCGGGCGGCCTGCCGATGGCGACGCCGTTCGGCACGATGTACACGCCGAACATCACGCCGGACGACCAGAACGGTATCGGCAAGTGGACGTCGGACGACTTCTACCGCGCGATGCACACGGGTCGCTCGAAGGACGGCAGCCTGCTCTACCCGGGCTTCCCGTTCGCGAGCTACACGAAGGTCACGCGCTCGGATTCGGACGCGATCTACGCGTACCTGCGCTCGGTCGCACCGGTGTCGGTGCCGAGCCGTCCGCACGAACTGAAGTTCCCGTTCAACAACCGCAACCTGCTGATCGGCTGGCGCACGCTGTTCTTCAAGGAAGGCGAGTACAAGCCTGATCCGACGAAGTCGGTCGAATGGAACCGCGGTGCGTACCTCGTCGAAGGCCTCGGCCACTGCTCGATGTGCCACACGTCGATCAACATGATGGGCGGCCCGGTGAGCTCGTCGGCGTTCGCCGGCGGCCTGATCCCGCTGCAGAACTGGTATGCGCCGTCGCTGACGAACGACAAGGAACTCGGCCTCGGCGACTGGCACGTGCAGGAGCTGTCCGACCTGCTGCAAGCCGGCGTGTCGCACAAGGGTGCCGTGTTCGGCCCGATGGCGGACGTGGTCCACAACAGCCTGCAGTACATGACCGACGAAGATACGCGCGCGATGTCGACGTACCTGAAGTCGATCCCGCAGAAGGCTGAAGCGCCGAAGAACATGCAGTACGAGCCGTCGAAGCAGTTCGGCAACGCGCTGTTCGACCAGGGCAAGAAGATCTACGCGGACAACTGCGCGACCTGCCACGCCGAAACCGGCGCCGGCAAGCCGCCCGCTTATCCGCCGCTCGCGGGCAACCACTCGATCATGATGGAATCGGCCGTCAACCCGATCCGCATGGTGCTGAATGGCGGCTATCCGCCGAGCACGTTCAAGAACCCGCGTCCGTACGGCATGCCGCCGTTCGCGCAGTCGCTGTCGAACCAGGAAGTCGCAGCAGTAGTAACGTACATCCGGATGTCGTGGGGCAACAACGGTACGCCGATCTCGCCACAACAGGTGAGTGACCTGCGTTCCGCGCCGCTTGACTAAATAACGCGTGACGCAAACGGGGCGCGGCTGCGGGAAACCGCAGCCGCGCCCCTTTGCTTTTTGCGACGCCAGTCCCCGCGCGGGCCGCGCGAGGTGTCGCCGATCATAAAACTCAAGAGTGGTATCTATGTCTTTCGAATCTCTCGGCCTGGCCGAACCGCTGGTCAAGGCGGTCAACGAGCTCGGCTACACGTCGCCGACTCCGATCCAGCAGCAGGCGATCCCTGCCGTCCTCGGCGGCGGCGACCTGCTCGCCGGCGCGCAAACGGGCACCGGCAAGACCGCCGGCTTCACGCTGCCGATCCTGCAACGCCTGCACACGTTCTACGCGGACAACCGCGGCGCGAAGCGCGCGGTGCGCGCACTGATCCTCACGCCGACGCGCGAACTCGCCGCGCAGGTCGAGGAAAGCGTCCGTGCGTACAGCAAATACCTGAAGCTGCGCTCGACCGTGATGTTCGGCGGCGTCAGCATCAATCCGCAGATCGACGCGCTCAAGCGCGGCGTCGACATCGTTGTCGCGACGCCCGGCCGCCTGCTCGACCACATGCAGCAGAAGACCATCGATCTGTCGAATCTCGACATCCTCGTGCTCGACGAAGCCGACCGGATGCTGGACATGGGCTTCATCCACGACATCAAGCGCGTGCTCGCGAAGCTGCCGCCGCAGCGTCAGAACCTGCTGTTCTCGGCCACCTTCTCCGACGAAATCAAGGCGCTCGCGGACAGCCTGCTCGACTCGCCCGCGCTGATCGAGGTCGCACGCCGCAACACGACCGCCGAAAGCGTCGCGCAGAAGATCCACCCGGTCGACCGCGATCGCAAGCGCGAGCTGCTCACGCACCTGATCCGCGAACACAACTGGTTCCAGGTGCTCGTGTTCACGCGTACCAAGCACGGCGCGAACCGGCTCGCCGAACAGCTGACGAAGGACGGCATCAGCGCGATGGCGATCCACGGCAACAAGAGCCAGTCGGCCCGCACGCGCGCGCTGGCCGAGTTCAAGAACAGCACGCTGCAGGTGCTCGTCGCGACCGATATCGCCGCGCGCGGGATCGACATCGACCAGTTGCCGCACGTCGTCAACTTCGACCTGCCGAACGTGCCCGAGGATTACGTGCACCGGATCGGCCGCACGGGCCGCGCGGGCGCGACCGGCGAAGCCGTGTCGCTCGTGTGCGTCGACGAGAAGCTGCTGCTGCGCGACATCGAGCGACTGATCAAGCGCGAGATTCCGCAGGAAGTCATCGCGGGCTTCGAACCCGATCCGCACGCGAAGCCGGAGCCGATCCAGCAGCGCCGCGGCCAGCAGCCGCGCGGCGGTGGTGGTGGTGGCGGCAATCGCCAGCCGCGTGCAGGCGGCTCAGGCCAGCCGGCCGCGAAACGCGACGGCAACCCGCAACCGAAAGCCGCACAACAGAAGGCCGCGAAGCCGCGCACGCAAGGCGGCGCCGGCGCCGGCGGCAATAGCGGCGGACGTCCGGCCGGCGGCGGCAACAGCGCACGCCCGGCGAACGGCAATGCCGCGCACGCGAACCGCAATCGTTCGTCGCGCAGCGGCCAGCGCGGTCACTGAAGCCGCGCGGCTGCGTGCCGCAGGTGCTCGACCTGGCGTTGCCAGCGTGCGAGCACCGCGGCGCGATCCCCTTCCAGCGTGAACGTGACACCTGTCGCGAGACGCGCATAGCCGACCCGCTGCGCATCGCCGTGCGCGATCGTCGCAGCGAATCCGGCGAGGCCGCCGAAGTCTCCTTCGAGCGGCGTCATCTTCAATTGCGCCTGAAAGAACGCGCCGTCGGCGACGAGCGTCAACGCGGCCGTGCGCCGTTGCATGATCGCGCGCGCCGCCCGCGACTGCGGCCATAGCGCGACTAGCAGCGTGCGCGCATCGTGCGCGTAGATCTCCCCCACGCCGAGCAGCGTCGTGCGCAACTGTCCGTCGTCGGTCGCGACGATCAGCGATGCGGCGAGATCGGCATGGCGCTCGAGCGCGCTGCCGTCGAACAGCGCGACGACGGCCGGCGGCCACGCGTCGAACGTCCATTGTTCGAGTGCGTGGCGATGGGAATCGGTCATGATGGCGTGGCCCTGGTGCGGATCGGATGAGGATGCGCCAGCATACGCGCGACGGGCCGTGCCGACGCGATCAGCGCAGGAAAACGTGCCGCGTGATCTTCGTGAGCGGATAGTGGACGCCCGGCTGGATCTTCGCGGGCAGGTCGAGCGGCTTGAGCAGCATCTTCACGCACATGTCGGCCGACAGGTTGCGCCGCACGAGCGAATTGATGCGCGCCGCGCGCTCGCGGTTGTATTGATTGTCGCCGATGCGATCGGGATAGCGAATCGCGAACACGTGGCGCAGCGCGATCTCGGAATCCTCGTTCTTGATTTCCATCACACGACGCATCAACGCGCCGAGCACCGCGAGCCGGCCGTTGCCTTCGACCTGGTTGTACTTCTTGAAGAACTTGAAGAAGTGCTTGTAGTGACGCACTTCGTCCGTGCGGATGTTGTCGGTGATTTCCTTCAGCACGGGCTCGTCCGAGCATTCGTTGATCGCGCGATAGAGCGTGGCCGTGCCCGTCTCGACGACGCAGCGCGCGACCATCTCGAGCGCGCGGGTCTTCTCGAACGCCTCGACCGAGCAGGTCTTCGAATACTCGGCGAAGAAATTCGCGAACGCGGTATCCCAGTCGAACTCGGGCCACACGTGCGCGATGTACGCCTTCAGCGCGCGGCCATGCTGCAATTCTTCGTGCTCCCATGCATTGTTGAGCCATGCGGAGACTTCCGGATCGTCATTGAAGAATGTGCTCAGATTGCTCGTGTAGAGATCCGAGCCGCTTTCGATGAACGACGACGCGCACAGCAACAGCAACAGATCCTCGTTCGCGGCGGCACGCTGACGATCGATCCGGTTCAGGTCGATGTCCTCGATACGCCACGGCATGACATGCGTCGTTTTAGTGTCCATGGTGGTGCGCTCCCAGTCGTCGCGCGGGGGCCGGCCCATGCCTCCGGCACAGGCGCCAGCCTTCCCGCAGGCGGCGTTTTACGTCGTTTATAGTGAATTGGTCCGGCCGAACCATGCAGGCATCTTAGCCGGACTTTGATGTTCGTGCTCCAGAGCACTGACCATAGCCGACAAGCGCAGTTCCACGGCGTCTGTTGCCGTTCGTTAGACGAGTCCTTCAAACCGCTTGCGTCCGTTCGATGGTATGGGCCGCGCCAAACGAAACGGGCGGCCATCCGGCCGCCCGTCGAGCACGCAAAACGGAAGCGATCCGTCAGAAACCGGCCGCCAGGCCATCGCGCCGGCTGTCGCTCGCGGCCACGTAGCCGCGCTCGCGATCGTCGCGGTCGAGACGCCAGATGAACTGCCCCGAGCCGAAATCCATGTAAGGATCGTCGATCGACTTGATCGTATGGCCACGTGCGGCCAGTGCATCGACGGTCGCGCGATTCATCGTCGATTCGACGTCGAGCGTGAAGTCGCGATTGACCTTCCAGCGCGGCGCATCGCATGCGGCCTGCGGCTGCTGCCCGTGGCCGAGCATCCGCACGACGGTCTGCAGGTGGCCTTGCGGTTGCATGTCGCCGCCCATCACGCCGAAGCTCATCACGGCCTCGGTGCGGCCGTCGACCTCCTCGGTGACGAACGCCGGGATGATCGTGTGGAACGGCCGCTTGCCGCCCGCGACGACGTTCGGCGAGGCCGGATCCATCGAGAAGCCGTGCCCGCGGTTTTGCAGCGCGATGCCGGCACCCGGCACGACGAGCCCCGAGCCGAAGCCCATGTAGTTCGACTGGATAAAGCTCACCATCATCCCGCGCTCGTCGGCGGCCGACAGGTAGATCGTGCCGCCCGAATGCGGCCGGCCGGCGTCGAAGTGCGTCGCGCGCGCCGGGTCGATCAGCTTCGCGCGTTCGGCGAGATACGCATCGTCGAGCATCTGCTCGGGCGTGACTTCCATCGCGCGCGGATCGGCGACGTAACGATAGATGTCGGCGAACGCGAGCTTCATCGCCTCGATCTGCAGATGCTGCGAGTCGACCGAATCGAGCGGCCATTCGGTCACGCCCGCATGCTCGGCGATCCCGAGCGCGATCAGCGCGGCGATGCCCTGCCCGTTCGGCGGGATCTCGTGAATCGTATGGCGGCCGAAGCGCTTGCCGATCGGCTCGACCCATTCCGGCCGGTACGCACGCAGGTCGGCTTCGGTCAGCGCGCCGCCGCCTTCGCGCGAGAACGCGGCGATGCGCTCGGCGAGCGCACCTTCGTAGAACGCACGGGCGCCCTCCTTCGCGAGCGTGCGCAGCGTCTGCGCATGACCGGGCAGGCACATGCGCTCGCCGACGAGCGGTGCACGGCCGCGCGGCATGAAGGTGTCCGCGAAGCCCGGCAGACCCTGCAGTTCGGGCACGGCCGCCGCCCACTTGTGCGCGACGATCGGCGGCACCGCATAACCGCGCTCCGCGATCTCGATCGCCGGCTCGAGCAGATCCGCGAACGGCAGCGAACCGAACTTCGCGTGCAGCGCCTCCCAGCCCGCGATCACGCCCGGCACGGTGACGGTGTCCCAGCCGCGCGTCGGCTTGTTCGCGATGCCGTGCGCATCCTCGCCATGACGCTCGCGGAAGTAGTCGACGTTCCATGCGGCCGGCGCGACGCCCGACGCGTTCAGCCCGGACAACCGCTCGCCGTCCCACACGAGCGCGAACGCGTCGCCGCCGAGCCCGCATGACACGGGTTCGACGACGGTGATCGCGGCCGCGGCGGCCAGCGCCGCGTCGACCGCGTTGCCGCCCTTCCACAGCATCCGCAGCCCGGCCTGCGCGGCCAGCGGATGCGACGTCGACACGACGTTGCGCGCGAACACCGGAATGCGGGTCGTCGGATACGGGTTGTGCCAGTTGAAGCCAGTCATCGATGCCACCTCGTCGAAAGCTGAAATGAACACGCCAGCGCGCGCGGGCAATCCGTCATTGCAGCGCGATCGGCGGAATCGCACAAATTCATTTGTCACATGAATCCATGCAATTTCCGCATGAATCGTGCGCGCTCGTGCGGGCCAGGCCGGCCGAACGGCGTTGCCGCCCTTACAATACCTGCTCCGTCTCACGACACGACCATCGAGCCATGACCCGAGATCCCCGCCTCACCCTCAACGCGCGCCAGCAGGAATTGCTCGAATGGGTGCAGCGCGACGGCTTCGTGACCGTCGACGATCTCGCCGCGCACTTCGCGGTGACGCCGCAGACGATCCGCCGCGACGTGAACTGGCTCGCCGACCTGAACCTGCTGCGTCGCTACCACGGCGGCGCGAGCCTGCCGACCAGCTCGGAGAACGTGTCGTACACCGCGCGCCAGCGGATGTTCCACGACGAGAAGCGGCGCATCGCGGCGCTCGCGGCGTCGCACATCCCCGACCAGGCGTCGCTGTTCATCAACCTCGGCACGACGACCGAGGAGGTCGCGCGCGCGCTGAACCGCCATCACGGGCTGCACGTCGTCACGAACAACCTGAACGTCGCGTCGATGATGAGCGGCTACCCCGACTGCGAGGTGCTGATCACGGGCGGCATCGTGCGTCCGTGGGACAAGGGCATCGTCGGCGAGCTCGCGATCGACTTCATCCGGCAGTTCAAGGTCGACTACGCGATCATCGGCACGTCGGCGATCGAGGCCGACGGCACGCTGCGCGACTTCGACACGCGCGAGGTGCGCGTGGCCGAGGCGATCATGCAGCACGCACGCACGGTCTACCTCGTGGCCGACCATTCGAAGGTCGGCCGCCCGGCACTGGTGCGCCAGGGCCACCTGAGCCAGGTGCACGCGCTCTTCACCGACAAGCCGCTGCCGCCGGAGATGGCCGACACGGTGGCCGCCGCCGGCACCCAGGTGTACGTCGCGGAGTGACCGTTGCGATGCTGCACCGCACCTGAAACTTCAAGTGAAATCAAGAAGTTGGCGCGGCATGTGGACCGCTTGCGGCGGGCGTTCCTGTCAAACGGAAAATTAACGGGGCACGATTTGTCGTTGCCCGCGCGCTCGACTAGACTCCAGTTCCCCGGCCCGTTCGCCCGATCCGCCTGTGCCAGGGCGTGTGCGAACCGCAGGGCCGGCGAATACAGCTTTCCCCCCAAGCCATACCCCGCGGGGTATCGCGCGTCGGCGTGTGCGCCGGCCGCGCGGGCAGTCCGATTGCCATGGAGAGAACGATGCTGAGTCCGCATGAATTCGCCACGCTATTGCTTGTGAAGGACGCGCCTGACCAGCGCGATATGGATCGGGATGAACTGGACATCCTGCTCGAACAGCAGCTCGTTCGCCTGGAAGGGCTCGGCTCGGGGCGCAAATACTGCGTGACCGAGAGCGGCGACGCCGCGCTGCGATCCATCAAGTACCGCTATTCGTGAAATTCCGCTGTTCCTGACCTGACCGCGCGGCCCGACTCCCGGCCACGCGGTCGCTTCCGCTTGCTCCGCCCGCCTACCTCAGCCGGCTTCAACCGCCGCGCAGCGTCGGATCGACCGCCGCCCGCCAACTGATGGCCTGTGCGCGCGCACCGTTGAAATACGCGATCCAGCCGGCGCGCGCCGCCGCGTCAGGCGCCACATAGTGGGCCGAAAGTTCGTTTACGAACGCACAATAGTTCGCTTCGGTCAGCCCGCGATACCGCTTCGCCACATACGCGTCGTACAGCGTCGAGTAGACCGGCTGCGCGTCCGCGCCCCAGTCGCGCGCCGTGCCGCCGCACGACGTCTGCAGGTCGACGAACGACGGCGCCCGCCAGTTGCCGGTGAGCGGCGGCGTGCCCGCGCTGCACCCCGCCAGAAGGACGGCGCACACGCCGGCCCACATCCCAATACGCATGATTCACCTCGCGAAACGGTCGATTCCGCCAGTATCGTCCGGGATCGCGCCGCGCGCTACTGGCCCCGCTTTTTCGAACTTTACTTTTTCGATTTCGTTCGTTAAATTTCGAATTCGAACATTTCGTGTTCACCATATTTCAACAGACGATAAGGACAGCAGGTGACCCAACCGAATCGCTACGATCTGCTCGTCGTCGGCGGCGGCATCAACGGCGCGGGCATCGCGCGCGATGCGGCCGGCCGCGGCCTGTCGGTCATGCTCTGCGAGCAGGACGACCTCGCGTCGCACACGTCGTCGTCCAGCACCAAGCTGATTCACGGCGGCCTGCGTTACCTCGAGTACAACGAGTTCGGGCTGGTGCGCAAGGCGCTGCAGGAGCGGGAGACGCTGCTGCGCGCGGCGCCGCACATCATGTGGCCGCTGCGCTTCGTGATGCCGCACATGCCGAACCTGCGTCCGGCCTGGCTGATCCGCATCGGCCTGTTCCTCTACGATCACCTCGCGAAACGCGAACTGCTGCCCGGCTCGCGCGGCATCGACATGCGCCGCCATGCGGCCGGCGCGCCGCTGATCGACTCGATCAAGCGCGGCTTCGTATATTCCGACGGCTGGGTCGACGACGCCCGCCTCGTCGTGCTGAACGCGATGGATGCGAAGGAGCGCGGCGCCGAGATCCTGACGCGCACGAAGCTCGTCTCGGCCGAACGGCACGGCGACGCATGGGAAGCGCGGCTGCAGCACGCCGACGGTTCGATCCGCGTCGTGCACGCGCGTGCGATCGCGAACGCGGCCGGCCCGTGGGTCGGCGAAGTCCTGCACGGCGCACTCGGCCGCGGCGCGCAGCATAGCGTGCGGCTCGTGAAGGGCAGCCACATCATCACGCGCCGCCTGTTCGATCACGATCACGCGTACATCTTCCAGAACCCGGACAAGCGAATCATCTTCGCGATTCCGTACGAACACGACTTCACGCTGATCGGCACGACCGACGTCGAATACACGAACGATCCCGCGAAGGTCGCGATCGATCGCGACGAAACGCAGTACCTGTGCGATTCGATCAACCGCTACTTCAAGCGCAAGATCTCGCCGGCCGACGTGCACTGGACCTACTCGGGCGTGCGCCCGCTGCTCGAAGACGAGAACGCGACGAACGCGTCGGCCGTCACGCGCGACTACCGCCTCGAGCTCGACGACGGCGCGGGCGCCCCGCTGCTGTCGGTGTTCGGCGGCAAGATCACGACGTTCCGCAAGCTCGCGGAAGAAGCCGGCGACATGCTGTGCCGCGCGCTCGGCCGCGACGCGAAGACCTGGACGGCCGGCGTCGCATTGCCGGGCGGCGACATCGCGAACGCGAAGTTCGACGTATTTGCCGGCGCGTTCGCGAAACGCCACCCGTGGCTGCCCGCCGCGCTCGCCCGCCGTTATGCGCGTGCGTACGGCACGCGCGCGGAGCGCGTGGTCGACGGCGCGACGTCGCTCGCCGATCTCGGCGCCGAAATCGCGCCGGGCATCCACGACGCCGAACTGCGCTACCTGCGCGACGCCGAATGGGCGACCTGCGCACAGGACGTGCTGTGGCGCCGCTCGAAGCTCGGCCTGCACGTCACGCCGGGCACGCTCGATGCGGTGACGGCCGCCGTCGACGCATGGTTCGCCGCCGCACACGCGCCGCACGCGTGATCCGAATGCAGTTGCAG
This sequence comes from Burkholderia cepacia, assembly GCF_029962485.1. NCBI lineage: Bacteria > Pseudomonadati > Pseudomonadota > Betaproteobacteria > Burkholderiales > Burkholderiaceae > Burkholderia > Burkholderia cepacia. The sequence goes on from NZ_CP073637.1 coordinate 3,017,826, forward strand.
TTGTCTTACCGACGTTGACTCACCGACGCGCCGCCCCACATGCGGCGCGCATCACAACTACGCCAATTCACGGATGGAGATGAGAGACATGCAGGACCAGTACATCCTCGCGCTTGACCAGGGCACCACGAGTTCCCGCGCGATGCTGTTCGATCGCCAGGGCAATATCGTATCGATCGCCCAGAAGGAATTCGAACAGTTCTACCCGCAACCCGGCTGGGTCGAGCACGACCCGCAGGAAATCTGGTCGACGCAAGCCGGCGTCGCCGCTGAAGCCGTCACGCGCACGGGCATGAACGGCACGTCGATCGCCGCGATCGGCATCACGAACCAGCGCGAAACCACCATCGTCTGGGACCGTGAGACGGGCCAGCCCGTCTACAACGCGATCGTCTGGCAGGACCGCCGCACGGCCGACTTCTGTGACTCGCTGAAGAAGCAGGGGCTCGAGGCAAAGGTGCGCGCGAAGACCGGCCTGCCGATCGATTCGTACTTCTCCGGGACCAAGATCCGCTGGATCCTCGACAACGTGCCGGGCGCACGCGAGAAGGCCAGGCAGGGCAAGCTCGCATTCGGCACCGTCGACAGCTGGCTCGTGTGGAACTTCACGAAGCACGAACTGCACGTGACCGACGTGACGAACGCATCGCGCACGATGCTGTTCAACATCCACACGCGCGAATGGGACAACGAGCTGCTCGAACTGCTCGACATCCCGCGCAGCATGCTGCCGGAAGTGAAGGCCTCGTCGGAAATCTACGGCCACACGAAGACCACCGTGTTCGCGTCGAAGATCCCGCTCGCGGGCATCGCCGGCGACCAGCAGGCGGCGCTGTTCGGCCAGATGTGCACGACCTCGGGCATGGTGAAGAACACCTACGGCACCGGCTGCTTCCTGATGATGAACACCGGCGACAAGCCGATCGAGTCGAAGAACAACCTCGTCACGACGATCGCATGGCAGGTCGGCGACGACGTGCAGTACGCGCTCGAAGGCAGCATCTTCATCGCGGGCGCGGTCGTGCAGTGGCTGCGCGACGGCATGGGCATCATCAAGAGCGCGGCTGAAATCGAAGCGCTCGCCGCGAGCGTGCCGCACACCGACGGCGTCTACCTCGTGCCCGCGTTCGCCGGCCTCGGCGCGCCGCACTGGAACGCACGGGCACGCGGCTCGGTATTCGGCGTCACGCGCGGCACGACCTCCGCGCACCTCGCACGCGCGGCGCTCGATGCGATCGCGTACCAGTCGCTCGACGTGCTGGCCGCGATGGAAGCCGATTCGGGCATCAGCATCGGCGAGCTGCGCGTCGACGGCGGCGCGAGCGCGAACGACCTGCTGATGCAATTCCAGGCCGACCTGCTCGGCGTCGATGCGGTGCGTCCGCAGATCACCGAGACGACCGCGCTCGGCGCGGCCTACCTCGCGGGCCTCGCGATCGGCTACTGGAAGAACCTCGACGAAGTGCGCGACCAGTGGCAGCTCGATCGCCGCTTTGCACCGTCGATGCCGAAGGAGCAGGTCGAACGCTGCATGTCCGGCTGGCAGCGTGCGGTGCGTGCCGCGAAGGCATGGGCCGACGATACCCAGTAATCGTCAGCTTTCCATACGAAATACAACAACACCGGCGGACCGCGCAACCCGCGAGTCCGCCGCGACATACGAGAGACAACCATGTCACCTTATATTGCAGAATTCATCGGCACAGCGATCCTCGTGCTGCTCGGCAACGGCGCGGTCGCAAACGTGCTGCTTGCGAAGACCAAGGGCAAAGGCGCGGACCTGATCGTGATCGTGATGGGCTGGGCGATGGCCGTATTCGTCGCCGTCTACGTGACCGCGTCGTTCAGCGGCGCGCACCTGAACCCGATCGTCACGATCAGTCTCGCGCTCGCGGGCAAGTTCGCATGGTCGAAAGTCGGCGGCTACATCCTCGCGCAGATGCTCGGCGGGATGGCGGGCGCCCTGCTCGTGTGGCTCGCCTATCGCCAGCACTTCGCGAAGGAAGCCGATGCCGACCTGAAGCTCGCGGTGTTCTGCACGGCGCCGGCGATCCGCAGCGTCACGCACAACGTGCTGACCGAAGCGATCTGCACGTTCGTGCTGATCCTCGGCGTGCTGTACCTCGCGTCGCCGCAGGTCGGCCTCGGCGCACTCGACGCACTGCCCGTCGGCCTGCTCGTGCTCGGCATCGGCATCTCGCTCGGCGGCCCGACCGGCTATGCGATGAGCCCCGCGCGCGACCTGTCGCCGCGCATCATGCATGCGCTGCTGCCGATTCCCGGCAAGCGCGACAGCGACTGGCGCTATGCATGGGTGCCCGTTGTCGGCCCGCTGCTGGGCGGCGCCGCGGCGGCCGGTCTGTATCTGCACCTGCATTCCACGATCTGATCGCGGTTTGAACGAAGCGCGCGGCGTTCGGCGTCGCGCGCTTCGCGCATCATCCCCCGCCACTCCCCTTCCCCTCGCCTGCCCGCCCCCCGTCGTTGACGAATTCGCGTCGCGGCGCCAGCATACCGCCAGCCCCCGCACCCTCACGACAGCGCGCGCCCGCCGCACGCATGCCGGGGAAACATTCAAGCACCGCCCCTGGCCGACAGGAGACGACACGATGGCCGCCGCCCCCGCACCTCGCCGGCGCAAACGCACTGCGCGTTTCGTCGAGATCGCACAGCTCGCGGGCGTCAGCACCGCGACCGTCGATCGCGTGCTGAATGAGCGCGGCAGCGTATCGGCGCACGCGCGCGAACGCGTCGTCGCCGCGGCGCGCACGCTCGGCGTGCCGCGCCAGCTTCCCGATGTCCGGCACGGGCTGATTCACGTCGACGTGCTGCTGCCCGATACCGACACGCCGTTCTACCGACGGCTGCAGCAGGCGCTGCAGCGCGCGGTGCAGATGCTCGACCGGCGCGTCGTCGTGCACCGGGCGATCCTGCCCGCCGCCGACTGCACGCGCCTCGCCGAGCAGATCGAGCGCCCCGCGTACCGCCGCGCGGCGCTGATCGTGACAGCCGGCGATACGCCGCGCGTGCGCGATGCGCTGGCTGGCGCGATCGCGCGCGGCGAGACCGTCGTCACGATGGTCTCCGACATCGGCGGAATCGCGCGCTCACACTACGCCGGCATCGACAACGAACGCGCGGGCCGCACGGCCGGCTACTGCATCGGCCGTCTCGCGAAGCGGCCCGGTCGCGTGCTGCTGCTCGGCGGCCGGATGGGCTATCGCGTGCACATGGATCGGATCGCCGGCTGCCGCGTCGAACTGGCGCGCGCATTCCCCGAACTGGCCTGCGACACCGAAACCGCCGAAACGCTCGATCAGGACGACCTCGCCTACAGCGCCGTCGCGAAGGCGCTGCGCGCGTCCGGCGACGTGGTCGGCATCTACAACAGCGGCGGCGGCTCGGCCGGCATCGAGGCCGCGCTGCGCCGCTTCGGCGCGGCCGGCAACGTCGTCTGGGTCGGCCACGAGATGCTCGACCAGCATCGCGCGTACATCGAGGCAGGCACGATGGACATCGCGATCGACCAGGACCCGGACGGGCAGGCGATCTCGGCGCTGCAGCACCTGATGCATGCGTGCGGCGTGGTCGAGCAGCAGCCGCCGGCCGAGCCGGTCGAGTTCCGCGTGTTCTGCTCGGCCAATGTGCGCACGAGCCCGTACCTGCAACCGGTCTAGGGCCTGCCGGGCACACCCGTTTCGCGCCCGCTCATGGAGCGTCTTCTTGCCGATTTTTCGGCAACGCCGCGCATGCAGCCGGGACGGCGCCGTCCTACATTGACGGTCATTCGCCACGACGAATGCGCCGGAAACGATGGCCCGACCGATGGACGCCCCGCACACGGGCGGCGCTCGGTCGCGGCGGCCGATCGCCTGCCGTCCCGGCGTCGAACCCCGACCGAGGCCCCGTGATGACCCAACCCCTTACGTTTTCGCTGAACCGGATGAGCGCGCCGCGCTTGCCGCTCGACCGCTACGTCGCGCTGTGCCGGCGCCTCGGTGTCGACGCGATCGAGATCCGCAACGATCTCGACCGCATCGAGATCGCCGACGGCACGCCGGCCGCCGCCGTGCGCGCGACGGCCGAAGCCGGTGGCGTGACGATCCTGACGATCAACGCGCTGCAGCGCTTCGAGCAATGGAACGCCGAGCGCGCGGATGAAGCGACCGTGCTGGCCGACTACGCGGCGCAATGCGGTGCGCGCGCGCTGGTGCTGTGCCCGACCAACAGCCGCAACGACACGCGCGGCGCGGGCGCGCGCCATGCGGATCTCGTGAAGGCATTGAAGGCGCTGAAGCCGATCCTCGAAGCACGCAACCTGCTCGGCTTCATCGAGCCGCTCGGCTTCGAGGAATGCGCGCTGCGCCGCAAGTCGGACGCGGTGAAAGCCCTCTACGACGCGGCGGGCGAGCAGGTCTTCCGGCTCGTGCACGACACGTTCCACCATCACCTGTCAGGCGAGGACATCTTCTTCCCGAACCTGACGGGCCTCGTGCATCTCTCCGGTGTCGAGGAAACCGACCTGCCGGTCGACCGGATGCGCGACGGCCACCGCGTGCTGGTCGGCGGTGCCGACCGGCTCGGCAACATCCGGCAACTGCGCGAACTACTTGCGCGCGGCTACCGCGGCGCGTTCTCGTTCGAACCGTTTGCGCGCGAGATCGCCGAGGCGGACGACATCGAAGACCGGCTGCGGGCGAGCATCGACTACGTGCGCGGCCAACTGGCGGATCGCTGATACGTCACCACCGCACGCGGCCGACACACGCCGCGTGCCGGCAAAACCCAATCAACAGGAGAACGGAATGATCGAATTCGCGTTGTTCGGCGCGGGCAGGATCGGCAAGATCCACGCGGCGAATCTCGCGCGCCATCCGGGCGCGAAGCTCAGGTACGTGATCGACCGCCATGCGCCGTCGGCCGACGCGCTCGCCCACGCGCACGGCGCGCAGGTTGCCGACATCGAACGCGCGCTCGGCGATGCGTCGGTACAGGCGGTCGTGATCGCGTCGAGCACCGACACGCACGCAGACCTCATCGTCGCGGCCGCGAACGCGGGCAAGGCCGTGTTCTGCGAGAAGCCGGTCGACCTGAGCATCGAGCGCTCGCGCGCATGCGCGGACGTCGTGCGGTGCACCGGCGTGACCTGCATGATCGGTTTCCAGCGCCGCTTCGATCCGACGTTCGCCGCGCTGAAGGCACGTGTCGAGCGCGGCGAGATCGGTGCGCCGGAAATGCTGGTCGTCACGAGCCGCGACCCCGGCGCGCCGCCGGCCGACTACCTCCGCAGCTCGGGCGGTATTTTCAAGGACATGCTGATCCACGACTTCGACGTGTTCCGCTGGATTCTCGGCGACGAAGCGCAGACGCTGCACGCAACCGGCAGTTGCCTGACCGACCCGGCCGTGCGCGAAGCAGGCGACATCGATTCGACCGCCGTGACGATCCGCACGCGGCGCGGGCTGCTGTGCCAGATCAACACGTCGCGACGCGCGGCCTACGGCTACGACCAGCGCTTCGAGCTGCTCGGCAGCAACGGGATGCTGCAAGCCGGCAACGTGCGTCCGACCGAGGTAAGCGCGTGGCTCGCCGGCGGTATCGCGGCGGACGTGCCGGAGCCGTTCTTCCTCGAACGCTACCGGCATGCGTACGCGGCCGAGCTCGCGCACTTCGTCGATGCGCTGCGCGACGGCACGCCGGTCAGGACGACGATCGACGACGGGCTCGCCGCGCTCGAACTTGCCGAGGCCGCGATGACATCGTGGAAAACGGGGCGCGTGATCGAGCTGTAACGCAACAAGCGGCGACGGCCCGGGCAAACAGGCCGCCGCCGTCACGCGATCCGCAGCACACCTGCATGAAGCGCGGCAACGGTACGGCCGGATCGGGCAAATTTGCCGAAACGGCGCGCGGCGCGCGCGTGAAAGCACGTATGATGACGAATTGATCGGCGTCGCCGATTGTCTGCTTTGTCACCATCATGCTCGATCACCTCATCTGCGACTGCGACGGCGTGCTCGTCGACAGCGAAGTCATTGCCGACCGCGTACTGCTTGAAACGCTGTCCGCCACGTTCCCGAACCTCGATTTCGAAGCCGCTGCCAAGTCGGCATTCGGCCAGCAGACGTCGCGCTTCCTCACCGGAATCGAATCCCGCTTCGGGATCGACATGCCCGCGAACTTCATCGAGACCATCGAGCACAACATCGAGGTCGCGCTCGCGCAATCGCTCGCGCCGATCTCCGGCGTGCGCGACGCACTGCTGAAAGTCACGCTGCCGGCGGCCGTGGTGTCGAACAGCCGGCTCGTGCGCGTGCGCAATTCGCTGAAGCGCGCGTCGCTCACCGAGATCTTCGGCGAGCGCGTGTTCAGTTCCGAGCAGGTGGCGCGGCCGAAGCCCTACCCCGACGTCTACCTGCATGCGGCGCACACGCTCGGCGTGGCGCCGGAGCGCTGCGTCGTCGTCGAGGACAGCGTATCGGGGCTGAATGCCGCGCGCGCGGCCGGGATGAAGACGATCGCGTTCGTCGGCGCGAGCCACATTCCCGACAACTACGCGGACGCGCTGCGCGCGATGGGCATCACGCGGATCATGCGCAAGATGGACGAACTGCCGTCGCTCGTCGAAGCCGGCATGCGCGGCGAATTCGGCGACGTGCAGTCCTGATTGTCATCCAGGCCGGGTCAGGTCGCGCCGGCTCGCGACGGGTGCGCGAACGCACCCGTTTTCCCGCCGCTCAGGCCGGTTCGCAGCAGCGCTCGCGCGCGACCGCCAGCGCCTCGCGGAACTCGACGAGTTCCGCGATCGTCAGCATCGGCAGCCCGTGTCGTTGCGCGAAACGCTCGACGTCGTCGCCGCGCGTCATCGTGCCGTCCGGGTTCATCAGCTCGCACAGCACGCCGGCCGGCTTCAGGCCCGCGAGGATCGACAGGTCGACCGTGCCTTCGGTGTGACCGCGACGCGCGAGCACGCCACCCGGTTGCGCACGCAACGGAAACACGTGGCCGGGCCGCACGATGTCGTGCGGCTTCGCGCCTTCCGCGATCGCCGCGCGGATCGTCGTCACGCGATCGGCCGCCGACACGCCGGTATGCACGCCTTCGCGCGCTTCGATCGACACCGTGAACGCGGTGCCGTTGCGGCTTTCGTTGGTCTGCACCATCGGCGGCAGTTCAAGCGCGCGCACCGTGTCGTCCGTCAGGCACAGGCACACGATGCCGCTGCACTCGCGGATCAGCAGCGCCATCGTCTCGGGCGTGATGCGCTCGGCGGCGACGATCAGGTCGGCTTCGTTCTCGCGGTCGTGGTCATCCTGCAGCACGACCGCACGGCCTGCGCGCATGGCGTCGAGCGCAGCGGCGATGCGCGGCGGCACCGGTTCGGAATCCAGCAACGGGAGATCGGCAAAGGCGTCGGCCGGTGCCGACGAAAGGGACATCAAGGACATGTGAAACGCTCCTCGCAAATACGATGTGGGCGAAAAACGTTCCAGGGCATTGCAAACAGACAGAACGACAACCCGCTTCGCACGCATCGCGAAGCGGCCCTGACGGACATGACTATCTGCACATCTTCTCTCATCCGGACTATGACCGTCGGCTCTGGCATTCGACCAGATCTGCTGACCCCGCGCGGATGCGCGGGCGCTCGCGGGCTCGCCGGCTTACGCCAGCCTACCGCCGGTGGGGAATTTCACCCCGCCCTGAAGACGCACTGATTGCCGGATGGGGTACCCCATCAACGGCGGGCCAAGCATACAACAGCTGCGCGCGACGCGCAGCGCACCACACCTAAAACCTTACTGACGACTCCGTCTAACGGCATCGTCCGAACGGCCGACCACCCGGCCGCACTCCCGCGCTCCCGCGCTCCCGCGCTCCCGCGAGACGGCGGGAAAGCGACCGTTCCGTTCCACGCGTGCGGTCAGTGGGCCGCGTGCGCCGCGTCGGGCACGAGCCACCGCGGCGGCACCTCGGGGCTCACCGTCACGCGGAACGCGCGCGCTTCGCTGTCGCCCGGGTTGCGCAGGCTGTACGGCTGATCGGCATCGAACACGATCGCGTCGCCGGTCGCCAGCAACTGGCGGCGGTCATGCACGCTGACTTCGAGCGTGCCTTCGCTGACGACGAGGTTGACCGTCGTGCCGGGCGCGCGGCGCGCGCCAAGCTCCGTATGCAGCGGCGCGATCCGCAATTCGTGGAATTCGGCCGCGGCCGGCTCGCCTTCCGGATACAGCGCGCGGGCCGAGAAACGGCCGTTCGAGCTGACGACGCGCGACGCGCGTTCGGCCGCCAGGTGCTCGAAGCCGTTCACCGCATGGCGGCGCAGGAACGCGGCGACCGACACCTTCAGCGCCGCGGCGATCTTGCAGAGCACCTTGATCGACGGCACGCTGCGCGCCGATTCGATCTGCGCGAGCATCGCGCGCGACACGCCGGACAGCCGCGCGAGCGCATCGAGCGACAGTTGCCGCTCGGCGCGCAAGCGCGCGAGGTTCACGCCGACGACCTGCTCGAGGACATCGAGCGACGCGGACGCGCGCAGGTCGGCAGCGTTGCCGGACTCGAAGGAAGACACGTCGCGCACGAGCGCCAGGGATGAAGACATAGCATTGCCTCCGGGCCGCTGCGCGGCCCTGCGTATGGGGTAAGCCGGGATCGGAATCGCGTTGCGCCAGCCATGGCGCGTATCGAGACGCTATCACCCGGCCTTGCACGGGCAAACGAAGTTATCTTCACACCGTTATCAGCATCGCGGAGGAATGCGTTTCTCGCGAACCTTTTCCTGCCGCTATCGCGTCGCTCACTGCGCCGCCGGCGCCGCGCCGCGTGCCGGGCCGCGCGCGTCGAGCCGCATCGCGAGCCACGTGACGACGAGCGCCGCGAACGTCACCGCGACGGCAACCCACGGCAGCGCGTCGAGCGCGAAGCCGTGCTCCAGCGCAAGGCCGCCGAGCCACGCGCCGCCCGCGTTGCCGACGTTGAACGCGCCGATGTTCAACGTCGATGCGAGATGCGGCGCGCTCGCGGCCTTCTCGACCACGCGCGCCTGCAGCGGCGGCACCGTCGCGAACGCGGCGATCCCCCAGACGAATACGGTGACGGCGGCCGCGACCGGCAGGTGGCTCGTCTTCGCGAACACGGCCATCACGGCCATCAGCGCGACGAGGATCGCGATCAGCGACGGCATCAGCGCACGGTCGGCAAGCTTGCCGCCGAGCGTGTTGCCGATCGTCAGACCGGCGCCGAACAGCACGAGGATCAGTGCGACCGCGCGCGGCGAGTAGCCCGACACGGTTTCCAGAATCGGCGCGATGTACGTGAACACGACGAACACGCCGCCGAAGCCGAGCACCGTCATCAGCAGCGCGAGCCACACCTGCGGCTCCTTCAGCACGCGCACTTCGTGGCCGAGGCCGACCGGCCCGCTGTCGTGACGGTTCGGCACCAACGCGGCCACGCCGCCGAGCGCCAGCACGCCGAGCGCGGCAACGATCCAGAACGACGCACGCCAGCCGAGCAGCTGACCGACGAACGTGCCGAACGGCACGCCAAGCACGTTCGACAGCGTGAGCCCCGTGAACATCAGCGCGATCGCACTCGCGCGCTTGTCGGCCGGCACGAGCGACGCGGCGACCACCGCGCCGATCCCGAAGAACGACCCGTGCGCGAACGACGTGACGACGCGCGCGACCATCAGCATCGCGTAGCCTGACGCGGTCGCGCACAGCACGTTGCCGACGATGAAGATCGCCATCAGCAACTGCAGCGCGGCCTTGCGCGGCATGCGGCTCGTGAGCACCGCGAGCAGCGGCGCGCCGGCCGCGACGCCGAGCGCATAGCCGGTCACGAGCAGGCCGGCCGACGGCAGCGACACGGCGAGGTCGTGCGCGACCTCGGGCAGCAGGCCCATGATGATGAACTCGGTGGTGCCGATGGCGAAGGCGCTGATCGCAAGCGCCAGTAACGGGATGGGCATGACGTTCTCCGGAAGGCGGCGGCCGCGGCGCCCGATCGGTGCCGCACCGCACAAAAGGCAGGATGGGCGCATTGTCCCGAAGATGCCGATATTTGATAATTGGCGTGACGTTTGAACCATTTTCAAATATTTCTGGAAAATCACATGGATCGACTGGGCGATATCCGGCTGTTCGTCGAGGCGGCCGAACTGGGCAGCCTGTCCGCCGCCGGGCGCAAGCTGAATCTCACGCCGGCCGCCGCAAGCGCGCGCCTCGCCAAGCTCGAGGCGGCGGTCGCCACCCGGCTGTTCGACCGTTCGACCCGGCAGTTGCGGCTCACCGACGAGGGCCGCCTGTACCTGAACGGCTGCCGGCAGGCGTTGCAGGCGCTCGACGACGCAAACGCGCTGCTGCAGGCCGGCCGCAACGTCGTCGGCGGCCGGGTGCGGCTGTCGGCGACGTCCGATTTCGGCCGCCGCCGGCTGCTCGACTGGCTCGACGAATTCACCGCACGCTACCCGGACGTGACCTTCTCGCTGACGGCGTCCGACTCGACGGTGAACCTGTGGCAGGACGAGATCGACCTCGCGATCCGTTTCGCCGCGCCGCCCGACGGCGCGCTGATCGCCCGCCGGCTCGCCGCGGACCGGCGCGTGCCGTGCGCGACGCCGTCGTTCGTCGAACGCCACGGCATGCCGCGCGATCCGCACGATCTGGCCCGCTTTCCGTGCAACGTGATCACGGTGGCGTCCGGGCCGATGAACACGTGGCGCTTCACGCGCGGCGACGACACGCAGACCTGCACGGTGCCGCTCGCCACCGCGTTCGAGACCAACGACGGCGGCCTCGCCCGCGAGTGGGCGCTGCGCGGCCACGGCATCGTGCTGAACTCGATCTGGGATGTCGCCGACGACATCCGCGCCGGGCGGCTCAAGGTCCTGCTGCCCGACTGGCGGCACCAGAGCGCGCCGCTGCACGCGATCTATCCCGGCAAGCGCTACATGGCGCCGCGCGTGCGCGTGCTGCTCGACTTTCTCGCCGAGCGCTTCACGCGCGAGGAAGCCGCGCACGACGACCTGCTGAATGCGTGCCGCTGATGGCCGGCGCGCCGCCGTTCAAGGGTCCGAACCCGCCGATCGACGTCGCGCAGCCGCAACCCGACGCGGGCCCAGGGCAGCGCGAAAAGCTATAATGGAAGGCTTTCCCGACGGCTTTTCCTGCTCGATGCGCGCGTTTCGCGTGCAGCGCACGGCCGTCCCGATTCACTCTTGACGACGCCCCCAGGTCAACCACTGCGAACGGCGAATCCCCATGACCAAGAAAGTTTACGTAAAGACCTTCGGCTGCCAGATGAACGAGTACGACTCGGACAAGATGGTGGACGTGCTCAATGCCTCCGAAGGCCTCGAAAAGACCGACACGCCGGAAGACGCGGACATCATCCTGTTCAACACGTGCTCGGTGCGTGAAAAGGCGCAGGAGAAGGTGTTCTCCGATCTCGGCCGCGTGCGCGAGCTGAAGGAAGCGAAGCCCGGCCTGCTGATCGGCGTCGGCGGCTGCGTCGCGAGCCAGGAAGGCGCATCGATCGTGTCGCGCGCCCCGTACGTCGACCTCGTGTTCGGCCCGCAAACCCTGCACCGCCTGCCGCAGATGATCGACGCGCGCCGCGAGAGCGGCCGCGCGCAGGTCGACATCTCGTTCCCCGAAATCGAAAAGTTCGACCACCTGCCGCCCGCGCGCGTCGAGGGGCCGAGCGCGTTCGTGTCGATCATGGAAGGCTGCTCGAAGTACTGCAGCTACTGCGTGGTGCCGTATACGCGCGGCGATGAAGTGTCGCGCCCGCTCGACGACGTGTTGACCGAAGTGGCCGGCCTCGCCGACCAGGGCGTGCGCGAAGTCACGCTGCTCGGCCAGAACGTGAACGCGTACCGCGGCGCGCTGGCGGCCGGCTCGTCGGAAATCGCCGATTTCGCGACGCTGATCGAATACGTCGCCGACATCCCCGGCATCGAGCGGATCCGCTATACGACGTCGCACCCGAAGGAATTCACGCAGCGCCTGATCGACACCTACGCCAAGGTGCCGAAGCTCGTGAGCCACCTGCACCTGCCCGTCCAGCACGGCTCCGACCGCATCCTGATGGCGATGAAGCGCGGCTACACGGTGCTCGAATACAAGTCGGTGATCCGCAAGCTGCGCGCGATCCGCCCCGACCTGTCGCTGTCGACCGACATGATCGTCGGCTTCCCCGGCGAGACCGAGGACGATTTCGACAAGATGATGGCGCTGGTGCACGACATGAGCTACGACACGAGCTTCTCGTTCATCTACAGCCCGCGCCCCGGCACGCCGGCCGCGAACCTGCACGACGACACGCCGCGTGAAGTGAAGCTCAAACGCCTGCAACATCTGCAGGCGACCATCGAGGAGAACGTCGCGCGCATCAGCCAGTCGATGGTCGGGAAGGTCGAGCGGATCCTCGTCGAAGGCCCGTCGCGCAAGGACCCGAACGAACTCGCGGGCCGCACCGAGAACAACCGGGTCGTGAATTTCCCGGCGCCGCTCGCGTCGCACCCGCGCCTGATCGGCCAGATGATCGACGTGAAGATCAACCATGCGTACCCGCATTCGCTGCGCGGCGAGCTCGTGCTCGTCAGCGACGACGCGAGCGCGGCCACCCACTAATTGACGCTCAACAGGAGCCCGACGCTACTTTGAAGACCGTCCAAGCACTGGAATTCACTGCCCCGCGCGAAGACAACGCGCGCCTCGCCAATCTCTGCGGCCCGCTCGACGAGAACCTGCGGCAGATCGAACAGGCGCTCGACGTCACGCTCGCGCGGCGCGGCCACCGGATCACGATCCGCGGACGCGGCGCCAAGCTCGCGCTCGCCGCGCTCGAAAACTTCTACAACCGGGCGCGCGATCCGCTGTCGGTCGACGACATCCAGCTCGCGCTGGTCGAAGTGCGCCACACGACCGGCAACGGCCGCCAGGACACGCTCGACGTGCGCTTCCGCGGCGACCCCGACCATCCGTTCGATGAGCCCGTCGTGCAGCTCGACGCCAGCGAGCCGGACGAAGAACCCGCGCCGAAGCTGTACACGCGGCGCGCCGACCTGCGCGGCCGTACGCCCGCGCAGCGCGAGTACCTGAAGCAGATCCTGTCGCACGACGTGACGTTCGGCATCGGGCCGGCCGGTACCGGCAAGACCTACCTCGCGGTCGCCTGCGCGGTCGACGCGCTCGAGCGCGACCAGGTCAAGCGGATCGTGCTGACGCGCCCGGCCGTCGAAGCCGGCGAGCGGCTCGGCTTCCTGCCGGGCGATCTCGCGCAGAAGGTCGACCCGTACCTGCGCCCGCTGTACGACGCGCTGTACGACCTGCTCGGTTTCGACAAGACCGCGAAGATGTTCGAGCGCCAGATGATCGAGATCGCACCGCTCGCGTACATGCGCGGCCGCACGCTGAACCACGCGTTCATCATCCTCGACGAGGCGCAGAACACGACGCCCGAGCAGATGAAGATGTTCCTCACGCGGATCGGCTTCGGCTCGAAGGCCGTCGTGACCGGCGACACGAGCCAGGTCGACTTGCCGCGCGGTCACAAGAGCGGCCTCGTCGAAGCGCAGCAGGTGCTCGGCGGCGTGCGCGGCATCGCGCTCACGCGCTTCACGAGCGCGGACGTCGTGCGCCACCCGCTCGTCGCGCGCATCGTCGAGGCATACGACGAGTTCCACGCGCAGCACCAGGACGGCTGACGGGCGGCGCCCGCGCGCGCTGCCCCGGCCTGCCGGCCCGGCCCGCCACACGGCGCGCCGGGCTTTTTTTCGCCCGTTCGAATGCGGGTGGGATCGGCCGTTTGGTGTATCCTCAACGCGTCCCAATCGCCGTACGCGTCATGAAATCCTCCCGTTCCCGCAAGTCCGGTCGTGCCCAGTCCGCCGCGCCCGAATCCCCCCGTCTTTCGCTGTTCGACGCGAAGGGCAAGGCCCGCACCGTCAACGCACAAGGGCTGCGGATCGACTTCCCCGACGGTCGCAGCCTGATGTTCGACCTGTCGGGCAGTTCGGGCGACGCGGCCGTCGCGATCGTCGCGCAGCACAACGATCCGGCGATGCGCGCGAAGCTCGCGCTGCAGCCCGAGCACTACGACAGCGTGACGCTGCACGTGGGTGCCGAGCTCGCGCCGCGCGAAGACGATCTCGACGATGAACCGCGCGCACTGGAACTCGACCTGTCCGTGCAGTACGGCGACGAGATCACGAGCGAGATGCGCAAGACGCTGCCCAAGCGCAAGCTGATCGCCGAATGGATCGAGCCGGCGCTGTTCGCGAGCGCACAGCTCACCGTGCGCTTCGTCGGCGAAAACGAAGGCCGCACGCTGAACGCCGGCTACCGCCACAAGGACTACCCGACCAACGTGCTGACCTTCGCGTACGACGCGGCGCCCGACGGCACCGTGATCGGCGACCTCGTGCTGTGCTGCCCGGTCGTCGAGAAGGAAGCGCATGAACAGGGCAAGCCGCTCACGGCCCACTACGCGCACCTGCTGGTGCACGGCGCGCTGCACGCGCAGGGCTACGACCACGAGACGAGCGACGAGGACGCGGCCGAAATGGAAGCGCTCGAAGTCGACATCCTCGCGAAGCTGGGCTTCCCGAACCCATACCAGTAAGCCTTCAGTACGATGCGCAACGCCGCGATGCTCCCGTCCGCCTACCCGCCCGCGATCGGCGACGGGCGACTGCTGACGGAAGACGAGCTCGCGGCCTCGCTCGCGCACACGATGCGCGACTGGGACGGCCGGCAGGATCTCTGGCTGTTCGGTTATGGCTCGCTGATCTGGAACCCCGGTCTGCCGACCGTCGCCGCCGTCCGCGGCAAGGTGCATGGCTACCACCGCGGGCTGTACCTGTGGTCGCGCGTGAACCGCGGCACGCCCGAACGCCCGGGCCTCGTACTCGCGCTCGATCGCGGCGGCTCGTGCTCGGGCATCGCATTCCGGCTGTCGGGCCCGACCGCGCAGCCGCACCTCGAGACGCTGTGGAAGCGCGAGATGCCCATGGGCTCGTACCGGCCCGCCTGGCTGCCGTGCTCGCTCGAGAATGGTGAACGCGTAAACGCGCTCGCCTTCGTGATGCGCCGCGACGTACCGACCTATACGGGCAAGCTGTCCGACCCGATCGTGAAGGAAGTGTTCAGCTGCGCGACCGGCCGCTACGGCACGACGCTTGACTACGTGAGCCGCACGGTCGACGCGCTGCGCGCGAGCGGCATCCCCGATCGCGCACTCGAAGGGCTGCTCGCGCGATGCCGGTGACGCGGCCCGACGCCCGGCTGGCCGTCACGCGATCCCGCGCCGCCTGCGCATTCGAACGAGGTTCCCGCCGATGAAACCGTCACGCTGGTCGCGCTGCAAGGTCGCCGCGCTGCTCGTCGCCGCGAGCGTCGCGCTCTCCGGCTGCGGGATCCTGGGCTGCGGCGGCGCCGCGACCAACGGTGCGGCCGCCGGCGGCTGCTCGGCCGGCATGCGCTTCTGAGCCTTCTTCCCCGCAGCCGTCTTCGGCAGCCATCGCATGCGGCAGATTGCCGCCGGCACCCACCGGTCGGCCGGTCGTTTCCCCGCGTCGGGCCGGCCCTGCCTGCCCGAACCCGTTTTTTGCCGCTGCTGCGCCTTCGCCCTTTTCTGAGATAGGATGGACCCGAGGACGATGTCGCGCCCGGCGCGGCCGTCCGCGAGCGGGGCCCGCGCGCAACCCGCCCTGGCCGTACGGCCGGGGTGACACGGTCGCGTCGTGCCCTTGGTGTATCCTTGCCTACTCCGTGACAGCGCGCTCCGGCATGACCCGGGCGCACCACCATGAACGATTCGTATCCCAGTCGTAAGCTAACCGACAAACCGCAAGAAAAGCGCTCGCTGCTCGAGCGCCTGACCGACTTCATCTCGCCCGAGCCCGAATCCCGCGGCGAGTTGCTGGAAATCCTCCAGGACGCTCACGAACGCAACCTGATCGACGCCGACTCGCTGTCGATGATCGAAGGCGTGTTCCAGGTATCCGATCTGTGCGCCCGCGACATCATGGTGCCGCGCGCGCAGATGGACGCGATCAACATCGCCGACAAGCCCGAGGATTTCATCCCGTTCGTGCTCGAAAAAGCGCACTCGCGCTACCCCGTGTACGAGGAGAACCGCGACAACGTCATCGGCGTGCTGCTCGCGAAGGATCTGCTGCGTTTTTACGCCGAGGAAGAATTCGACGTGCGCGGGATGCTGCGCCCGGCCGTGTTTATCCCGGAATCGAAGCGCCTGAACGTGCTGCTCCACGACTTCCGCGTGAACCGCAACCACCTGGCGATCGTCGTCGACGAATACGGCGGCGTCGCAGGCCTGATCACGATCGAGGACGTCCTCGAGCAGATCGTCGGCGACATCGAGGACGAATACGACTTCGACGAGGAAGCCGGCAACATCATCTCGGGGCCGGACGGCCGCTTCCGCGTGCGCGCGCTCACCGAGATCGAACAGTTCAACGAGGCGTTCGGCACCGATTTCCCCGACGACGAAGTCGACACGATCGGCGGCCTGATCACCCATCATTTCGGACGCGTGCCGCACCGCGGCGAGAAGCTGCAGCTCGGCAACCTCGTGTTCGAGATCCAGCGCGGCGATGCGCGCCAGGTGCATGTGCTGCTGGTGCGCCGCAATCCGCTCGCCAGCCGTCGCGCCGAAACCTCGCACGAAGACTGACCGCTCCGCGCCAGCCGCGTTTCCTTCAACCGCTCGCCCACTTCCGCTTCACATGGACGATCCGATCCCGTCCCGCCCGGCTGGCGGCCTCCTCGCGCCGGCGCCCGGCCGCGCGCTGCCGCGCTGGCATTACCCGGCCGCGCTGCTCGCCGGCGCCGCCAATACGCTCAGCTTCGCACCGACGCCGCATGGCGGCTGGCTGCAACTCGTCGTATTCGTCTGGTTTTTCGCGCAACTGACGCGCACGTCGAGCTGGCGCGGCGCCGCGCTCACCGGCGGCGCGTTCGGCTTCGGCAACTTCATCAGCGGCATCTGGTGGCTCTACATCAGCATGCACGTGTACGGCGAGATGGCCGCGCCGCTCGCGGGCGGCGCGCTCGTGCTGTTCGCGCTGTACCTGTCGCTGTATCCGGCGTTCTCGGCCGGGCTGTGGTCGTTCTGCGCGGGTCATGCGTGGCATCGCCGCACCCCTGATCCGCGTCCGTTCTCGCCGACCTGGCACGGCGCGTTCGCGTTCGCGAGCGCGTGGGCCTTCAGCGAATGGCTGCGCGGCACGCTGTTCACCGGCTTTCCGTGGCTCGCCAGCGGCTACCCGCAGGTCGACGGCCCGTTCGCAGGCTTCGCGCCGGTGGTCGGCGTGTACGGGATCGCATGGGTGCTCGCGCTGTTCGCCGCGCTGGTCGTGCAGGCGCTCGCCGCCGCACGCCCGTCGCCCGCGCGTGACCCCGGCCCCGGCAGTGCGGGCGGCAACGCGCGCGTGCGCATCGCCGCACCGGCCGGCGTGGCGGTCGCGCTCATCGCGGCCGGCCTCGGGCTGTCGCAGGTCACGTGGACGGTGCCCGCGAATGCACCGCTCACCGTGCGGCTGCTGCAGGGCAACGTGAAGCAGGACATCAAGTTCGAGCAGGAAGGCATCGACGCGGCGATCAAGATGTACCAGCAGATGATCATCGAGAAGCCGGCCGACCTGATCGTCACGCCGGAGACCGCGATCGCGGTGATGATCCAGGAGCTGCCCGAGCCGTTCGCCGTCGCGATCCGCAAGTTCAGCGACACGACGAGTTCGGCCGTGCTGTTCGGCGCGGTCGGCGCGTCGGTGACCGAGGACGGCCACTACGTCGACTATACGAACAGCCTGTACGGCGTGACGCCGAACTCGCGCGACATCTATCACTACGACAAGCACCATCTCGTGCCCTTCGGCGAATTCATCCCGTGGGGCTTCCGGTGGTTCGTCAACCTGATGAAGATGCCGCTCGGCGATTTCGCGCGCGGCGCGCCGGTGCAGAAGCCGTTCCTCGTGCACAACCAGCCGGTGATGGCCGACATCTGCTACGAGGACTTGTTCGGCGAGGAAATCGCCGCGACGATCCGCGACAACCCGCAGCCGCCGGGCGTGCTCGTCAACGTAACGAACCTCGCGTGGTTCGGCGACACGATCGCGCTCGACCAGCACCTGCAGATCGCGCGGATGCGCTCGCTCGAAACGGGCCGGCCGATGCTGCGTTCGACCAACACGGGGATGACGGCCGCGATCGATGCGCACGGGCGCGTACTCGGCCAGCTGAAGCCGTTCACGATCGGTTCGCTGGATGTGCGGATCGAAGGCACGAGCGGCTTCACGCCTTACGTGACGAGCGGCAACAACATCGTGCTCGCGGTGTCGTTCGTGCTGCTGGCGTTCGGCTTCACGTTCGGGCCGGGGCTGCGCCGGCGCAACGGCCGGAAGACCGGCGACGACCAGCCCGAATGAGGCAAACGGCCGCCGCTGCGCACGGCGGCCGACGACCGTGAACCGGCAGGCCGCTCAGGCCTGCCGGGCCGCTTGATCCAGTCGACCCGGCTGCGCGGCCAGGCTCCGCAGGTCGCGACTCGCCGCCTCCATCACCGGCGCCCACGCACCGAACGTCGACTGCCGGTACAACGTGGCGGTCGGATACCACGGGCTGTCCGTGCGTTCGAGCATCCATGGCCAGTGCGGATTCACGTCGAGCAGCACCCAGGTGCGCGCACCGAGCGCGCCCGCCAGGTGTGCGACCGACGTGCATACGGTAATCACGAGATCCAGCGCGCCGATGAACGCGGCCGTATCGTCGAAGCTCGTCAGTTCCGCCGTGAAATCCTCGACCGCGAAGCCGGCCGCGCGTGCCGCGGCGACATCCGCGTGCGCGCCCGGTTGCAGCGAATAAAACGCGACGCCGTCGATCCCGCGAAACGCATCGGCATAGCGCTCGAGCCCGACGCGCCGGAACGGGTTGCGCTGGTGGCCCGCGCTGCCCGTCCACACGAGCCCGACCTTCAGCCGACGTTCGCCGGCAAGCCGCGCGCGCCACGCGTCGCACGCATCGGAGTCGGCCCGCAGGTACGGCACCGACGACGCGAGCGTCGACGCTTCCATCCCGAGCATCAGCGGCAGGCCGATCAGCGGCACCTCGTAGTCGAACGCCGGCAGCGTGTCGACACCGCCGCCCGCGCCAAAATCATCCGCGTACGCGCCAAGGCTGCGCTGCATCAGCGTGCCGACCTGCGGGAACGTATTCCACACGAGCCGGCCGCCTTCGCGATGGACGCGCTCCGCGAGCGGCGCGACGAAGCGGCAAAACTGCAGCACGTCGCCCAGGCCCTGCTCGCCCCACACCAGCAGCGTCTTGCCCGCGAGCGGCTCGCCCTGCCAGCGCGGGCCCGGCAGCACCGGCCGGCGGCCGCGCAACTCGCCCGCGCCGTCCCAGCGCGCCTCGTGGCCGCGCCAGCCGGCCGCGTAGTTGCCGCGCACGAGCTGGATGATCGCCAGGTTGAAACGGAACGACGCGTCGTCGGGCGCCAGCTCGCATGCGCGCGCCGCGTAGCGCTCGGCATCGTCCCAGCGCTGCGCCTCCTTCATCGCCATCGCGACGTTGTTCATCGCAAGCGCGTTGCCCGGCGCGAGGTCGGCCAGCCGCGCGGCGCACGCGAGTGCGCCGTCGAGGTCGTGCGTCGCGATCCGCGCGACGACGAGATTGATCCACGCCTGCACGTCTTGCGGATCGTGCTGCACGGCCGCGTCGAGCAGCGCGATCTCCTCGGTGCGATCGCCGCTGGACAGCCGCAGCGCGATCGCGAGGTTGTTGCGCAGCGACGGCCGGCCGGCATCGATCGCCAGCGCCGCGCGGTACGGCGCGACGGCGTCCGCATGGCGGTCGGCCATCTGCAGCGCATAGCCGTGATTGAAGTACGCGGTCGCGCCCGGCTGCACGCGCACCGCGCACTCGGCGAGCGCAAGCGCGTCGGCCGTGCGCTGCCGCGCGACGAGCGCCGTCGTGAGTTGCGCAAGTGCATCGGCATCGACCGCATGCAGATGGGCGGCGGCGGCGAGCCACAGATCGTGTGCGGCGCGCTCGCCGCGCGCCTGCGCGTCGGCGGCCTGCCCGAGCAGCGCGAGGAACGGCGGCAGCAGCGGAATGAGGAGTTCGGTCGGGTCGTCCATGCAGTCGGCGTCGGAAAGCGGTGACGCGGCACGCATGACGCGCGCCGCAATATGCGCATCTTAACGCTCGCGCGCGGCGGCACGGCACACGCGTCGCGACAGGCCCGCGGACGGCCGGACGGGCCGCGCCGGCCACCCGTGCGCACCCTCCGGAAGCGGGCCGGCGGCGGTGTCGCCCGCGTTCCGGCCGCATCCGGTCGCCGATCCGGTAAAATTACGCGTTTCAGCACACTAACAAGCCGCGCCGCCGCGCGAGCCGACCCTCCGGGCCCCGCCCGGAGCGCCGCCCGCAACGGAGCGCCAGCGCCACGAAGGCTCTTCATGCTTACGTTTCAGCAAATCATCCTGACGCTGCAGTCCTACTGGGACAAGCAGGGTTGCGCCCTGCTCCAGCCCATCGACATGGAAGTCGGCGCGGGCACGTCGCACGTCCACACGTTCCTGCGCGCGGTCGGCCCCGAGCCGTGGCGCGCCGCGTACGTGCAGCCGTCGCGCCGCCCGAAGGACGGCCGCTACGGCGAGAACCCGAACCGCCTGCAGCACTACTACCAGTACCAGGTCGTGCTCAAGCCGGCGCCGGAAAACATCCTCGACCTGTACCTCGGCTCGCTCGAAGCGCTCGGCTTCGACCTGAAGCAGAACGACGTGCGCTTCGTCGAGGACGACTGGGAAAACCCGACGCTCGGCGCGTGGGGCCTCGGCTGGGAAGTGTGGCTGAACGGGATGGAAGTCACGCAGTTCACGTACTTCCAGGAAGTCGGCGGCCTCGAATGCAAGCCGGTGCTCGGCGAGATCACGTACGGCCTCGAACGCCTCGCGATGTACCTGCAGAAGGTCGAGAACGTGTACGACCTCGTGTGGACCGAATGGGAAGAGCAAGGCCCGAACGGCCCCGAGCTGCGCCGCCTGTCGTACGGCGACGTGTACCACCAGAACGAGGTCGAGCAGTCGACCTACAACTTCGAGCACGCGAACGTCGACCTGCTGTTCACGTTCTTCAACAGCTACGAAGCGGAAGCGAAGAAGATGATCGACGCGCAGCTCGCGCTGCCCGCGTACGAACTCGTGCTGAAGGCCGGCCACACGTTCAACCTGCTCGACGCGCGCGGCGCGATCTCGGTCACCGAGCGTGCGGCGTACATCGGCCGCATCCGCGCACTGTCGCGTCTCGTCGCACAGGCTTACTACGACTCGCGCGAGAAGCTCGGCTTCCCGATGCTCGGCAACCCGCCGGGCGTGCCGGGCCTCACCACCGACGCCCAGGACGCCGCGCAGCCGGCATGGGCGCCGCCGCTCAAGGTCGAACGCAAGATCGATCAGGACTGACGAGACGAGAATTATTCCAATCATGACGCACAATCATCCCGCCCCCCTGCTCGTCGAACTGCTGACCGAAGAGCTGCCGCCGAAGGCCCTCGCGCGCCTCGGCGACGCATTCGCCGAAGGTATCGCGCAACGCCTCGCGGCGCGCGACCTCGTCGAAGGCGAACTCGTGTTCGAACGCTACGCCACGCCGCGCCGCCTCGCCGTCGTCGTGCAGAACGTGCGCGCCGTTGCGCCTGAAAAGCAGGTCCGCGAAAAAGTCCTGCCGGTGTC
Organism: Burkholderia cepacia; assembly: GCF_029962485.1. Lineage (NCBI taxonomy): Bacteria > Pseudomonadati > Pseudomonadota > Betaproteobacteria > Burkholderiales > Burkholderiaceae > Burkholderia > Burkholderia cepacia. Next base: position 3,039,595 of record NZ_CP073637.1, read on the forward strand.
GGTCGCACTCGACGCGCAAGGCAAGCCGACGGCCCCGCTCGCGAAGAAGCTCGCGGCGCTCGGCCACCCGAACCTGTCGATCGCCGATCTCGAGCGCGCGCAGGACGGCAAGGCCGAAGCCTTCTTCATCAATTATTCGGCGGCCGGCGCCACGCTCGCGGACGGCCTGCAGGCCGCGCTCGACGAAGCGCTCGCGAAGCTGCCGATCCCGAAGTTCATGACGTACCAGCGCCCGGACGGCTCCGACGTGAAGTTCGTGCGCCCGGTGCATCGCCTGACGGTGCTGCACGACGACCGCGTCGTGCCCGTCACCGCGTTCGGCGTCGATGCCGGCGACACCACGCTCGGCCACCGCTTCCTGTCCGACGGCCTCGTCGCGATCCAGCATGCGCGCGCGTACGCCGACACGCTGCGCGACAAGGGCCGCGTGATCGCGCACTTCGTCGATCGCCGCGAAACGATTCGCACGCAGCTGAACGAACACGCGAACGGCGACACGGTCGTGATGCCCGAATCGCTGCTCGACGAAGTGACGTCGCTGGTCGAATGGCCGGTCGTCTACCCGTGCCGCTTCGAGGACGAATACCTGCAGGTTCCGCAGGAATGCCTGATCCTCACGATGCAGACGAACCAGAAGTATTTCGCGCTGACCGACGTCGCCGGCAAGCTGCGTTCGCGCTTCCTGATCGTGTCGAACATCGAGACGAAGACGCCGGGCGAGATCATCGAAGGCAACGAGCGCGTCGTGCGCCCGCGCCTCGCCGATGCGAAGTTCTTCTTCGAGCAGGACAAGAAGAAGCCGCTCGCCGAGCGCGTACCGCAGCTCGCGAACGTCGTGTATCACAACAAGCTCGGTTCGGCGCTCGCGCGCGTCGAGCGCCTCGAGGCGCTGGCCGGCGAGATCGCGCCCGCGATCGGCGCCGACGCCGCCCACGCGAAGCGCGCCGCGCGCCTCGCGAAGGCCGACCTGCTGACCGACATGGTCGGCGAGTTCCCGGAACTGCAGGGCACGATGGGCACGTACTACGCGCGCCACGACGGCGAAGCCGACGACGTCGCGCTCGCGTGCGCCGAGCACTACCAGCCGCGCTTCTCGGGCGACGCGCTGCCGACCACGCCCGTGTCGACCGCCGTCGCGCTGGCCGACAAGCTCGAAACGATCGTCGGCATCTGGGGCATCGGCCTCGCGCCGACCGGCGAGAAGGATCCGTTCGCGCTGCGCCGCCACGCGCTCGGCGTGCTGCGCCTGCTGCTCGAGAAGCAGCTGCCGCTCGATCTCGTGTCGTTGCTGCGCACGGCCCACGCGCGCTTCGAGGGCGTGCCGGGCGTCGCCGAGTCGACCGATGCGATCTTCGCGTTCTTCATGGATCGCCTGCGCGGACTGCTGCGCGAGCGCGGCTATACGGCCGGTGAAATCGACGCGGTGCTGAGCCTGAACCCGACGCGCGTCGACGATCTCGTCGCCCGCCTCGACGCGGTGCGCGAATTCACGCGCCTTGCGGAAGCCGAAGCGCTCGCGGCCGCGAACAAGCGGATCTCGAACATCCTGAAGAAGTCGGAAGGCGGCGCGAGCGGCACGGTGCAGCCGTCACTGCTCGTCGAAGCCGCCGAGAAGGCGCTGCACGAACAGCTCGCGGCCGTGACGCCACACGTGCAATCGCAGCTCGAGGCGCGTGCGTACACGGGCGCGTTGTCGGCGCTCGCCGCGCTGCGCGCACCGGTCGATACGTTCTTCAACGACGTGATGGTCAACGCGGAAGACCCCGCACTGCGCGCCAACCGGCTCGCACTGCTGTCCGCGCTGCACCAGCAGATGAACTGCGTCGCCGACATCTCGAAGCTCGCCGCATAAGGGCCGCACGATGCCGATCAGCCCCAACCGAAAGCTCGTCGTCCTCGACCGGGACGGCGTGATCAACGTCGATTCGGATGCGTTCATCAAGACGCCCGACGAATGGATCGCGCTGCCCGGCAGTCTCGAGGCGATCGCCCGGCTCAACCACGCAGGTTATCGCGTGGTCGTCGCGACCAACCAGTCCGGCATCGGTCGCGGGCTGTTCGACATGGCCACGTTGAACGAGATGCACCTGAAAATGCATCGCGCGGCGGCCGCGGTCGGCGCGCGCATCGACGCCGTGTTCTTCTGCCCGCACACGGCCGAGGATCACTGCGACTGCCGCAAGCCGAAACCCGGCATGATGCAGATGATCGCCGAGCGCTTCGAGATCGATCCCGATCACACGCCGGTCGTCGGCGATTCGCTGCGCGACCTGCAGGCCGGCGTCGCGGTCGGCTTCAAGCCGCACCTCGTGCTGACCGGCAAGGGCAAGAAGACGCTCGCCGCGGGCAACCTGCCGCCCGGCACGAAGGTGCATGACGACCTGCGCGCATTCGCGCTCGATTTCCTTTCACACGAACACGAGTGATGCGGCCGCCGCGCGCATCCTCCCTAACGCCAGACTTACGCCGATGCGCTTCGTCCGCTCCCTGCTGCTGCTGATCTACTTCGTCCTGTATACGGTGCCGTACGCCACCGCGTGCTTCATCGCCTTTCCGTTCATGCGCCCCGACGCGCGCTACTGGATGGCGGCCGGCTGGTGCAAGTCCACGCTGTGGGTCGTGCGCTGGCTGAACGGCATCCGCTACCGGATCGAAGGCTACGAGAACCTGCCCGACGGCCCGGCCGTGCTGCTGTCGAAGCACCAGTCCGCGTGGGAGACGCTCGCGTTTCCGGCGCTGATGCCGAAGCCGCTCTGCTATGTGTTCAAGCGCGAGTTGCTGTACGTGCCGTTCTTCGGCTGGGCGCTCGGGCTGCTGCACATGGTCAACATCAACCGCAAGGAAGGCAAGAACGCGTTCACGTCGGTGATCCGCCAGGGCAAGAAGCGCCTGTCGGAAGGCGCATGGATGATCATGTTCCCGGAAGGCACCCGCACGCCGGTCGGCAAGCAGGGCAAGTACAAGACGGGCGGCGCGCGCTTCGCGATCGAAACCGGCGCGCCGGTCGTGCCGATCGCGCACAATGCAGGTCGGGTGTGGCCGCGCAACTCGTTCACGAAATTCCCGGGCGTCGTCACCGTGTCGATCGGCAAGCCGATCCCCAGCGACGGGCTGACACCCGATGTATTGAACTCGCAGGTCGAAGCATGGATCGAAGCGGAAATGCGCCGCATCGATCCCGATTCCTATCGCCAGGCGGGCAATGCCGGCTCGCGCGATGCCGCGCGTGCCTGAAGCCCCCGGATTGCAGCCGTTGCGTACGACAAAAAGAAGCGAACTGATGAAACAGCGTCCGCGGCCACGGCCTGCCGTCGTGGCTCTCGATCATCGCCAGATGGATCTGCCGCTCTTCGACGGGCCGGCCGCCGCACCGTCGGCGCCCGCCACGCCGCCGGCGCCGCCTGAAGCCTCCCCTACGGCTCCGCCCGCTCCGGGCCCGGCACCCGACCGTTCGCGCGTGCGTACGTTCGCGCTCGACAGCCGCGTGCTCGAATACCGGCTGAAACGTTCGGCACGCCGTACGATCGGCTTCACGATCGACGGCAGCGGGTTGTCGATCACCGCGCCGCGCTGGGTCACGCTCGCCGACATCGAAGCGGCGATCTCCGAGAAGCAACGCTGGATCTTCGCGAAGCTCGCGGAGTGGAAAACGCGCACCGAACAGCGCGCGCTGCCGCAGATCGACTGGCGCGACGGCGCGCAGCTCCCGTATCTCGGCAAGACGGTGACGATCGCGCTCGGCGCGGGCGCCGTCTCGTTCGACGCCGATGCGCTGCGTCTGTCGCTGCCGCTGTCCGTGCAGGCCGACATGCAGCAGATCAAGGATCGCGTGCAGGGCTGGCTGCAGGGCGAAGCGAAACGCATCTTCGGCGAACGCCTCCCGGTCTACGCCGAAAAACTCGGCGTCACGTATTCGATGTATGCGCTGTCGTCGGCCGCGACGCGCTGGGGCAGCTGTTCAAGCGATGGCAAGATCCGCCTGAACTGGCGGCTGATCCATTTTCCGATGTCGATCATCGACTACGTCGTCGCGCACGAGCTGTCGCACCTGCGCGAGATGAACCACAGCCCGGCCTTCTGGCAGACCGTCGAATCGATCTTCCCCGAGTTCCGCGAAGCGCGGCACACGCTCAAGCATCACCCGCCCGAGCTGCTGCCGTCGCTTTGACGCGACGCACGCGGCGTCGCCGCCCATGAAAAAGGGCGATGCGGGTCACCCCGCATCGCCCTTTTTGCCGCCCGCGCGCATCGCGCGTCGCGGCCCGCTCATCCGGCGCTCACTTCTTCTGGATGAACTCGATCTTGTAGCCGTCCGGATCCTCGACGAAGGCGATCACGGTCGTGCCGTGCTTCATCGGGCCCGCTTCGCGCGTGACCTTGCCGCCTTGCGCCTTGATCTTCTCGCACGCGGCGTACGCATCCTCGACCGCCACGGCCAGATGGCCGAAGCCGTTGCCGAGATCGTAGGACGGCGTATCCCAGTTATGGGTCAGCTCGATCACGGTGCCGGTGCTCTCGTCTTCGTAGCCGACGAACGCGAGCGTGAACTTGCCTTCCGGATAGTCCTCGCGACGCAGCAGCTTCATGCCGAGCAATTCGGTGTAGAACTTGATCGAGCGGTCGAGATCGCCGACTCGCAGCATCGTATGCAGCAAACGCATGTCTTGTACTCCTGTGGGGACTTTCCAGAACCGGGAACTCTACCAGAGTCGGCTAAAACTCGCCGGGGGCGCACGGAGCGGGGCGGCCGATACGGCGCATCGGCGCGATACGCGCAAGCACGCTCGCAACGGCGGAAAACGGCACGATCCCGCTCGCCCGGCTACCGCGCCGATCGGGTAACATCCTTCCACCTCGCACCAAAAGCGGGCATGCGCTTCACCGCCCGAACGCGACCACCTACCCTTCCCTGAAGCCACACTGCCGTGCGAAACCGCCGATTCGAGCGCGCCGGACGCGCCACCCGTCCGACCTTGCCGCCGCCGTACCGATCAGCCGAGGCGCGCCGATGACCACCCTCGCCGCCGCCCCCGTGCGCCGCGCGCTCGACCTGCGCGCCGTCGGCCTGATGTTGCTGCTGTGCGCGATCTGGGGTTTCCAGCAGGTCGCGATCAAGAGCACGAATGCCGCGATCGCGCCGATGTTCCAGGCCGGGCTGCGCTCGGTGATCGCGGCAGGGCTGCTGTGGGGCTGGGCCCGCACGCGCGGCACGCCGCTGTTCCAGGCCGACGGCACGTTCGGTGCGGGCCTCGCGGCCGGCGCGCTGTTTGCCGGTGAATTCATCTGCGTGTTCTTCGGGCTCACGCTGACGAGCGCATCGCACATGGCGATCTTCCTGTACACGGCGCCGTGCTTCACCGCACTCGGTCTGCACCTGTTCGCACCGGGCGAACGGTTGCAGCGCACGCAATGGGCCGGCGTCGGTCTCGCGTTCGCCGGCATCGCGCTCGCGTTCGCGGACGGCTTCCTGAAGCCTCGCGCGCCCGGCGCATCGGTACTGGCCGGGCTGGCCGGCGACGCGCTCGGGATTCTCGGCGGCGCGATGTGGGCCGCGACGACGGTCGTCGTGCGCTCGACGGCACTCGCGCGGGCGAGCGCGAGCAAGACGCTGTTCTACCAGCTCGCGGTGTCGGCGGTCGTGCTGGTCGCACTCGCCGCGCTGTTCGGGCAGGTGTCGTTCGCGCACGTGACGCCGATCGCGGTCGCAAGCCTCGCGTACCAGTCGGTGATCGTCGCGTTCGTCAGCTACCTGTCGTGGTTCTGGCTGCTGACGCGCTACAGCGCGTCGCGGCTGTCGGTCTTCACGTTCCTGTCGCCGCTGTTCGGCGTCGCGTTCGGCGTGCTGCTGCTCGGCGAATCGGTCGGCTGGCGCTTCATGTCCGCCGCCGCGCTCGTGCTGACCGGCATCGCGCTCGTCAACGCGCCGCCGCGCAGGCGGGTGTGACGTGCAACGAAAGGCACGCGCGCAATAAAAAAGGCCGCCCCGTCGGGCAGCCTCTTCGACACGTCCAGTCCGGCCTGCGCCGTGCGCGTCAACCGGCCTTGCGCACCGCCGCGAGCGCCTGCGCGACGCCGACGTATTCAGCCACGCTCACGTCCTCCGCACGGCGCGCGAGATCGAAGCCGAGCCCTTCGAAATCGATCGTCTCGCGATAATCGCCGAGCGTGTTGCGCAGCATCTTGCGGCGCTGCGAAAACGCGGCGGTGACGATTTCACCGAGCAGCACGGGATCGACGTCCGGCAGTTCGTGCGGCTCGTACGGAATCATCCGGACGATCGCCGAATCGACCTTCGGCGGCGGCTGGAACGATTCCGGCGGCACGTCGAGCATCTTTTCCATCACGTAGCGGTACTGAAGCATCACCGACAGCCGCGAAAACGCCTTCGTGCCCGGCTCCGCAACCATCCGTTCGACGACTTCGTTCTGCAGCATGAAATGCTGGTCGATGACTGCATCGGCGAACGTCATCAGGTGAAACAGCAGCGGGCTGGAAATGTTGTACGGCAGGTTGCCGACGATCCGCAGCGACGGCTTGTCGCCGGGCGCCGCGAGCGAACGGAAGTCGAACGCGAGCGCGTCGCCCGCGTGCAGTTCGAGCAGCGCACCGAAGCGCTGCTGCAGGCGGCCGATCAGGTCACGGTCGAGCTCGACCGCGTGCAGCGGCGACTCGGGCGTCGAGAGACGCTCGATCAGCGGCCCGGTCAGTGCGCCGAGCCCGGGGCCGATCTCGACCATACGCTGACCGCGCGCGGGGCCAATCGTCGACACGATCGAATCGATCACGCCGTGATCGACGAGGAAGTTCTGCCCGAAGCGCTTGCGCGCGAAGTGGCCTTGGTGCTGTCTGCTGTTCGACATCGACTGAGTAAAACGAAAAATACGACGAATGAGGTAAAGCCGGACCGAGTCAGGCCGCGCGGCGATGGCGCGCCATCGTGACGGCCGTATCGAGCGCGGCAATCATGCTGCCCGGATCGGCACGGCCCGTGCCGGCCAGGTCGAGCGCGGTGCCATGATCGACCGACGTACGGATGATCGGCAGCCCGAGCGTCACGTTGATGCCCTCGCCGAACGTCGCATACTTCAGCACGGGCAGGCCCTGGTCATGGAACATCGCGAGCACGCAATCGGCATCGGCCAGATGGCGTGGCTGAAACAGCGTGTCGGCCGGATACGGGCCGCGCGCGTCGATGCGCTGCGCGTTCGCACGGGCCAGCGCCGGCGAGATCACGTCGATTTCCTCGCGGCCGAGATAACCGTTCTCGCCCGCATGCGGGTTCAGGCCCGTCACGAGGATGCGCGGCGCGGCGAGACCGAAGTCGCGCCGCAGGTCGCGATCGATGATCGCCAGCGTCTCGACGAGCCCGTCGATCGTCAGCGCGGCGGAGACATCCTTCAGCGGCAGGTGCGTCGTCGCGAGCGCGACGCGCAGCGGCTTGTCGCCGGTGCCCGCCAGCATCATCACGACACGCGGCGTGTGCGTACGCTCTGCCAGGTATTCGGTATGGCCGGTAAACGGCACGCCCGCATCGTTGATCGTGCTCTTCTGCAGCGGCGCGGTCACGATCGCGTCGTACCGGCCGGCCAGCGCGCCGTCGATCGCCGTGTCGAGCAACCCGAGCACGTAGCGGCCGTTCGCGGCGTCCAGCGTGCCCGCCCGCGCGGGGACGGCCAGCGCGTGGTGCGCGACCGACACCTGCGCACCGCCGGCCAGCACGGCGCGGTCGGCGCCGACGGCCGCGGCGCGCGCGTCGAGCAGCGCCACATCGCCGAGCACGGTGAAATGTGCGTCGGGCCAGCGCTGCGCCGCGTCACGCAGCGCCTGCACGGTCAGCTCCGGGCCAACCCCCGCGGGTTCGCCGGTCGTGATCGCGATCTGCAGCGCGGGCGTGGTCATCCGAAGCTCGCTCAGTTCGCCGGGGCGACGCCGCCGATCTTGTACTGAACGTACGACGAATCGCGCAGCTCGCGCAGCCAGTCGGCGTAGGCCTGCTCGGCCTTGCGCTGGCCGATCGCCTGGCGGGCGATGTCCATCTGCTGCTGCACCGACCCTTCCGCTTCGCGGCGGTTCAACACCTGGATCAGGTGATAGCCGTACTCGGTACGAATCGGCTGGCTGATCTGGCCGTCCTGCAGGTTGTTCATCGCGCGCTCGAATTCCGGCACGGTCTCGCCCGGGCTGATCCAGCCGAGATCGCCGCCCTGCGACGCCGACCCGTCCTGCGAGTAGGTGCGCGCGAACTTCGCGAAATCGCCGCCGGCCTCGACCTGGTTGCGGATGTCGACCAGTTGCTGGCGCGCCTGGCCTTCCGACTTGCCTTCACCGACGCGCAGCAGGATGTGGCGCACGTGCGTCTGGACGATCTTCGGCGCGGCGGCGGTCGCACCCTGGCTCTGGCGGCGGTCGACGAGACGCACGATCTCGAAGCCGTCCGGCACGCGGATCAGCGTCGGGTTGACCTGGCCCGGGCGCAGCTTCGATGCGGCGTCGACGACTTCGGCCGGCAGCGCGCTCGGCGCCTTGAAACCGAGGTCGCCGCCCTTCTTCGCGTCGTTCGCTTCCGAGTTGTTCTTCGCGAGGCGCTCGAAATCGGCGCCCGACTTCGCCTGCTGCAGCAGCGCGTCGGCCTTCTTCTGCGCGACCTCGATGTCGGCCTGCGGCGCGTTGGTCGGCGCCTTGATGAAGATGTGCTGGAAGCGCAGGTCCTGCTGCTGCGACGCGTTCGGCCCGCGCTGGCTCGCGATGTAGTTCGCGACTTCGGCGTCCGACACGGTGATCTTGCCGTCGACCTCGCGCTCGCGCAGCTTCGACAGCATCAGCTCGGTACGTGCATCGCTCGTGAAGATGCTCCAGGGCACGCCTTGCGCCTCGAGACGCGCGCGGTACTGCTCGAGCGTCATCCCGTTCGCCTGCGCGAGACGCTGCAGCGTGGACTGCACGGTCGCGTCGTCGATGCGGATCCCGTCGTCCTTCGCCTTCTGCACCTGGATGCGCTCGAGCACCATCTGGTTCAGCACCTGTGCGCGCAGTTGGTCGGTCGGCGGCACGGGCGCGTTCTGCTGCTGCAGCCGGCGCGCGATCAGGCCGGCGCGCTGGTCGAGTTCGCGGCCCGTGATCACGTCGTTGTTGACGACCGCGACGACTTCGTCGGCGAGCTGCGCACCTTGCGAACCGAGCGCCTGCGCCGCGGCCGGCGCGGCGGCGAGCAGCGCGGCGGACGCGGCGAGGCTGGACACGACTGCCGCGAAACGAAGGTTTTTCTTCATTGCCACTGAAACTCCATTGAAATCGTGCTGACCGGTGCAGACAAGCCGGCGTTACTCGTAGTTGCTGAAGCGGGACATCGGCGGCGGCGGCGGCGGCAGCGGCGTGTAGCCCGGTACCCCGGCGCGGAATGCGGACACAAGGCCGTTGTCGACGGTCGACAGGCCCTTGAGCGTCAGTTGCATCATGAATCGCGTCGACGAGTTCTGCTGTCCCGACGAATTGATGCCGTTCGCAGCCCGCTGCACCCCGACCCCGAGCGCCCAGCAATCCGCGTCGTATTGTAAGCCGACCAGACCGTCGACCACGCGATCTCCGGCGAGGTCGTAGTTGAAACGGCCGATCGCATACAGGCGGCGCGTGAGCGGCCACTGCGCGGATATCAGGAACTGGTTGATCGGCTGGTTGTCGAGCGTGGTGTTCGATCGCGTGTAGCGGTAGCCGACGTTGATCACGCGGCGCTCGCCCGGGCTGTAACCGAAACCGACGCTCGACTTCACGAGCTGGTTGTTGTTCTGGTTGTACTGGAACGCCGTCTCAGACATGAAGCCCGAGCCGAGCTTCAGCGCGGCGCCGACGATCAGGTCCGAGTGGCGCGCCAGCACGGCGCTCTGGCCGGAATTCAGCGTGACGCGCTGATCGGCGAAGTAGTACTGCTGCGCGATCACGAAGCGCGCGCGTTCGTCGCCGGTGCGCGGATCGATGAAGCGCGACGTCAGGCCGGCCGTGATCCGGTTCGCGTCCGCGATCCGGTCGTTGCCGACGAACGTGTTCGGCTGGTAGATCTCCGCGAGGCCGAAGTCCGATTCCGCGGAGTCGAACAGCGGCGCGTTCGACTGGTCGCGATACGGCGTGTACACGTAGTACAGGCGCGGCTCGAGGGTCTGGATGAAGTCCTGGCCGAACAGGCGCACCGAGCGATCGAAGATCAGGCCCGTGTCGAAGCTCACGGTCGGGATCGACTCGGTGAAGCGCTTCGGGCTGTTCGGCGTGGTCGACGACAGGTAGTTCAGGTCGTACGACGCGAAGTGGTACTGGACCTTCGGCACGACGAAGTAGCCGGGGCCGTACACGCCGTACGCGATATACGGGTTGAAGACGATCCGGTCGCCTTCGGTCGCATCGGCCGTCGTGATGCGGAACCGCGAATAGTCGGCTTCCGCGCCGAAGTCGAAGCCGCCGACGTTGTACTTCGTGTACTTCACGTTCAACTGCGGCTCGCGGCTGTACGGCGCGATCGACGGCGGCAGCGTCTGCCAGTGCTGGTAGCGCGCGAGCACCGACCACGGGCCGTTGTTGTACGTGAGGCCCGCTTCCTGCTGGTACAGCGTCTGCGTCCCGTTGATGAACTGGTTCATCGACCCAAGGTCTTCGGGATACGTGTTGTCCGAGACCTTGTTGAAGTAGACGTAGCCGCCGAAGCCGCCGCCGAAGTTCTGCTGGTGCTGCCAGTAGATCGCGTAGCGGTTGCGGTGCGCGAGCCGGTCATCCGGCAGGTAATTGGCCGTAAACGTGCCCGAATACGACGGCGACAGGTAGCGGAACGTCGCTTCCATCATCGCGCCGCGCCGCGAGATGATGCGCGGCGTGAGCGTCAGGTCGCGGTTCGGCGCGATGTTGAAGTAGTACGGCAGCGTCAGCTCGAAGCCGTTGCTCGAGTTCACCGAGAACGTCGGCGGCAGCAGGCCGCTGCGCCGCTCGCCCGACAGCGGGAACGTCATCCACGGGCTCGCGAAGATCGGCACGCCCTGGAAGAACAGCACACCGTTGCGCGCGGTGCCTTCGTCGGCGCCCGTATCGAAGTCGAAGCGGCTGCCCTTGATGTACCACGCGGGGTTCGTCGAGCACTGGCACGCGGTGTAGGTGCCGTTGACGAATACCGAGCGCTCGTTGTCGACCATGTCGACGCGCTCGGCGCTGCCCGACCCGCCCGTCATGTTGAAGCGGTACTTCGGCGCCGTCATGTAGCCCTGGTTCGCCTCGATCTTCAGGTGCGCCTCGGGGCCTGCGAACGACGTACCGCCATTGACCACCTTGACCTGGCCGTACGCATCGGCCATGTCGGTATCCTGATCGTAGTGGAGCGCATCGGCCTTCACGACGGCATCGCCACGCCGCAACTCGGCGGAACCCTTGGCGGCGAGGTCCTGCTCGGACGTGCCGCTCGTGTGGTCGGCGATCACGAAGGCGGCCGGCTTCGCGCCGTCCTTCAGCGGACGATCCTCGAGCTGGGGCGCGAGACGCAGATCCCACGGCGAGTCGAGCGGCTGCGGCTGCGCGGCCGCGCCCGACAGCTGCGCGTACGACACGGCCGGCACGAGGCCGGGCACGGCCAGGAGCGCGAGCGCGAGCCGCCGTTTGCGCGGCGCCCCGTCACCGGGGAAAACATTCGGGAATAGCGGTTTGGGCGGCATCTATCGTTTGGCGAATCGCCCCTTGTCAACCGCACCTTCACGGCACATGCGCGCACGGCGGGCCGCGCCGTCGCACCGCGACTGCGGCGGAGCGCAAACCGGGGAGGCGATCGGGCGGGCGGCGCGACAGGCGGCGAGCCTGCACGGCGGAAGCTGACGCGGGGCGCGTCAAAAAAGTCGTGGGGTATTATATGGCAAGACGTTCCCCCCTCCCCCGAGTTTCATGACGCCCCCATCCGCCGCATCCCAGCCCGACGCCCGCCTCGACGCCCTGACCGCGTGGCTGCAACCGCTCGCCGAGCGCTATGCCCTCGACCTGTCGACCCTCGCGCCCGCGTCGTCGGACGCCAGTTTCCGCCGCTATTTCCGTGTCGCATCGGCCACCAGCGCCGGCGGCACGCTGATCGCCGTCGACGCGCCGCCGCCCGAGAAGTGCCGTGAATTCGTCCAGGTCGCGCAGCTGCTCGCGGCGGCCGGCGACCACGTGCCGGACGTGCTGGCCCACGATTTCGACGCGGGCTTCATGCTCGTGACCGATCTCGGCCGCACGTCGTACATCTCGGTGCTCGACCCGGCCGACCCGGTCGCCGCGCGCCCGCTGATGCGCGACGCGCTCGACGCGCTGATCCGCTTCCAGCTCACGTCGAAGCCCGACGTGCTGCCGCCGTTCGACGAAGCGTTCCTGCGCCGCGAAATGGAATTGCTGCCCGAATGGTTCGTCGGCCGCCACCTCGGCAAGCCCGTCACCGACGCCATGCGCGGCACGCTCGACCGCACGTTCGCGCTGCTCGTCGCCAGCGCGCACGCGCAGCCGCAGGGCTTCATGTTGCGCGACTTCATGCCGCGCAACCTGATGGTCTGCGAGCCGAATCCGGGCGTGCTCGACTTCCAGGACGCCGTCTACGGGCCGCTGACGTACGACGTCGTGTCGCTGGTGCGCGACGCGTTCATCAGCTGGGACGAGGAGTTCGAGCTCGACTGCTTCGCGTACTACTGGGAAAAGGCGAAAAAGGCCGGCCTGCCGGTCGACCCCGATTTCGGCGAGTTCTACCGCCAGCTCGAATGGATGGGGCTGCAGCGCCATATCAAGATCCTCGGCCTGTTCGCGCGCATCAATTACCGCGATGGCAAGCCGCACTACCTGAACGACCTGCCGCGCTTCATCGCGTATGCACGCAAGGTCGCGCTGCGCTACCGCCCGCTCGTGCCGTTTGCCAAGCTGCTCGACGAGCTCGAGGGCAACGCGCCGGCCGACGTCGGCTATACGTTCTGACTGCCCCATAGAGCCCTGACACCCGGCCGAACATGAGCACACCCCTGACCACGGCGATGATCTTCGCCGCCGGGCGCGGCGAACGGATGCGCCCGCTCACCGACACCCGCCCGAAGCCGCTGCTCGAAGCCGGCGGCAAGCCGCTGATCGTGTGGCAGATCGAGGCGCTCGCGCGCGCGGGCATCGAAACGATCGTGATCAACCACGCGTGGCTCGGCGAGCAGATCGAGGCCGCGCTCGGCGACGGTTCGCGCTGGGGCGTGCGGCTCGCGTATTCGGCCGAAGGCGAAGCGCTGGAGACCGCGGGCGGCATCGCGCAGGCGCTGCCGCTGCTCGAGCGCGACGGGCAGCCGGCCGTGTTCGCGGCCGTCAGTGGCGACGTGTACTGCGCGTTCGACTACCGGACGCTCGCGCCGCGCGCCGCGCGGATGGCCGCGCTCGACACGCCGGCGATGCACCTCGTGATGGTGCCGAACCCGCCGTTCCACCCCGCCGGCGATTTCGCGCTCGGCAACGATGGCCGGCTGGCGCTCGACGGCGTAACGCGTGTCACGTTCGGCAACATCGGCCTGTACGACACGCGGATGTTCCGCGATCTGGCGCCCGGCACGCGGCGCGCGCTGACGCCGTACTACCGCGCGGCGATCGAAGCCGGCCGCGCGAGCGGCGAATTGTACGAAGGGTTCTGGGAGAACGTCGGCACGCCCGCGCAGCTCGGCGAGCTCGACGCGCGGCTGCGCGCCGCGGGCTGATCGTTTCGCAGTCGCGCGCCGGTTCGCAGGTTCGGCCGCCGATATCCTGACAGACCGACGACTGCGCGGCCGACCCGCCGCGGACCAATCCGGAATCAAATGTCGCGGACGCTTCGCACGGCACGCCGGCCGTGACGGCACCACACCGCCCGTTCCCGCCGCGCACCGCGTCGCACGGCGCCCGTGCCTACGCGGCCTCGGCCTCTTCCCCGCCGGCCGCCGCGCGCTGCTGCTGCAGCGCCCACATCTGCGCATACAACCCGTCCGCACGCACGAGTTCGTCGTGCGTGCCGCGCTCGACGATCCGGCCGTGGTCCATCACGAGGATCTGCTGCGCGTGCACGACCGTCGACAGCCGATGCGCGATCACGAGCGTCGTGCGATGCCGCGCGATCTGGTCGAGCTCGTGCTGGATCGCGCGCTCGGAGCGCGAATCGAGCGCCGAGGTCGCCTCGTCGAACAGCAGCACCGGCGGATCCTTCAGCAGCGTGCGCGCGATCGCGACGCGCTGCTTCTCGCCGCCCGACAGCTTCAGCCCGCGCTCGCCGACCGGCGTGTCATAGCCCTTCGGCAAGGTTTCGATGAAATCGTGGATGTGCGCGGCACGCGCGGCCGCGACCACCTCGTCGCGCGTCGCGGTCGGCCGGCCGTAAGCGATGTTGTAGTAGATCGAGTCGTTGAACAGCACGGTGTCCTGCGGCACGATCCCGATCGATGCGCGCAGCGAATCCTGCGTGACGTCGCGGATGTCCTGGCCGTCGATCCGGATCGCGCCGCCCGCCTGGCGATCGAGATCGTAGAAACGGAACAGCAGGCGCGACAGCGTCGATTTCCCTGAACCGCTGTGGCCGACCACCGCGGTCGTCGTGCCCGCGTCGATCGTGAACGTCACGTCGTGCAGGATCTGCCGCGCCGGCTCGTAGGCGAAGTTCACGTGCTCGAAGCGCACCTGCGCGCCGGCCACCGCGAGCGGCTGCGCATCGGGCCGATCGGCCACTTCCTTCGCGGCCGACAGCAGCCCGAACATCCGGTCCATGTCGGTGAGGCTCTGCTTCAGCTCGCGGTACACGACGCCGAGAAAATTCAGCGGAATGTAGAGCTGCAGCATGAACGTGTTGATCAGCACGAGATCGCCGAGCGTCAGCTTGCCCGCGAGCACGCCTTGCGTCGCGCGCCACAGGATGAACACGAGCCCCGTGCCGATGATTGCCTGCTGACCGAAGTTCAGTACCGACAGCGAGTTCTGCGAGCGGATCGCGGCCTTCCGGTAGCGCTTCAGGTTCTCGTCGTAGCGCTGCGCCTCCCACTCCTCGTTGCCGAAGTACTTCACCGTCTCGTAGTTGATCAGCGAATCGATCGCGCGTGAATTCGCGCGCGAATCGAGTTCGTTCATCGTGCGGCGAAAATGCGTGCGCCAGTTGGTGACCTTCACGGTGAACACGATGTACGTGACGAGCGCCGCGAACGTGACGTACGCGTAATAGGCCTCGTACTTGACCACGAAGAAGCCGAGCACGAGCCCGACCTCGACGAGCGTCGGCAGGATGCTGTACAGCGAATACGAGATCAGCTGCTGGATACCGCGCGTGCCGCGCTCGATGTCGCGCGACATGCCGCCCGTCTGGCGTTCGAGATGGAACCGCAGCGACAGCCCGTGCAGGTGCCGGAACACCTGCAGCGCGAGCTGGCGCACCGCGCTCTCGGTGACCTTCGAGAACAGGATTTCGCGCAGCTCGGTGAACAGTGAAGTAGACAACCGCACGAACGCATACGCGACGACCAGCAGCCCGACGCCGCCCGCGAGCACGATGCCGGCCGATTGCTCCGCGCGGCCGAGCGCGGTGATCTGCTGCACGTAGGACAGGTGGTCGACGATGCGCTTCATCACGACCGGCACGCCGAGGTTCGCGACCTTCGCGCCGATCAGGCAGGCGAGCGCGAGCGCGACGCGCCATTTGTAGGTGGTCAGGTACGGCAGCAGCGACCGGATGGTCTGCCAGTCGTTGCGGGGCCCGGTCGAAGCCGGCGCGGGCTCGCCGGAAGCAGGAAATCGGCGCATGGGGGAAGTCTCGGTGGCGGTGCCCGACGCGTGTATCGACGGCCGGCTCGCGCGCTTTCTCGTACAATTTGCGAACGTTGTATTGTCGCAGAAGCCGCTTCGCGCCGCTGCCGGCGGCCTCGCCGGCCAGCCTGCGCGCGGCGGCCCATTTATTACAGGATGAAAGCCCCAGCCATGACCGATTCGACCCTCGAACTCCCGCAGATGCAGCCCGCGCTGCGCGTCGTCCCGCAGCCGCACGACGCGAACGTCCACGGCGACGTGTTCGGCGGCTGGATCATGTCGCAGGTCGACATCGCCGGCTCGATCCCCGCGAGCCAGCGCGCGAACGGCCGCGTCGCGACGGTCGCGGTCAACTCGTTCGTGTTCAAGCAGCCGGTATTCGTCGGCGATCTGCTGAGCTTCTACGCGACCATCACGCGCACCGGCAACACGTCGATCACGGTCGACGTCGAGGTGTACGCGCAGCGCATGCGCCTGATGGGCGAAATCGTGAAGGTCACCGAAGCGACGCTCACGTACGTCGCGACCGGCACGGACCGCAAGCCGCGGCAACTGCCGCCGCTCTGACCGGCGAGCGCCGCGACCGTGCGGCGCACGGTCGCGTCAGTGCGTGGCCGTCAGCCCGAACTCCCGCATCGCGGGCAGGAAATCGTGATTCAGCTTCGGCTTGCGCGACAGCTTGACCAGCACGTAGCGCTGGAACGGCGCGAGCCGCTGCCACTGCGCGAGCGCGGGCGCCGTCAGCCCGGCCAGCGCGCTCTGCTGCACGAGCGTCTCCGGCACCGTGTCGACGGCGCGCCAGGTCGGCTGCTCGTCCGGCTGGAACCATGACGGTTCCAGATCCGCGTGCGTGCGCAGCATTTCGAACAACGCATGATCGAAGTTGGGCTCGATCGCGGTGTCGTCGTCGGCCGGAAAGCGCGCGAGCAGCTTGCGGTCCTCGAGCGGCAGCAGTTGCCACTGTTCGAGCGAGATCCGCAGACCGAAGCGGTCGAGATTGAAACGCACGATCATCGGGATGTACGTGAAGTTTTCCGACGAATCGTGTTCGAAGTTGAAGAGCAACGGAGCGTCGCTGAGTCCCATGGTCGTTACCTGACGTGGCGGATGCCGGCGCGGCCGGCCTGCCTGAGGTATTTTAGAACCTCTGCGCGCGGGCGGCGGTGCGATTGTCGCCGGCCGTGCTTCGAATCAACGGGAGTGCTCGTGAATCCGACCCAATCCGATGGACTGCGCGACGACCTGCGCGACGAACCGCGCGGCGCGATCGAACTGTCCGTGCGCCGCACGCGCGGCGGCGCCGTCGAAACCGCGCACGACTACGTGGGCCAGGAATGGCCGGTCGCGCTCGTGTTCAACGGCATTTCGCACGCGGTGATGATGTGTACGCCGTGTGACCTCGAAGCGTTCGCGGTCGGCTTCGCGATCTCGGAAGGGATCGTCGCGCGCGGCAGCGACATCAAGGATATCGAGGTGATCCTGCACGCCGATGCGCCGCTGCCGCATGCGGAAGTGCACCTGGAGGTCGTCCAGCAGGCGTTCGCCGCGCTGAAGGACCGGCGCCGCGCGCTCGCGGGGCGCACGGGCTGCGGCGTGTGCGGGATCGAAAGCATCGATTTGCTCGATCTCGCCCCGGAACGCGTGCCCGACACGGGCTTTCTCGCGCGCCTCGCGCCCGACGCGCTCACGCACGCGGCGCAGGCACTGCCCGCGCACCAGACGCTCACGAAACTGACCGGCGGCCTGCACGCGGCCGCGTGGTGCGACGCAACAGGCGCGATCCGGATGGCATTCGAGGATGTCGGCCGCCACAACGCGCTCGACAAGCTGATCGGCTCGCTCGTGCTGGCGCGCGCCGACGCGACCGACGGCTTCGTGTTCCTGTCGAGCCGCGCGAGCTACGAGCTCGTGCGCAAGGCCGCCCGCGTCGGCATTCCAATGGTCGCGACGATCTCCGCGCCGTCGTCGCTCGCGATCGAAATCGCGAAGGCGGCCGGTTTGCGACTCGTCAGCTTCTGCCGCGAAACCGGCCACGTCGACTACGGCACGGCCTGACTGCGACCACGGGATCGCGCCGGCGGTCAGACCCCGGCGCGCCCTGCTCCGTCAGTCGAACTGACGGAAATCCGGCTTGCGCTTCTCGAAGAACGCCGTCATCGCCTCGCGCGCTTCCGGCGCGCGCAGCATCGCGGCGAAGTGGCCCGCCTCCTCGGCCATCCGCGCGGACGTCGCCACGCCGCCCGTATCCTTCAGCAGCGCCTTCGTCACGCGCAGCGATGCCGCCGGCAACGCCGCGAGCTTCGCCGCCTGCTTCGCCGCGAACGCGTCGAGCTCGGCAGCCGGCAGCACGCGGTTCACGATGCCGATCCGGTGCGCTTCCAGCGCGTCGAACGCCTCGCCCAGCAGCAGCTTCTCGGCCGCGACCTGATGGCCGGCCAGGCGCGGCAGCAGCACGCTCGACGCGGCTTCCGGACACAGCCCGAGCTGCGCGAACGGCAGCGAGAACGTCGCGGTGTCGGCCGCGTACACCAGATCGCAGTGCAGCAGCATCGTCACGCCGACGCCGATCGCCAGGCCCGGCACCGCGGCCACGATCGGCTTGCTCGCGCTGCTGATCCGCGCAAGGAACTGGAACACCGGAGCGGTGTCGTCCTTCGGCGGCGCTTTCAGGAAATCCTCGAGATCGTTCCCCGCGGTGAAATTGCCGTCGCTGCCGCGCAGCAGGATCACGCGGATCGCCTTGTCTTCCTGCGCGTCGGCGAGCGCATCGGCCATCGTCTGGTACATCGCCGCCGTCAGCGCATTCTTCTTCGCCGGGCGCGCGATCGTGATCGTCATCACGCCTTCGGCGCGTTCCACTTGAATTTCGGCCACAACCGTCTCCTTGACTTTCCTCTATCGGAATGAAAAAACGGTGCGCGAGCTCGTGGCCCGCGCACCGTCGTCGCTTTGCGTCGCGTCCCGCTTACAGGCGTTCGATGATGCCCGCGGCGCCCATGCCGGTGCCGACGCACATCGTGACCATCCCGTACTTCAGGTTGCGGCGGCGCAGGCCGTGCACGACGGTCGCCGCGCGGATCGCGCCGGTCGCGCCGAGCGGGTGGCCGAGTGCGATCGCGCCGCCCATCGGGTTGACCTTCGACGGGTCGAGGCCGAGGTCGCGCATCACCGCCAGCGACTGCGCGGCGAACGCCTCGTTCAGCTCGATCCAGTCGAGATCGTCCTGCTTCAGGCCAGCAGCCTTCAGTGCGGCCGGAATCGCTTCCTTCGGGCCGATGCCCATGATTTCCGGCGGCACGCCGCGCACCGCGAAGCTCACGAAGCGTGCGAGCGGCGTCAGGTTGAATTCCTTCAGCACCTTCTCCGACACGACGAGCAACGCGCCCGCGCCGTCCGACGTCTGCGAGCTGTTGCCGGCCGTGACCGAGCCCTTGTTCGCGAACACCGTGCGCAGCTTCGCGAGGCCTTCGATCGACGTATCCGCGCGCGGACCTTCGTCGAGCGCGATCTCGCGCGTCTTCACGTCGACTTCGCCGGTCGCGAGGTTCGGGAAACGCTCGGTGATCGTGTACGCGGCGATCTCGTCGTTGAACTCGCCGGCTTGCTGCGCGGCCAGCGCCTTGCGATGCGACTCGACCGAGAACGCGTCCTGGTCTTCGCGGCTCACCTTCCACTGCTCGGCGACGCGCTCGGCCGTCAGGCCCATCCCGTACGCAATGCCGAAGTCTTCATTGCGATCGAAGATGTGCGGCGACATCGACGGCTTGTTGCCCATCATCGGCACCATGCTCATCGATTCGCAGCCGCCCGCGAAGATCGCGTCCGATTCGCCGACGCGGATGCGGTCGGCCGCCATCGCCAGCGCGGTGATGCCCGACGCGCAGAAACGGTTGACCGTCACGCCGCCGACCGTCTGCGGCAGGCCCGCGAGCAGCGCGCCCATGCGCGCGACGTTCAGGCCCTGCTCGGCTTCCGGAATCGCGCAGCCGATGATCGCGTCCTCGATCAGCTTCGTGTCGAAGCCGGGCACCTGCGCGACCGCCGACCTGATCGCGTGGACCAGCAGCTCGTCCGGGCGCGTATTCTTGAAGACACCGCGCGGGGCCTTGCCGATCGGCGTGCGGCTAGCGGCGACGATGTATGCGTCTTGCAATTGTTTGCTCATTTGAGACTCCTTGCCTTATCCGCTCGCTCAGTTACGCACCGGCTTGCCGGTCTGCAACATGCCCATGATCCGTTCCTGCGTCTTCTGCGTGCCGAGCAGCTCGACGAACGCACGGCGCTCCAGCGCGAGCAGCCACTGCTCGTCGACGAGGCTGCCGGCTTCGACGTCGCCGCCGCACACGGCTTCGGCGATGCGGCTCGCGATCAGGTAGTCGTGGTCGCTGATGAAGCGGCCGTCACGCATGTTGACGAGCGATGCCTTGATCGTCGCGATCGCCGAGCGGCCTGCGACCGGCACGTCCTTCGCACGCAGCGGTGCGCGGTAGCCGGTGGCGGCCAGCGCACGCGCTTCCTTCTTCGCGGTGTCGAGCAGTTCGAACACGTTGAAGATGATCGTGTCGGACGGCTTCACGTAGCCCATCGCACGTGCATCGTGCGCGGACGCCGAGACCTTCGCCATCGCCGCATTCTCGAACGACTTCGTGACGAACTTCAGGATGTCGGTGGTCGCGTTCGCGGCCGTTGCGGCATCCGCCGCGCGCAGCGCCGCTTCCTTCAGGCCGCCGCCCGCCGGCACGAGGCCGACGCCCACTTCGACGAGACCGATGTAGCTCTCGACATGCACGACACGCTTCGCGCTGTGCAGCATCAGCTCGCACCCGCCGCCGAGCGCGATGCCCGACACGGCCGCGACGACCGGCACGTTCGCGTACTTCACGCGCAGCATGCCTTCCTGGAACTTCTTCACGAACGGCTCGATACCCTTCGCGCCGCCCATCATGAACGCGGGCATCGCCTCTTCGAGGTTCGCGCCGGCCGAGAACGGGCCGCCCGGCGTGCCGAGCTTCAGCGACGTCGGCTGCCAGATCACCACGCCCTTGTAGTCCTTCTCCGCGAGTTCGATCGCCTGCACGAGGCCGTCGATCACGCTCGGTCCGATCGTGTTCATCTTCGACTTGAACGACACGATCACGACGTCGTCTTCACCCGCACGGTCGTCGACCCATGCACGCACCGCGTCGGTTTCGAACAGCGTCTTGCCGTAGGTCTTCGGATCGGCGCCTGCTTCACCGAGCAGCGGCGCGCGGAAGACTTGCTTGTCGTAGACCGCGAGGTCCGAACGCGGCACGAAGCGCTGCGCGGCCGGCGCCCACGAGCCTTCGGCCGTGTGCACGCCGCCCTTCTCGGCGACCGGGCCCTCAAGCACCCACGACGGCAGCGGCACGTTTGCCAGCGCCTTGCCGGCCGCGATGTCTTCCTGCACCCACTCGGCGACCTGCTTCCAGCCGGCAGCCTGCCAGCCTTCGAACGGGCCTTCGTTCCAGCCGAAGCCCCAGCGGATCGCGAGATCGACGTCGCGCGCGTTGTCGGCGATCGACTCGAGATGCACGCCGATGTAGTGGAACACGTCGCGGAAGATCGACCACAGGAACTGCGCATGCGGATGGTCCGTTTCACGCAGCAGCTTCAGGCGCTCCGCCGGCGGACGCTTCAGGATGCGGCCGACGGTTTCGTCAGCCTTCGCGCCCGCGTCGACGTAGGTGCCCGTCTTCGCGTCGAGCACCTTGATCGCCTTACCTTCCTTCTTGTAGAAACCGCCGCCCGTCTTCTGGCCGAGCGCACCCTGCTTCACCAGTTCGGCGAGCACGGCGGGCGTCTGGTAGACCGGGAAGAACGGATCGTCGGCGAGGTTGTCCTGCATCGTCTTGATCACGTGCGCCATCGTGTCGAGGCCGACCACGTCCGCGGTGCGGAACGTCGCCGACTTCGCGCGACCGAGGCGGCTGCCCGTCAGGTCGTCGACTTCGTCGAAGCGCAGGCCGAACTTCGCGGCCTCGGTGATCACCGCGAGGATCGAGAAGATGCCGACGCGGTTCGCGATGAAGTTCGGCGTGTCCTTCGCGCGCACGACGCCCTTGCCGACGATGCTCGTCAGGAAGGTTTCGAGCTGGTCGAGGATCTCCGGGCGCGTATACGCGGTCGGGATCAGTTCGACGAGGTGCATGTAGCGCGGCGGGTTGAAGAAGTGCACGCCGCAGAAGCGCGACTTCAGCTCGTCCGAGAAACCTTCGGACAGCTTCGTGATCGACAGGCCCGACGTGTTGGTCGCGAAGATCGCGTTCGGCGCGATGTGCGGCGCGACCTTCTTGTACAGGTCGTGCTTCCAGTCCATGCGCTCGGCGATCGCCTCGATCACGACGTCGCATTCGGCCAGCTTCGCGATGTCGTCTTCGTAGTTCGCTGCTTCGAGGTACTTCGCGTCGTCCTTCACGCCGAACGGCGCGGGCGACAGCTTTTTCAGGTTCTCGATCGCCTTCAGCGCGATCGCGTTTTTCGGGCCTTCCTTGGCCGGCAGGTCGAACAGCAGCACCGGCACGCGTGCGTTGATGAGGTGCGCGGCGATCTGCGCGCCCATCACGCCGGCGCCCAGCACGGCGACCTTGCGAATCAGGAAATTGCTCACGGGATGTCTCCGGATAGTGTCGTGCAGCGCGGGTTGTGAGGGCTGCACGGCGAAGTGAGTACCAGGAACCGTTGCGTTCGGGCGGCGCGCGGCGCGCACCGCCCGGACTCGCGTCAGAACAGCGATTCGTCGACTTCCATCATCGTCTTCGAGCCGGCGCGCGCGGCGCGGATCGTCGACGCCGTTTCGGGCAGCAGACGCGCGAAGTAGAAGCGGGCCGTCGCGAGCTTCGACTTGTAGAACGGGTCGCCCGACGCTTCGTTGTCGAGGGCGAGGCGTGCCATGCGCGCCCAGAAGTACGAGAACACCAGGTGGCCGACGGTACGCAGGTACGGCACGGCCGCAGCACCGACTTCGTCGGGGTTCTGCATCGCCTTCATGCCGATTTCCATCGTCAGCTTCTGCACCTTGTCGCCGATGTCGGCGAGCGGGTTGATGAACTCGGCCATTTCCGGCTTCACGCCTTCGGCTTCCGCGAATTCCGTCACGAGCTTGCCGAACTTCTTCAGCTTCGCGCCCATGTCGCCGAGCACCTTGCGGCCCAGCAGGTCGAGCGACTGGATCGAGTTCGTGCCTTCGTAGATCATGTTGATCCGCGCGTCGCGCACGTACTGCTCCATGCCCCACTCGGAGATGAAGCCGTGGCCGCCGTAGATCTGCATCGCGTGGTTCGTGCACTCGAATGCGTTGTCGGTCAGGAACGCCTTGATGATCGGCGTGAGCAGCGCGACGAGGTCGGCGGCTTCCTTGCGCACGGCTTCGTCACCGTGCGACAGTTCCTTGTCGATCTGCAGCGCGGACCAGTACGTGAACGCGCGTGCGCCTTCCGCGTAGGCCTTCTGCGTGAGCAGCATGCGGCGCACGTCCGGGTGCACGATGATCGGGTCGGCCGGCTTGTCCGGTGCCTTCGGGCCCGTCAGCGAGCGCATCTGCAGACGATCCTTCGCATACGCGAGCGAGTTCTGGTACGCGACTTCCGTGAGGCCGAGACCTTGCGCGCCCACGCCGAGACGGGCCGCGTTCATCATCACGAACATCGCGTTCAAGCCCTTGTTCGGCTCGCCGACCATCCAGCCCTTCGCGTTGTCGAGGTTCATCACGCACGTCGAGTTGCCGTGGATGCCCATCTTGTGTTCGATCGAGCCGCACTTGATGCCGTTGCGCTCGCCCGGCTCGCCCGCTGCGTCGGGAATAAACTTCGGCACGATGAACAGCGAGATCCCCTTCGTGCCCTGCGGCGCGTCCGGCAGGCGCGCGAGCACGAGGTGGATGATGTTCGTGGCCATGTCGTGCTCGCCGCTCGAGATGAAGATCTTCGTGCCGCTGATCGAGTACGAGCCGTCGCCGTTCGGTTCGGCCTTGGTGCGCAGGATGCCGAGGTCGGTGCCGCAATGCGGCTCCGTCAGACACATCGTGCCGGTCCATTCGCCGGTCACGAGCTTCGGCAGGTAGGCCTTCTGCAGTTCCGGCGCGCCGTGTGCGTGCAGGCATTCGTAGGCGCCGTGCGACAGGCCCGGATACATCGTCCAGGCCTGGTTCGCCGAATTCATCATTTCGTAGAGCGCGTTGTTCACGAACGCGGGCAGGCCCTGGCCGCCGTAGTCCGGATCGCAGCCGAGCGCCGGCCAGCCGGCCTCGACGTATTGCTGGTAGGCCTCCTTGAAGCCGGTCGGCGTCTTCACGACGCCGTCGCCTTCATACGTGCAGCCTTCGCGGTCGCCGACCTGGTTCAGCGGGAACAGTACCTCGGAGCAGAACTTGCCCGCTTCCTCGAGGACCTGGTTGATCGTGTCGGCGTCGAGGTCCGCATGCTTGGGCATTTGCTTGACTTCGGCTTCGACGTTCAGAAGCTCGTGCAACACGAATTGCATGTCGCGCAGCGGCGCGGCGTACTGTCCCATGACTCTCTCCAAAGGTGGGCAAAACGGCTCGAGCTCCTGGCGGGCGGGTCACGCGCCGCTAACGGCTCTCGCTCTGATACGAAACAATCGTCTTTTCCAGCGCGGCCCACGTGAGGCGCACGGCGTCCGGCGAATGCAGGAAGCGGGCGTCGTGATGCAGGCCGAGCGTGAAGCTGTACAACTCGAAGAGCATCAGGTCCGGATCGGTATCCGCACGCAGATGGCCTTCTTCTTTCGCCTGCGAAATGGCACGCAGCATCGCGGCACGCCAGGCTGTCACGCTCGCGATCAACTGCTCGCGCACGGGGCTGTCAGGCCGGTCGTCGTACTCGACCGCACCGCTGATGTAGATGCATCCCGTCGTCACCTCCTGGATGCGCTTCTCCGTCCAGCGGGCCAGCATCGCCCGAAGGCGCGGCAAGCCTCGCGACTCGCGCAGGCTCGGAAAGAACACCTCGTTTTCGAAACGATGGTGATACTCGCGGACGACCTCGACCTGCAGGTCCTCACGCGATCCGAAGTGCGCGAACACACCGCTCTTGCTCATCTGCATGCGCTCGGCCAGCAGGCCGATCGTCAGCCCCTCCAGCCCGTCACGGCTGGCGAGGTCCAAAGCAGCTTCAAGTATCGCGGCACGCGTCTGTTCGCCTTTTCGCATAGCTATTTCTGTAACCGTTCGGGGGTTCGAATAAAATCGAACGGCCGTACTATTATTGAGTGCGGCCGCTCGCGAAACAAGGAAATTATTAGAAACCGGTGTCTAACCGAGCCGCTATTTTGCGCGATTCCGGCGGGACCGGAGCGGCTTTTCCGCACGAACGTGCGGACAGATATTTTGAAGCGAATGCTTAGTCTGCGTCAGTCGTAACCGCCGACCGTCAGCGCCTTCATCACGACGCGATATGCGGTGTACGCAAGCCAGTTCAGCAGACGCTCGATGCGCGGGCGCGCGGCGAAGCGCGCGGGGTCGATTTCCCGGCCATCGGCGAACGCAGCCGCGATCGCGTCGCGCAGTTCGTTCGTGACAGCATCGTAACGCACCAGCACGACATTCGCTTCATTGTTCAGCATCAGGCTCAGCGCGTCCAGGTTCGACGAGCCGACCGTCGCCCAGTTGTCGTCGATCACGGCGACCTTGCCGTGAAGCATCGTCTTGTCGTATTCGGCGACGCGCACGCCCGCGCGCAGCAGCGCGTGATAGAGGAACGGCACGGCCGTATCGAGCGCCGCGAACTCCTTGCGGCCGATCAGGATCCGCACGTCGACGCCGCGCCGTGCGGCGCCCGTCAGCGCACGGCGCAGCTTGCGGCCCGGCATGAAGTACGGATTCGCGAGCAGGATCCGCTGGCGCGCCTGGCCGATCGCCGCGAGATATGCCTTCTCGATCGCGCGGCGGTTCACGACGTTGTCGCGCGCGACGAACGCGACGCTCGGCTCCGTCACGACCCTGAGTGCACCGGCCTTGATCCACCGGTGGCTGCGCATCCAGCGCCGGAACATGTCGGGGAACGCTTCGCCGCCGTGCAGCCCGGCCGCGTACTGGGCATACGGCTTGTGGCCGAACTGGATCCGGTGCCACTGCAGCTCGAACGCCGCGCGCACGTCGGACACCGCAGGCCCGGCCATCTCGACCGCGAAATCCCAGCGCGGAAACGGCAGCGTCGTGCCGTTCTGCGCGTAGTCGTCGACGATGTTGATGCCGCCGCAGAACGCGGCCGCATGATCGATCACCGCAAGCTTGCGATGCGTGCGCGAGAAGCCGAAGCGGCCGAACAGGAAGCGGTTGTAGATGCAGTGCTCGACACCGGCCTCAACCCACGTGTCGAACAGCGGCAGGCGCGCGGTGCCGATGCCGTCGGTGATCACGCGCACGCGCACGCCGCGCTGCGCCGCACGGATCAGCGCATCCGACACCGGCCGGCCGGCTGCATCGTCGCAGAAGATGTAGGTTTCGAGCATCACCTGCTCGCGGGCCGCATCGATCCGTTCGATCAGGGCCCGGAAGAACGCGCCGCCGCTCTCGCACAGCCGCACGGTGTTGCCCGACGTGAACGCGAGCCGCGATGCGGAGCCGCGTTCCTGCAGGAACATCTGCCGCAATTGCGCGAAGCGCTTGCGGGCTTCCGCCGTCATGCGGACGAGCCGTGCGGCGCGCGCGACAGGGCCACGCGCGCGGGCAGTTGCAGGATCGCCTCGGCGTTCGACGGCGAGAAGCAGCGCGCGGCCGCCTCGCGGAACGGCAGCCACGCGTGGTCGACGTGCTCGCGCGGCGACAACGTCACGCCGACGCGATGCGGCACGCACAGGCCGAACCAGTGCTCGACGTTGCGCGTGACGCCCGGCGCATAGCGGTGCAGATATTGCGGATAGATCGAGTATTCGATCCGGTGGCGCCAGTCGACGAGCGCGCCGGCCGGCACGTCCGCCGTGCCGATCGCGATGCCGGTTTCCTCCGCCACCTCGCGCGCGGCGGTGAGCGCGAGCGGCTCGTCCAGTGCATCCTTCGAGCCGGTGACCGATTGCCAGAAATCGGGCTGGTCGGCACGCTTGATCACGAGCACATCGAGGTCGGGCGTGTAGATCACGACAAGAACGGATTCGGGGATTTTCGGCGGCTTCGTCATCGTTGTTTCATGCGGCACAGGGCCGTGCGTCGGGCATGTGCCCCGAACGTGCGGCAAGTGCTGCGACTGTACCGCAAAAAATGAAAAAGGCGCATCGCGCGCCTTTTTCATGTGCGTCGTGTGCGCGTGACCGCACACACGACCGGGTGCCAAACGCGTTACGCCTTCGGCTGTTCCGGCTGACGCAGGCGGATGTGCAGTTCGCGCAGCTGACGCTCGTCGACCGGGCTCGGCGCTTGCGTGAGCAGATCCTGCGCACGCTGCGTCTTCGGGAACGCGATCACGTCGCGGATCGAATCGGCGCCGGCCATCATCGTGACGATGCGGTCGAGACCGAATGCGATACCGCCGTGCGGCGGCGCACCGTACTGCAGCGCGTCCAGCAGGAAGCCGAACTTCAGTTGCGCTTCTTCCGCACCGATCTTCAGCGCGCGGAACACCTTGCTCTGCACTTCTTCCTGATAGATACGCACCGAGCCGCCGCCGATTTCCCAGCCGTTCAGCACCATGTCGTACGCCTTCGCGAGGCAGCGGCCCGGGTCGGTCTCGAGGTACTCGAGGTGCTCGTCCTTCGGGCTCGTGAACGGGTGGTGCGCGGCGACGTAGCGTGCATCTTCGTCGTCGTATTCGAACATCGGGAAGTCGACGACCCACAGCGGCTTCCAGCCGGCCTGAACGAGGCCGTTCGCCTTGCCGAATTCCGAATGGCCGATCTTCAGGCGCAGTGCGCCGAGGCTGTCGTTGACGACCTTCGCGCGGTCGGCCGCGAAGAAGATGATGTCGCCGTCTTCAGCACCGGTGCGCTCGAGGATCGCCGCGATCGATGCGTCGTGCAGGTTCTTGACGATCGGGCTCTGCAGGCCGTCGCGGCCCTTCGCCTTCTCGTTGACCTTGATCCAGGCAAGGCCCTTCGCACCGTAGATGCGCACGAATTCCGTGTAGCCGTCGATGTCGCCGCGCGACAGTTCGCTGCCCTTCGGCACGCGCAGCGCCGCGACACGGCCGTCCTTCGCGTTGGCCGGCGTGCTGAACACCTTGAAGTCGACGTCCTTCATCGCGTCGGTCAGCTCGGTGAATTCGAGCTGCACGCGCAGGTCCGGCTTGTCCGAACCGAAACGCGCCATCGCTTCCGAGTACGGCATCACCGGGAATTTCGCGTCGAGCTCGACGTCGATCGTCGTCTTGAAGATGTGACGGATCATGTCTTCGAACAGGTCACGGATTTCCTGCTCGCCGAGGAACGACGTTTCGCAGTCGATCTGCGTGAATTCCGGCTGACGGTCGGCACGGAGGTCTTCGTCGCGGAAGCACTTGGTGATCTGGTAGTAACGGTCGAAGTTCGCGACCATCAGCAGCTGCTTGAACAGCTGCGGCGACTGCGGCAGCGCGAAGAACTGGCCCGCGTTCACGCGCGACGGCACGAGGTAGTCGCGCGCGCCTTCCGGCGTGCTCTTCGTCAGCATCGGCGTTTCGATGTCGATGAAGCCCTGCTCGTCGAGGTACTTGCGCGCCTCGATCGCGACGCGGTAACGCAAGCGCAGGTTGTGCTGCATCTGCGGGCGGCGCAGGTCGAGCACGCGGTGCGTGAGGCGCGTCGTTTCCGACAGGTTGTCGTCGTCGAGCTGGAACGGCGGCGTGACCGACGCGTTCAGCACGTTCAGTTCGTGGCACAGCACTTCGATCTTGCCGCTCTTCAGGCCGGCGTTGACCGTGCCTTCCGGACGGTTGCGCACGAGGCCCTTGATCTGCACGCAGAACTCGTTGCGCACGCCTTCGGCGGTCGCGAACATCTCCGCGCGATCCGGGTCGCACACTACCTGCACGAGGCCTTCACGATCGCGCAGGTCGATGAAGATCACACCGCCGTGATCGCGGCGGCGCTGCACCCAGCCGCACAGCGACACGGTTTGGCCCAGCAGGTGTTCGGTCACGAGACCGCAGTATTCAGTACGCATCGACATGATGTTTGCTTTCGTTCGGTTTGATCAACGGGCGCCGCAACGCGCGGCCCGGGCGATGATTCTTTACTTACAGCGGCGGCTCGACGGGACGGCGGGCGGGCGCCGGAGCCGGCGCCGGAGGCGCCACGACGCCCATCGAGACGATGTACTTGAGCGCGGCATCGACCGACATGTCGAGTTCGATGACTTCGCTCTTCGGCAGCATCAGGAAGAAGCCCGACGTCGGGTTCGGCGTCGTCGGGATATACACGCTCACGTATTCTTCCGTCAGATGATTGAGCACGTCGCCGCCGGGCGTGCCGGTCAGAAACGCGATCGTATACGAGCCGCGGCGCGGATATTCGATCAGCAGCGCCTTGCGGAACGCGTTGCCGCTACTCGACAGCAGCGTGTCCGACACCTGCTTGACGCTCGTGTAGATCGGCCCCACGACCGGGATGTGACGCACGACCGCATTCCACCAGGTGACGAGCTTCTGGCCGACGAAATTCCGCGTGGCCAGACCGACGACGAAGATGAACGCAAGCGTCAGCACCGCGCCGATCCCCGGCAGATGGAAGCCGAGCATCCGCTCG
This sequence comes from Burkholderia cepacia, assembly GCF_029962485.1. NCBI lineage: Bacteria > Pseudomonadati > Pseudomonadota > Betaproteobacteria > Burkholderiales > Burkholderiaceae > Burkholderia > Burkholderia cepacia. Next base: position 3,069,052 of record NZ_CP073637.1, read on the forward strand.
GGCTGCCACGATTCGGGCAGCAGGAGCAGCGTCTGGTCCATCGTGCCGATGATGAGGCCGAGCACCCACAGCGTGATCGCGAGCGGGACGAGAACCAGCAGGCCGGTCAGAAACACCGATTTCAGGGTCGTCTTTTTCATCATCTGCCGTCAATGAACCGCGCCGGCGGCGGCGCGGAGTGGTCGCGGCCCGGTCGGACCGCGACGGTCAACTACTGGCGGCGGGCGCTGCAGCCGGGGCGGGCGCGGCGCTCGTCGTCGACGTGCTTTCGGAACTCGCAGCGGCCGGCGCGGCCGCTGCCGGCTCCGCCGCGGCGGGTGCCGCCGCAGCCGTGTCACCCGACGCGGTCGCCGGCGCGCTGGCGCCACCCGAACCGCCACGGAAATCGGTGACGTACCAACCCGAACCCTTCAACTGGAAGCCCGCGGCAGTGACCTGCTTGCGAAACGCATCCTTCCCGCATTCCGGGCACTGCGACAACGGCGCGTCGCTCATCTTCTGGAGCACGTCCTTCGCGAAACCACACGCTTCGCATCGATAGGCGTAGATCGGCATGATATTTTTCCCGCGGAAACTGGAAACAGCTTGCAAAACCTTGAATTATAGCCGAAACCCCGGCGCGGTCCGGCAACGGCCGCTACGCCCGTGCATCAGCGGCGGCGCCACGTGAGCCAGCGCTCATGCCCTTCGAACACGGCCAGCGAATCGGTCACGGGCAAATCCTCGATCAACTCGAAGTGCGGCGCGAGCAGCGCATCGAGTTCCGCACGCTCGATTCCGAACGGCGGCCCCTTCGGTTTCGCCATCACGAAGAAATAGCCGGCCAGCAATCCGTCCACGGGCAACAGCTCGGCCATCCGTGCCGCGTAGCCCGTGCGCATGGCCGGCGGCAGCGCGCACAGGAACGCGCGCTCGTACACCCACTGCACGTCGAACGGCGGCCGGTACGCAAAGAAATCGGCCTGCTCGACGACGTCCGCGTGCGCGCCGAGCTGCGCCTTCGCGGCAGCCACCGCCTGCGCGGCGAAATCGATCGCGCGCACGGGCCAACCGGCCTGTGCGAGCCACCCGGCCTCCTGCGCACTGCCGCAGCCGGGAATCAGCACCGTGCACGGCTCGAGCCGATGCGCAAACGCGCGAAAACCGTCGGGCACGCCGCCGAATTCCCACGGCGTCACGCCACGCTCGAAGCGCTCGTCCCAGAACGATGCGTTGCCGGGGTCGCGCGTCGCGAAATCGGCGGCCGTCGGTGCAGCCGGTTGCTTCGGATCGGACATCGCGTTGCTCCTTTCGGTCAGGCGCCGTACGCGAGCGCGAACAGCACGCGCGCGACCAGCGCGCCGACGCCGACCGACAGGCCGAAGATCAGCAGCGCCTGCAACAGCCTGTTGGTACGTTTCTGCTCGACGAGGATCTGGCGCATCAGGTCCTCGCTCGCGGCGCGCGGTGCGTCATGGCGCGCGGCCATCGCGTGATGGATCAGGCGCGGCAGTTGCGGCAGCGTCTTGCTCCACTGCGGCGCCTCGACCTTGAAGCGCTCGTACCAGCCGCGCAGGCCGATCTGCTCGGTCATCCAGCGCTCGAGGTACGGCTTCGCGGTCTTCCACAGGTCGAGCTCGGGGTCGAGCGAGCGGCCGAGCCCTTCGACGTTCAGCATCGTCTTCTGCAGCAGCACGAGCTGCGGCTGGATCTCGACGTTGAAGCGGCGCGACGTCGAGAACAGACGCATCAGCACCTGGCCGAGCGAAATATCTTTCAGCGCACGGTCGAAATACGGCTCGCACACCGCGCGGATCGCGCTTTCGAGTTCTTCGACGCGCGTCTCGGGCGGCACCCAGCCCGATTCGAGGTGCAGCGTCGCGACGCGGTGGTAGTCGCGCTTGAAGAACGCGAGGAAGTTCTGCGCGAGGTAGTTCTTGTCGAAATCGGACAGCGCGCCGACGATCCCGAAATCGAGCGCGATATAGCGCCCGAACGTGCTCGGGTCGAGGCTCACCTGGATGTTGCCGGGGTGCATGTCCGCATGGAAGAAGCCATCGCGGAACACCTGCGTGAAGAAGATCTCGACGCCTTCGCGCGCGAGCTTCTTGATGTCGACGCCGGCCGAGCGCAGCGTCTCGACCTGGCTGATCGGCACCCCCGTCATGCGCTCCATCACGAGCACCTGCGACGTCGAGAAATCCCAGAACATCTCGGGCACGAGCAGCAGGTCGAGGCCCGCGAAGTTGCGGCGCAGCTGGCTGCCGTTCGCGGCCTCGCGCATCAGGTCGAGTTCGTCGTGCAGGTACTTGTCGAATTCGGCGACGACCTCGCGCGGCTTCAGGCGGCGGCCATCGGCCCACATGCGCTCGGTCCAGATGGCGATGTCGCGCATCAGCGCGAGATCCGAGTCGATCACGGACAGCATGTTCGGGCGCAGCACCTTCACCGCAACGGCCTTGCCCGCATGCACGCCCTGCTTCAGCTTCGCGAAATGCACCTGCGCGATCGACGCGCTCGCGACCGGCTCGCGCTCGAATTCGTCGAACAGCTCGTCGACCGGCGCACCGAGCGACTTCTCGATGATCGAGATCGCGACGGCCGAATCGAACGGCGGCACCTGGTCCTGCAGTTTCGCGAGTTCGTTCGCGAAATCGACCGACAGCAGGTCGCGACGCGTCGACAGCACCTGGCCGAACTTCACGAAGATCGGGCCGAGGCTTTCGAGCGCGTGACGCAGCCGCACGGCGGGCGGATCGGAATAACGGCGGCCGATCGTCGTGATCCGCAACAGCAGCTTCACGCGCCGGTCGTCGATCCGGGACAGCATCACTTCGTCGAGACCAAAGCGGATGACGGTGTAGACAATCTTGATGAAACGGAAAATGCGCATGCCCTGCGGCCCTCAGTGCGCGCCGCGCGGGCCTGGGCCCGTGCGCGCGCCGATTTTTTGTTCGAGTCGCTCGACCCGCTTTTCGACCCGCGCGAGCGCATCGCGTGCGCGCGCCAGTTCGGCGTCGAAACCGCCGAGCGACGTGCGCCGGACGACTTGCGGGTTCTCGTCGAGCCAGTATTCGGCGACGGAATCGAGCACGTTGCGGCCGGTGCGTCGCGCGCGCGCACCGGCGTCGCGCACGACCGTCGCGATCCGGTATGCCGCCGCGTCGCCGACCAGCTTCGCGAGATCTTCTTCAGGTTCCCAGCGCAAGTGCTCGGCCAGCTTCGCGATCTGCGTCGCGAATTCCGCGTCGCCCTCGATCTTCACATGCTTCATCACGGCCGCCTGGCCGCCCTGCAGGAACGCGGCGACCGTGTCGCCGGCGAGCGCGATCGACACGTCGACCTGTTGCGCATCGTGCGCGTCGACGGCGGACAGATAGCCGTCCGGCTGCACCAGCAGCGTGAGCGTCACGGGGGGCACGTCGATCCGGGCAGTCTTGCCCGCATAGGGAATCAGGCGGTCGCGCGCCCATGATTCGCGCGCGAGCAGGTGATTGACAGCAGCAGCAAAAGGCTTGGCGGCAAAGGTCATCGGGCTGGGAAAGAAAAAACCCGCGCAGGCCGGGCGCCCACGCGGGTTTCTATTGTAACGTCGGATCGTCGGCAGACCGTGCCTGACCGTACACCCGGGCGGCAAGCGGTCGCAGTGCGGCGGCCGTCGCCCGGGTGCCTGGCGGCGCGGGCCGCCGGGCACGCTCAGTGCGTGTTGATCTGCTGGATACCCGCGAGCAGCCAGCCCTGGCTGCCCGACTTCGACAGGTTCCACACCTCGTCGAACGGTGCGGCCGACGCGCTCGCCGATTCGCGGATCAGGCCGTGGAAACGCACGCTCGCCGATTGCTCGATGCCGCGATCCTCGATGGCAACCAGTTCCGCGTCGAGCTGCACGACGTCGGTCTGGTTCGCCTCGTTACCGCGCGAATCGAGGTCGATCTTGATCTCGGCGAACATTTCGGGCGTCGTGAACTCGCGGATGTCGGCCAGGTTGCCCTGGTCCCACGCCGCCTGCAGGCGCACGAAGTAGACCTTCGCGCTGCGCAGGAACGCCTCGGAATCGAAGCCGGCCGGCACCTGGAGCGGTGCCGCCGCAGCCGCTGCCGCTGCACCGCCGCCGAACACGCCCTGCGCTTCGTTCGCATAGCTGCTGCCGCTGCCCGCATAGTTGCTGCCGGTATTGCCTTGCTGGAACGACGGGCTTTGCGAGTAGCCGCCCGACGACGACGCCGAGCCACCGACCGAGTACGCCGGCTCCTGCGGGCGACGGCGGTTCATGAACTTGCGGATCAGCCAGATACCGACCATCGCGAGCAGGGCGATCACGATGACGTTCGCCATCATGCTCGCGAACGCGCCGCCGAGGCCGAAGTGCGACAGCAGCGCCGCGATGCCGAGACCGGCCGCGAGGCCGGCGATCGGCCCGAGCCAGCGCGAGCGGTTGGGCTGCGCGGCCGGCGTGGGCGTGGCCGGATTCGCACGCTGCGCCTGCGACGGCGCGGCCTGCTGCATCGGCTGCTGCGCGGGCGGCGTGGCCTGGCGCTGCGTGACGGTGGAATTCTGCCGGCCGATGCTGCGCCCGCCGCCCATGCGCTTGGCTTCAGCGTCGAGCGATGCGAACGTGCCGGCCGTGAGCAGGCCGACCATCAGCAGCGTGCCGACCCGTCGAGCCCACGGCTTCGACGGCTTGCTACGGTTGAACAACGAACGCGTTTCGGACATCAGCTTCTCCAGATGTAAGGCGAATGTATGGAAAGAACCCCTTAGTACTTGGTTCCTAGGTGTAAAGCTACCACGCCACCTGACAAATTGTAATATTTGACGGCATCGAGGCCCGCTTGTTCCATCATCGTCTTCAGCGTGTCCTGATCGGGGTGCATCCGGATAGATTCAGCAAGATACCGGTAACTTTCAGCATCTTTCGCGAACTTGTCGCCAAGCCACGGTAATACTTTGAAAGAATACAGATCGTACGCTTTTTTCAACGGATCCCAGACTTTCGAGAATTCCAGCACCATCACGCGGCCGCCGGGCTTCGTCACGCGGCGCATCTCGGCCAGCGCGGCGTCCTTGTGCGTCATGTTGCGCAGCCCGAACGCGACCGTGACCACATCGAAGTAGTTGTCCGGAAAGGGAATTTTCTCCGCGTCGCACAGCAGCGACGGCGTCACGATCCCCTTGTCGAGCAACCGGTCGCGGCCGACGCGCAGCATCGATTCGTTGATGTCCGTATGCCAGACCTCGCCTGTCGGCCCGGCCGCCTTCTTGAACGACTTCGTCAGGTCGCCGGTGCCGGCCGCGATATCGAGCACCTTGAAACCGGGGCGCACGTTCGCCTGCGCGATCGTGAACGCCTTCCACGCGCGGTGCATGCCCGCCGACATCAGGTCGTTCATCAGATCGTAGTTGCTCGCGACCGAATGGAACACCCCCGCCACTTTCTTCGCTTTTTCGTTTTCCTCGACGCTTTCGAAGCCGAAGTGGGTTTTGCTCATCGCGTTGATCCTCAGTAAATGGCAAGACGGCGCCGAGCGGGCGCCGTCGATTTCAGTGGCAGTGGCCGTGCGACGCGGAGGCCGCCTGCATCGGGGCGTCGCGCTCGACGCCCGCTGCCTTCAATTTGTCGAAATAGTCGCGCCACAGCGCGTCCTGCTGCGTCGCCAGTTCGTACAGCAGATCCCACGAGTAGATACCGGTCGAATGGCCGTCGGAGAACGTCGGCTGCAGTGCGTAGTTGCCGACGCCCTCGAGCGCCGTGATCGTCACCTCGCGCTTGCCGGTCTGCAGCGTCTCCTGGCCGGGCCCGTGTCCGCGCACCTCGGCCGACGGCGAATAGACGCGCATCAGCTCGAACGGAATCCGGTAGCTGTCGCCGTTCGGGTACTGCAATTCGAGCACGCGCGACACCGCGTGCACGACGACGCCGGACGGAATCGGCGTCGTGGAAGTCAAACCGCTCATGGTTGCCTCGAATCGGTCATGCGTTGAATTTCCTCGCGCACCGCATTGTGCAGCAGCGAGGCCTGCGCGGCGCGCGTGCGCAACAGCGCCTCGGACACGCTGCGCTGGCGCGGCGCCCAGACGGGCTGCGGGAAGTGGGCGTCGTTGGAAAAGCGCGGGATCACGTGCCAGTGCACGTGCGGCACCATGTTGCCGAGGCTCGCGAGATTCACCTTGTTCGGCTGCATCACGCGGCGCACGGCCCGCTCGACCGCGTAGACCACGCGCATCAGGTGGGCCCGCTCGGATTCGCCGAGATCGGAGAACTCGGCCACGTGCGCGCCCCAGATCACCCGGCAGAAGCCCGGGTAGTCGTGCTCGCCCGTCGCGAGAACGACGCGCACCGCATCGTCCTGCCAGAGCAGATCGCCGCCGTCTTCACGGCAAAACACGCATTCCATCGTCGCTCCCATGTGGACAGGCGCCGGCATTGCTGCGCCGGCGCCCGCTCATTCCTGGCCCGGTCGGGCGGTCGTCATGCCCGCATTAGACCAGCACGCGCTCGATCCCGCCATTGTTGGCACGTGCGACATAATCGGCCATCCAGTTCTCGCCGAGCACCTGGCGCGCAATTTCGACCACGATGTAGTCGGCTTCGAGGTTCGCATCCTCGCTGTAGCGCGACAGGCCCTGCAGGCACGACGGGCAGCTCGTCAGGATCTTCACGTCCGGGCCGTTCGCGGCCGCGGCGGCCGGCGCCGGCGCATCGCCGGCCACGACGGGAATCGCGCGCAGCTTCGCGGCGCCCTTGCGGATCTCCTCTTCCTTGCGGAAGCGGACCTGCGTCGACACGTCCGGGCGCGTGACCGCGAGCGTGCCCGATTCGCCGCAGCAGCGATCGTTCTTCTCGATCTTGTAGCCGTCCTTTTCCGCGCCCATCAGCTCGTTGACGAGCTTCACCGGGTCCATCGTCTTGATCGGCGTGTGGCACGGGTCGTGATACATGTAGCGCGTGCCCGACACGCCGTCGAGCTTCATCCCCTTCTCGAGCAGGAACTCGTGGATGTCGATGATCCGGCAGCCCGGGAAGATCTTGTCGAATTCGTAGCCCGCGAGCTGGTCGTAGCAGGTACCGCACGATACGACGACCGTCTTGATGTCGAGGTAGTTCAGCGTGTTCGCCACGCGGTGGAACAGCACGCGGTTGTCGGTGACGATCTTCTCGGCCTTGTCGTACTGGCCCGAGCCGCGCTGCGGATAGCCGCAGCACAGGTAGCCCGGCGGCAACACGGTCTGCACGCCGGCTTCCCACAGCATCGCCTGCGTCGCGAGGCCGACCTGCGAGAACAGGCGCTCGGAGCCGCAGCCCGGGAAGTAGAACACCGCTTCCGAATCGACGGTCGTCGACTTCGGGTTGCGGATGATCGGCACGATCTTGTTGTCCTCGATGTCGAGCAGCGCGCGCGCCGTCTTCTTCGGCAGGTTGCCCGGCATCTTCTTGTTGACGAAGTGGATCACCTGCTCGACGACGGGTGGCTTGCCGACCGTCGCGGGCGGGTGCTGCGTCTGCTTCGTCACGACCTTCTTCAGCATGTCGTTCGCGAAGCGCTGCACCTTGTAGCCGACGCCCATCATCACGGTGCGCGCGGCGTTGATCGTCTGCGGATTGGTCGCGTTCAGGAAGAACATGCCGGCCGCGTTGCCGGCATTGAACTTCTTCTTGCCCATCTTGCGCAACAGGTTGCGCATGTTCATCGTGACGTCGCCGAAGTCGATCTTCACCGGGCACGGCGTCGCGCACTTGTGGCACACCGTGCAGTGGTCGGCCACGTCGTTGAACTCGTCCCAGTGCTTGATCGACACGCCGCGGCGCGTCTGCTCCTCGTACAGGAACGCCTCGACCAGCAGCGACGTCGCGAGGATCTTGTTGCGCGGGCTGTACAGCAGGTTCGCGCGCGGCACGTGCGTCGCGCACACCGGCTTGCACTTGCCGCAGCGCAGGCAGTCCTTCACCGAATCGGCGATCGCGCCGATGTCGGACTGCTGCATGATCAGCGATTCGTAGCCCATCAGCCCGAAGCTGGGCGTATAGGCGTTGCGCAGATCGGCGCCGTCGAGCAGCTTGCCCTTGTTGAAACGGCCGTTCGGGTCGACGCGCTGCTTGTACGCGCGGAATTCGGCGATCTCGTCGTCGGTCAGGAACTCGAGCTTCGTGATGCCGATCCCGTGCTCGCCGGAGATCACGCCGTCGAGCGAGCGCGCCAGCTTCATGATGCGTGCGACCGACGCGTGCGCGTCCTGCAGCATCTCGTAGTTGTCGGAGTTGACCGGGATGTTCGTGTGGACGTTGCCGTCACCCGCGTGCATGTGCAGCGCGACGAACACGCGGCCACGCAGCACGCGCTTGTGGATCGCCTGCGCTTCGTCGAGGATCTGCTTGAACGCGCCGCCGTTGAAGATCGCGCGCAGTTCCGCGCGGATCTCCTGCTTCCACGAGATGCGGACCGTGCGGTCCTGCGTGATGTGGAACACGGTCGCGCCCGGCTGCTCGTCCGTGCGATCCGCGAACTTCTCGGCGAGCGCTTCGTAGCCGAGCTGCACGAGATAGTGCTGCGCCTCGCGCAGCGGCTGGTCGAGCCGGTCGCGCACGAATTCCCAGCGTGCGCGCACGCGCTTGAGCAACTCCAGCGCCTGCTGTACACGATCTTCGAGCAGCTCGGCGCTCGGGATCTCGTTCGCGTCGTCGGTCTTGCCGAGCGGCAGGTTGCCGGCGCGGAAGAACGCTTCGAGCGCGTCGACGAGCTGCAGCTTGTTCTTCAGCGACAGCTCGATGTTGATCCGCTCGATGCCGTCGGTGTACTCGCCCATCCGGTTCAGCGGGATCACGACGTCTTCGTTGATCTTGAACGCGTTCGTGTGCTTCGCGATCGCGGCCGTACGGCTGCGGTCGAGCCAGAAGCGCTTGCGCGCCTCCGCGCTGATCGCGACGAAGCCTTCGCCGCTCTTGCCGTTCGCCATCCGGATCACTTCGGACGTCGCGTGCGCGACCGCGTCGGCGTCATCGCCGACGATGTCGCCGATCAGCACCATCTTCGGGAACGCATTGCGCTTGCTCTTGGTCGCGTAGCCGACCGCGCGCAGGTAGCGCTCGTCGAGGTGCTCGAGGCCCGCGAGGATCGCGCCGCCCTGCTTCGACGTTTCAAACAGGTAATCCTTGATCTCGACGATGCTCGGGATCGCCTCGCGCGCCTGCCCGAAGAACTCGAGGCAGACGGTGCGCGTGTGCGCGGGCATCTTGTGCAGCACCCAGCGCGCGGACGTGATGAGCCCGTCGCAGCCTTCCTTCTGCACGCCCGGCAGGCCGGCGAGGAATTTGTCGGTGACGTCCTTGCCGAGCCCTTCCTTGCGGAACCGGCGGCCTTCGATCTCGAGCATCTCGGTCTTCAGCAGCTTCTCGCCCGGCGCGTACGCACCGTCGAACCACTTCAGCTCGAAACGCGCGACCGCGATGTCGTGGATCTTGCCCTGGTTGTGCTCGTGGCGCGTGACTTCGAGCCAGTTGCCGTCCGGGTCGACCATCCGCCACCAGGCCAGGTTGTCGAGCGCGGTGCCCCACAGCACGGCCTTCTTGCCGCCCGCGTTCATCGCGACGTTGCCGCCGATGCACGATGCGTCGAGCGACGTCGGATCGACCGCGAATACGTAGCCGGCCGCTTCGGCCGCCTCGGTCACGCGGCGCGTGACGACGCCCGCGCCGGAGAAGATCGTCGGCACCTTGTGCGCGACGCCCGGCAGTTCGGTCAGCTCGACCGCGCCGAGCTGTTCGAGTTTTTCGGTGTTGATGACGGCGGAGAACGGCGTGAGCGGCACCGCGCCGCCCGTGTAGCCGGTACCGCCGCCACGCGGGATCACGGTCAGGCCGAGCTCGAAGCACGCCTTGATCAGCGCCGCGATCTCGGCTTCGGTGTCGGGCGTCAGCACGACGAACGGGTATTCGACGCGCCAGTCGGTCGCGTCGGTCACGTGCGACACGCGCGACAGCCCGTCGAAGCGGATGTTGTCCTTCTCCGTGCAGCGGCCGAGCGCCTTGGTCGCGCGGCGGCGCAGGTCGGCCATCTTCTCGAATTCGTCGGCGAACTCGTTGACCGCGCGCTGCGCGGCGGTTTCGAGCATCTCGACGCGCGATGCGCGCTCGCGGCCCGCGTCGTCGCGATGCTCGGTGAGATCCGCGCTGCGGCGCTTGCCGATCTCGGTCAGGCGGTGGTTCAGCGCCTCGATCAGCAGCGCGCGGCGCTTCGGGTTGTCGAGCAGGTCGTCCTGCAGGTACGGATTGCGGCGCACGACCCAGATGTCGCCGAGCACTTCATACAGCATCCGTGCCGAGCGGCCCGTGCGGCGCTCGGCACGCAGTTCGTCGAGCACCGACCACGCCTCTTCGCCGAGCAGGCGGATCACGATCTCGCGATCCGAGAAGGACGTGTAGTTATAGGGAATCTCGCGCAAGCGGGGCGCGGGGTCAGCGGCGACGGCGGCGGCCGCGCCATGCGGATCGAAAACTTGTGGTGCGTTCATGTTCGGACGACTCGGAGGGCCGATACACCGTGCACGGGCGTCGGCAAGCGCGTGGGCGCAATCTTGGGGAAATCTGTTCTGTTACCAGGCGCGCGGCTGTCCTTCATGGGGCCGGAGCGGGCGACTTGCCCCTCCTGGCCGGCGACAGGGCCTGGCGGCACTCGGAACGATCAGCACGATCGCGCGCGGCGCGCATGCCGTTCGGCCGCGGGGCTGGCTGCGCGCGGCGTCGGCTTCAACGGTGCGATCCGAGGGTGCCTCTGCATCTTCCGATCCTTGATTCAAAACGGAATTCTAACCCATGATCGGGCCATCCGTGACACGCCGGACAGGTCGTGGGGCTATCGCCTCCAGCCGCGCCGGGCGGGGTTCGGCGCGGTTTCGTGCGATCATTCGCCGCCCGTCCGGTCGGTAACCGTACGGTTAAGCCGGTAAAAAAAGGACGCTCCGCGTCGCGCACACCCCCTGCGCGCGCCGCTGCGACCGCTCGCCCGGCATGCCGCTTGCGTGCGGGCGGACCCTTGGCGCTATCATTGACCTTTTACCGTTTGCTTCCGCACTGCACGCGAGCGCCCATGGCACCCCACGATTACCTGAAAAAAATCCTCACCGCGCGCGTCTACGACGTCGCGATCGAGACGGAACTCGAACCCGCCCGCAACCTGTCGGCCCGGCTGCACAATGCCGTCTACCTGAAGCGCGAGGACAACCAGCCGGTGTTCTCGTTCAAGCTGCGCGGCGCGTACAACAAGATGGCGCACATTCCGGCCGACGCGCTCGCGCGCGGCGTGATTACGGCATCGGCCGGCAATCACGCGCAGGGGGTCGCGTTCTCGGCAGCCCGGATGGGCGTGAAGGCCGTGATCGTCGTGCCGGTCACGACGCCGCAGGTGAAGGTCGATGCGGTGCGCGCGCACGGCGGCCCGAGCGTCGAGGTGATCCAGGCGGGCGAATCGTACAGCGACGCGTATGCGCACGCGGTGAAGGTGCAGCAGGAGCGCGACCTCACGTTCGTCCACCCGTTCGACGATCCGTACGTGATCGCCGGCCAGGGCACGATCGCGATGGAAATCCTGCGCCAGCACCAGGGCCCGATCCACGCGATCTTCGTGCCGATCGGCGGCGGCGGGCTCGCGTCCGGCGTCGCCGCGTACGTGAAGGCCGTGCGCCCGGAGATCAAGGTCATTGGCGTGCAGGCCGAGGATTCGTGCGCGATGGCGCAGTCGCTGGATGCCGGCGAGCGCATCGAGCTGAGCGAGGTCGGCCTGTTCGCGGACGGCACGGCGGTGAAGCTCGTCGGCGAGGAAACCTTCCGGCTGTGCCGCGAATTCCTCGACGGCGTCGTAACGGTCAACACCGACGCGCTGTGCGCGGCGATCAAGGATGTCTTCCAGGACACGCGCAGCGTGCTCGAGCCGTCCGGCGCGCTCGCGGTCGCGGGCGCGAAGCTGTACGCGGAACGCGAAGGCATCGAGAACCAGACGCTCGTCGCGGTCACGTCCGGCGCGAACATGAACTTCGACCGGATGCGCTTCGTGGCCGAACGCGCGGAAGTCGGCGAGGCGCGCGAAGCCGTGTTCGCGGTCACGATCCCCGAGGAACGCGGCAGCTTCAAGCGCTTCTGCTCGCTCGTCGGCGACCGCAACGTCACCGAGTTCAACTACCGGATCGCCGATGCGCAGTCCGCGCACATCTTCGTCGGCGTGCAGATCAAGCGTCGCGGCGAATCGGCGGAGATCGCCGCGAACTTCGAGTCGCACGGTTTCAAGAGCGTCGACCTGACGCACGACGAGCTGTCGAAGGAGCACATCCGCTACATGGTCGGCGGCCGCTCGCCGCTCGCGCTCGACGAGCGCCTGTTCCGCTTCGAATTTCCGGAACGGCCGGGCGCGCTGATGAAGTTCCTGTCGTCGATGGCGCCGGACTGGAACATCAGCCTGTTCCACTACCGTAACCAGGGCGCGGACTACAGCTCGATCCTCGTCGGGCTGCAGGTGCCGCAGGCCGATCGCGCCGAATTCGAACGCTTCCTCGCGGCACTCGGCTATCCGTATGTCGAAGAGAGCGCCAACCCGGCTTACCGCCTCTTCCTGTCGTAAAGGCGTCAAACGATGAATCCCGAACATTCCCCGCTCGGCAAGGCCACCGTCTACGCGGCGCAGTACGACGCGTCGCTGCTGTTCCCGATCCCGCGCGCCGGTGCGCGCGAGCAGCTCGGCATCACATCGGCGCTGCCGTTCTTCGGCACCGACATCTGGAACGCATACGAGCTGTCGTGGCTCAATGCGCGCGGCAAGCCGCAGGTCGCGGTCGCGACGTTCTACGTGCCGGCCGAGTCGCCGGCCATCGTCGAATCGAAGTCGTTCAAGCTGTATCTCGGCTCGTTCGCGCAGTCAAAGTTCGACTCGATCGACGCGGTGCGCGACGTGCTGAAGCGCGACGTGTCGGCCGCGTGCGGCGCGACCGTGTCGGTGCAGCTCGTGTCGGCGCACGATTTCGGCAAGCTCGAGATGGACGAGCTCGACGGGCTGTCGCTCGACCGCCTCGATCTCGATACCGACATCTACGAACCCGATCCGTCGCTGCTGTCGGCCGCCGAGGACGAAGCGCCGGTCGAGGAGACGCTCGTGTCCGACCTGCTGCGCTCGAACTGCCCGGTCACGGGCCAGCCCGACTGGGGCAGCGTGCAGGTCCACTACGTCGGGCCGCAGATCGACCACGCGGGCCTGCTGCGCTACATCATCTCGTTCCGCAATCACACGGGCTTTCACGAGCAGTGCGTCGAGCGGATCTTCCTCGACATCCTGCATGCATGCAAACCGGTGAAGCTCGCGGTGTACGCGCGCTACACGCGTCGCGGCGGGCTCGACATCAACCCGTTCCGCACCAACTACAACCAGCCGATGCCGGACAACGCACGCACCGCGCGGCAGTGACGACGGCGGGTGACCGCCGCAGTTCGCAGTGCCCGGTTGGCGACGCGTGGCCGCCCCCCCCAGACAAAACGGCCCGACCGGATTCAACCGGCCGGGCCGTTTTTCATTGCACGCGGGAGCGCGGACGGCCCGCGCTCACCGGCTTGCCGGCCGCTCCGGCAGGATCTCCACCAAGCGCAGCAGGTAACCGTCGGGATCCTGTACCAGCACCTCGATCTGGCCATGCTCGATCTCGTCCTCCCGATACCAGGACGTACGCGGCTCGACGAACAGCGTCACGCCCGCGGCGCGAATCCTGTCGAGAATGAGATCGAGCGCATCGACCTCGATCTGAAAATTGATCCCGCGCCCGAACGGCGGCTCAAGCGGGCCGGTCAGCCAGCCCTCCGCGCTGTACTGCTCGAGCATCAGCTGAGCCCGCCCGATTTCAAGATAGGCGAAGCCGTCTTCCGGACGTTCGAAGCGAATCCGGAATCCCAGCACGTCACGATAGAAGCGAACGCTTCCGGCAAGGTCGGAGCAGATCAGCTCCGGCACCAACGCAGCCCATTCCATGTATTTCTCGTCCGTATGGTCATGCGGCACATTACATGAACCGGCGGGTGGCGTTGCGGCGGTTGCCGCAGCAGGAACGTGGAGCAACGGTCGAACCGTGCGCGCCACATGACAAAACGGGCCCGGCGCACGTGAATGCGCCGGGCCCGTTGCGTAGCGGCTCGCCGTTGCGGCGTTACTTCGCCGGCGCCTTGTACGCGATGCAGTCGACTTCGACCTTGCAGTCGATGACCATGCTCGACTGCACGCACGCGCGTGCCGGCGGATGCTCGCCGAAGTACGACACGAACACCTTGTTGAACGACGCGAAATCGCGCGCGTCGTCGAGCCACACGCCGCAGCGCACGACGTGTTCGAGGCCGTAGCCGGCTTCCTTCAGGATCGCGATCACGTTCTCGATCGTCTGCTTCGACTGCGTGACGATCCCGCCTTCGACGACCTCGCCGTTCACCATCGGCGTCTGGCCCGACACGTACAGCCAGCCGTCGGCCTCGACCGCACGCGCGAACGGCATCACCTGGCCGCCAGTTCCCTTCGCTTCGCCCACGCCATATCGCTTCATCGTTTCACTCCTCACATTTCGGTTACGGATGCGCGCGCCGGCTGCGGCACGCGCGGAAGATCGGAACAACCGCCACGCTCAGAACGCGGCGTCGGCACTCGCCGCCACGCGCTCGCCGCGCGCGACGAAGCCGCCAGCGCGCTCGCCGGTCGGCTGGCCGTTTTCATAAGTCAGCACGCCGTTCACCCACACCGCGTCGATCCCGTGCGCGGGCTGCTGCGGTTTCTCGAACGTCGCCGCGTCGATCACGCGCGCCGGATCGAACAGCACGAGATCGGCGTAGTAGCCGACCTGCACTTCGCCGCGCTTCGCGATCCCGTAGCGGCGCGCGGACAGCGACGTCATCTTGCGAATCGCCTCCTCGAGCGGCAGCAGGTTCGTGTCGCGCACGTAATGGCCGAGCACGCGCGGGAACGCCCCCCACAGCCGCGGATGCGGCAGCGGATCGTTCGGCAGGCCGTCGGAGCCGACCATCGTCGCGGGGTGCGACAGGATCCGGCGCACGTCGTCCTCCGACATGTTGTGGTACACGGCGCCGGCCGGGCGGATGCGCTGCGCGGCTTCCTGCTCGGTCACGCCCCAGTCGGCCGCGATCGCCTTCAGCAGCTTGCCCGCGACTTCCGGGTGCGGCTCCGACCACGTGATCGTGATGTCGATGTCGCCCGTCACCTGCTTCAGGTCGAGCGTCGACGAGCTGCGGCTGTACGGATAGCAGTCGCAGCCGACCGGCTGGTAACGACGCGCGCCTTCGAGCGAGGCGAGCACCTCCGTGCTGCGCCCCCAGTTCGACGGGCCCGCGCATTTCAGGTGCGAAATCACGACCGGCACGCGCGCATGGCGGCCGACCTGGTACGCCTCCTCCATCGCATCGAGGATCGCGTCGAATTCGGTACGCATGTGCGTCGTGTACAGCGCGCCGGCTTTCGCGAGCGGCTCGGCGAGCGCCATCACTTCCTCGGCCGGCGCCGCGAACGCGGAGCCATACGCGAGGCCCGACGACAGGCCGAGTGCGCCGTTCGCGAGCGCCTCCTCGAGCTGCGTGCGCATCCCGGCGATCTCGCCGTCGGTCGCCGCGCGGTCGAGGCGGTCCATCTGGTTGTTGCGCAGCGCCGTGTGGCCGACGAGCGCCGCGACGTTGACGGCCGGATGCGCGGCGTTCACGGCCGCGACGTAGTCGGCGAAGGTCGGGTACTGGAACGCGCCGCGCTCGCCGAGCAGATTCATCGGATCGGGCGGATCGCCGGCGAGCGTCACCGGCGATGCGCTGATCCCGCAGTTGCCGACGATCACGGTCGTCACGCCCTGCGAGATCTTCGGGATCATCTCCGGCGCGCGGATCACGTGCGTGTCGTCGTGCGTGTGCACGTCGACGAAGCCCGGCGCCAACGCGCGGCCGTTCGCATCGACGACGTTCTCGGCCAGCCAGTTCGACAGGTTGCCGATCGCAGCGATCTGGCCGTTGCGGATCGCGACGTCGCGCGTGACGGGCGGTGCGCCGGTGCCGTCGTACAGCTGCGCGCCGACGATCAGCGTATCGGCGGCTTCGGGATGCGAATGCATGGTCAGTCTCCTACCGGTTGACGGTCTCCGCCGCCGCGGTGCGCATCGAGCGCATGCTTGATGCGGCGCAGCGATTCTCGGCCCGCATCGCCGAGCCGCAATGCGACTCCGGTGACGAGCACGTCGATCGCCATCATCATCGCGTAACGCGATGTCGAAGGCTTGTAAATGAAATCGGTTTCGAATGCGACGACCGGGATCAGGTGGTCGGCGAGCTTCGCGAGCGGCGACGCCGGCGCGGTGATCGCGATCAGCTTCGCGCCGTAGCGCTTCGCGAGCCGGCAGCTTTCGAGCAGCTCGGGCACGCGCCCGCTCACCGACAGCGCGACGACGACGGTGTCGCGCGACAGCGTCGCGGCCACCATCCGCTGCAGCACGCTGTCCTGATAGCTCGCGACCGGCCGGCCGAAGCGCACGAGCCGGAAGCGCAGCTCGTCGGCGAGCGCGGTGGAGCCGCCGCCCTGCCCGTACACGTACGTCATCTTCGCGCTGGTGAGCAGGTCGGCCGCTGCCTCGAACGACGTGTTGCGCAGCAACTGGTGGTTGTGCGCGAGCGCCACGCGGATCTCGTCGTAGACCATCGACGCGGGGCTCGCATCGTCGGCCGGTGCGTCGTCGGACGGCACCAGGAAGCGCTGGCCGACGGCCGCCGCCTGCGCGACGAGCACCTTCAGTTCGCGTACGTCGCGGCAGCCGACGGCTTTTGCAAAACGCGTGACCGTCGCGACGCTGACTTCCGCGTCGCGCGCGAGCGCGCCGATGCTCGCATGCGCGGCGCGCGCAAGATCGGCGAGGATGAACGCGGCGACCTTGCGCTCGGCTTCGCGCAGCTCGGGCGCGCATTCGGCGATCCGCGCGACGATGTCGAGGACCGGCGCGGCAGCCGCAGCCGGCTGGAGCGGGGCCGCGAGCGGAGCGGACGGGGAAGCGGGCGTATTCATCTGCGGATAAGGGTGCGAAGCTTGATGTTACTAAATAACATCACCGCGCAGATGCTACTTTCTGTACCATCTGCGTGTCAACTTCAGTGCAATGCATAGTGATGATGGAGCGGGATGACATGAAAGTTACAAACTATCAGGAAGCGACGATCGACCCGTTCGGCAAGGGTCTGGGCAATCTGCCGAGCGCGAGCGTGCCGCTCGGCGACGCAGGCCGGCTCGAATGGAACCTGCTCGCCGAAGACGTCAGCCTGCCGGCCGCCGTGCTTTACGAAGACCGCGTCGAACACAATCTGAACTGGATGCAGGCATTCGTCCAGAAGTATGGCGTGCAGTTCGCGCCGCACGGCAAGACGACGATGGCGCCGCAACTGTTCCGCCGCCAGCTCGACGCCGGCGCGTGGGGCATCACGCTCGCGACCGCGCACCAGACGCAGGCCGCGTATCACGGCGGCGTGCGGCGCGTGCTGCTCGCGAACCAGCTGGTCGGCCGCCAGAACATGACGATCATCGCCGGGCTGCTGTCGGATCCCGATTTCGAATTCTTCTGCCTCGTCGATTCCGCGGAAAGCGTCGACCAGCTCGGCCGCTTCTTCGGCGACGCGAAGAAATCGCTGAACGTGCTGATCGAGCTCGGCGTGCCGGGCGGCCGTGCGGGCGTGCGCGATGCCGCGCAGCGCGAGGCCGTGCTGGCCGCGATCGCGCGCTATCCCGATACGTTGAAGCTGGCCGGCATCGAACTCTATGAAGGCGTGCTGAAAGAGGAAGGCGAGATCCGCACGTTCCTGCAGGAAGCCGTCGCGCTTACGCGCGAACTCGCCGAGGCAGGCCGCTTCGCGCGCACGCCGGCGATCCTGTCCGGCGCCGGTTCGGCGTGGTACGACGTGGTCGCGGAAGAGTTCAGGAAGGCGTCCGACGCGGGCTTCGCGGAAGTCGTGCTGCGTCCGGGCTGCTACCTGACGCACGACGTCGGCATCTACAAGAAGGCGCAGACCGACGTGTTCGCACGCAACCCGATCGCGCGCACGATGGGCGAAGGGCTGCTGCCGGCGCTGCAGCTGTGGGCGTACGTGCAGTCGGTGCCGGAGCAGAATCGCGCGATCGTCGCGCTCGGCAAGCGCGACGCGGCGTTCGACGCGGGCCTGCCCGAGCCGGCACGCCACTTCCGCCCGGGCCGCGACACCGCGCCGCGCGACGTCGCCGCGACCGAAGGCTGGGCCGTGACCGGGATGATGGACCAGCACGCGTACCTGCAGATCCCGCCGGGCGCGGACGTGAAGGTCGGCGACATGGTCGCGTTCGACATCTCGCACCCGTGCCTGACGTTCGACAAGTGGCGCCAGGTGCTCGTGCTCGATCCGCAGTTCCGCGTGACGGAAGTCGTCGAAACGTTCTTCTGACGCCCATTGCGCGCCCCGCCCCGCCGCTCGCGCGGGGCGGCCGTCACGCGCGCTTCAATCTGCCGGAGTACACTGCGCTTTCGTCCTCGGGGCCCCTCGCGGCCGTTGCGCACGGCGCGAACGGGCCTTCAACGCTGCTTCACTGGAGAAAGCCATGGCCGCGAAGAAGATCCTGTTCCTGACCGGCGATTTCGCCGAAGACTACGAAACGATGGTGCCGTTCCAGGCGCTGCAGGCCGTCGGCCACCACGTCGATGCAGTCTGCCCGGGCAAGCGCGCGGGCGACAAGATCAAGACCGCGATCCACGATTTCGAAGGCGACCAGACCTACACCGAAAAGCCCGGCCACCAGTTCACGCTGAATGCCGCATTCGACGACGTCGACGCCGCGCGCTACGACGCACTCGCGATCGCGGGCGGCCGTGCCCCCGAATACCTGCGACTGGATCCGAAGGTGATCTCGCTCGTGCGCGAGTTCGCCGAAGCCGGCAAGCCGATCGCCGCGATCTGCCATGCGGCACAACTGCTCGCCGCCGCCGACGTGATCCGCGGCAAGCGCATTTCGGCCTACCCGGCGTGCGCACCCGAGGTGAAGCTCGCGGGCGGCGAATACGCGGACATCCCGGTCGACGCGGCCGTGACCGACGCGCCGTTCGTCACCGCACCCGCCTGGCCCGCGCACCCGGCCTGGCTCGCGCAGTTCCTCGCGCTGCTGGGCACGCGCATCGAGCTGTGAACCTGAATCGAATCGGGAAGGGATGATGTGCCGGCCGGCGGCGCGCTCGCGCCGCCCTGCCCGGCGTTTCAGCGCGCGACCGGCGCCGGACCGACGTCCGCGATGCGCGTTTCCAGCATCGCGAGCGCACCCGACAGCGCATTCAGCACGTCGTCCGGCAACTGCGCCATCGTCTGTTCGATGAACGCCTTGCGGCGCGGCAGGCACGCGTCGAATGCCGCGCGGCCTTCGTCCGTCAGCGTGACGTTGGTCACGCGGTTGTCGCGTGCATCGGATTCGCGCTGGATCCACCCGAGCGCATCGAGCGACTTCAACTGGCGCGTGAGCGCGCCCGGATCGATGCGCAGCACTTCGACGAGCTTCTTCTGCGACGAATGCCCGCCCATCGTGTGCAGCGCGACCATGATGCGCCAGCGCGGCATCGGCTGCCCGACGTGCGCTTCAAACGCGGTCATGAACGCGCGATACGTGCGTCCGAATTGCTGCAAGATCGCGACGCGGTCCTGTTCTTCCATGCGCTGATTTCGTTTCCGGTAAATCGTTGAATCGTTGAATCGCCTGATCGGTCAATCGGCCGCGACGTGCGGCTCGATCTTGCGCCGCAGCGCGATCGGCGGCACCCGACGGCACTGCCACACCGACACCACGGCGATGACGGCCGCCATCGCGACGCCCAGGTGAATCGCACCGACGAGCGATTCGCGGGCCGCTTCCAGCAGCAGCGCGCCATTATGCCCGGCACGCGTCAGCTCGGCGACGAGACCGCCCTGCGCCGCGCGATCGATCAGGATCTGCGGATCGGCGAGCTGCGCATGCCACTGCATCGCATGATCGGCCGTCAGCGCGTTGCGCACGCCGCCCGAGTACATCTGGTTGACGAGCGTGCCCGTCAGCGCGGTGCCGAGCATCCCGCCGACCATCCGCAGCGACTGCAGCAGCGCCGTCGCGATGCCGAGGTGCTCGCGGCCGGCTGCCTGCTGCGCGAATACGGTGAGGTTCGGCAATACGAAACCGAGCCCGATGCCGCCCGCGACCATCAGCGCCATCAGCATCCAGGTCGGCGTCGTGTGGGTCGACACGACGATGCCCGCGCACGCGATCGCGAACAGCACGAAGCCGACGTGCAGCATCGCGTTCGGATTGCGGATGCGCGTAACGACGCGGCCATTCATGATGCTGCCGATCGTGATGAACACGACGAGCGGCGTGATCACGAGCCCGGCTTCCTTCGGCGACATCCCGAAGCCGCCCTGGAACAGCAGCGGCGCGTAGAACAGCAGCGAGAACATCGAGAAGCCGGCGAGGATCGCGAGGACGAACAGCGCCGACAGCGCGCGGTTGCCGAACATGTCGAACGGCAGAATCGGCTGCGCGCAGCGCTTCTCCCAGTGCCACAGGCCGACACCGGCCGCGACCGCGACGACGAGCAGCAGCGACGCCCAGCTCGCGACGCCGTACTTCGGCAGCCATTCGACGAACAGCTGCAACGCGCCGAGCGACAGCGCGATCAGCAGCGCGCCCGGCCAGTCGAGCCGCATCTTGCGATCGTGCGCGACGTGGCGCAGGTGCGGCAGGTAGCGCCACACGAAGAACAGCGACAGCAGGCCGACCGGCAGGTTCACGTAGAACACCGAGCGCCAGCCGAACGACTGGGTCAGCACGCCGCCGAGCGACGGGCCGACCGCGTTCGCGATGCCGAACGCCGAGCTCATCAGCACCTGCCAGCGCAGCCGCACGACGGAATCGGGGAACAGGTCGGGAATGCACGCGAACGCGGTGCCGACCAGCATCCCGCCGCCGATCCCCTGCAGCCCGCGCGCGAGCACGAGGTACAGCATGTCGTTGGCCATCCCGCACAGCACGGATGCAGCGGTGAACACGACGATCGACACGATCACGAACGGCTTGCGGCCGTAATAATCGCCGAGCCGGCCGAAGATCGGCACCGTGATCACGGAACTGAGCAGGTACGAGGTCGCGACCCATGCGTACAGGTCGAAACCGCGAAGCTCGGCGACGATGGTCGGCAGCGCGGTGCCGACGACGGTCTGGTCGAGTGCGACCAGCATGGTCACGAACGAGATCCCGATCATCGCCATCAGCGATTCGCGGAACGGCAGGACTTGCCCGCTCGAATGATGGGCGGCAGTGTGGACGGCCATTTTTTGTTGATGCAACTTTTGACGAGTCAAACAATCTCAAAATTCTAGCACGGCGGAGTAATCTAGGCTGGCGACGGTCAAACCGACCCCGGCCGCCAAGGAGAAAGATGGAACCGATTTCAATCACCCCTGCAACGACGCTTTCGCAGGAGGATCGGGACGCGCTGTGGCGCGCGAAGCAGGTGCTGGAAAGCCCGTCGCTGACGATGAAGCTGACCGGCATGCTCGGCGCCCCGGTCGAGAAAATGATCGCTCGGCTGCCCGATTTCGCGACCGGCAAGATCAACGATGCGACACAGCTCGCGCTGCGCAAGTGCCTGAACATCGCGCTGCGCACGCTCGGCAAGCCGCCGGCGCCCGACGCCGAGCCCGACAAGCCGAGCAACCTGCTGCACAAGCTCGCGGTCGCGACGACCGGCGCGGCGGGCGGCGCGTTCGGCTTTCTCGCGTTGCCGGTCGAACTGCCGGTGACGACCACGCTGATCTTTCGCTCGGTGTGCGACATCGCGCGCAGCGAGGGCGAAGACCTGACGTCGGTCGACACGCAGTTGCAATGCCTGGCCGTGCTCGGCATGGGCGGCAGCACGGACAAGCAGGAAGAGGACGCCGACCTCGGCTATTTCGTACTGCGTGGCGCGCTTGCCCAGGCGATTTCGAAGGCGTCGTCGGACATCACGACGAAAGGGATCGCCGCGCACAGCTCGGCGGCCGTGTTCAAGCTCGTGCAGACGGTGGCGTCGCGCTTCTCGGTGCAGGTGACCGAGCAGATGGCCGCGAAGTCGATCCCGGCGATCGGCGCCGTGCTCGGCGCGACCGTCAACACGCTATTCATCGACCACTTCCAGCAGATGGCACACGGCCACTTCACGGTGCGCCGGCTCGAGCGCAAGTACGGCTCGGTGGCCGTCAAGGCCGCCTATCAGGCGATCGACGCCTCGCCGACGCGCTGAACCGCACGCTCGACCGCGACGCGGCGCAGGAACGCGGCCGCGCGGTCGAGCGCGTCGCGCGCTTCCGGCACCATCGGCGCGTACAGCTGCCATACGTGCGGCATGTCCGGCCACACCTCGATCTCCACCGCCACGCCGGCCGCCTTCGCCTTCTCGGCGACGCGGCGCGAATCGTCGAGCAGCACTTCGGTGCTGCCGACCTGGATATACAGCGGCGGCAGGCCCGTGAAGTCCGCATAGAGCGGCGATGCGTATGGATGCGTCGCGGGCGCGTCGCCGAGGTACAGCTTCGCGGCCTTCGGCAGCGCCGCGCCGGCAAACATCGGATCGGCGCCGTCGTTCGTGCGCAGCGTCGCGCCGGTGGCCGCGAGATCGGTCCACGGGGAGAACAGGATCGCGCCGGCCGGCAACGGCTCGCCACGGTCGCGCAGTGCAACGAGCGTCGCGAGCGCGAGGCCGCCGCCCGCCGAATCGCCGCCGAGCACGATCGACTCGGGCGGCGTGCCGAGCGCCAGCAGTTGCCGATAGGCGGCGAGCGCGTCGTCAAGCGCGGCGGGAAAGCGGTTTTCGGGCGCGAGCCGGTAGTCGAGCGAGAACGAGCGCACGCCCGCGCGCTTCGTCAGGCCGAACACGAGCGGCCGGTGGGTCTTCGTCGAACAGAAGTAATAGCCGCCGCCATGGATGTACAGCAGCGTGCGGCCGGGCCCGCGACCCGCGCTCGCGTCGGTGCGCTCGAGCCATTCGCCGCGCAGCGGCGCGTCGCCCGCGCCATGACACTGGCGCAGCCGGTAGCCCGACGGCGCGCGGCGCGGCACGACCATCCGCAAGTCGGTAAAGCGCCGCGCACGCGCGGGATCGAGCACCTCGCGCGTGGTCTCGGGACGAAACTGCCAGCGCAGCAGCCAGCAGGCGAACTTGCTTTGCCAACTCATCGGACGCACTCCGTAATCGCAGTGTGACGATGGTACGTGCGAACGTTCCCGCACCGCTCGACAGGTGCCTCTAAATCAAACGCCGATGCTCAGTTCGCCGGCATCACCTGGCCGCGGATCTCGCCGGCCGGGTGCTCCTTCGTATGGACGTTGAAGTACCACTTGCCGCCCATCAGGTCGGTGACCTGCGCGTCGGTGAGTTCCTTCGAACCCTTGATCGGGCTCGCCAGCTCGTCCTTCGGAATCGGCACCTGCACGCCGGCGTTCTGGCCGACCGGTGCGGGCCCGTGGAAATGCGCGGCAGTGGCCGGCCCCGTGAGGTGTTCATAAGTTGCGATCCACTGCAGCGTATGGGTGGCCGTGTCGTACGTGGCGTCGACGCTACCCGAACCCTTGGTCGCCGTCGGCGGCACTTCACTCGACGGCTGGAGGCTGGCGGACAGGCGCACCGTTTCGGCGGCGGCGCTGCCGGCGGCCAGCACGCCCGCGAGTAACGCGACCTGGAGCAAACGCAGCTTGAGCATGGACTCTCCTTGTACGACGTTGTACGCCGCCCGAACGGGGGCGCCAGATAGGATGGTAGTCGATCGCCGCCGTTGCGGGAGCCCACCGAACGGCCATGCTGCGAATCGTCGCAGCGCGACGCGCAGCGTCACGTCAGTCTGCGTCAACCTGGAACGGACCTTTGCAACCCGACGGCTGAATCCGCGCGCGGCCTTTCGCTACACTTCGTTTCACAGTTGCTTGTTTCCTTCGTCCGAAGGAGTCTGCGAGTATTCACGCGGCCACCCGGCCGCGTTTTTTTTGCGTGCGCCGCCGGCACACGCGGCACGTCACGCGCGATAGCCGGGATCGATGCGATCGACGATACGCTGCAGCGCGTCGAACGCGTCCTGCCCCGCGCCATGCTTCGGATCGAAATTCAGCGAATCGCGCACGCATCCTTCGAGCACCGGCGGCGCGATCGGCAGCGCATCGCCAATCGCATGCGTCGCGACCTGCACCTCGCACGCGCGGTTGAGCAGCCACATCAGCGAGAACGTCTGCGCGAGCGTCGCGCCGATCGTCACCGGTCCGTGGTTGCGCAGCAGCAGCACGGGCCGCCCGCCCGCGCTCTCGACGATGCGCCGCCCCTCCTCCAGATGCACGGTGATGCCCTCGAAGTCGTGATACGCGATCTTCCCGTACAGCTGCGCCGAATAGAAGTTGGAAAACGACAGCCCGTCACGCGAACAGCACACGGCCATCGTGGGCGTCGTATGGACATGCATCACGCAGTGCGCGTCGGGCAGCGCCGCATGGATCGCGCTGTGAAACGTGAAGCCGGCCGGATTGATCGGCCAGTCGGAATGCCCGATCAGGTTGCCGTCGATGTCGATCTTCACGAGGTTCGACGCACATACCTCGCGGTAATGGAGCCCGAACGGGTTGATCAGGAAATGCCCGTCCTCGTCCGGTACGCGCAGCGAAATGTGGTTGTAGATCAGCTCGGTCCAGCCGAGGTAATCGAAGATGCGGTAGGCGGCCGCGAGCTGCACGCGCGCCTGCCATTCGGCTTCGGAGAAGCGGGCCGGACGCGTGAACGGCTGGTTCGGTACACGTTGCATGGGGAACTCCGGTTGCGGGTATGCGTGGCGCGGGCCGTCGGGCCGTCGGGCCGTGTCGTCAAACTGCCACGCCGCCACGATGGTTGCGCACACAACCATATCACCTTCCCCGCACCGCGTTAACGCGGGTTTAGCCGGAGCGCTTCCGTCCCCTTAAAGCTGGTCGTCGACCGGCAGCAGCATGAAGATGCCCGTCATCAGGTTGCGCATCAGCCCTGCGTGCGGATCGACGTGATAGGTCGTCGGCTTGCCGTCGTCGGTACCCGTCCACTCGAGTTCGGGCGACCCGCCGCCGGCCGGCGCGACGAGGCTCACGCGATAGCTTTCGTCCGGCTGCGTCGCGCGCGCGAAGATCTTCGCGACCTGCTCGGCGAGCGTCGGGCTATGGATCACCAGCGCCAACTCGGTATTCAGGTGCGCGGAACGCGGATCGAGGTTCATCGAGCCGATCACGAGGATTTTCCGGTCGATCACGTACGCCTTCGCGTGCAGGCTCGCGCGCGAACGCGATCCGAACAGGCGCGGACGCTGGCGCCCCGGCTGCGCCTTGAACTCGAACAGTTCGACGCCGTGCTGCAGCAGCGGCACGCGGTAGGGCCCATAGCCGGCCTGCACGGCGACCGCGTCGGTCGCGGCGAGCGAATTCGTCAGGATCGCGACGCGCACGCCGCGCGCGGTCGTGTCGCCGAGGATCTTCACGCCCGCGTCGTGCGGCACGAAGTACGGCGAGAACGCGAGGAATTCCTGCTGCGCGCCGCGCGTCAGCTCGACGAGCCGCTGCATCGGCGGGCTCACGTACGCGTCGGTCGGCTGCGCGACCTTGTCGGGCGCGTCGACCTTGAACTCGGCCGGCGCCCACACGAGCCCGAGTTCGTCGCGCGCAATCTGCTGCGCGAGCGGCGTCGCATTCAGCGGCTTCGCGTTGTATGGCTCGGCGTTCTGGCGCCAATGGTTGCGCAGCTCGTCGCGCATCGCGTCGAGCTCCTTCGGATCGAAAGCCTGATGATTCAGCACCCGCAACGGATAGCTGCTCGCGCTCGCCCAGTACGTGTCGAAACTCGCCGAGACATCGTTCGTCACGGGGCCGGCGGCGAGCACGTCGAGATCGCGAAACTGCAGCGTCGGGCTCGCGCTGAAGTATTCGTCGCCGAGATTGCGGCCGCCGACGATCGCGATCTGGTTGTCCGCGAGCATCGCCTTGTTGTGCATCCGGCGCGTGAAGCTGTCGATCCGCGTGAAGAAGTTGGTCGTGCGCTCGACCATCCGCTGCCGCGACGCGCCGAACGGGTTGAACACGCGAATCTCGATGTTCGGATGCGTGTTCAGCGCGGCCATCACGCGGTCGATATCGCGGAAGTTCAGGTCGTCGACCAGCATCCGCACGCGCACGCCGCGATCGGCCGCGTACAGCGCCGCGGCGAGCAGCAGCTTGCCCGTCGTGTCCTCGGTCGTGATGTAGTACTGCATGTCGAGCGTCTTCGTCGCGGCGCGTGCGAGCGCGATGCGCATCTGCAACGCCTGCGCGCCGTCGGCGAGCAGCCGGAAGCCCGACTGGCCCGGATGCGCGGCCTCGGGCGCGGCCAGCGCGTCGCGCAACGGCGTCGCGGTATCGGGCGGCAGCGCGTGGGAAACCGGGCGATCGAGCGTGGTGGCGGGCGGATGCGTCGCGCACGCGGCGACGAGCGACAGCAGTGCGCAAACGGCCAGCGCACGGGCCGGGCGGCATGCGGCACGCCATGACGGCGCGGCCGGCGCGCGCCGGATGAAAGACGTGAGCACGGGAGCTTCCTCGACTGGCGGAACGACGGTCCGCATTCGCCGCGGCGCGCGGCTGGCGCGCGGTTCCGGCCGATTCTAGTGGGCGGCCGATGAACCGGTCAATCGCGCGGGCGGCACCCGGCGGCTCCCGGCAGCTCGCGCGCGGCGGCTTGCCGGGGGTGATGCCCGCGCACGCCAGATTCGCCCGCCGGACGGGCCGCGACCCGAAGCGGTCCAACCAATCTCACTGCGCATCGCCGCTGCGCTCGAAATGGCTGCGCACGTAGTCAATATGCGTCTGCATCGCGGTGCGCGCCTCTTCGGGCCGCTGCGCGCAGATCGCGTCGCACACGACGCGGTGCTGCAGCAACAGCAGCTCGGACGCCTGCTCGTCGTGCGTCGTCATGCCCGCCACGTTGATCGAGATGTGCTCGCGCAGCATCCCGATCACGCTCGTATGCAGGTGCAGGAACATCGTGTTGTGCGACGCGAGCGCGATCGCCTCGTGCAGCTTCGCGTCGGTCGCGGCTTCGACGGCCGCCGCACCGTTCGCATGCGCGGTTTCGAGCTCGCGCAGCAGCGTGCGGATCCGGCGCCGGTCGTTTGCATCCGCACGCAGCGCGGCGAAATACGCAGTCGCGCCTTCGAGCACGCGGCGGAATTCGAGGATGTCATCGCGCAGCGCCGGATGATCGGCGACCAGCTGGCCCCACGGCGAGGCAATACCCGCGCGTAGCTGGTCCGTCACGTAAACGCCCGCGCCGCGCCGGCTCTGCAGCAGCCCGCGCGCGACGAGCCGCTGCGTCGCCTCGCGCACCGTATTGCGTGCGACGCCGTACTGCTGCGCGAGCACACGCTCGGCCGGCAGCCGCGCGCCGGCCGGCCAGGTGCCGTCGAGCAGCGCCGTCTCGATCTTGCGCATCACCACTTCGGTCCGGCCTCGTGCCGTCATCGCTGCCATCGTCGCGTCTCCCCGCGGAATGCGTGTCGCGCCGATTGGCCCAACCAATTTGAGCTGCGGCGCCGTCGCGGGAATTATGCAGCGAAATCGTCGACCCGCATGCCGGGCCGTCGCCTCTGGAGCGAGACATGAACGAAAGGCAGTACCCCGCCGCCATCCCCGCGCACGTCTATCTGTTCGCGACCTGCCTGGTCGACCTGTTCGTCCCCGAAGCGGGGCTCGACGCGGTCCGACTGCTGGAGCGCGAAGGGTTGACCGTCCACTATCCGCGCGGCCAGAGCTGCTGCGGGCAGCCGGCCTACAGCAGCGGCAATCCCGACGAAGCGCGCCGCGTCGCGGCCGCGCAGCTCGACCTGTTCGCCGAAGCGTGGCCCGTGATCGTGCCGTCCGGCTCGTGCGCTGGCATGATCCGGCACCATTGGCCCGCGCTGTTCGCCGACGATCCCGTCAACGGCCCGAAGGTCCGCGCGATCGCCGACCGGACCTACGAACTCGCTGAATTCCTCGTCCACGTGCTCGACGTGCAGCTCGACGCGGCCACGGCCAGCGCCGGGCCCGACGAGCGCGTCGTGCTGCACACGTCGTGCGCGGCACGCCGCGAGATGGGCACGCGCGTGCATGGTGTCGCGCTCGTCGACGCGCTGCCGGGCATCACGCGGATCGAACACGAACGCGAATCCGAATGCTGCGGCTTCGGCGGCACGTTCTCGCTGAAACATCCGGACATCTCCGGCGCGATGGTGCGCGACAAGGTCGCGTCGGCCTGCGCGACCGGCTGCGACCGGCTCGTGTCCGCCGACTGCGGCTGCCTGCTGAACATCGGCCACGCCGCGGCCAAGGCCGATGCACCGCTGCCGGTCGAGCATCTCGCGAGCTTCCTGTGGCGGCGCACGGCCGGCGCCGCGTCGTTGCGCGGAGACAAGCAATGAGCGCGCGCGCCGCCATTCTCGCAAGGCTGCGCGCCGCCGCGCCGGGCGTCGTCGCGACGGCCGCCCCCGCGCTCGACGCACGCATCGACACGCATTACGACACGCGCCGCGCGTCGACCGAACGCGACCCGCACGCGCTCGCGCAGGCAATGCAGGCCGCACTGGCCGCGTCGCACGCGGACGTCTGGTGCGCGACCGCCGAGGCATGGCCCGCGCAGCTTGCCGCGCGCCTCGCCGATGCCGGCGTGCGCCGCCTGCTGCTCGACCCGGCCCGCGCCGAATCCGCCGCGCTCGCCCGCGCACTGCCCGACGCAGTCGCACCGGTGCCGTTCGACCGGCCGATCGACGCATGGAAAGCCGAACTGTTCGACACGATCGACGCGGGCTTCACCGTCGCGCGCTCAGGCATCGCGGCCACCGGCACCGTCGTCCTCGCACCCGATGCCGGCTCGCCGCGCACGGTGTCGCTGGTACCGCCGCTGCATGTCGCGCTCGTTCACGCGAACACGCTGCATGCCGACCTGCACGCGGCCGTGCATGCGGAGCGCTGGCACACCGGCATGCCGACCAATCTCGTGCTGGTGTCGGGCCCGTCGAAGACTTCCGACATCCAGCAGACGCTCGCCTACGGCGCACACGGCCCGCGCCGCCTGTGGGTCGTGATCGTCACCGATTCGGCCTTCCGGTCGATCGTACCCACCAGCGAGGACCAGCCGCGATGAGCGACCATACGCTGCAATTCGTCACGCCCGGCGACTTCAAGGCCCGCGCACGTGCCGCGCTCGACGATCCCGCATTGCGTCAGAGCTTTCGCGGCGCGATGGACTTCCTGCAAGGCAAGCGCGCGACGCAATTCCCCGACGACGCCGAACTGCAGCAGCTGCGCGATCTCGGCGAAGCCGTACGCCAGCACGCGCTCGCGCAACTGCCCGCGCTGCTCGAACGGCTGGAGACGAAGCTCACCGAAGCCGGCGTGCACGTGCACTGGGCCGAGACGGCCGCCGACGCGAACGCGATCGTGCTCGGCATCGCGCAGGCGCAGAAGGCGCGCCGCGTGATCAAGGGCAAGTCGATGGCGAGCGAGGAAATCGAGCTGAACCATTACCTCGCGGAGCACGGCGTCGACTGCATCGAATCCGACATGGGCGAGTTCATCGTGCAGCTCGCGGGCGAGAAGCCGTCGCATATCGTGATGCCGGCGATCCACAAGACGCGCGGCGACATCGCCGAGCTGTTCGAGGCACACATCCCCGGCACGCGCTACACGGAAGACGTCGACGAACTGATCCAGACCGGCCGTCGCGCACTGCGCCGCGCGTTCGCCGAAGCGGACATCGGTCTCTCGGGCGTGAACTTCGCGGCGGCCGACACGGGCACGCTGTGGCTCGTCGAGAACGAAGGCAACGGCCGCCTGTCGACGACGGTGCCCGACACGCACATCGCGATCATGGGCATCGAAAAGGTCGTCGAGAAGCTCGAGCACATCGTGCCGCTGTCGAGCCTGCTCACGCGCTCGGCCACCGGCCAGGCGATCACGACCTACTTCAACCTGATCTCGGGCCCGCGCCGCGACGGTGAACGCGACGGCCCGCGCGAGCTGCATCTCGTGCTGCTCGACAACGGCCGCACGCAGGCATACGCGGACGACCAGCTGCGCGCGACGCTGCAGTGCATCCGCTGCGGCGCGTGCATGAACCACTGCCCCGTCTACACGCGCATCGGCGGCCACGCGTACGGCACCACCTACCCGGGCCCGATCGGCAAGATCATCTCGCCGCACCTGCTCGGCCTCGACGCGACGGCCGACCTGCCGACCGCGTCGACGCTGTGCGGCGCATGCGGCGAGGTCTGCCCGGTGCGGATCCCGATCCCGCAACTGCTCGTGCGGCTGCGCACCGAGGCGAACCGCAAGCCCGACGAACCCGTCGCGCATCCGCTGCGCGGCCAGGGCGCGAACTACAACCGCGCGGAAGACCTCGTGTGGCGCTTCTGGTCGGGCGCGTTCGCGCATCCGCGCGCGTACCGCGCCTTCCGCTGGACCGCGACGCGCCTGCGTGCGCTGACGCCCACGAAACAGATGGGCTGGACACAGCACCGCACGCCGCTCGAACCGGCGCCGCGCAGCCTGTCCGACCTGCTGCGCGCGCGCGGCCAGCCCGAATAGCCCATTCGCTTTCAAACCCGTACCCCTATAAATCCATGGAGGAGACACCCATGCAGGTTTGGCATCAGATCTACACACCGCTCGGCAGCCTCGGGCTGTCGGCATTCGTCGCCGCGATTCCGATCATCTTCTTTTTCATCGCGCTCGCCGCGCTGCGGATGAAGGGCCATGTCGCCGCCGCGATCACGCTGCTGCTGTCGCTCGGCGTCGCGATCCTCGCGTACGGGATGCCCGTGCCGCAGGCGCTTGCCGCGGCCGGCTTCGGCTTCGCCTACGGCCTGTGGCCGATCGCGTGGATCATCGTCGCGGCCGTGTTCCTGTACAAGATCGTCGTGAAAACCGGCCAGTTCGACGTCATCCGTGCGTCCGTACTGTCGATCACCGACGACCAGCGCCTGCAGATGCTGCTGATCGGCTTCTCGTTCGGCGCATTCCTCGAAGGCGCCGCCGGCTTCGGCGCGCCCGTCGCGATCACGGCCGCGCTGCTCGTCGGGCTCGGCTTCAAGCCGCTGCATGCGGCAGGACTGTGCCTGATTGCAAACACCGCGCCGGTCGCGTTCGGCGCGATGGGCATTCCGATCATCGTCGCCGGGCAGGTGACGGGCATCGATCCGTTGCACATCGGCGCGATGGCCGGCCGCCAGCTGCCGCTGCTGTCGCTCGCGGTGCCGTTCTGGCTCGTGTTCATGATGGACGGGCTGCGCGGCGTGCGGCAGACCTGGCCGGCCGCGCTCGTCGCGGGCGGCAGCTTCGCGGTCACGCAGTACTTCACGTCGAACCACATCGGGCCCGAGCTGCCGGACATCACGTCGTCGCTCGTCAGCCTCGTCGCGCTCGCGGCGTTCCTGAAGGTGTGGCAGCCGCGCACCGCGAAACAGCCGGCCGGCGGCCTCGTCGCGTCCGGCGGCGGCGCGGCGCTCGCGGGCTTCGGCGGCACGGGCTCGCGCAACGGCTTCGGCACCGGCGCGAGCCGGCAGGCATCGCCGTACACGCTCGCGCAGACGGTGCGCGCGTGGTCGCCATTCCTGATCCTGACGGCCGTCGTCACGGTCTGGAGCATCGCGCCGTTCAAGGCGCTGTTCGCCGCGCATGGCGCACTCGCGTCGACCGTGCTGAAGTTCCACGTGGCCGGGCTCGACCAGCTCGTCGTGAAGACCGCGCCGATCGCCGCGACGCCGAAGGCGCTCGAAGCGGTGCTGAAGATCGATCTGGTGTCGGCGGTCGGCAGCGCGATCCTCGTGACCGCGCTGATCTCGATGGCGCTGTTGCGGATGAAGCCGCGCGACGCGCTCGTCACGTTCGGCGAGACGCTGAAGGAGTTGACGCGCCCGATCCTGTCGATCGGCCTCGTGCTCGCGTTCGCGTTCGTCGCGAACTACTCGGGGATGTCGTCGACGCTTGCGCTGATGCTGGCCGCGACGGGCGCCGCATTCCCGTTCTTCTCGCCGTTCCTCGGCTGGCTCGGCGTGTTCCTGACGGGCTCGGACACGTCGTCGAACGCGCTGTTCTGTTCGCTGCAGCAGGCCACGGCCCATCAGCTCGGCGTGCCCGAGACGCTCGCGGTCGCCGCGAACACGACGGGCGGCGTGACCGCGAAGATGATCTCGCCGCAGTCGATCGCGGTCGCCTGCGCGGCGACGGGCCTCGTCGGCAAGGAGTCCGAGCTGTTCCGCTTCACCGTGCGGCACAGCCTGCTGTTCGCGGTGATCGTCGGGCTGATCACGCTCGTGCAGGCGTACGTGCTGCCGGGCATGGTGCCGTAAGCGGCGCGCGGCCGGGCCCAAAAAACAAAACCCCACGCCCGAACGAGCGTGGGGTTTTTCCTTTCGCGTGCCGATCGCCGGCGCGGGCCGGCGATTCGTCATGCGCGTGGCGCGATCAGCTGCCCTTCGCGATGCGATCCTGGATGTGCTGCGCACGGCTCGCCGACGACGGGTGCGAGCTCATCATCGAGCTTTGGCCGCCGTCCATCTGCGCGAGCTTCTGGAAGCCGGTGACGAGGCCCTTCTGGCTCATGCCCTTCTGCTTCATCAGGTCGAACGAGTAGTCGTCCGCGGCGCTTTCCTGCGTTTGCGAGAACTGCGCGTTGATGAACTTCTCGGTGATGTCGCCGAGCTGCGAGCTCGACAGCGCCGCCACGCCCGGCGATGCCGCGCCGGCCGCGCTGCGCGCCGCGCTCACCGCGTACGCCGTCTGCATCGCCTTCTTCGAGTGACCCAGTGCAACGTGGCCCATTTCATGACCGATCACGCCGCGCAGCTCGTCGTCGTTCATCATGTCCATCAGGCCGCTGTACACGCGCACGCAGCCATTGCCCATCGCCCACGCGTTGACGTCCTTGGTCATGTAGACCTTGTAGTTGATCTTCTGGCCGTTCAGCGTCATGTCGCCGAAGCCCTTCATCACCTTCGTCAGGCGCTTCGCGTACGCGCTGTTCGCCGGTGCGATCTTCGACTCGGCATCGCTGGACTTGCACGATTCGTTCGACAGGGCGGCGATGTCGCTGTCCGACAGCGTCGCCGCCTTGTACAGGTTCGTCCCCGCCGACGTCAGGCTGTTCGCGTCAAGGCCTTGCACCCCGCCGCATGCGCTCAACAGAAACGCCACGCCACACGCCGCCACCGCTTTCTTGAGTTGCATCCCGGAATCCCTCGATAGTTGTATTTGGGAGCGGCGATTTTGCATAATCCGGCAGAAAATTACCAGATGTTTACATCAGATGACACGTTCATTACTCGACGAATCGAAATAAATCGGTGATCCGCCACCAGATTGGCGACGAAAATCGTTGCAATCGTCGCACCCGGGCGACGATCGAGAGGGAGAACGGGCGAGCCGCCGCTCAGGCGGCCTGGTTGCGGCGTCGCGTCAACCGCCGCGCGACCAGCATCGGCAACCGCACCGCGAAGCCGGCGAACAGGCGCAGGTGCATCCATGCGAGCAGCGCATTGTCGCGGCCATAGTGGAAGTGCGAGACGCCGCCTTCGTGGCGGCCGAAATAACGTACCGGAGCGTCGATGCGGATCGGGCGCACGCCGGCCCAGCACAGCCGCACGGCCGCTTCGGGATCGAAGTCGAAGCCGCGCATCCACGGCTGGCGGCGCATGATTGCCGCGAGCGGCGCGACCGGATACACGCGAAACCCGTACAGCGAATCGCCGATGCCGGCCCACAGCGTCTCGAGGTCGGCCCATGCGTTCGACAGGCGGCGGCCCTGCACGCGCAACTGCGGCGCGCTCGCGTCGAACTTCGGCACGCCGAGCACCATCGCGTCGGTCTCGGCCTGCGAGGCGGCCATGAAGGCGGGAATCAGGTCGGCCGGATGCTGGCCGTCGGAATCCATCGTCAGCACGTGCGTGAAGCCGCTCGCGGCGGCCGCATCGAGCCCCGCGAGCACCGCGGCGCCCTTGCCGCGATTCTCCGGCAGCACGATCACGCGCAAGCCGGGATCGCGTTCGGCCATCGCCTGCAGTCGTTCGGCGCTGCCGTCGGTGCTGCCGTCGACGACGACCCACACCGGATTCCACTGCGCGCGCGCATTGCGCACGGTCGTATCGACCTTGACGCCCGGGTTGTAGCTCGGGATCAGCACGAGATGGGTGGACGAGGCGTGCAGCTTGGACATGGAAACAGCCGATTGCGAAGACGGGGATCCTGACAAAAGTTTATGACTTGCCGACGAACGGCGGCAGGTTTCGTCGACCAGGACATCGTCGACGTCGTGCGCCGGTTGCCGGATCGTGAGGTTCTCGCGCTTCATGACAGCCACTCCATTGCATGCCCGGCGCTGGCCTCGATCTCGACCAGCAGGTCGTCGCGGCACACGTCCGCGTGGACGAACAGCGGCCGCACGCGAGGGCCGGCCGCATCGCGCAGCACGCGCCCGATCGCGGCGAGCGCCGCGGTATCGCCGGCGTCGCGCACGTAGACGCGATAGCTCAAATCGGCGAGCGAGAACGGGCCATGCCCCTGCCGCTCGGCCTGCTCGAGCACCGCCGCGAGGTTCGCGACCGTCTCGCGCGTCTGCGCGACGACGTCGCCGTGATGCACGGTGTGGTGCCCGACGATGCTCGCGGTACCCGAGACGAACAGCACCGGCGCCGCGTCGTCATCGGCCCATGCGGCGGCGCGCGCGAACGTCGGCGCACGCGGGCCGTACTGCGCCGGGTAGTGGTACGCGCTGACCTGGCGCGGATTCTCGACCGGATCGGCCGGCGTGCGGCTCGCGAGGAAATGAATCGCGAGCGGCGCGGCCGGCGGCGCATCGCCCTCGACCGGCACGACCGACCCGAGCGCGCACGCGGCCGGCACGCCGCCCGTCAGCGCACGACGGCACGCGTCGAACGCATGCTGACGGCCGATATTGAACTGACGATAGCGCTCGATCCCGAACTGCACCGCATTGATCGCCGGCACCGTGTTCCAGATGCGCAGCGGATGCGGCATGTCGAGCGTATCGAGCAGGTCGAACAGCATGCGGTATGCGTCGAACGTCGCGCGCTCGAGCGGCATATCGCCGTCGCGCGTGGCGTGCGCCTCGTGCACGACGATGCTGCCGAACACGAGGCCGGCCGTATCGCTGTAACGGTAGTGCAGCGCGCCGCGCCGTTCGCTGCGCAGGTCGCGCGCATCGCATTGCCAGATTTCGCAGACGGCATCGTCCGGTGCGGCATCGGCGCCGAGCAGCGCCATCTGCACCGGTGCGACCGGCAGGCCCGGCACGCGATCGGCGAGCAGCCGTTCCACCGCATCGGCATGCGAGCTTGCCGCGCCGATGCACACCGCACCCAACGCGCCCGGCAGGACGTGTTCGAAGCGGGCATCGTCCAGCAACGCGACAAGCCGCGCACGGCTCATCTGGACGAGCCGCAGTGCGCGGTCGCCGCCCTGCGCGAACGGCGCGGTGGCGGACGGCAGCGAACAGGGGCGCCGTTCGGCGTCGACTGGATGTACGGACACTTCGATTTCCTCACTATGCGGCGCAGGCCGCGCGGCAGCACGGCCCTGCGCCGCGTTGCGTTACTCGACGGACGCGGCGCGCGCCATCACGCGAGCCCGCCGTTGACGGACAGCACCTGCCCCGTCACATAGGCCGCGGCGTCGGACACGAGATACGCGACCATCGCCGCGACTTCGTCGGGCCGGCCCGCGCGTTGCGCGGGTACGAGCTGCTTGATGCGTTCGGCGGGGAACGCCTGTTCGGCCATCGGCGATTCGATGATGCCGGGCGCCACCGCGTTCACGGTGATGCCGCGCGACGCGAGCTCCAGCGACAGCGACTTCGTCGCGCCGATCAGCCCCGCCTTCGCGGCCGCATAATTGACCTGCCCGCGGTTGCCGGTCACGCCGGCCACCGACGCGATGTTGACGATCCGCCCGCGCCGCGTGCGGATCATCGGCAACAGCAGCGGCTGCGTGACGTTAAAAAAGCCGTTGAGCGTCACGTCGATCACGCTGTGCCACTGCTGGTGTGACATGCCGGCCATCGGCGCGTCGTCGTGAATGCCCGCGTTGTTGACGAGGATCTGCACCGGCGACTCGTCGATGAACGGCTTCAGCGCGGCGAGCGTCGCATCGGCGTCGGTCACGTCGAACGCGATCGCGTGCGCGACGCCGCCGGCCGAGACGATCTGCTGCGCGACCGCCTCCGCCTGCGCGAGATGGCGGTTCGCATGCACCCACACCTCATGGCCGGCCTGCGCGAGCGCCGTGCAGATCGCCTGCCCGAGTGCGCCGCTGCCGCCCGTCACGAGCGCCCGCATCCAATTGCTCCGTTCATCGCGTTTCACCTCGATCGACGCGGCGTCGATTCGTACACCGATCGCCGCCGCATGCCGTCATTTATTGCGCGCTGCCGTCACTTCGTGCGATGCGCGGCGACGTACGCGGCCAGCGCGCCGAGCGTCGCAAAGATCTTCTGGTTGTCCGGGTTGTCCGAGCGCAGCTCGAAGCCGTATTTCTTCGAGATCAGCAGCGCGATTTCGAGGATGTCGATGGAGTCGAGCCCGAAACCTTCGCCGTACAGCGGAGTGTCGGCCGTCACCGTGTCGAGCGGGACATCTTCGAGATTCAGTTCGCCGATGATCAGCGTGGCGAGCTCTTGTTCCAGTGCGTTCATCATGCGTGCGGGCAGGCGGCCCATGGCAGCGGGAGGCGCCCGGAAACGGCAACTGTCGTGCACGCCCGGCGCGTGCAAATCTCCGTCCCTCCGGCGTCTGCCGGCTTCCCCGCCTGCGTTATTTGGGGATTGTTTGTAAAAGTTACGCGGATTCTAGACGAAGGGTATCGGGCCGTATACCGCGAATGGTTACAGACTGGCGAGCCGGCGCCGCGGCCCGTTTCGGCACGCGAATGCACGAGACGCTTGAGCCGCTTTGGATGGAAATGGACCGACCCCGCGAAACCGTTCGTCCGGTCCCATACAATCGGTTACAAAACCCGGTCGCACCGGCCCCGAACACGCGGTGCCGCGGCCCTAAAATGAGCGTGCCCGACCACCGGCCCGGATCCGCGTCCCGGCCGCCATTCATATGATGTTTGACGGCCCGACCTCCGCGTCCGGCCACGATCCGCTAGATGTCTCCAGTCATGCCGCGTCCAACCTTCCGCTCCGTTCCGGTTCGCCCGCTCGTCCGCCGTGCCGCGGCCGTCGGCCGGTGCCCGCGCCGCGCGCATGGAGGCGGCCGATGAGCAGGCTGCTGTCCGTCCTGCGCGGCGCCGCAGCGGTCGGTGCCGTGGCGGCCTACCAGGTGGGCGCGCACTACGCGAGCGCGACGCCGGGCGCGCACGGTTTCGGCCTCGCGATGGCGCTCGTGCCGCCGCTGCTGCTCGCGCTCGGCGCGGCGCTGCGCTCGCCACGGCGCGCCTGGCTCGCGCCGGCTTGGCTGCTGGCCGCCGCCGCGCTGTGGGCCGCGCGCGCGCCGCTCGCGCAGCACTTCGAATGGGGCCTGTATCTGGAACACGCGAGCTTCAACCTTGCGATGGCGCTGCTGTTCGGCCGCACGCTCGCAGCCGGCCAGGTGCCGCTGTGCACGCGCTTCGCGGCGATGATCCACGGCACGGTCACGCCGGCCGTCGCCCGTTATACGCGGCAGATCACGCTCGCGTGGACGCTGTTCTTCGTCGCGACCGCCGCCGTGTCGACGCTGCTGTTCGCAACCGCGCCGATCGTCACGTGGTCGACGTTCGCGAACTATCTGTCGCTGCCGCTCGTCGCCGTGATGTTCGCCGCCGAGCATGCGTGCCGACGGTTCGCGCTGCCGCACGAACCGCGGCCGCGGATGGTCGACGCGGTGCGCGCATATCGCGCGACGACACACGCGTCGCAGGCGTTCCGATGAATTCATGACCGGCGCGCCGCCGCGCACGCGGCCGCGCCGGCCTTCGCTCCCGTCTTGACCGATTTATGCCGACTCACCCGCTGGTATTCCATTCCTCGCCGGACCAGACGATCGCCTGGCGCGACGGCACGCCCGTCACCGTGCGCGCGTTCGTCGCCGACGTCGCGCGCGTGGCCGCCGCGCTGCCCGCCGGCGGCCACGTATTCAACGTGTGCCGCGACCGCTACCGCTTCGCGGTCAGCCTGTGCGCGGCGCTCGTCGCCGGCAAGATCAGCCTGCTGCCGTCGACGCACACGCCGGAAATGGTCCGCCAGCTCGCCTCGTTCGCACCCGACGCGTTCTGCCTGCACGACGCGCCCGACTGCACGATCGACCTGCCGCGCTTCGCCTATCCCGACACCGCGCCCGGCGAACTTGCGAGCGATGCGCCGTTCGCCGTGCCGCAGATCGACGCGGCGCGGATCATGGCCTACGTGTTCACGTCCGGCTCGACCGGCGCGCCGGTGCCGCACCGCAAGACCTGGGGTTTCCTGGTCGGCTGCGTGCGTGCGGCGGCCGACCGCCTCGGCCTGCTCGACGGCCGCGCGGCCACGCTGATCGGCACGGTGCCCGCGCAGCACATGTACGGCTTCGAGTCGACGGTGCTGCTTGCGCTGATCGGCGGCCTCGCGTTCAGCAACCGCCAGCCGTTCTACCCGGTCGACATCCGCGACGAGCTCGACGCGATCCCGCAACCGCGCGTGCTCGTCACGTCGCCGATCCACCTGCGCGCGCTGCTGTCCGCCGGCCACGCACTGCCGCCGGCGGCGCTCGTGCTGTCGGCCACCGCGCCGCTGTCGGAAAAGCTCGCATGCGAAGCCGAGGCCGCGCTCGATGCGCCGCTCGTCGAGATCTACGGCAGCACCGAGACCGGCCAGATCGCGACCCGCCGCACGTCGCAGGGCGCGACGTGGGAACTGTTCCCGGAGATCCGCCTCGACGCGCGCGACGAACCGGACGACGACGACAGCGGGCCGACCGTCTGGGTGTCGGGCGGCCACGTGGAAGCGCCCGTGCCGATGGGCGATGCGCTCGAACTGCTCGGTGACGGCCGGTTCCTGCTGCATGGCCGCAAGGCCGACCTCGTCAACATCGCCGGCAAGCGCACGTCGCTCGCGTACCTGAACCATCAGCTCAACGCGATTCCGCAGGTGGTCGACGGCGTGTTCTTCATGCCCGACGAAGCCGCACCGGCGCACGACGACACCCGCCTCGAGCCGATCACGCGCCTCGTCGCGCTCGTCGTCGCACCGACGCTCACGACCGCCGACCTGCAGCGCGCGCTGCGCGAGAGGATCGATCCCGCGTTCATGCCGCGCCCGCTCGTGTTCGTCGACGCACTGCCGCGCAACGAAACGGGCAAACTGCCGCGCGATGTGCTCGCCGCGCTCGTTGCGCAACACGCGCGCGCCGTGGCCGCGCCGGTGCCCGAACGCGACACGGCCGCCGCGCCCGCACTCGCGTTCACGGTTCCCGCCGACCATCCGGCGCTGCCCGGCCACTTCCCCGGCCATCCGGTCGTGCCGGGCGTCGTGCTGCTCGATCACGCGATCCACGCGATCGGCACCGCGCTGAACCGTCCGCTGCACGCGTGGCGGCTCGGTTCAGCGAAATTCCTGAGCCCGGTCGCGCCGGGCGAACCGCTCGATCTCGCGTACGACGCCGCGCCCAGCGGCGCGATCCGCTTCACGCTGCGTGCCGGGTCGCGCGAGGTCGCAACCGGCGTGCTGTCCGCGCCGCCGGCCGCGCAGGATGGCGCGCAGCCATGAAGCGCACCGCGTGGGCCGAACGCCAGGAACGCAGCAACGCCGGTTTGCTGCGCACGATGACGTGGATCTCGCTGCGCTTCGGCCGGCAGCGCGCGCGCATCGTGCTGCACCTGATCGCGACGTACTTCGTGCTGTTTTCGCCGGTCGCGTGCGCCGCGTCGCGCGACTACCTGCGCCGCGTGCTCGGCCGCCCGGTGCGCTGGCGCGACGTGTACCGGCACGTGTTCACGTTCGCGGCGACGATTCACGACCGCGTCTACCTGATGAACGGGCGCTTCGACCTGTTCGACATCCGGCTGCACGGCGAGACGCTCGTCGACGATGCGCTCGCCGGCGGCCGCGGCGCGTTCCTGATGGGCGCGCACCTCGGCAGCTTCGAGGTCGTGCGCGCGATCGGCCGCACGCATCCGGACCTGCGCGTCGTCGTCACGATGTACGAGAAGAATGCGCGCAAGATCAACGCGACGCTCGCCGCGGTGAACCCGGCCGCGAAGCCGGAAGTGATTCCGCTCGGGCAGGTCGACTCGATGCTGAAGGTGCGCGAGCGCCTCGACGCGAACTGCATGGTCGGCATGCTCGCCGACCGTACGCTGCTCGACGACGCCGCCGCGTCGCTGCGGCGGCTGCCGCTGCTCGGCACGCCGGCCGCGTTTCCGCTTGGGCCGCTGTACATGGCCGCGATGCTGAAGCGCCCGGTGATCTTCATGACGGGCCTTTATCGCGACGGCAACCGCTACGATGTGCACTTCGAGACGCTCGCAGACTTCTCCGACGTGCGGCGCGACACGCGCGCGGCGGCCGTCGACGCGGCACTCGCGCGCTACGTCGCGCTGCTCGACAAGTACTGCCGCGCGGCGCCGTACAACTGGTTCAACTATTTCGATTTCTGGCAGGGCGGCGATGCCCCGGCCGCGCGCCGCGACATGGCGCACGCCGGTACCGACCTGCCCGCCACGAGGGATTCCGACGCATGACCGCCGTTCGCCGCTTTCTGCTTCCGCTCGCGATGCGCCGCACCGCCCGCCTGCTCGCCGCCACCGCCGCCGCGATCTCGCTGGCCGTGCCCGCGCACGCGGCCGACACGGCACCGGCATGGAACCTCGACCGGCTGATGTCGACGCTCGCCCAGCATAAGTCCGGACGCGCGACGTTCACCGAGACGAAGTACCTGTCGATCGCCACGCAGCCGGTCGAATCGTCCGGCGAGCTCGTGTTCGTCGCGCCCGATCATCTCGAAAAACACACGCTGAGCCCGAAGCCCGAACACCTCGTCGTCGACGGCGACATGCTCACGGTCGAGCGCAACAACCGCAAGTTCACGCTCGCGCTCGCGCGCTATCCGGAACTCGGCGCGTTCATCGACAGCATCCGCGCGACGCTCGCCGGCAACCGCTTCGCGCTCGAACAGGTGTACAAGGTCGCGCTCGCCGGGCACGGCGACGACTGGACGCTGACGCTCACGCCGCTCGACTCGCGGATGCTGAAAGTCGTCAGCACGATCACGCTCGACGGCACGCGTGACGTATTGCGCAGCGTCGCGATCCGGCAGGCCGACGGCGACCATTCGGTGATGCGCCTGCAACCCGTTGCGGCGACCGCGAACTGATGGACGAACGCACGCGCCCGTCACCCGTCGCCCGCCACCTGCACGTGTGGCGGCAGCGCGCGGTGCTCGTATGGCTGCTCGCGCTCGTCGCGTGCGGCGTCGCGATCGGGCGCGCACACTTCACGGCCGACCTGTCCGCGTTCCTGCCAAGTTCGCCGAGCGCCGGGCAGCGCGTGCTCGTCGAACAGTTGCGCGACGGCATCGTGTCGCGGCTGATCCTCGTCGCGATCGACGGCAGCGATGCGGCCACGCGCGCCGCACTGTCGCGGCGCGTCGCCGGCGCGCTGCGCACCGATCCGCAATTCGCGGCCGTGCACAACGGCGAAGCCGCGAACGATGCGCGCGACCGGCAGTTCGTCTTCGATCACCGCTACCTGCTGAGCCCGGCCGTCACGCCGCAGCGCTTCAGCGCCGACGGCCTGCACCAGGCGCTCGGCGACAGCCTCGACCTGCTGAGTTCGTCCGCCGGCCTCGTGGCCAAGGCGATGCTGCCGCGCGACCCGACCGGCGAAGTCACCGCGCTCGTCGACCAGCTCGACAGCGCGGCCGAACCGGCGAGCCGCGACGGCGTGTGGGCATCGCGCGACGGCACGCGCGCGGTACTCGTCGTGCAGACGGCCGCCGCCGGCTCCGATACCGATGCACAGGCACACGCGATCGACACGGTGCGCAGCGCGTTCGCCGCGGCGAAGCAGGCCGTGCCGCATGCAACCGCAACCACGCTCGCGATGACGGGCCCCGGCGTGTTCTCGGTCGACACACGCGACACGATCCGGCATGACGTCGAGCGTCTGTCGACGGCGAGCGTCGTGCTGATCGTCGCGCTGCTGCTGACCCTGTACCGTTCGCCGCGCACGCTCGTGCTCGGGCTGTTACCGGTACTCACGGGCGTCGCGGCCGGGATCGCGGCGGTCAGCGTCGCGTTCGGCACGGTCCACGGGCTCACGCTCGGCTTCGGCACGACGTTGATCGGCGAAGCCGTCGACTATTCGATCTACCTGTTCGTGCAATCGGCGCAAGCCGGCACGCGCGGCACCGCGCGCCCGGGCGATGCGACGCGCGCATGGGTCGCCGCGTACTGGCCGACGATCCGGCTCGGCGTGCTGACGTCCGTGTGCGGTTTCGCGTCGATGCTGTTCTCCGGATTCCCGGGCCTCGTGCAGCTCGGACTGTATTCGATCGTCGGGCTGACGGCCGCCGCGCTCGTCACGCGCTTCGTGCTGCCGCACCTGCAAGGCGAACATGTCGCGATCCGCGACGTGTCGC
The DNA here is from genome assembly GCF_029962485.1 of Burkholderia cepacia. Taxonomy (NCBI): domain Bacteria; kingdom Pseudomonadati; phylum Pseudomonadota; class Betaproteobacteria; order Burkholderiales; family Burkholderiaceae; genus Burkholderia; species Burkholderia cepacia. The sequence goes on from NZ_CP073637.1 coordinate 3,111,710, forward strand.
GCGTCGGCGCGGTGCTCGCGCGCGCGGCCGATGCCGCGCCGCGGCTGCGCTGGCCGCTCGCCGTGCTGGTGGTCGCCGCGATCGCGACGCTCGTGCTGCATCGCGACGGCCTGTGGAGCCGCGAGCTCGCCGCGCTCAGCCCCGTGCCGGCGCAAGCGCAGGCGCTCGACGCGCGGCTGCGCGCCGACGTCGGCGCGCCCGACGTGCGCTACCTCGTTGTGATTGCCGCGCCGACCGAACAGGCGGCGCTCGAAGGCGCCGAACGCGTGGCCGCACAATTGCAGCCGCTCGTCGACCAGGGCGTGCTCGCCGGGTTCGAAAGCCCCGCGCGCTACCTGCCGAGCCATGCCGCGCAGCGCGCGCGGCAGGCGAGCTTGCCGGATGCAAGCGTGCTCGCCGCCCGGATGCGCGACGCCGTCGCGAACCAGCCGATCGCGGTGAAGCCCGACCTGTTCGGGCCGTTCATCGCCGACGTCGACGCCGCCCGCCACGCGCCGCTGCTCACGCGCGCGGACCTGCGCGGTACGTCGATGGCACTCGCCGTCGATGCGCTGCTGACCGAACGTGACGGCCGCTGGAGCGCGATGCTGTCGCTGCGCGCGCCGGATGCCACACGCACCGCGCAGCCGGCGTCCGGCCTCGATGCGACGCCGATTCGCACGGCCGTCGCGCGGGCGGGCGTGCCCGATGCGCTGTTCGTCGACATGAAGGCCGAAGCCGATCGCCTGTACGTGAGCTACGTGCGCGAGGACATCCGGCTGTCGCTCGCGGGTTTCGCTGCGATCGCCGTGCTGATGCTGATCGCGCTGCGTTCGCCGCGCGTTGCCGTGCGCGCGCTCGCGCCGCTCGTCGCGGCCGTGCTGGTCGTGACGGCCGGCTTCGCGCTGGCCGGCGTGCAACTGACGATCCTGCATCTCGTCGGGATGCTGCTGATCGTCGCGGTCGGCTCGAACTACGCGCTGTTCTTCTGCAAGCGCGACGACGCGCAGCCCGTGACGCCCTACACACTCGTGTCGCTGCTGATCGCGAACCTCGCGACGGTCGCCGGCTTCGGGCTGCTCGCGCTGTCGCGCGTGCCGCTGCTGGAGACCTTCGGGCTGACCGTCGGCCCCGGTGCAATGCTCGCGCTCGCGTTCGCGGCGATTCTCGCGCCGCGTGCCGCAGCGGCCGGCGTGCGTCATCAACGGAGTCCGGCATGAACGCGCCGTCGTCCGTTCCATCGCACCAGGCCGGCGATACGCGCCGCTGGAAACCAACGCCGCTGATCGCGGGGACAGCCGCGCTGCACGCGGGTGCGGCAGCCGCCGTCATCGCGCAACCGGCTACGTGGCCGTGGGCCGTCGGCGGTGTGGTCGCGTCGCATCTCGCGCTGACGGCCGCCGGCCTGTGGCCGCGCAGCACGCTGCTCGGCCCGAACTGGACGCGCCTGCCGGCAGGCGCCGGCCGCAAGATCGCACTGACGATCGACGACGGCCCGGACCCGGACGTCACGCCGCGCGTGCTCGACCTGCTCGATCGTTACGACGCGCGTGCGACGTTCTTCTGCATCGGCGATCTTGCGCGCCGCCATCCTCGGTGGATCGAGGCAATCGTCGCGCGCGGCCATGCGGTCGAGAACCACAGCCAGCGGCACCGGCACACGTTCTCGCTGTCGGGGCCCGCTGCGCTGCGGCACGAGATCGCGGCCGCGCAGCAGACGCTGACCGAGATCGCCGGCACCCGCCCGCTGTTCTTCCGCGCGCCGGCCGGCCTGCGCAATCCGTTTCTCGAACCGGTGCTGTGCGAACTCGGCCTGCAGCTCGCCAGCTGGACGCGGCGCGGCTTCGACACGCGCGCCCGCGATGCCGCGATCGTCACGCGTCGCCTGCTGCACGGCCTCGATGCGCGCGACATCCTGCTGGTACACGACGGTCATGCGGCACGCGATGCGCGCGGCGAACCGGTCGTGCTCGACGTGCTGCAGGCGGTGTTGCGCGCAGCCGCCGATGCGCAGTTGCACTGGACCACGCTGCGCGCGGCGCTCGCGCCCGAACCGCCCGGCCAGCCGGGCGTTCCGGCCCCCCAGTTTGATAAAATCTGACCTCGAACGGCGCGCCCGCCAGCCATGCTGCGGCGCCCGTTCCGGCCACCGGATACGACCCTCGTGAATCCTCTCCTGCTCTCGCACTACACCGCCACCAGTTGCATCGGCCGCGGCCTCGATGCGACCCTCGATGCGCTGCGCCACGCGCGTGGCGGGCTCACGCCGTGCCACTTCGAGCGCGCGGATCTCGACACGTGGATCGGCGCGGTGGACGGTGTCGATGCGCACCGCGTGCGCGCCGATCTCGCCGACTTCGAGTGCCGCAACAACCGCCTCGCGCAGCTCGGCCTCACGCAGGACGGCTTCGACGCCCGTGTCGCGGCGGCCGTCGCCCGCTACGGCGCGGCGCGCGTCGGCGTGTTCGTCGGCACGAGCACGGCCGGCATCCTCGAGACCGAGCACGCATACCAGCGCCGCGATCCGGCGAGCGGCGCGCTGCCGGCCGACTTCCGCTATGCGCAGACGCACAACCCGTATTCGCCGGCCGCGTTCGTGCGCGCGTATTTCGCGCTGCGCGGGCCGGCGATGGCGATCTCGTCCGCGTGCTCGTCCGGCGCGAAGGTGTTCGGCTCCGCGCGCCGCATGATCGAAGCCGGGCTGATCGACGCGGCAGTCGTCGGCGGCGTCGATTCGCTGTGCCTGACGACGCTGTACGGTTTCAATTCGCTCGAACTGCTGTCGCGCCAGCCATGCCGGCCGTTCGATGTCGCGCGCGACGGCATCTCGATCGGCGAGGCCGCCGCGTTCGCGCTCGTCGAGCGTGTGCCCGAGCCGCCCGTCGCGGTCGACGACGACGCGATCCTGCTACTCGGCATCGGCGAATCGAGCGACGCGCATCACATGTCCTCGCCGCATCCAGAGGGGCTCGGCGCGCGCACCGCGATCGAGCAGGCGCTCGCGTCCGCCGGCCTCGGCGCGCACGACATCGACTACGTGAACCTGCACGGCACCGCGACGCCGAGCAATGACGCGGCCGAAAGCCGCGCGGTCGGCGCGCTGTTCGCCAGCACGCCGTGCAGCTCGACGAAGGGCGCGACCGGCCACACGCTCGGCGCGGCCGGCGCGCTCGAAGCCATCGTCGCCGCGCTCGCGCTGCGCGACCAGTTCGTACCGGCCGGCGTCAACACGACGCAACCCGACCCGGCACTTGTGGCCGACTACGTGCTCGCGAGCCGCGACACGCGCGTGCGCGCCGTTCTTTCCAATTCGTTCGGCTTCGGCGGCACGAATTGCAGCCTGATCCTCGGCCGCGCCGATCACGCACGCCGTTGAGGCCCGCCATGACACTCACCGCCTACATCGAAAGCATCGGCCTGGTCGGGCCCGGATTGAACGACTGGCCGCACGCGGCCGACGTGCTTGCGGGCCGCGCGCCCTATGCCCCCGCACGCACCGAACTGCCGCCGCCGGCCGGGCTGCCGTCGGCCGAGCGGCGCCGCACCGGCCCCGTCGTGCGCACGGCGCTTGCGGTCGGCCACGCAGCGGTGGCCGCGAGCGGCCGCGACGCGGCGACGCTCGCGACCGTGTTCAGCGCATCCGGCGGCGACGGCCAGAATTGCCACGCGATCTGCGAAACGCTGGCAGGCGACGATCGCCAGCTGTCACCGACGCGTTTTCACAACTCCGTGCACAACGCGCCGGCCGGCTACTGGAGCATCGCGACCCGCGCGATGGCGACGTCGAACGTGCTGTGCGCGCACGACGGCAGCTTTGCCGCCGGTCTGCTCGAAAGCCTGTGCCAGGTCGTCGTCGATCGCATGCCGACGCTGCTGATCGCGTACGACACCGACTATCCGGAACCGCTGCGCGCGGTGCGGCCGATCGGCGATGCGTTCGGCGTCGCGCTCGTGCTCGCGCCCGACGCGAGTGAGCGCGCACTTGCCCGCATCGACGTGCAGCTCACCGACGCGCCCGCGACGACACTCGCGAATGCCGAACTCGACGCGCTGCGCGCCGGCAATCCGGCCGCGCGCGTGCTGCCGCTGCTCGACGCACTCGCCGCGCGGCGTTCGACGCGTGCCGTGCTCGACTATCTGGCCGATACGCGCGTGCAGGTCGACGTCGCGGTACCCGAATCCGTCGCGGAGCGTGCGTGATGACCGCCACACGCCCGCTTGCGCCGCCGCTCAACCACGCATGGATCGCCGCGCACATTCCGCACGGCGGCGCGATGTGCCTGCTCGATACGGTCGATGCATGGGATGCCGAACGGATCCGCTGCACGGCGACGAGCCATCGTGATCCGCGCAACCCGCTGCGTTCGCACGGTCGGCTCGCGTCGGTCTGCGGCATCGAATACGCCGCGCAGGCAATGGCCGTGCACGGCGCGCTGCTCGGCGCGCACGAAGCACGCCCGCGCGCCGGTTATCTCGCGAGCGTGCGCAACGTCGACGCGTTCGTCGACCGGCTCGACACGTTCGCGCAGCCGCTCGTCGTCGACGCGGAACGCGTGAGCGGCGATGACCGCTCGGTGCTGTACGGCTTCGCGGTGCGCTGTGGCGATCGCGTGCTGCTGTCCGGCCGCGCCGCGGTGATGCTCGACGCATCGGCCGCCGGCGCGTTTCAACCGGCGCCAGCCGGCGCCACGAATCCTCGCTGAAGAGGCAAACCCCAAGGAAACCAGGTCGTGAAAGTTCGTCAGTTCATTGGTACCGCGCTCGTTCTGGCGCTGATCAGCCCGATCGCGCACGCGGACATGTCGGAAGTGAAACAGGACATCAAGCGCGATTCGAAGGAAGCCGCACACAAGACCGGCGAAGCGGCACGCAGCTTCGGCCATGCGACCGCGAGCGCCGCGAAGGCGGTCGGGCACGGCGTCGCGCATGCGTCGCGCGAAGGCTGGGATGCCACCAAGCGCACGACGAAGCGGATCTTCCACAAGAGCGACTCGGGCGAGTCGTCCGGAAAGAGCGACAAGAGCGATTGATCACGCGCGTCGCGCACAGGCTGCCTGTGCGCGACGCGTGACCGTGCATCGATCGTGGCGCGTCACTAGCGCGATACTGCCGCCGTCAACGCGCCCCGCGCATGCGGCGGGCCGGCCGTGCCGGCCTGCGCGCGAAGCACCTGCCGTACGCGACGAGCCAGCAATCGCGATGATCGAAGTTCCGCAGCAGCCGCGCGCGGCGCCGCTCGAGCCAGTAGAGCGAGACCGCCATCGTCAGCGCGACGGCCAGTGCCGTGCCGCCGATCGCGAGTCCCATCCAGGTGTCGCCCATGCGTTCTCCGGAATGCGAAGCCGAAGCGGCGCGCCTGCCGCCGCCCTGGCACTGGATAGTGCGGAACGCGGCCCGACACGTGCGCGAACGCCGTGCGGGCCGCCGCGCGTCAGTGCATGTGCTGGCCGCCGTTGATCGCGATGTTGGAGCCCGTCACGAAGCCGGCCTCCTCCGAGCACAGGTAAGCGACCAGCGCCGCGACTTCCTCGGGCTTGCCGAGCCGGCCCGCCGGAATCTGCGGGAGGATCTTCGAGTCGAGGATGTCCTGCGGGATCGCCGTCACCATCTTCGTCGCGAGGTAGCCCGGCGACACCGTGTTCACCGTCACGCCCTTGCGCGCGATCTCGAGCGCGAGCGATTTCGTGAAGCCGTGCATGCCCGCCTTCGCGGCCGCATAGTTGGTCTGGCCGACCGAACCCTTCGAGCCGTTCACCGACGAGATGTTGACGATGCGACCCCAGCCGCGTTCGACCATGCTTTCGCAGACGGGCTTCGTCATGTTGAACACGGAGTCGAGGTTCGTGCGGATCACCGCATCCCAGTTGACCTTGTCGAGCTTGCGCAGCGTCATGTCGCGCGTGATGCCCGCGTTGTTCACGAGAATGTCGACCGGGCCGACGTCCCGCACGATCTTCTCGATGCATTGCTGGCACGAATCGTGATCGGCCACGTCCACCGGGTACGCATGGAACTCGCGGCCGGCCGCATGCATCTCGGTCAGCCAGCGGTCCGCGCCGGCGTTGTTCGGCGAATACGTGACGACTACCCGGTGGCCCGCGTCGTTCAACCTGATGCTGACCGCTTCGCCAAGACCGCCCATTCCACCTGTCACAACTGCAATTCGCTTAGTCATCCTATAAATTACCGACAAAAAAAGTAATCGATGAATGCGGGGCGGCGGCATCGTACCTGCTGCCGCCCCACCGCTTCGATGCGCAACCGCCCGCGTCGCGGGCGCGGCACGCACCGGAACCCCGCGCTTGTTATTGGCTGCTTGTCATGCGCGAAACCCGCCTGGTTCGCCTGCGACGCCAGCCAGCGCCCCGCAGCGAACCGTGTCGTCAGACCCTGCTCAGACGCGCTCGACCGCGAGCGCGACGCCCATCCCGCCGCCGATGCACAGCGATGCCAGCCCGCGCTTCGCATCGCGCTTGACCATCTCGTGCAGCAGCGTCACCAGGATCCGGCAGCCCGACGCGCCGATCGGGTGACCGATCGCGATCGCACCGCCGTTCACGTTCACCTTCGACGTGTCCCAGCCCATCTGCTTGTGCACCGCCAGCGCCTGCGCCGCGAACGCCTCGTTGATTTCCATCAGGTCCAGGTCGCCCGGCGTCCAGCCCGCGCGCTCCAGGCACCGGCGCGACGCCGGCACCGGGCCCATGCCCATCACGCTCGGATCGACACCCGCGTTCGCGTATGCCTTGATTCGTGCGAGCGGCGTCAGGCCGAGGGCCGCCGCCTTCTGCGCCGACATCACCAGCACCGCCGCCGCGCCGTCGTTCAGCCCCGACGCGTTCGCCGCCGTCACCGAGCCGTCCTTCGAGAACGCCGGCTTCAGCCCCGACAGCGATTCCGCCGTCACGCCGTGGCGCACGAATTCATCGGTGGCGAACTGCAGCGGCTCGCCCTTGCGTTGCGGGATCGACACCGGCACGATCTCGTCGTCGAAACGGCCGGCCTTCTGCGCGGCTTCCGCCTTGTTCTGCGACAACGCCGCGAACGCATCCTGCGCTTCGCGCGTGATCCCGTACTCCTTCGCGACGTTCTCCGCCGTGATACCCATGTGGTACTGGTTGTATACGTCCCACAGGCCGTCGACGATCATCGTGTCGACCAGCTTCGCGTCGCCCATCCGGAACCCGTCGCGCGAGCCCGGCAGCACGTGCGGCGACGCGCTCATGTTCTCCTGGCCGCCCGCGATCACGATGTCCGCGTCGCCCGCGACGATCGCGTTCGCCGCCAGCATCACAGCCTTAAGGCCCGAGCCGCACACCTTGTTGATCGTCATCCCCGGCACTGCCGTCGGCAGCCCGGCCTTGATCAGCGACTGGCGCGCCGGGTTCTGCCCCGAACCGGCCGTCAGCACCTGGCCCATGATCACTTCGCTGACCTGATCGGGCTTCACGCCCGCACGCTCCAGCACCGCGCGGATCACCGTCGCGCCCAGCTCGGGCGCCGCAATCTTCGCAAGCGAGCCGCCGAATTTGCCGACCGCGGTCCGCGCGGCCGATACGATCACTACGTCCGTCATGTTCAATTCCTGCTTCGAAATCAGTTCGTCGTTCCGACGCCGGCACGCGCCGGCTGCAACGGGCGATGGCGCACGTCGGGCCATCCGGCGCGATCACGGTCGCACGCCGCCATACGGCGGACAGCGCTCGCGCACACCGGCGGCACACCGGCACGGGCGCCTTGCGGCGAACCGGACGGCCGCCGGACACCGCGTAGCACACACGGCGTCCGGCGCCACCCGGCGCCGATCAAGCGGGTCGCGCTCGCACGCGACACGCTGTCATGCAGTTACGCAGCCGATTCGCGCGCAGCCGCGTCCTTGCGTGCGGCGGCAGCCGTCTGCTTGGCGCCGCGCGTGGCCGTTTCGCTGACCGCGTCGAAACCGCTCTGTGCGGCTTCGATCGCCTGACCCGTCGCTGCACGCACGGAGTCGGCCGCGGCCGTCGCCGCGGACAGCGCCGAATTCAGCGCGGCCACGACCGGCGCCGAGCCGGCCGGCGCGTGCTTCGACAGTTCGCCGAGCGCGTCCTTCAGGCGCTTGTCGTTCTGTTCGTACTGCGCCTGCGCGACCTTCGCCCATTCGGATTGCGTCGACACCGCGATGTCGAACAGATGGCGGCCGTACGACACGACCTTGCCGGCTGCTTCCTGCGGTGCGGCGATCTGCTGCGCGAAGCCCGCGGCCGGATTGCTGCTGTTGAACGCGTTCTTCAGCTTGTCCTCGTACTCTTCGAGCGCCGTCCGGGCCGCCTGCAGGTTGAGTTCGACGACAGCCTCGAAACCGTGGATCGCCGGACGGGCAATCGCAAACCACGCGGCGATACCGGACTGATAATCGGCGCTGAGTTTTTCGGGGGCAAATACGGACATCGGGCACGCTCCTGTTAGCAATGCGAGAGACGACGCAAAGAAAAATGGAAGCTCGACCAGCCACTGCTTCCTTATTGACAACCCGTCACTTATTTGAGTACGGGTAGTTGAAGAGGGCCATTCTAGATCGATTAATTGTCAATTAAATGGCATTAATACTAGGTGTAAACCCTTATTATCACTTTCGGCAGCCGCTGGAACCCTCGGCACGCCGACATCGCAGAGAGGATTCCGCAAGGGTTCGGTCCCGCAATGCTTTTTTACCTTTTTACAGGATAGCGCATCGTGACGTCGCGCAACATTTACCAATCCATTATTCCGTTTATTAGAAAACCGGTGCACATTGAAAATGGAGCAGTCACTTATGTAATCGTTTTTTCTGGATTTATTATGAAATCGTTTCCGGGATTATTAATGACGGAATCAATGATCGGACGAATTGCGGGTCGCAATGAAAATACGGCCGCATGAAGCGGCCGCGGTCGACACGGGAAAGCGCGGAATCAGCCGGCCAGTTCGCGATGCAGCGCGCGGAATTCCTGCGCGAGCTTGTGCCCCGGCTCGAGATGGATCACCGGCATCGACTGCTGATGCGACTCGCGAATCTTCACCGACGCCGACAGCCTCGACGCGAGCACCGGCAGCCCTTCATCGACGAGCTCGTCGACCAGCCGTTGCGGCAGGCTCGCGCGCGGCTGGAACCGGTTGATGACGATCCCTTCCACCTCGAGCGCCGCGTTGTGGTCCTGCTGGATTTCCTTCACGTTCTCGAGCAGCGTGTACAGCGCGCGGCGCGAGAAATCGTCGCAGTCGAACGGGATCAGGCAGCGCTCGACCGCGATCAGCGCCGAGCGCGTATAGAAATTCAGCGCGGGCGGCGTGTCGATGTACACGGCGTCGTAGGTGTCGAGCTCGTTCAGCGCGTCGCGCAGCTTGTAGATCTTGTAGCGCGATTCGAGCTTGCCGTGCAGCGTGTCGAGATCCGGATGCGCGGGCATCACGTCGAGCCCTTCGAACGGGGTCGGATGGATGAACGACGCGACGTCGACCGGACGGAAGTTGAAGGTCAGCGCGGTTTCGAAGAAACCGGCAACGCCCGGTTGCGCGTCGGCCGCGGCATCGCCGAGCAGGTAGCGCGTGGAGTTCGCCTGCGCATCGAGGTCGATGACGAGCGTGCGCAGCCCTTCGCTCGCACTGATCGCCGCCAGGTTGCAGACGATCGTCGACTTGCCCACGCCGCCCTTCTGGTTGAATACGACCCGCCGCATGGTGTCCCCTCGATCGAACGTCGAAAGGATCAGCTTAGCCGGTCAATCATGGCGGCCGCGTGACGCAGGTCGAATTGCGTGCGACTTGTGGACGGCGCGCGTCAAATGCGCGGCAGCGCGCCCGACACGTGATGGTTGCCCGGCACGCACCACCGCCATGGGAATTCCGTGCCGACACGAATGCCGATGCGCGGCCCGCTCGTCGGATCCATGGGCGGCGCCGTGCCGTCGTCGACGATCGCGAACCCTTCGCGCGCATCGACCACGTCGACGCCATCCTGCGCGCCGCTGATCCCCATCGCCTGGGTCAGCCGCGCCGGCCCGCGGCACAGGTCGCGATCGCGCGTCTGCGGCGGCCGCGCCGCTCGCATTCGCTCGAGCCCGTGCAGCGGCTCCAGCGCGCGGATCAGCACACCGGTGCCCGTGCCGTCGGGGCCGCACACGCAGTTGCAGCACCAGTGCATGCCGTACGTGAAATAGACGTACAGATGCCCCGGTGGCCCGAACATCGTCGCGTTGCGCGGCGTCCGGCCGCGATAGGTATGTGCCGCCGGATCGATCGCACCGGCATACGCCTCCACTTCGACGATGCGGCCGGCGCGGCCGTCCGCCGCCGCGAGGATCTTGTTGAGCAGTTGCGGGGCAACGTCGGTGGCCGCGCGGTCGAAGAATGCGCGCGGCAGCACCGTGCCCGGCCAGAGCGGCGCGGTCTTATTGCGCCGCATGCTGCCCGGCCGTCGATGCGGCCAGAAAAAGCTGACGGTACGCATCGACCAGTTCATTGAGACCGAACGCGAGATTTCGTCCGCTCGGATTGGGGAGCACCCAGACACTCGCGCCCTGCATGCGGGCCGGCTGCAGCCCCCACTGGACTTCGCGCTGCCCCGACAGCGCCGAGTACGCGGCCTTGCCGAGAAAGGCGATGAAGCGCGGCCGGTAACGCACGATCTTCTGCTCGAACGCGGCGGCCGCGGCGACGAATTCCGCGCGAGAGAGTTGGTCGGCACTTGCCGTCGGCCGCGTCACGACCGCCGTCAGGCCGCAGCCGTACTGGAGGATCGCGCGATCGTCCTGCGGCGCGATTTCCGTCGGCGTGAAGCCCGCGAGATGGATCACGCGCCAGAAGCGGTTGCTTCTCCCCGCGAAGTGATGCCCGGTCGCGGCCGCGGTCAGGCCGGGATTGATCCCGCAGAACAGCACGTCGAGATGATCGACGATGAGGTCGGGAAGTTCGTCAGCCACGTTTTACCCGGAGTGCGATGTGCAGGAACAGGAACGCCGTAAACGAAGCAAGGCCCGAAGGCCCTGGCCAAGCAAACGGCTTGACTCGGACATTCGGGCCCATCGTGATGCGGGATGCCGACTGGGCGATCAGAATGATTAGCGGAACATGACGCTGTAAAAAATCTGCCAACCTCTTGAAACGCCACAAATTCCAATGACCGATGGTGGCCACATGTAACGAGCCTTCCAGCAAAGCCTTGGCAAGCCCTTTGTATGCTGACCGATGCGGTGGGAATCATGAACCCTCGCGCCCCGAACAGTGGGCTGCTCATCACCGAATCGACTACCTCGCTCAAGATTCATATCTTATAGGCAGCCGTATACGATAACAAGCGCATCATACTCTCGGCGCAGCGATTGCTTCATGACTAACTTCAGTCGAAGAACAAGCACTCCCGCAGAGACTCGCAAGGATATTCCCTTGTCGAAGGCTACGCTAGCCACCTCATCATTTAGCATATCTTACAAAACTTCGGTCCCAACAGAGACGTCGGTACCGCAGGCAGGCATTCGGTAACGGTAGCTCGGCTCCTCCGACAGCGAGAGCCTGTCAGATTCAACTACTCACGACAAACGTCTGTTGAGTCGCTATTAGCGCGGCACCACACGCGGTCTTCATCCCATCCAGTGCTACCGGCCGACCATCTATCGCATACTGGTTCGAACCCTGAACAATGGGAAAGACACCACTGCACTTCGGGCACGCAACCATATGTCCAATGCCGGCTGGCGGGCGACCGTTTAGGTCGGCACGCTCGAAGCCTTCAAGCACCAAGCCGCCGTGATCCGTTGAATCACCCTTGCGAATGATCGGCTTTGTCAATGCAGCCTCCACGTCGTGCTATCTATCCGAACAATTTACGTAGTCCTTCAAAAATCACGGACCTCTCAATGTACCCAAAAGCAGAAATCGCGCACACAACGCCAATTGCCGAGTACAGCAACACCATTTTGTTGATCGACACCATATCCGCCCATGATGCCTTTGTAAGCACCGCAAGAATAAGTGCCGCCGCGATACCACCAGCGATGATAACTACTGGAAAAATTGCGCCAGACGGAATCGCAGCCTTCACCCATGCCATCGGATAAGACAAAATCATTGCCGATAAAAATGCGACCACGAACGCAACGACGGCGAACAAAAGCGAGACAACCCCGAAATCCCGAATGGAGAGCACCCCAATCAATACCCCACCCACAATTGCAGCAGTCAAGCTTGCTCCAAGCAACTCAGAGAATCTCACTTTTTATCTCCTTGACACCCCATATACTTAAATATGTTTGCGTCAACTTTGCCCCACAGCGAATCTGCGGCCCATTCATTAATTTTCGGGAGATATCCGGTTCCCTCTCCGTATGTATGGATGCTGATCGAATTGCCGTCATCCGATACCCAGCGCCTGACAATCCCTGGCGAAAGCAAGTGACGCCCCGGCTCGGTAACGTTAATCACCGTCGCGCCACCGTCCTTGACAACATGATGCACGTACCCTACCGGTAGCGCAAAGCTTTCTTGTCCATTCTTGATGGGTTCCCCTGAAGCACCGGGAGCGGGATATCGAAGCAATCCTTCAACGGCACTCTTGTAGTTACATTTCGAGTTCGTCTTTTGACAAGAATTAACTACATTGTATGAATGGAACCTGGAATTTGATTCATCAAATGACGGAACTCCATCCGCATCAACACCGGTAACACCATCCTTACCTACCGTATACAATCCAAGCGGATCGTATTCAGAGGCCGGATTCGATTCCGCATAGGCAAATTTGTTTAAACCGCCAATGATCCCAATCGGATCTTGATTAATATACCGCCCCACTTGAGGATCGTAATATCGGTATCGGTTGTAGTACAAGCCGGATTCCAGATCACGATACTGCCCCGGGAATCGAATCGGGTTATCAATTTCATCCGCAATGTGCGTCCGTGCTTGACCATAGCCTTTGAGATCAACAGCCCACACCACCTTACGCTCGTCATCAACCAGTTCTTGCGGGGTACCTAAATGATCGCTTAGATAGTGATAGCGCTTACCACCCTCGAGCTTTGCCAGCGGGCCCTGATGGTCTGGATGGGGAATATACGTAATCACAGAATCATCGCGAGGCGACGCACCCGCGCGCACCTCCTGCAACATCCAATCACCATCCCAGGTGAACAACGTCGTTCGAGGTGCTTCGTTTGCTGGCGTGTGGATCTTCGCAATTCGTCGACCAATTGCGTCGTATCTGTATTCGGTTCGAGCGCCGTCAGCATGCTCAACTCTTGAGAGCTGATGCGCTCCGTCATACCAGTATCGCGTCGAGCGCGGCGCAATCGTGACTTCTTGCGCCGCTGACACATCTTGTCTGGACAATAGCCTACCCATCAAACTCGATGTGGATTGTGGAAGGGACTCTTCTCGCCCAGTTTGTACGGTCTGTCCGATCCGGTTGCCATGCCCGTCGTAAACGAACTCGAATAGCGTGCGCGTCTCGCCGTTCGCATCAACAAAACGCGATAGCCGATCGCCGATCACGTTCGGCCCAATCACAGCAGCGGACTCCAGCGTCGCGCCGTTTGCACTTTGCGCCAACAGGTTCCCCGCGTGATCGTACTGGAACGCTTCGTTTGTCACGTCGGCGCTTGCTTCCCCTCCTGTTTGGGCGATACCAATCAATCGGGCAAGCGGATCATAGTGGTAGCGCTTGTCACCACGCCAAGCGTCCGCCAGCCGGGTCAATTGACCACTTCGGTCATACTCCCATGTACGCCATGGTCGTGGTTCTGCGCGTGGCTCGCCGCGCTCGTCGAGGTCCTGCAATCGTTGTGATGCCAACTGACCGGCATCGGTGTATTGGAAAAGCTGCGCGACCGGCCCCTGCGTACTCTGGATCGTTCGATGCAGTTCATCTCGCTCAAAGCTCGCCAGTGCCCCGCCATCCAGCAGCAATCCGTGGATATGTCCGCGACCGTAGCGCTGCCAAGTCAGCACGCCCCCGTCCGGTAGCAGGGTCTGGCCGCGGTTGCCAATCGCGTCAAGTTGATGCTGGAGTCTCCAGACGCGACCGTGGTGCGCTTGCAGCTCTGCGACTCGTCGCCCTGCGGCATCGTATTCGTACGTGATTTGTGACTCATCGCCGGCCGCCGGTCGATGGCGCAGTTGCTTGAGCAAACCTCGTTCGTCATAGATGAACGCCGTGCTTGTCCCATCGCCAAGTCGCCGCTCGATCGGACGGCCAAGATTGTCGTACAGCAGGACTGTGCGCATTTGCCCGTCTTGGCCGTAATCGATTTGCTCGATCTGTTCACCTGCAGCGTTATATGCAACCTGCTGTCGACGGCCGTCAAATCCAGTCTGCTCCACGATACGTCCCTGAGCGTCGTAACGGAACGTACAGCGCTCGCCTTTCGCGTTCGTCAAACTCGCAAGCCGCCCGAGCTCATCGTATTGGAACGCGGTCCGCCCCCCCATTGGATCGAAGACGCCAACAGATTGGCCATACTCATCCCATGTCACACGCGTCGTCCGCCCAAGTGGATCGACATGTGCAATTGCCCGTCCTGCTTGATCGTACTCGGTCTTCCAGACGCCAAGCCCAGCGGGTTCCAGAGCTGCCGGCTTTCCTGCGGCGTTGCCGTGAAATTTGTTCGTTTGACCCAACGCATTCGTCTGGCTGGTTAGGCGACCGAATTCATCGTGAGAATATTGTGTCGTAAAACCCGAACAGTCTGTGCGGGCAATCAATTGACCAGCCTCGTTCCATTGCGTACGAGTCACGTTACCAAGCGCATCCGTGTGCGTGACCGGTAGGGCATTCTCGAACACGGTGCTTGCAGAATTCCCCAGCGGATCGATTTCCCTTACAAGATGCCCGTCAGCGTCGTACTCGCGCTGCCAGATCTGGCCAGCCGGATCCGTGATGCGCACGGGCAGGCTCAAATCGTTGTATTCGATTCGCGTCAAGTGACCCGCGGCATCCCGAATTGCGACCGGGCTACCCTGCGCATCGCATACCGCTTGAGTTGTTCGGCCAAGCGCGTCCGTCCGACCGACAATGTTGCCGGTTTCGTCAAATTCGGTCGTCTCGGTGCTGCCGTTCGGGTACGTGATCTGGTCGACCGCCCACAGCCCGTTGTACCGATATGTCGTAGCGTTCCCAAGCATGTCGGTGACACGCGTCATCCGAACCGACGCCTGGTAGTCGAAGCGTGTGTCGCGCGTGACTATTGGCTTGCCGTCTTCGTTTCGAGTATATGCGTAGGTGCGTACGCAGCGCGATTGCGGTGTATCGCCGTCCCATTCAGAGACGAAGACTGCGCCCGCCGGCATCTCGTAGCGAGTCAGCAGGTGATGCTGATACGCGTACCGCCAAGTTCGATTACTCTGATCGACCGCCTGGATCAGGTCGCCATTTTCATCGTAGCGATATGCAGCGAGTTTCCGTTTCGAATCGCCATGCCCATCTACCCAATGGACTTCAGTGATGCGGCCGGCTTCATCGTGTTGGCACGTCACCGTATGGACGTTATTTCGTACTTCCTGCAGGCTACCCGTCGACGTATAACCGAACGTCAACGCTTGGCCATCTCGCGTTTCATATCGAGCGAGTTGCCAACGCAACTCGTCGAGCGGGTGCTGTTCGTATGTTTCGACGATTCCGCTCGGGAAGCGAATCACGTAACGATGACCATTTTCGTTATCGTCGAGTCGTGCAAGAGTATATTTCTCGACTGGATGGAAATGTTCCTGGCCCAGTTCAAGTAGCGGGAACTGCAGTTGACGGCCGTCGATGTCAAAATAGACAAGCCTTGAAGCCCCAGCGGTCGTCTGCAGTTGAATTTCGGTTGAATACTGCAGCTTCCAAGCAACGCCAAAACCACCTGTCCGCTGATCGGCGCTGCGGTACCGCCGATTCCATCGGATCGGTACCCGCCCAGGTAGCGTGAAATCATCGTGCGTCAGCAGCTTCTGGCCGGTCGCTACATCGACAGGGTGCGCCGATTGAGTCTTTTTGGCACACTCCGCACAATCAGCCTCGGTCACGGGCGCAAGGCCCTTCGCGCTGCCGCCGCTTTGCGTTACCGGTCCTTCGAGATAAATGCCCTTGCCCTTGAGATGGATGCCTGCAGCATCAATCGTAACCGCCCCCCCGGGGCCGATCAGTTGCGCAGTCGACGAACCCGACAGACTCGCCTGGCCCTGATCTGTAATCCTGATCTGGTTGCTATCCGCGCTTGTGACGTGATCCGGGAGTTGCGGACTGAAATCCGGTGAGGCATCGAGCGGCGCATCCTGATCCTTCTTGACTGCGTCCCCGACCGCCTTGCCGCGCACCGTTACCGTATAAGTATGACCTACGTGCGCGGTCCAATCCTGTACGACGCGATCCGTTCGGCTCATTCCGACCGTGCTCGCCATCTGCAGCACGACATTGCGCAAGAACAGACCGCCGACGTTGACGTTGTAGGCAAGCCCAACGTTGAGCATCTTGCCGAGACCAACGCTTTGTACCGATGCCAGCCCAACCGTCTCGACCTTGACACCTCCGGTCGAAAGCGTCCAGTTCCGGCCGATCTGCGCTTTCTCGTCCTGTCCCACAGATTTTTGTCGATCGACACCAACCGAATGTGACTCGTCGTTTTCGACCTCGATGCGCTGATCCTTCTCCGCATGCAGCCACACTTCTTCCTGTCCCTTCCTGTCTTCGAAGCGAAGCGCGTTGGCTGTATTGACATCACCGCCCGTGCTTGAGCGCGTCAATATCCCGCTCTGCGTTGCGTTTGCCGGCAAACTCCACGGCGGCGTATTCCGGGCGTTGTAGACAGATGAGATGATCAGAGGACGATCAGGATTTCCGTCACCGAAAACGATGACGACTTCGTCGCCGATGCGGGGCAACTGAATCATCCCGAAGCCTGCGCTCGCCCATGGCTGTGAGACGCGCACCCAACACGAACTACCCTGATCGCTTTTGCCCAGCCGGTCCCATGGGAACTGCACTTTCACGCGACCGAGTTCGTCGGTGTAGATTTCCTGACCTTGAGGGCCAACCACGGTAGCGGTCTGGACGCCGATAATTGCCGGTCGAGGAATCGTCAGAAGTGGACGGTAAGGGATCTTCTTGCGAATGCAGCGGAATTCGTTGGTGTACGTTGCGACGCCGGGCTGCGCCTGATAGTTGTTCGTACCGTGATGTCGGACCCAGGTCACCAGAAACTGGCGATCCTCGGGCTGCGCGCGCTCATGGTCATAGTGGGCCTCGATCTGTACGTAGCGATCGGGCTCAATCCGCCGGCAATGAGTGGCGCCGACGAAAAACTTGCTGTGTGCGGCGAGTGCTTCAGTGCGGAACCTCGCCAACTGTTCGCCGCGGTCGCTGTCAGGGAAGCCGTGGGCGCCCAGATAATCATAGACTTCGTAGTTGTCGACTTCGCCCTGGTTGATGCCCGTGTCGCGCTCGACCAAGCGTCTCGCAGCCGGTGCCTTGTAGTCAGCGGTTTTGAGCATCGTGCTGCCGGACGTCAATTGCCGGCGCGCAACGAACGACGTGACCACTTGTTCATCGTCTAGTATTTCGTCGGTCGAGTACCGCAGCAAAGGACTACGCCCGGAGATCGGCTGGGCGTTCGTTGACGTATCGGTAATGATCAGTGTGTGAGCATCTTTCTTGTGTTCAAAATAGAAGAACAGGCCTTCTTCCTGTATGAGACGCAAAGCGAATGCCAGATCCGTTTCCTTGTACTGCGTACAGTAGCTGCGGTTCGCGGTCGGCTTCAGTAGTCGTATCTCTACATCGCCGAACTTTCGATAGCGTTGAAATACTGCAATCAGAATTTCTTCGACCGTTTGCTCTTGGAAGATTCTGATGTCCTGCCGCCGATCCATGAACGCGATCCATGGCCGAGCAGTCGCTTCGTAGATCGCGAGGCCACCGTCCATGCCTGTGTGCTCAAAATCCGTCACATAGCCGTGGAAGTAACGCTCCTCGGAGCTGGCAATCGCATCGGTCAATTGCAGGGTTACTGTGACCGGCTTGCCGATCAGCTTCTTGAGCTCGATGTTCGGATCCTGCGAAGCCAGCTTGAGCTGAATCTCGAACAACTGACCTAGCCCTTCCTCGCCTCGAAATTCAGTCAATACGAGGTCGGACCGTCCAGACAGCGGTGTCTTGATCGTGAAGAGTCGGTTATTTTGAAGCGCAAAGAATTGCTTCGCGATCTCGGCAAAGGAGAGCGGCGGCATACGTTATCGTCCTGTCTTGTTGGTCTAGCTGGACTTGGAGGCGGCCCGCCCCCTACAAACGAAATGCCCCCTACAAGTGGCGAGCATTCACACCATCATAAGATCATACCGAATGCTGATTGTCAGGAAGTGCAAACTTTTCGAGATAAACGGTGCCATATCATTTTTGCATCGCCATGAGATGGAATTTGTTTATCAGTGCGCGTCAACTTAGAGAGTGTTTCAAAAAGAGTGGTCTGGTCGCTGAAGCGTTCGCCAGCCCGAGCGCTTCGGCTCGATGGTGAATGCTCCTTAGTCGAAGCCCACGCGCACTGAGCTTCGCGACGAGATATTCCGCGATCTCTGGAACTGGCAAACCCAGTGGGTCTCCGTGCACCAAGAGAGGTTAGCGTTCGCCGTTCTCAAGACGAACTTCACGAATTGCGTATTGGGTCACGCTAGGCTCCATTCGACGAATGGAACCCATTTTTTACCGATTAGGTATGTTCCGCCTAGATCGAAAAATGTGTAAACGAAAAAAGACCCGAAGATCCAAGCTAAATCGTTGATTTAGCCCAAAAAATCGGGTCTATCCTTACACTAGGAACTAACGTTCCGCCTAGAACGGAATATCGTCGTCCATCTCGTCGAAGCCGCCGCCGGCCGGTGCGCTCGGACGGCTTTGCGCGCCGCCGCCAGTACCGCCACGCGCCGCGCCGCCGGCACGACCGCCGCCGCCACCGCCACGTTCCATCTGCTCGCCGCGACCGCCGCCGCCGCCGCCGCCGCCACCGTAGCCGCCGCCGTAACCGCCTTCGTCACCGCCGCCACCGCCGCCGCCGCCCGCACCGCGGCCGCCGAGCATTTGCATCTGTTCGGCCACGATTTCGGTCGAGTAACGATCCTGGCCGTCCTGGCCCTGCCACTTGCGCGTGCGGATGCGGCCTTCGATATAGACCGACGAACCCTTCTTCAGGTATTCGCTGACGATTTCCGCCAGACGGCCGAAGAACGCGACGCGATGCCACTCGGTCATTTCCTTGAAATCGCCGCTTGCCTTGTCCTTGTAGCGGTCGGTCGTCGCGAGACGGATGTTCGCAACCGCGTCGCCGCTCGGCAGGTAACGGACTTCAGGATCGGCGCCGAGATTGCCGACGAGGATGACCTTGTTGACGGATGCCATGTGTTTCTCCAGTAAATTCGATGCCGGGCCGCCGGCGCATATTGCCGGGACGGCCCACCGGGCAAGCCGGCGCGCGGCCGGCGCCTGCCCGAAATAAGGTTCAGGCCTTGCGCGGCGGCGCTTTCATGCTGGCCGCGATTATAAGCCACGCGGCCACGAGCCCCGAACACGTATAGAAGACCGTGTTGGCGCCCCCGTGCTTCAGCAGCCAGCCGCCCACGATGCCGCCGAGCGCGAGCCCGATCGACTGCGTGGTGTTGTAGACGCCCGTGGCCGCGCCCTTGCGCGAACCGGGCGCGAGCTTCGACACGAGCGACGGCTGCGACGCTTCCAGAATGTTGAAACCGAGGAAGTAGACGAAGAGAATCGCCGCCACAATCAGGATGGTATGCGGTGCGCTGCCGAGCAACAATTGGCCGATCAGGATAGCCAGAATGCCACCGAGCAGCACCGGCTTCATCTTGCCCCGTTTTTCCGCGACGATGATCGCCGGGACCATCATCACGAACGCGAGCCCCATCACCGGCAGGTAGACCTTCCAATGCGCGGCGACCGGCAGCCCGCCGTCGACCAGCAGGCGCGGCACGACGAGGAACAGCGCCGTCTGCGTCGCGTGCAGCACCAGCACGCCGAAGTTCAGGCGCAGCAGCTCGACGTTGTGCAGCACCTCGGCGAACGGCGCGGGCACGTGCACGGGCTTCGCCGCGTCGGGCACGATCCACAGCACGACGCCGATCGCGAGGATCGACAGCACGCCGACGATCGCGAACAACCCGCTCATCCCGACCCAGTGGAACACGATCGGCGCGCCGACGATCGCGACCGCGAACGACACGCCGATCGAGCCGCCGACCATCGCCATCGCCTTCGTGCGGTTCTGCTCGGAGGTCAGGTCGGCGATGAAGGCGAGCACCGCGGACGACACCGCGCCCATCCCCTGGATCACGCGGCCGACGATGATCCACGTGATGTCGTGCGCGGACGCGGCGACGAAGCTGCCGATCGCGAAGATCACAAGGCCCGTGGCGATCACCGGCTTGCGGCCGAACTTGTCGGACGCCCAGCCGTAGAAGATGTAGAACAGCGACTGCGTGACGCCGTAGGCCCCGAGCGCGAGGCCGACGAGCAGTACGTTGTCGCCGCCCGGGATGGTTTTCGCGTAGACCGAGAACACCGGCATGATCATGAACAGGCCGAGCATGCGCAGCGCGAAGATCGCCGCGAGCGACGTGGTCGCGCGCAGTTCGGGCGCAGTCATGCGGGAAGACGTGGCAGACGGATTGGACATCGGGAATGAATTTCGAATGATCGGAGTGTCCGCCCGGCGGCGGGCGGCGGAAGATCAGGACCGGCGGCCCGGGAGGCCTGGCGGGCGACACGTCGGGGCAGGATGCTGACGGCCCGCGGGCCGCCCGGAACCGTGCGGCGCGACCGCTTTCCCCGGTGCGGGTGTCGCCTTGCTGCCACCTGCTGTAAAGGCTGGGGGCCGTAAACGACGGTCTCGAAAAGCCGTTATAGTAGCAGGTTTGGTTCCCTCCATTTTCGCCAGGTTCATGGAACAGATCCGTATCCGTGGGGCGCGCACCCACAACCTGAAAAACGTCAATCTCGACCTGCCGCGCCACAAGCTGGTCGTGATTACCGGGTTGTCCGGGTCGGGCAAGTCGTCGCTCGCGTTCGACACCCTTTATGCCGAAGGCCAGCGCCGCTACGTCGAAAGCCTGTCCGCGTATGCCCGCCAGTTCCTGCAACTGATGGAGAAACCCGACGTCGACCTGATCGAGGGCCTGTCGCCCGCGATCTCGATCGAACAGAAGGCGACGTCCCACAACCCGCGTTCGACCGTCGGCACGGTCACCGAAATCCACGACTACCTGCGACTTTTGTACGCACGTGTCGGCACGCCTTACTGCCCCGACCACGAGATCCCGCTCGAGGCGCAGAGCGTGTCGCAGATGGTCGACGCGGCGCTCGCGTTGCCCGAGGAAACCAAGCTGATGATCCTCGCGCCCGTCGTCGCCGACCGTAAGGGCGAGCACGCCGAGCTGTTCGAGGACATGCAGGCGCAGGGCTTCGTGCGCTTTCGCGTACGCTCGGGCGGCGGCACCGCGAACGAAGGCGTCGCGAAGATCTACGAAGTCGAGTCGCTGCCGAAGCTGAAGAAGAACGACAAGCACACGATCGACGTCGTCGTCGACCGCCTGAAAGTGCGCCCGGACATGAAGCAGCGGCTCGCCGAATCGTTCGAGACCGCACTGCGCCTCGCCGACGGCCGCGCGATCGCGCTGGAGATGGACACCGACCGCGAACACCTGTTCAGCTCGAAGTTCGCGTGCCCGATCTGCTCGTACTCGCTGCAGGAGCTCGAGCCTCGCCTGTTCTCGTTCAACAACCCGATGGGCGCGTGCCCGGAATGCGACGGCCTCGGCCAGATCACGTTCTTCGACCCGAAGCGGGTCGTCGCGCACCCGTCGCTGTCGCTCGCCGCCGGCGCCGTGAAGGGCTGGGACCGCCGCAACCAGTTCTACTTCCAGATGCTGCAGAGTCTCGCGGCGTTCTACGAATTCGACATCGACGCCGCGTTCGAGGACCTGCCGGAAAAGATCCGGAAGGTACTGCTGTTCGGCTCGGGCAAGCAGACGATCCCGTTCTCGTACATCAACGAGCGTGGCCGCACGACGATCCGCGAGCACGTATTCGAGGGGATCATCCCGAACCTCGAGCGCCGCTACCGCGAGACCGATTCGGTCGCGGTGCGCGAAGAGCTGTCGAAGTACCAGAACAACCAGCCGTGCCCGTCGTGCGACGGCACGCGCCTGCGCCGCGAGGCACGCCACGTGCGGATCGGCACGGGCGACTACGCGCGCGGCATCTATGAAATCAGCGGCTGGCCGCTGCGCGACGCGCTCGGCTATTTCGACGGCCTGACGCTCGAAGGCGCGAAGCGCGAGATCGCCGACAAGGTGATCAAGGAAATCGTCGCGCGCCTGACGTTCCTGAACAACGTCGGCCTCGATTACCTGTCGCTCGAGCGCAGCGCCGAGACCCTGTCGGGCGGCGAGGCGCAGCGCATCCGGCTCGCGTCGCAGATCGGCTCGGGCCTGACGGGCGTGATGTACGTGCTCGACGAGCCGTCGATCGGCCTGCACCAGCGCGACAACGACCGCCTGATCGCGACGCTCAAGCACCTGCGCGACCTCGGCAACTCGGTGATCGTCGTCGAGCACGACGAGGACATGATCCGCACGGCCGACTACGTCGTCGACATGGGCCCCGGCGCGGGCGAGCACGGCGGCGTGATCGTGGCCGAAGGCACGCCGAAGCAGGTGCAGTCGAACCCGCAGTCGCTCACCGGCCAGTACCTGCTCGGCAAGCGCACGATCGAGTACCCGGACGAGCGGCTCGCACCCGATCCCGAGCGGATGCTGCGCATCGTCGACGCGTACGGCAACAACCTGAAGCACGTCGATCTCGAGCTGCCGATCGGCTTGCTGACCTGCATCACCGGCGTGTCGGGCTCCGGCAAGTCGACGCTGATCAACGACACGCTGTATCACGCGGTCGCGCGCCACCTGTACGGCTCGTCGGCCGAGCCGGCGCCGCACGAGGCGATCGAGGGCCTCGAGCACTTCGACAAGGTGATCAACGTCGACCAGTCGCCGATCGGCCGCACGCCGCGCTCGAACCCGGCCACCTACACGGGCCTGTTCACGCCGATCCGCGAGCTGTTCTCGGGTGTGCCGACCTCGAAGGAGCGCGGCTACGATCCGGGCCGCTTCTCGTTCAACGTGAAGGGCGGCCGCTGCGAATCGTGCCAGGGCGACGGCGTGCTGAAGGTCGAGATGCACTTCCTGCCGGACGTCTACGTGCCGTGCGACGTGTGCCACGGCAAGCGCTACAACCGCGAAACGCTCGAAGTGCAGTACAAGGGCAAGAACATCAGCGAAGTGCTCGACATGACGGTCGAGCACGCGTACGAGTTCTTCAGCGCGGTGCCGGTCATCGCGCGCAAGCTGAAGACACTGCTCGACGTCGGCCTCGGCTACATCCGCCTCGGCCAGTCGGCCACGACGCTGTCGGGCGGCGAGGCGCAGCGCGTGAAGCTGTCGCTGGAGCTGTCGAAGCGCGATACCGGCCGCACGCTGTACATCCTCGACGAGCCGACCACCGGCCTGCACTTCCACGACATCGCGCTGCTGCTCGAAGTGATCCACCGGCTGCGCGACCAGGGCAACACGGTCGTGATCATCGAGCACAACCTCGACGTGATCAAGACAGCCGACTGGGTGATCGACCTCGGCCCCGAAGGCGGCGCCGGCGGCGGCCAGATCATCGCGCAGGGCACGCCCGAGCAGGTCGCGAAGACGAAGGCGAGCTTCACCGGCAAGTACCTCGCGCCGCTGCTCAAGCGCACGGCCCGCAAGGTCGCGGCCGGCTGACGGCCGCCGCCTTCCCGCGCGCGGCCGCCCGGCCGCGCGCGCCCCTTCGCGCCGCGCAACCGGCCTCCCCTCGTTTTCCCTTCTGCGTTTACACCATGCGCCAAACGGCCCCATTGCGGACCATAATGGCAGCTATACTTTACGGTCGTAAGGTTCTCCGTACGCACCAATCCGGTGCGGCGCCGGGCGAACACGGCTCTGCCACGCATTCCGCGGCATGACACACGAACGACAGGAATCCACGATGGAGAAGCAACCAGACTCGTCGCGCGATGCGCAGAATCGCGAACCGCACCTGCGCAGCGTGCGGCTGACGAGCGACTTCAGCCTGCCGAAGCTGTCGGCGCTCGAGATCGGCAGCTACCTGTTCGCGATCCTGGCCATGTGGCTCGTGATCGAGCTCAAGCTGCTCGGCGGGCTGCTGGCCGGCCTGCTCGTCTACCAGCTGATCCACACGATCGCCCCCGTGATCGAACGCCACACCACGAGCATGCGCGCGCGCTGGGTCGCCGTCGTGCTGCTGTCGATCGCGATCGTCGGCGCGCTGACGAGCCTGACGATCGGCATCATCGAACACTTCGAGCGCACGGTGCCGAACCTGCAGAGCCTGCTCGACCAGCTGATGCAGATCGTCGAGCAAACCCGCGCGCGCACGCCGGCCTGGATCGCGAACCTGCTGCCCGTCGACGTCGAGCAGATGAAGACGAAGGCCGCCGTGCTGATGCACTCGCACATGGACCAGCTCCAGCAGAGCGGCAAGAGCGTCGCGCGCGGCTTCGGCCACATACTGTTCGGGATGATCATCGGCGCGATGATCGCGATCGGCGTCGAACACGGCAAGGTGCGCCGGCCGCTGTCGACCGCGCTGGTCACGCGCGTGTCGCGCTTCGCCGACGCATTCCGCCGGATCGTGTTCGCACAGATCAAGATCTCCGCGATCAACGCGGCGTTCACCGGCATCTACCTGCTCGTCGCGCTGCCGATCTTCCACCAGCGGCTGCCGCTGTCGAAAACGCTCGTGCTCGTCACGTTCATCGTCGGCCTGCTGCCCGTGATCGGCAACCTGATCTCGAACACACTGATCGTCGCCGTGTCGCTGTCGGTCAGCATGGGCACCGCAATCGCGTCGCTCGCATTCCTCGTGATCATCCACAAGCTCGAATACTTCCTGAACGCGAAGATCATCGGCGGCCAGATCGAGTCGCGCGCGTGGGAGCTGCTGCTCGCGATGCTGATCATGGAAGCCGCGTTTGGGCTGCCCGGCGTGATCGCCGCGCCGATCTTCTATGCGTACCTGAAACGCGAGCTGTACCTGCTGCGGCTGATCTGAAGACGCCCGCGCGCCCAGGCTCGAGCAATAAAAAACGCCGCACCCCGTAAAGGGTGCGGCGTTTTTGCTGGTACGGGCCCGCGCCAGTCAATCAGCGGAACACGACCGTCTTCGTCCCGTTCAGCACGATCCGGTGCTCGACGTGCCACTTCACCGCGCGCGCGAGCGTCACGCACTCGACGTCGCGGCCGATCGCGGTCAGCTGGTCGGGCGTCATGCTGTGGTCGACGCGCTCGACTTCCTGCTCGATGATCGGGCCTTCGTCGAGATCGGTCGTCACGTAGTGCGCGGTCGCGCCGATCAGCTTCACACCGCGGTCGAACGCCTGGTAGTACGGCTTCGCGCCCTTGAAGCTCGGCAGGAACGAATGGTGGATGTTGATCGCACGCCCGGCGAGCTGCTCGCACATGTTCGGCGACAGGATCTGCATGTAGCGCGCGAGCACGACGAGATCGGCCTGGTGCTCGTCGATCACTTCCAGCACGCGCGCTTCCTGCGCGGCCTTCGCGGCATCGGTCGAACCGCCGATCAGCGGAAAGTGATGGAACGGGATGTTGTAGCTCGCGGCGAGCTGGTAGAACTCCTTGTGGTTCGACACGATCGCCGGTATCTCGATCGGCAGCTGGCCGGTGCGATAGCGGAACAGCAGGTCGTTCAGGCAATGGCCGATCTTCGACACCATGATCACGACGCGCGGCTTCACGGCCGCGTCGTGCAGCTCCCAGCGCATCGAGAACTGCTCGGCGAGCGGTGCGAACTCCTTGCGCAGCGTGTCGAGCGCCGTCGCGGCATCCGTGCCGTCGCCGTCCTGCTCGAAGTGCACGCGCATGAAGAACTCGCTGGTGCGGCTGTCGCCGAACTGCGCCGAATCGAGGATGTTGTTGCTGCGGTCGAACAGGAAGCCCGAGACCGCGTGGACGATGCCGTGCCGGTCAGGGCACGACAGTTTCAAGATAAAGCTGTGATCGGTCGGCATGACCGCTACTCCCTTTGTTTCCGTATTCGTCAAATTGCCCGTTCGCCGCGCCTGCGTCACGCGGCCGGGGCGAACAGCGCGTCGATGCCGGCCGCGTCGGCCGCCGGAATCCAGCCGTGGCGCAGCAGCGTGTCGAGCGTCGCGAGGCTCGCGTCCATCGTCGCGCGGCCTTCACGCAGCCAGCCGATCACCTCGGGCACGCCGGCCAGCAGGTGCTCGGCCACTTCGCCGTCCTGGTTGCGCGGCGCGAAGTCGTTCGGCAGCGGCAGGTCGTACACGAAAATCAGTTCGGACTGCGTGCCTTCCGGCAGCGAGTTCAGCACCTGCACCGCTCGGCCCGCGATCGCGCGCGCGGCCAGTTCTGGCGGAATGCCGGCTTCTTCCCAGCACTCCTTCGCGAGCGTCTCGTGAACGCCCAGGCCCCAGCCGATGCCCCCCGCGACGACGTTGTCGAGCATGCCGGGGTCGGTGGCCTTGGTCTCGCTGCGGCGGCCGAGCCACATCTGCGGCACGGCCGCAGCGCGCGGCTCGCCCGGCGCAACCGCATATTCTACGATGCCGTTCACGTGCACCGCATAGGTCTGCGTGCCGAAGAAGCGCGACGCGGCGCGCTCGATGTACGCGAGCGGCGGATCGTCGAAGCGGTTGCGGATCGCGTAGATCTCGTCGCGCCAGCCGGGAATCGCGCCTTCGGCCGCGAGCGCGCCGATCGCACTTGCCAGCGCCATGCTGCGCGCGTCGACCGAGTCGTAGCGCGCCGACAGCACGACACGCTCGTCGGACAGCTCGAACACGTCGGGCCAGCGCGCGAGCTTCGCGACGTCCTGGCGGCGCACCCAACCGACCGCCTGGCCGGCGATCTCGAAACGCAGGTGCGCGGCCGGATCGAAACGGCGCGCGGCCGCGATACACGGAAACGTCATCGCGATCAGTCCTTCAGCGCGACGCGGATGCCGATCGCGATGAACGTCGCGCCGGCGATCCGGTCGAGCCACACGCCGGCCTTCGGGCGGCGCTTCAGCCATGCGCCGATCATGCCCGCGCCGACGCCGAACAGCGAGAAGACCACGGCCGTCTGTAGCATGAACAGCGCGCCGAGTTCGAACATCTGCAGCGTCACGCCCTGGGCGCCATGCGGATCGACGAACTGCGGCAGGAACACGACGAAGAACAGCGTGACCTTCGGGTTCATCAGGTTGCCGATCACGCTCTGCCGGAAGATCGTGCCGAGCGGCTGCGGCGGGCGCGCATGCGCGTTCGCGAGGCCCTGGCTGCGCAGCGCCTTGATACCGATCCACACGAGATAGGCCGCGCCCGCGAGCTTCAGGATCTGGAACGCGACCGGCGACGAACGCAGCACGGCCGCGACGCCGAGCGCCGCGAGCGTCGTGTGGAACAGGATCCCGGCGGTGAAGCCGAGCGCGGCGACGAAGCCGGCCGCGCGGCCCTGCGAGATGCCGCGCGCGAGCACCTGCAGGTTGTCGGGACCGGGCGCGAACGTGATCGCGATCGACGTGGCGAGAAACAGCATGAAGTTGGGCATCGGTGACCTCGCTGTATGACGGACGCTAACGCTGGCCTGCGCTCAGTGGCCGCCGAATTCGGTAACGGTATAGACGGGCAGGCCCGCGTTGCGCAGCAGCGCCGAGCCGCCGAGATCGGGCAGGTCGATGATCGCCGCGCCTTCGACGACCACCGCGCCGAGCCGCTGCAGCAGGTTGCGCCCCGCCATCATCGTGCCGCCGGTCGCGATCAGGTCGTCCATGATGATCACGCGGTCGCCGGGGCGGCACGCGTCTTCGTGGATCTCGACCGTCGCGCTGCCGTATTCGAGGTCGTACGATTCCGAGCGCGTCTTGTACGGCAGCTTGCCGACCTTGCGGATCGGCACGAAGCCCACGCTCAGTTCGTACGCGACGATCGGCGCGATGATGAAGCCGCGCGCGTCGAGGCCCGCGACGTAGTCGAGCTTCGCATCGACATAGCGTTCGACGAACAGGTCGACGAGGATGCGCAGCGCCTTCGGGCTCTGCAGCAGCGTCGTAATGTCGCGGAACTGCACGCCCGGCTGCGGCCAGTCGGGCACCGTGCGGATCTGGCTGTGGATGAAGGCGACCGGATCGAGCGGTGCGCCCGACGACGAATGCGGCATGAAACTCTCCGAAAAAAACGGTGCGCGAAGATCGGGCACCGTTTCGAATAAATACGGGTCAGGTTATCAAACCAAGCGCGGCTCAGGCGGCCGCGGCCGGCGGATCGCGCCGATGGCGGGACAACCGCTCCTCCGCGAGCGCGAGCGCCTCGGGCAGCCCGCGCAGCACCACGATGTCGCTCGCGCGCAGCTTGGTCTGCGGATCGGGTTCGACGCCGCGGATGCCGTGCCGGCGGATCGCCGTGACTTCCAGCCCGAGCGCATACAGCCCGAGCTCTTCCAGCGAACGCCCGACCGCGTCCGCGCGCGCATCGACCGGCACCGATTGTAGCCGCACCTGCTCGTGGTCGTCGTCGTCCGCGTCGTCCGCACCGCGGAAATAGCCGCGCAGCAGGCTGTAACGCTCGTCGCGCATTTCCTCGACGCGCCGCACGACCTTGCGCATCGGCACGCCGACCAGCACCAGCGTGTGCGACGCGAGCATCAGGCTGCCCTCGACGATCTCCGGAATCACCTCGGTCGCGCCTGCCGCGAGCAGCTTCTCGAGATCGGCATCGTCGACGGTACGCACGATCGCCGGCAGCGTCGGCTCGAGCTCGTGCACGTGGTGCAGCACGCGCAACGCCGACGGCGTGTTCGCATAGGTGATCGCAACGGCCGCCGCACGGTGGATACCGGCCGCGAGCAGCGACTCGCGGCGCGCCGCGTCGCCGAACACGACCGATTCGCCGGCCGTCGCGGCCGCGCTCACGCGATCGGGATCGAGGTCGAGCGCGACGTACGAAATGCCTTCCTGTTCGAGCATCCGTGCCAGGTTCTGCCCCGCACGGCCGTAGCCGCAGATGATCACGTGGCCGCGCTGCTTCAGGCTTTGCGTCGCGATCCGAGTCATCTGCAGCGACTGCTGCATCCATTCCGTCGACGACAGCCGCATCACGATCCGGTCGGCGTTCTGGATCAGGAACGGCGCGGCGAGCATCGACAGCAGCATCGACGCGAGGATCGCCTGCAGCAGCGTCGAATCGACGAGATGCCGGTCGAGGATCAGGTTCAACAGCACGAAGCCGAATTCGCCGGCTTGCGCGAGGCCGATGCCGGTGCGCATCGCGACGCCCGGCGTCGCGCCGAACAGCCGCGCAAGCCCCGCGATCATCGTCCCCTTGAACAGGATCTGGCCGACGAAGAAGCCCAGCACGAGCAACGGGTGCTCCCAGATCACGCGCGGATCGAGCAGCATCCCCGTCGTCACGAAGAACAAGCCGAGCAGCACGTCGCGGAACGGCTTGATGTCCTCTTCCACCTGATGGCGGAACGGCGTCTCGGAGATGAGCATCCCCGCGATGAACGCGCCGAGCGCGAGCGACAGGCCGAAGCGGTCGGTGATGAACGCGGCGCCGAGCGTGACGAGCAGCAGGTTCAGCACGAACAATTCCTGCGAGCGGCGCCGCGCGACGACGTTGAGCCAGCGCGTCATGAAGCGCTGGCCGATGACCAGCAGCAGCGTGAGTGCGATCACGATCTTCACGGCCGCGAAGCCGAGCGTGATCGCGAGGTCCTTCGACGATTCGGCGCCGAACGCGGCGATCACGATCAGCAGCGGCACCACCGCGAGATCCTGGAACAGCAGCACGCCGAAGATGTTGCGACCGTGCTCGGTCTCGATCTCGAGCCGCTCGGCGAGCATCTTCGACACGATCGCCGTCGACGACATCGCGAGCGCGCCGCCGAGCGCGATGCTGCCCTGCCACGTGATGTGCACCCAGTGCTCGAACACCATGCCGAGCACAAGCGCGAGCACGAGCGTCGCGACCACCTGCAGCAACCCGAGCCCGAACACGAGCCGCTGCATCGCCCTCAGCTTCGCGAGCGAGAATTCGAGGCCGATCGAAAACATCAGGAACACCACGCCGAACTCCGCGAGGTGCTCGGCCCGTTCGAGATCCGCGGCGATGCCGAGCGAATGCGGGCCGACCAGGATGCCGACGGTCAGATAGCCGAGCATCGGCGGCAGGTTCAACGAGCGGAATACGACGACGCCCACCACCGAGGCCAGCAGCAGCAGCAGGGTCATTTCGAGCGGGGAAATCACAGGCGAAGCGTCCTCGTTCGTCGGGGCCACGGCAATGCGGGCGCGGGTGGTGGCGGTGGACAGGCGACATCGGACGAGACCGAAGGCCCGGCGCGGCGAACAAACGCCTTTGCTATACTCCGCGCATGATAGCGAAAATCAATGATGACCGGGCGCTCGCGCTCGCCCGCGACGTGCTCGACATCGAGGCGGACGCCGTGCGCGCGCTGCGCGACCAGCTCGACGGCGGCTTCGTCCAGGCCGTCGCGCTGCTGCTCGGCTGCCGCGGCCGCGTGGTGGTGTCCGGCATCGGCAAATCGGGGCATATCGCCCGCAAGATCGCAGCCACACTGGCCAGCACCGGTACGCCGGCCTTCTTCGTCCACCCTGCCGAGGCCAGCCACGGCGACCTCGGGATGGTCACCTCCGACGACGTCTTCATTGGCATCTCCTATTCCGGCGAATCGGAAGAACTCGTCGCGATCCTGCCGCTCGTGAAGCGGATCGGCGCGAAGCTGATCGCGATCACGGGCCGCGCGGAGTCGAGCCTCGGCACGCTCGCCGACGTGAACCTGAACGCCGCGGTGTCGAAGGAAGCGTGTCCGCTGAACCTCGCGCCCACCGCGAGCACGACCGCCGCGCTCGCGCTCGGCGATGCGCTTGCCGTCGCCGTGCTCGACGCGCGCGGCTTCGGTTCGGAAGATTTCGCGCGCTCGCACCCGGGCGGCGCGCTCGGCCGGCGCCTGCTCACCTACGTGCGCGACGTGATGCGCTCGGGCGACGACGTTCCGTCCGTCGGGCTCGACGCGACGCTGTCGGACGCGCTGTTCCAGATCACCGCGAAGCGCCTCGGCATGACGGCCGTGGTCGACGCCGGCGGCAAGGTCGTCGGCATCTTCACGGACGGCGACCTGCGCCGCGTGCTCGCGCGCGACGGCGATTTCCGCACGCTGTCGATCACCGACGTGATGACGCGCGACCCGCGCACGATCGCACCGGATCATCTCGCGGTCGAAGCCGTGGAACTGATGGAGCGCCACCGGATCA
The DNA here is from genome assembly GCF_029962485.1 of Burkholderia cepacia. Classification (NCBI taxonomy): domain Bacteria; kingdom Pseudomonadati; phylum Pseudomonadota; class Betaproteobacteria; order Burkholderiales; family Burkholderiaceae; genus Burkholderia; species Burkholderia cepacia. The sequence goes on from NZ_CP073637.1 coordinate 3,143,073, forward strand.
ACCAGATGCTCGTGGTCGATGCCGACGGCGCGCTGATCGGCGCGCTGAACATGCACGACCTGTTTTCGAAGAAGGTGATCTGATGAGCGCAGCGCTGACTGCGGCCGAACGCGCGAGCCGCGTGAAGCTCATGATTTTCGACGTCGACGGCGTGCTGACCGACGGCGGCCTGTTGTTTACCGCGGCCGGCGACACGATGAAGTCGTTCAATTCGCTCGACGGCCACGGTGTGAAGCTGCTCGGCGAAGCCGGCATCGCGACCGCGATCATCACGGGCCGCCGCTCGGATATCGTCGCGGCGCGCGCGAAGGAAATGAAGATCGCGCACCTGTTCCAGGGCGTCGAGAACAAGCTCACCGTGTTCGCCGACCTGATCGCGTCGCTCGGCCTCACCGCCGACGCGTGCGGCTACATGGGCGACGACTGGCCCGACCTGCCCGTGATGCTGCGTTGCGGCTTCGCGACGGCCCCCGCGAACGCGCACCCCGAGGTGATCGCCCGCGCGCACTGGGTGGCCGAGGCCCGCGGCGGCCAGGGCGCCGTGCGCGAAGTCTGCGACGCGATCCTGCGCGCGCAGCGCCGCTACGACGCGCTGCTCGCAGCGGCCTGCGGAGCCTGACGGATGAATACGCATTTCCGCTGGACCCAGCTGCTGCCGCTCGTCGCGGTCGCCGCGCTCGCGGGCATCACGTGGTGGCTGCTGCAGGCCACGCTGCCGCCGCCCGGCGAGGGCATCGTGCAGCCGAAGCGCCACACGCCCGACTATTTCGCGGACAACTTCTCGGTCACCGAGCTCGACCAGTCCGGCACGACCCAGTACCGGCTGACGGCCGCGAAGCTGATCCATTACGAAGACACTGAAAACAGCGACCTGACCGATCCGGCCATGCGCGCGTTCCAGCCCGGCAAGCCGGTCGTGACGACCACCGCGAAGCGCGGCACCGTCAACGGCGACGTGTCGATCGTCGATTTGTACGACAATGCGCGCATCCTCCGTGCGGCCGGCGGCGGCGATCCGCAGATGCAGGCTGATTCCCAGCATTTCCGGATCTTCGTCAATGACGATGTGATCCAGACCGAAAAGCCGGTTAAACTTCAGCGCGGCCTGTCGCTCGTCAACGCGACCGACGGCATGAAGTACAACAACGTCACCCGGGTCATCGAGCTTTACGGCAACGTGCGCGGCACGATCGCCGCCGCGGACACGTCCGGCGGCTCGAAAGGTCAACCCAAGTGACGCATCCCTCACGTGACTGCATGAACGAACCGTTCCCTCGACAGATTTCCGGCGGCGCTGCGCGCGCCGTCCGCGCCGCGCTCGCCGCGACGCTCGTGGCGCTCCCGCTGATCGGGCTGGCGCCGCTCGCCCATGCCGAGAAGGCCGACCAGAGCAAGCCGATCAACGTCGAGGCCGACAACCTGACCTATGACGACCTGAAGCAGGTCACGGTCGCGACCGGCAACGTCGTGATCACGAAGGGCACGATCATCATCAAGGGCGATCGCGTCGAAGTGCGCCAGGACCCGGAAGGCTATCAGTACGCAACGTCGTTCGGCAGCGGCAAGAAGCACGCGACGTTCCGCCAGAAGCGCGAAGGCCTCGATGAATACATCGACGGTGACGGCGAGCGCATCGACTACGACGGCAAGCAGGACCTGACCACGCTGACGACCGCCGCGACCGTACGCCGCCTGCAGGGCTCGTCGACTGTCGCCGATACCGTGCACGGCAGCGTGATCACGTACGACGGCCAGCGTGACTTCTATACCGCGAAGGGCGGCAAGGACGTCGCCGCGCCGGGCAACCCGAACGGCCGCGTGCGCGCGATGCTGTCGCCGAAGAATGGCGGCCCCGCGCCGCTGAACGGCGCGCCGGCAAAGCTGTCGCCGTCGACCACGATCCAGGGAGCGCCGGGCCAATGAACGCGCTACCGAACCGCCAGCCGGCCGGCACCACGAGCTCGCTCGTCGTCCGCAACCTGAAGAAACGCTACGGCTCGCGCACGGTCGTCAAGGACGTGTCGCTCGACGTGAAGAGCGGCGAAGTCGTCGGCCTGCTCGGCCCGAACGGCGCCGGCAAGACCACGTCGTTCTACATGATCGTCGGCCTCGTGCCGCTCGACGCGGGCGAGATCTCGCTGAACGGCAGCTCGATCAGCCTGCTGCCGATTCACAAGCGCGCGTCGCTCGGCCTGTCGTACCTGCCGCAGGAAGCGTCCGTGTTCCGCAAGCTCACCGTCGAGGAAAACATCCGCGCGGTGCTCGAGCTGCAGTACGGCGAAGACGGCAAGCGGCTGTCGAAGGACGCGATCTCGTCGCGCACCGAGGCACTGCTCGACGAACTGCAGATCGGCCACCTCCGCGAGAACCCCGCGCTGTCGCTGTCGGGCGGTGAGCGACGCCGCGTCGAAATCGCACGCGCGCTCGCGACCAACCCGAACTTCATCCTGCTCGACGAACCGTTCGCCGGTGTCGACCCGATCGCGGTGCTCGAGATCCAGAAGATCGTCAAGTTCCTGAAGCAGCGCAACATCGGCGTGCTGATCACCGATCACAACGTCCGCGAAACGCTCGGCATCTGCGATCACGCGTACATCATCAGCGACGGCTCGGTGCTCGCCGCCGGCGCACCGAGCGAAATCATCGAAAACGAAAGCGTGCGCCGCGTGTACCTCGGCGAACACTTCCGCATGTAACGCTCCCTCGTGGCTGGCTGCCCCCGCCCGGCATCGCCGCGCGGGGCGGCTCCCCGCTTTGCAACCATGCCCGCGGCCATGCCTGCGGCCGGGCCGCGCGCCGCGCGTAATCGCGGATGGCTCAATGCGCCTGGGTCGTGGCAAACTGCCGGTATGACTCCCTCCTTGCCATGAAAGCCAGCCTTCAACTCCGCCTGTCGCAACATCTGGCGCTGACGCCGCAGCTGCAGCAGTCGATCCGGCTCCTGCAGTTGTCGACGCTCGAATTGCAGCAGGAAGTCGCGATGGCCGTCGCGCAGAACCCGCTGCTCGAGAACGACGACGAATGGATCGCGAGCCCGCTGCGCGTCGCGGCGGACGGATCGCTGATCGCGCAGACGCCGCCCGCGCAGAACACCGAGCCGGCCTCGTCAAACGGCAGCAGCACGTCCAGTGATCGTACGGAGCGCGACGAGCGAGGCGGCGCCGACGATTACGACGGTTATGGGTCCGGCGACGGCAACGACGGCCCGCAATGGAATCTCGACGAGTTCGGCCGCGCGAGCGGCGCGTCCGACGACGACGATCTCCCACCGCTGCAGGTGCAGGAAGCCGCGACGTCGCTGCGCGACCACCTGTCCGCGCAGTTGCGCGTCACGCAGGCCGGCCCGCGCGATCGTGCGCTCGTGATGTTCCTGATCGAATCGCTCGACGACGACGGCTACCTGACCGCGACGCTCGACGAAGTGCTCACCGACCTGCCGCCCGAGCTGGAAATCGACTGCGACGAACTGAACGCGGCGCTCGCACTGCTGCACAGCTTCGACCCGGCCGGCGTCGGCGCGCGCTCGGCGTCCGAATGCCTGAAGCTGCAGCTGCTGCGCCTCGATCCGTCCCCGACACGCACGCTCGCGCTCGAGATCGTGTCGCAGCATCTCGAACTGCTCGCCGCCCGCGATTTCACACGGTTGCGCAAGCACCTGAAGGCAAGCGACGACGCGCTGCGCGACGCGCATGCGCTGATCCGCTCGCTGGAGCCGTTCCCCGGCGCCGCGTACGGCAAGGCCGAGGCCGACTACGTCGTGCCCGACATCATCGTGAAGAAGGCCGGCCAGGGATGGCTCGCGGAGCTCAATCCGGAGGTCGTGCCGCGCCTGCGGATCAACAACCTGTACGCGAACATCCTGCGCAACAGCCGCGGGGATCCGTCGGCCGGTTCGCTGAAGCAACAGCTCCAGGAAGCGCGCTGGCTGATCAAGAATATCCAGCAGCGATTCGACACGATCCTGCGTGTCGCGCAGGCTATTGTCGAGCGTCAGAAGAACTTCTTTGCGCACGGTGAAATTGCCATGCGCCCCTTGGTTTTGCGGGAAATAGCTGATACGCTGGGCCTACACGAGTCGACTGTCAGCCGTGTGACAACCGGGAAGTACATGCTGACCCCGTTCGGGACGCTTGAATTTAAGTACTTCTTCGGATCTCACGTCTCGACCGACACCGGTGGCGCCGCTTCGTCGACCGCCATCCGAGCCCTGATCAAGCAACTGATAGGAGCTGAAGACCCAAAATCGCCACTTTCGGATAGCCGCATTGCCGAGCTGCTGGCAGAACAGGGGTTCGTGGTCGCGCGCCGCACGGTTGCGAAATATCGCGAAGCCCTCAAGATCCCGGCCGTCAATCTGCGAAAGTCTCTTTAGGCCTGCTGCCTGCCCGGCGGCAGGCGTGTTCCGGCCACCGCGCACACGGGGAACAGGCCGGGCGACCTGTCAGCGATACGCCGCCACGTGCGGCAGGGGCAAGTCGACCGGAGCGCCGCCTCGATGCGGCCGGGTGGTCACTCGCTTGGAGAAGCACTATGAACCTGAAGATCAGTGGACATCATCTCGAAGTCACGCCTGCAATTCGCGAATACGTGATCACCAAGCTGGACCGGGTGCTACGGCATAGCGATCAGGTGATCGATGGCACTGTGATCCTCTCGGTCGACAATCACAAGGAAAAGGACAAGCAGCAGCGCGCGGAAATCAACCTGCACCTGAAGGGCAAGGACATCTTCGTCGAAAGCGCGAACGGCAACCTGTACGCTGCGATCGATTTGCTGATCGACAAGCTGGATCGCCAGGTCGTCAAGCACATGGAGCGCCTGCAAACGCACGCGCACGACCCGATCAAGCTTCAACCGTCGATCGACCAGATCGAACTGCCGCCGCAATAACCTTTACTGCAACACGCACGCCGCCCGGTTCGCCGGGCGTTTTTTTTGCGACTCCGCGCTATGGTGCAACCGGTCCGACCGTGCCGCGCCACGCACGCGGCTGTGCTCTATAATGTTTCGGTTATCGCCGGGGGGCGTTGGGTGCGGTAGCTGCGTAGCAGGTTGCCGATGCCACATGCCTTGATATCACCGAACATGGAAAATCAGTCTGCCGCAGCAAGGAGACCCCAGGCCGCCCAATCGCCTGCCAACATGAATCGCCTAGCCAAAATCCTGCCCATAGAGAACGTCGTCATCGACCTCTCAGTCACCAGCAAGAAACGCGTCTTCGAACAAGCCGGGCTGATGTTCGAGAATCAGAACGGCATCGCCCGCAGCACCGTCACGGACAACCTGTTCGCGCGGGAGCGCCTCGGTTCGACCGGGCTCGGCGAAGGGGTCGCGATTCCGCACGGTCGCATCAAGGGTCTCAAGCACCCGCTCGCCGCGTTCGTCCGCCTCGCCGATGCCATCCCGTTCGAAGCGCCCGACGGCCAGCCGGTCGGCCTCCTGATCTTCCTGCTCGTCCCCGAGCAAGCCACCCAGCAGCACCTCGAGATCCTGTCGGAAATCGCGCAACTGCTATCCGATCGCGACGCGCGCGAGCGTCTGCACAACGAAACGGATATCGCCGAGTTGCATCGCCTGCTCACTCAGTGGCAACCTTGAGTTGATCCGGGCGGAATTTTTTCCGGTACGAGGCGGCACATGCCGCCGTCCAGGGCCGCCCGGCGCCGGCTCGGCATGGCGACGCCCGTCGCCGCGCGCATGCACCGGCTCATTGGAGTGACGAGAGTCATGGATACGTCCAGCATCAACGCCCAGAGCATCTTCGACGACAACGCGGCCACGCTGAAACTGAGCTGGCTGACGGGGCATGAAGGCTGGGAGCGCGGCTTTTCCGCCGACACGGTCGGCAATGCGACGTCGAGCGCCGACCTTGTCGGCCACCTGAACCTGATCCACCCGAACCGGATCCAGGTGCTCGGCGAAGCCGAGATCGACTACTACCAGCGGCAGACCGACGAAGACCGCTCGCGCCACATGGCCGAGCTGATCGCGCTCGAACCGCCGTTCCTCGTCGTCGCCGGCGGCGCCGCGGCCCCGCCCGAGCTCGTGCTGCGCTGCACGCGCTCGTCCACCCCGCTGTTCACGACGCCGATGTCAGCCGCCGCGGTGATCGACAGCCTGCGGCTCTACATGTCGCGCATCCTCGCGCCGCGCGCGACGCTGCATGGCGTGTTCATCGACATCCTCGGGATGGGCGTGCTGCTGACCGGCGATTCGGGCCTCGGCAAGAGCGAACTCGGCCTCGAACTGATCAGCCGCGGCCACGGCCTCGTCGCCGACGACGCGGTCGATTTCGTTCGACTTGGCCCCGATTTCGTCGAAGGACGCTGCCCGCCGCTGCTGCAGAACCTGCTCGAAGTGCGCGGCCTCGGCCTGCTCGACATCAAGACGATCTTCGGTGAAACCGCCGTACGGCGGAAAATGAAGCTGAAGCTGATCGTCCAGCTCGTACGGCGCCCCGACGGCGAATTCCAGCGCCTGCCGCTCGAAAGCCAGACCGTCGACGTGCTCGGCTTGCCGATCAGCAAGGTCACGATCCAGGTCGCGGCCGGCCGCAACCTGGCGGTGCTGGTCGAGGCGGCCGTCCGGAACACGATCCTGCAGTTGCGCGGAATCGACACGTTGCGCGATTTCATGGATCGGCAACGACTCGCGATGCAAGATCCCGACAGTCAGTTCCCCGGCAAACTGGTGTAACCCGCACGCGCCGGCCGCGCAACGCCGACGCGTCGAGCCGGTGCTATGATGAAACGTCAGGATTCTCTGCTTCCCATGCGCATTGTCCTTATCACCGGCATCTCCGGCTCAGGCAAATCCGTCGCGCTGAACGCGCTCGAAGACGCAGGCTATTACTGCGTCGACAACCTGCCGCCGCACGTGCTCCCCGAACTCGCCCGCTACCTCGCCCAGAACGGCCAGCGTCGGCTCGCGGTCGCGATCGACGCGCGCTCGAGCGCGTCGCTCGACGAAATGCCCGGCCTGATCCGCGAACTGTCGGGCGAGCACGACGTGCGCGTGCTGTTCCTCAACGCAAGCACCCAGGCGCTGATCCAGCGATTCTCCGAAACACGCCGCCGCCATCCGCTGTCCGGCTCGCTGTCGCACGATGCGGACGTCGGCCTGCTGTCGTCGCTCGAGGAGGCGATCGAGCGCGAGCGCGACCTCGTCGCGCCGCTCGCCGAATTCGGCCACCAGATCGATACGAGCACGCTGCGCGCGAACGTGCTGCGCACCTGGGTCAAGCGCTTCATCGAGCAGAAAGACAACGACCTGATGGTGATGTTCGAGTCGTTCGGCTTCAAGCGCGGCGTGCCGCTCGACGCCGACCTGATGTTCGACGTGCGCGCGCTGCCGAATCCGTACTACGACCACGAGTTGCGCCCGCTCACCGGGCTCGACCAGCCGGTCATCGCCTTTCTCGACGCACTGCCGATCGTCCACCAGATGATCGACGACATCCATGCGTTCCTGATGAAATGGCTGCCGCACTTCCGTGATGACAACCGCAGCTACCTGACCGTCGCCATCGGCTGCACGGGCGGCCAGCATCGCTCGGTGTTCATCGCGGAAACGCTCGCCGCGCGCCTTGCGCACGAGGCGAACGTGATCGTGCGGCATCGTGACGCGCCAGTGGATGTCGACGCGTCGTCGCGGCTCGTCTCCGAGGTCACCCGACCCTAGCGACGCCCGCTCCCTTGTCAGCGCGCCATGTCCTCCCTATCGACCTCCCTGATCGACCTGCCGCTGTTTCCACTGCACACGGTATTGTTTCCGGGAGGCCTGCTCCCGCTCAAGGTGTTCGAGGCGCGCTATCTCGACATGTCCCGCGCGTGCCTGCGCGATGACGCGCCGTTCGGCGTGTGCCTGCTGAAGAGCGGGCCGGAGGTCGCGCAGGACGGTGCCGTGTCGGTGCCGGAGACCATCGGTTGCATGGCGCGCATCACCGAGTGCGATACCGGTGAATTCGGGATGCTGTATCTGCAGGCGGTCGGCACGCAGCGTTTCGAGCTGCTGTCGTATCGCGTGGAAGGCAACGGACTGCTGGTCGGCATCGCGGAGCCGCTGCCCGACGACATCCCGCTCGAAGGCGAGCAGACGCTCGCTCAATTCGGTTCGTGCGCCGAGGTGCTCGAGCGCATCATCAACGCGCTGAAGAAGTCCGATCCGGAGAAAATGCCGTTCGGCGAACCGTTCCGCCTCGACGATCCGAGCTGGGTGTCGAACCGCCTCGCGGAACTGCTGCCGCTCGACCTGCGTGCGCGGCAGAAGCTGATGGAGTTTCCGGACGTCGGCGCACGCATCGACGCCGTGCACCACGTGCTCGACCGGCACGGCTGGCTGTAAGCGTCACCGGCCCGGCGATTTCCGGGCAGCTCGGCGCCCTTCCCCCTTCGTTACAGCAGCGGCCCGCTCAGTGCGTCGAGCAGCTTGCGCACGGGCGCCGGCACGCCGTACGCATCGAGCCGGCTCAGCGGCACCCACGCGGTATCGGCGTCTCGTGCGGACGAAGGCAATCCGCCGCCGTCCGCCACGTCGCTCAGCCGCGGCTCGATCTCCAGCCGGAAATGCGTGAACGTGTGCATGAGCGGCGCGAGCGGCACCGTGCCGCCACCGCCGAAGCCGCGCGCGAGTTCCGCGAGTGCCGCATCGCCGTCCGCTTGCGGCAGGCTCCACAGCCCGCCCCAGATGCCGGTCGGCGGCCGCCGTTCCAGCAACACGGCGTCGCCGTCGCGCAGCACGAGCATCCAGGTCTTGCGCGTCGGCACGGCCTTCTTCGGCCGCGCGGCCGGCAGTTCGCGCTGGCGGCCCGTGGATTGCGCGACGCAATCGCCCGCGAACGGGCAGCGCGCGCAATCGGGCTTGCCGCGCACGCACAGCGTCGCGCCAAGATCCATCAGCCCCTGCGTATAGGCGCTCACGTCAGCCGCGTTCGCCGCGTCGGGCAGCAGCGATTCGGCGAGCGCCCACATGTCGTTCTCGACGCGCTTCTCGCCCGGAAACCCCTCGACGCCGAACACGCGCGCGAGTACGCGCTTCACGTTACCGTCGAGAATCGTCGCGCGCGCGCCGTAGGCGAACGACGCGATCGCCGCGGCCGTCGAGCGGCCGATGCCCGGCAGTTCGGCCAGCGCGTCGGGCGTTGCCGGAAACGCGCCGCCATGCTCGGCAACGACGACCTGCGCGCAGCGATGCAGGTTGCGCGCTCGCGAGTAGTAGCCGAGCCCCGCCCACAGCGCCATCACGTCGTCGGTCGGCGCGGCCGCGAGCGCGGCGACGTCGGGGTAGCGTTCGAGAAAGCGCGTGTAATACGGAATGACGGTCGACACCTGCGTCTGCTGCAGCATGATTTCCGACAGCCAGATCCGGTATGGATCGCGGGTGTTCTGCCACGGCAGGTCGTGGCGGCCGTGCTCGCGCTGCCACGCGACGAGGCGCGTGGCGAACGTGCGATGCAGCGGCGTGACGGGGAACGGAGCGGGGGCGATGCGGGGCGGCTTCAAGTTATCTAATCGTGAAAAATGGTTTCAACGCTGGCAGGTCGGGCAGAAATAGGTCGATCGCTGGCCCTGCACGATCTGGCGGATCGGCGTGCCGCATACGCGGCACGGCTGGCCTGCACGGTCGTAGACGAAGCAGTCGAGCTGGAAGTAGCCGCTTTCGCCGTTGCTGCCGACAAAATCGCGCAACGTGCTGCCGCCGCGCTCGATCGCGTCGGCAAGCGTCGCACGCACTGCGTCGGCCAGCCGCTCGTAGCGCGGCAGCGAGACCTTGCCGGCGGCCGTCGTCGGCCGGATGCCGGCACGAAACAGGCTCTCCGACGCATAGATGTTGCCGACGCCGACGACCATGTCGCCCGCGAGCAGCGCCTGCTTGACCGACACCGTGCGGCCGCGCGTGCGCGCGTGCAGCAGCGCGCCGGTGAACGCAGGCGAGAACGGCTCGACACCGAGGCTCGCGAGCAGCGGATGCGCGTGCACGTCGCCCGCTTCGCGCGGGTGCCACAGCACGGCGCCGAAGCGGCGCGGATCGCGGAACCGCAGCACGAATTCGTCGAAGATCCAGTCGATGTGGTCGTGCTTCGCGGCGACCGGCACGCCGGCCGCGGGCAACACGCGCAGCGTGCCCGTCATGCCGAGATGGACGATGAACCAGCCGGCGTCGACCTCGAACAGCAGATACTTGCCGCGCCGCTCGACGGCGATCACCTCGCGCGCGCGCAACTGCTCGGCGAGCCCCGCCGGCACGGGCCAGCGCAGCATCGCGGTACGGACGTCGACACGCTCGACGCGGCGGCCTGCGACAAAGGGCTCGATGCCCCGGCGCGTGACTTCGACTTCTGGCAACTCTGGCATGTTTTGCAGGTCTGAAACTGGATTCACGATCGTGCGTGTATTGTAGCGAGCGCGTTACAATCGGTTGAAACATCGAACGGATTTCCATGACCCTGCCCTCGAAGCTGCTTCAGAAGCGTCCCGCCGCCGTGCGCGGCGCGCGCGCCTTCCCGGTCCGCCGTGCACTCGGCGCCGCGTTGTTTGCCGCCTGGACCCTCACCGCCTTCCCGGCCCACGCGCAGGATCCGGCATCGGACGACGCGGAGTCGCAGGGCGCGTTCGAGCATGTGATGCCGGACGAGCAGAAGAATCTCCCCGGTGTACCGCTGACGAGCCAGATCGTCTACCAGGTGCTCGCCGCCGAAGTCGCGCTCCAGCGCAACCAGCCGGCGCCGGCCTACCAGACCTACCTCGCGCTCGCCCGCGACACGCGCGATCCGCGCATGGCGCAGCGCGCGACCGAAATCGCGCTCGGTGCGCAGAGCCCGGCCGACGCGCTGTCCGCCGCGAACCTGTGGCGCCAGTACGCGCCGGATTCGAACCGCGCGTCGCAGGTCGACGCCGCGCTGCTGGTGCTCGCCGGCAAGCCGGCCGACGCGCAGCCGATGCTCGCGCGCGAGCTGTCCCGCGCGACCGGCGAGACGCGCGGCCCCGCGATCCTCGCGCTGCAGGCATTGCTCGTGCGCGGCTCCGACCGCGTCGGCGGCCTCGCGGTGCTGAAGGACATGCTGAAGAACGACATGAACCGGCCCGAGGCACAGCTCGCGATCGCGCGGCAACAGCTCGCGGTCGACGACAAGGACGGCGCCGCGCAGTCGCTGAAGCAGGCGCTGGCGCTGCGCCCCGACTACCTGCCGGCGGCGCTGATGCTGTCGCAGATGGGCCCGGCGGAGCGCGCGGCCGGCATCGCGTCGTTCGAGAAATATGTTCAGCAGAATCCGAAGTCGCGCGATGCGCGGCTGGCGCTGTCGCAGCTGTATCTCGCCGACGATCGCCTCGAGGACGCGCAGAAGCAGTTCGAGACGATGCGCAAGCTCGACTCGAAGGATCCGACGCCGCTGATGGCGCTCGCGCTGATCAAGATCCAGCAGAAGAAGCTCGACGAAGCGACCGCCTACCTGAAGCAGTACGTGCAGCTCGGCGACAAGCAGCCGAACCTCGACGTCGGCCAGGGCTACATCTACCTCGCGCAGATCGCGATCGACCAGAACAACGACGCGCAGGCGTCGCAATGGCTCGACAAGGTCGACCAGACGAGCCAGCACTACCTGCCCGCGCAGATCACGCGCGCGCAGCTGCTGCAGAAACAGGGCAAGACCGACGAGGCGCGCAAGGTGCTCGACGACCTGCCGATCACCGATCCGCGCGACGCGGCCGTGGTCGCACGCACCGACGCGTCGATCCTGTTCACCGCGAAACGCTATCCGGAGGCCGAGGCACGGCTCGGGCAGGCGGTCCAGGACTTCCCGGACGATCCCGACCTGCGCTACGACTACGCGATGGCGGCCGAAAAGACCGGCCACTACACGACGATGGAAAAGCAGTTGCGCGAGCTGATCCGCACGCAGCCCGACAACCCGCAGGCGTACAACGCGCTCGGCTATTCGCTGGCCGACCGCAACCAGCGCCTGCCCGAAGCCAGCAAGCTGATCGACAAGGCGATGACGCTTGCGCCGAACGACGCCTACATCATGGACAGCCTCGGCTGGGTGAAGTACCGGATGGGCGACACGGCCGGTGCGACGAAGGTCCTGCGGCGCGCGTACGAACTGCAGCCGAACGCCGAAATCGGCGCGCACCTCGGCGAAGTGCTGTGGAAGAGCGGCGCGCAGGACGACGCGCGCACCGCGTGGCGTGACGCGCAGAAGCTCGAACCCGACAACGACACGCTCGTGCAGACGCTGAAGCGCCTCCAGGTCAACGGTCTCTGATGCGGATGTTCCCGAAGCTTTCCCTGTCCTCCCGCGCGCAGCGCACGCTGGCCGCGGCCGGCGCGGCGCTCGCGCTCGCCGGTTGCGCGAGTACGCCGCCGTCGGCCAGCGCGCCGACGACGGGCGCGGTGCTGCAAACGGCCGCGACACACGCATACCATGGCCGCTTCGCGGTGCAGTACGACGACCGTCTCGGCAAGCAGCAGCACGTGTACGGCAACTTCGACTGGCAGGAGCACGGCGACGACGTGTCGCTCGAGCTGCGCAGCCCGCTCGGCCAGACGCTTGCGATCGTGAAATCGACGCCGCAGGCGGCCTCCCTCGAACTGCCGAACCGTCCGACGCAATACGCACCGGATGTCGGCGACCTGATGCAGAAAACGCTCGGCTTCGAACTGCCGCTCGCCGGCCTGCGCTACTGGCTGCTGCCGACGGCCGCACCCGCGACGCAAGCGGAAACCGTGCGCGACCCGGCCGACAACACACGCGTCAAGCAGATCCGCCAGGACGGCTGGACGATCGACTACCTTGCCTACGCGGATGCCCCGGCCACGGGCGTCAAACGCGTCAACCTCGTGCGCGCGACACCGCCGCTCGATATCAAGCTCGTGCTCGACCAGTGAGCACCGGCCCAGCCCAGACATACGCATGACCGATTCGACCCGCTCGCTGCGCAACTGCCTTGCGCCCGCGAAACTCAACCTGTTCCTGCACATCACCGGCCGCCGCCCGAATGGCTATCACGATCTGCAGAGCGTGTTCCAGCTGCTGAACTGGGGCGATACGCTGCACTTCACGCTGCGCGACGACGGCCGTGTCGCGCGCGTCACCGACGTGCCCGGCGTGCCCGAGGAAAGCGATCTCGTCGTGCGCGCGGCCAACCTGCTGAAAGCGCATACGGGCACCGCGCACGGCGTCGACATCGAGATCGACAAGCGCCTGCCGATGGGTGCCGGCCTCGGCGGCGGCAGCTCCGACGCGGCGACGACGCTGCTCGCACTGAACCGCCTGTGGCAGCTCGACCTGTCGCGTGTCGAGCTCCAGTCGCTCGCGGTCAAACTCGGCGCAGACGTCCCGTTTTTTATTTTTGGAAAAAATGCGTTCGCAGAGGGTATCGGAGAGGAATTAGCTGAGGTACAATTGCCGACTCGCTGGTTCTTGGTTGTGACGCCAAGCGTTCATGTCCCGACCGCTGAAATATTTTCAGATGAGTTGTTGACAAGAGATACGAAGCCCGTCACAATTGCTGACTTTCTTGCACAGCAAACCAGCGATGCGGGATGGCCAGATAGCTTCGGCCGGAACGACATGCAGGAAGTTGTAACAAGGAAGTACGCGGAAGTTGCGCAGGCGGTTAAATGGTTGTATGATTTGACCCCCGCGAGGATGACCGGCTCCGGAGCAAGTGTGTTTGCAGCGTTTCACAGCAAGCACGCGGCAGAAGCGGCGAAAGCCAAGCTGCCCGCCAGTTGGAATGGCGCAGTTGCCGAGAGTCTGAACGAGCATCCGCTCTTCGCTTTCGCGTCATGAAGTTTTACTTTGCCGAACGGCCTACACGAGTTCGGTGAAGCAGTCAGTTAAGTGTAGGGGAGTCGCCAAGTTGGTCAAGGCACCGGATTTTGATTCCGGCATGCGAGGGTTCGAGTCCTTCCTCCCCTGCCAAAAATTTTCCCGCATTTCCCGCCCAAGCCTGAAGCAGGTGCACGATGAGCAGCCACAGCCATGATGGCCTGATGGTCTTTACTGGCAACGCGAATCCCGCGCTCGCCCAGGAAGTCGTCAATATCCTTGGTATTCCCCTCGGCAAAGCAATGGTCAGCCGTTTCTCCGACGGCGAGATCCAGGTCGAGATCCAGGAAAACGTGCGCGGCAAGGACGTCTTCGTCCTGCAATCCACGTGCGCACCGACGAACGACAACCTGATGGAACTGATGATCATGGTCGATGCGCTCAAGCGCGCATCCGCCGGCCGGATCACTGCAGCCATCCCCTACTTCGGCTATGCCCGTCAGGATCGACGCCCGCGTTCGGCACGCGTCGCGATCTCGGCGAAGGTCATCGCGAACATGCTGGAAATCGCCGGCGTCGAGCGGATCATCACGATGGATCTGCACGCCGACCAGATTCAAGGCTTCTTCGACATCCCGGTCGACAACATCTACGCAACGCCGATCCTGCTGGGTGACCTGCGCAAGCAGAACTACTCGGATCTGCTCGTCGTGTCGCCGGACGTCGGCGGCGTGGTGCGTGCCCGGGCACTCGCGAAGCAGCTCAACTGCGATCTCGCGATCATCGACAAGCGTCGTCCGAAGGCGAACATCGCCGAAGTGATGAACATCATCGGTGAAGTCGAAGGCCGCACCTGCGTGATCATGGACGACATGGTCGATACGGCCGGCACGCTCTGCAAGGCCGCACAAGTGCTGAAGGATCGCGGGGCGAAGCAGGTGTTCGCGTATGCGACGCACCCCGTGCTGTCGGGCGGCGCCGCGGATCGCATCGCCGCATCGGCACTCGACGAGCTGGTCGTCACCGATACGATCCCGCTGTCGGCCGAATCGCTGGCCTGCCCGAAGATCCGCTCGCTGACGAGCGCGAGCCTGCTGGCCGAGACGTTCTCGCGCATCCGCCGCGGCGATTCGGTGATGTCGCTGTTCGCGGAATCCTGATCGCGAATCGACTGAACAAAGTATGCGCGGAAAGCGAAGCGGCAACGCTTCGCTTTTTGCACAATCGGACGGGATAGACGAAACCCCGACCGTTTCATCAGGGGCCGCCGTTTGACGGCCCCGTTTTACTGCCTGGTCGCGGGCAGCTATTGGAGAATCATATGAAAGTCGTCGCTTTCGAGCGCCAAGAGCAAGGTACGGGTGCGAGCCGCCGCCTGCGCAACGCTGGTAAGACCACGGGTATCGTTTACGGTGGCGAAGCAGCCCCGCAAAAGATCGAACTCGATCACAACGCCCTGTGGCACGCCCTGAAGAAGGAAGCTTTCCACTCGTCGATCCTCGACCTCGAAGTCGCTGGCGCATCGCAACAGGTTCTGCTGCGCGACGTGCAATACCACCCGTTCAAGCAACTGGTGCTGCACGTGGACTTCCAGCGCGTTGACGCGAAGAAGAAGCTGCACACGAAGGCACCGTTGCACTTCCTGAACGCAGAAGTCAGCCCGGCCGTGAAGCTGTCGAGCGCGATCGTTTCGCACGTCGCGACGGAAATCGAAATCGAGTGCCTGCCGGCTGACCTGCCGGAGTTCCTCGAAGTCGACCTGTCGAAGATCGAAGCCGGTCAATCGCTGCACGCTAAGGACATCACGCTGCCGAAGGGCGTCGCGCTGGTCTCGCACGTCGAAGCGGAAAACCCGGTTGTCGCATCGGCGACGATCCCGGCTGGTGCCGTGTCGGACGCAGCCGAAGGCGAAACGCCGGCTGCCTAAGCGGCTGCCTACGCGCCCCATCGATCCGTTTCTCGAAACGGTCGACGCAACCCGCCGCGGCTTGCCCGGCGGGTTTTTCTTTTTCTGCGCCCAGGCGGCCGTTGCCGCCTTCGAAACGTCATGATCAAACTGATCGTCGGCCTCGGCAATCCCGGGGCGGAATACACCGCGACGCGCCACAACGCCGGCTTCTGGCTGATCGACCAGCTCGCCCGCGAAGCCGGCACGACGCTGCGCGACGAACGCCGCTTCCACGGCTTCTACGCGAAAGCGCGCCTGCACGGCGAGGAAGTCCATCTGCTCGAGCCGCAGACCTACATGAACCGCTCCGGCCAGTCGGTCGTCGCGCTTGCTCAATTCTTCAAGATCCTGCCCGACCAGATCCTCGTCGCACACGACGAGCTCGACCTGCCGCCCGGCACCGTGAAGCTGAAGCTCGGCGGCGGCAGCGGCGGCCACAACGGCCTGAAGGACATCACCGCGCACTTGTCGTCGCAGCAATACTGGCGGCTGCGGATCGGCATCGGCCATCCGCGCGACCTGATTCCGGAAAGCGCACGCGCCGGCGCGAAGCCCGATGTCGCGAATTTCGTGTTGAAGCCGCCGCGTCGCGAAGAGCAGGACGTGATCGACGCGTCGATCGAACGCGCGCTCGCCGTGATGCCGATGGTCGTCAAGGGCGAACTCGACCGCGCGACGATGCAGCTGCATCGCAACTGACCTGGCCTCGCACCGGCCCGGTGCATCGGGCCGTCCGGCGGCGTCGGGCGGCCCCGCCCGCCCCACCGCGACGCGCACATGCGGTAATCTCGACGTTTTGCCCGACAGGAGCCAAGCGGTGAGCCGTTACTGGAGCGACGTCGTTCAGCAACTCGTGCCTTACGTGCCGGGCGAGCAGCCCGCACTCGCGCACCCCGTCAAGCTGAACACCAACGAGAATCCCTATCCGCCGTCGCCACGCGTCGTCGCGGCGATCGCACGCGAACTCGGCACGACCGGCGACACGCTGCGCCGCTATCCCGACCCGGTCGCGCGTGCGCTGCGCGAGACGGTCGCGGCCCATCACCGCATCAAGCCCGAGCAGGTGTTCGTCGGCAACGGCTCCGACGAGGTGCTCGCGCACACGTTCCAGGCGCTGCTGAAGCACGACCGGCCGCTGCGCTTTCCGGACATCACGTACAGCTTCTATCCGACCTACGCGCGCCTGTACGGCATCGAGACCACGATCGTGCCGCTCGCGGAAGACTTCTCGATCCGCGTCGAAGACTATCTCGACGACGCCGGAGGCGTGCTGTTTCCGAATCCGAATGCGCCGACCGGGCGCGCGCTGCCGCTCGCGGACGTCGAGCGGATCGCGGCCGCGAATCCGTCGTCGGTCGTCGTGATCGACGAGGCGTACGTCGATTTCGGTGCGCAGTCGGCGATTACGTTGATCGACCGTCATCCGAATCTGCTCGTCGTGCACACGACGTCGAAGGCGCGCTCGCTCGCGGGCATGCGCGTCGGCTTCGCGTTCGGCGACGCGGCGCTGATCGACGCGCTGAACCGGGTGAAGGACAGCTTCAACTCGTATCCGCTCGACCGGCTCGCGCAGGTCGCGGCGCAGGCCGCGTATGAAGACATCGACTATTTCGACGCGACCTGCCGGCGCGTGGTCGACAGCCGGACGCGGCTCACGCATGCGCTCGACACGCTCGGCTTCGACATCGTGCCGTCGGCCGCGAATTTCGTGTTCGCGCGCCATCCCGCGCACGATGCAGGCACGATCGCGGCGAAACTGAAGGAACGGGAAATTTTCGTGCGGCACTTCCGGCTGCCGCGGATCGACCAGCACCTGCGCATCACGGTCGGCACCGACGCCGAATGCGACGCGCTCGTCGCGGCGTTGCGCGAGTTGCTGGCCTGATCAGGAAGAACCGGCGCCCGGGCGGCGCCGATCTGAAAGCGGAACGCGCGCTCGCCAATCAACGGGCGCGCGTCACCGCCGGGTCACGACGCGTCGTCGCCCTTCACGGCGATCAACGCGTGATACTTCTCCATCAATTGCGCGTGCGATTCGTCATGCTGCGGATCGCGCGGAATGCATTCGACCGGACACACCTGCTGGCACTGCGGTTCGTCGAAATGGCCGACGCACTCGGTGCACTTGTTCGGGTCGATCACGTAAATGTCCGGGCCCATCGAAATCGCGCCGTTCGGGCACTCGGGCTCGCACACGTCGCAATTGATGCACTCGTCGGTAATCATCAAAGCCATACTGATCTCACTTCTTCAGGCCGGCGACCGGCTTCGCAACGAAACCGGCCGGCGCCGCATTACGCGGCAGGGCCTCCCATCGCCGTCACTTTCTCGGTCAGCCACTTCTCGACGGACGGGAACACGAACTTGCTGACATCGCCGCCCAACTGCGCGATTTCGCGCACGATCGTCCCCGAGATGAACTGGTACTGATCGGACGGCGTCATGAACATCGTCTCGACGTCGGGCAGCAGGTAGCGGTTCATCCCTGCCATCTGGAACTCATATTCGAAATCGGACACGGCACGCAGGCCGCGCACGATCACGCGTGCATTGTTGGTCCGGACGAAATCCTTCAGGAGGCCGGTGAAACTCATCACCTTCACGTTCGGATAATGGCCGAGCACCTCGTTCGCAATCGTCAGACGTTCTTCGAGCGAGAAGAACGGCTTTTTCGCGCGGCTGTCGGCGACGCCCACAACCAGCGTATCAAAAATGCTCGACGCACGCCGCACGAGGTCTTCGTGCCCGCGTGTCAGCGGATCGAACGTACCGGGATACACGGCGACTACCATGTCGCTCCTCCTGTCATCACGCAAACGGGATGGCAGCCGCGCGATGCGCACGCCACTGCCGAGATGGGCATGCGTCGCCTTTGCGGCGCGCCGCCTCGTATGGAACGCGCATTATTCATCATTTTCGCGCCGCAGCAAATGATAGTGAACCGCACCTGCCTTGCCGTGCTTCTCCACCTGCCAGCCTGCGAGCGCCTCGTGCGCGGCGGGGTCGAGTTCCGCCCCCGTTTCGACGTAAAGCGCACCGCCCGCCGCGACGAGCGGCGCCGCCAGCGCGATCGCACGATCGAGCACGGCCGACTCACCGAACGGCGGATCGAGGAACACCACGTCGAACGCACCCGGCGTGAGCCCGGCCGCGAGCCGCAGCGCGTCGGCCTCCGCAACTTCGACCGCGCGCGCGCCGAGCTTGTCCTTGATCGCCCGCAGCTGCTGCGCGGCGCGCGGGTGGCGTTCGACCATCACGACGCTCGCCGCGCCGCGCGATGCCGCCTCGAAGCCGAGCGCGCCGGTGCCCGCGAACAGGTCGAGGCAACGGCGGCCTTCGAGATCCTGGCCGAGCCAGTTGAACAGCGTCTCGCGCACGCGATCGGGCGTCGGCCGCAGGCCGTCGAGATCGAGCACCGCGAGCGGCGTGCGCTTCCAGTCGCCGCCGATGATGCGGATCGTGTGCGGCTTGCCGCGGGCAGGAGGGGCCGCCGGGCGGCCGGAAGAGGAACGGGACATACGGAATATCGACGACGGAGGGACCGGGTACGCACAGGGGCGCACCGCCAAACAGGCGCACGTTACCACAGCGGCAGCGCGCACTGACGCGAGCGCCACGCCGCACTGATAAAATGCACGGTTTCGGCCGCCGTGCGCCGCGCCCGCGCGAACGCAGAACGGCCCGTCCGGCGCCCCGCCCCTCTCGGCGGGCCTGCCCTCTTCCCGACGTCAGACCATGTTCAGTTTCTTCAAACGATTCAAGAAATCGCAGGAGCCCGATCCGGCGGAATCGCAATCGGCCGACGCGCAGCAAGCGGACGAGCCGTCCGATGCGACGCCCGTGCTCGAGGCGCCGCCCGCGGCCGCTGTGCCGCAGGCGCCCGCGCAACCGGCCGCGCCGGCCGTCGTGATGACGGTCACGCCGACCAACGACGGCCG
The DNA here is from genome assembly GCF_029962485.1 of Burkholderia cepacia. NCBI lineage: Bacteria > Pseudomonadati > Pseudomonadota > Betaproteobacteria > Burkholderiales > Burkholderiaceae > Burkholderia > Burkholderia cepacia. Next base: position 3,162,730 of record NZ_CP073637.1, read on the forward strand.
CGACGAAGTCGTCGAGACGGTCGAGATCGTCCCGCCGCCGCTGCAGGACGCCTCCGCGAAGAAGTCGTGGCTCGCGCGCCTGAAAACGGGGCTCGCGAAAACGGGCTCGAGCATCACCGGCGTCTTCGTCAACACGAAGATCGACGAGGACCTGTACGAGGAGCTCGAAGCCGCGCTGCTGATGTCCGACGCGGGTGTCGATGCAACCGAGTACCTGCTCGGCGCGCTGCGCGAAAAAGTGCGCACGGCCCGGCTGACCGATCCGCAACAGGTGAAGGACGCGCTGCACGACCTGCTCGTCGAGCTGCTGACGCCGCTCGAGAAATCGCTGATGCTCGGCCGCGCGCAACCGCTCGTGATGATGATCACCGGCGTGAACGGCGCGGGCAAGACGACCAGCATCGGCAAGCTCGCGAAGCATCTGCAGAGCTTCGACCAGTCGGTGCTGCTGGCCGCGGGCGACACGTTCCGCGCGGCCGCACGCGAGCAGCTCGCGATCTGGGGCGAGCGCAACAACGTGACGGTCGTGCAGCAGGAAAGCGGCGATCCGGCCGCGGTGATCTTCGACGCGGTGAGCGCCGCGCGCGCACGCAAGATCGACGTAATGATGGCCGACACGGCCGGCCGCCTGCCGACGCAGCTCCACCTGATGGAAGAGCTGAAGAAGGTGAAGCGCGTGATTTCGAAGGCGCACGACGGCGCGCCGCACGAAGTGCTGCTGGTGATCGACGCGAACACCGGCCAGAACGCGCTCACGCAGGTGAAGGCATTCGACGACGCGCTCGGCCTCACGGGCCTGATCGTCACGAAGCTCGACGGCACCGCGAAGGGCGGGATCCTCGCCGCGATCGCGCGGCAACGCCCGGTGCCCGTCTACTTCATCGGCGTCGGCGAAAAGGTCGAGGACCTGCAGCCGTTCAGCGCCGTGGAATTCGCGGACGCGCTGCTCGGCTGAACCTCGCCGGCACGCATCGCACGGGGCGCCTTCGGGCGCCCTTTTTCATGCGCGCCCGCTCACGTTCGCGGCGGGCGCGCCGCGCTCATTCCGCGTCGGGCTGCACGCCCGGCTCGGCGGCCTTGAATGCGTCGAGCGTCGCGGCATGGTCGACGATCCGCTGGATCGTCGGATAGCGCGTGGTATCGATCGAGAAGCGGTTCGCATTGAACACCTGCGGCACGAGGCACACGTCGGCGAGCGTCGGCGTGTCGCCGAAGCACAGCTTGCCGGTGCGCGGATCGCTCGCGAGGCGCGTCTCGAGCGTCTCGAAACCTGCCTCGATCCAGTGCCGGTACCACGCGTTCTTCGCCTCCTCGGGCACCTTCAGCGTGTGCTTCAGGTACTTCAGCACTCGCAGGTTGTTGAGCGGATGGATTTCGCACGCGATCTGCAGCGCGACCGCGCGCACATACGCGCGATCGACCGGCTGCGTCGGCAGCAGCGCGGGCTCGGGATGGGTTTCCTCGAGATATTCGATGATCGCGAGCGACTGCTGCAGCGTCGCCTCGTCGTCGATCAGCGTCGGCACGACCGCGTCCGGATTCAGCGCGCGGTACGCGTCCTTCAGTTGCTCGCCGCCGTCGCGCAGCATGTGCACGGGGACGTAGTCGAACGGCAGCTGCTTCAGGTTCAGGGCAATCCGCACACGGTACGACGCGGAACTGCGGAAATAGCTGTAGAGCTTCATGGGATGTCTCTCGTAGTCGTATTCGGCCGGCAACGGCACGGGCGCGGCGCAGCCGGCGCGCGCACCGCCGGGACCCAGAGTGTAGCGCGGCACGATGCGCGGCCGCGCCCGTGCGATACTCGGGGCATTCCTCACCGCTCACCGCGCGGCCCGATGCCGGCCGCCCGCCCCACGCCCCGATGACCGCTTCCCTCGATCCCGCCACCGTTCCGTTCCCGTGCGCCCGCTTCATCAAGGAAATCGGCCGCGGCCCGCACGGCGCGCGCGCGCTGTCCGCCGAGGACACGTTCGAGCTGTATCGCGCGATGCTCGACGCACGCGTGTCGGACGTCGAACTCGGCGCGATCCTGATCGCCTATCGGCTGAAGGGCGAATCCGCCGACGAACTGGCCGCGATGCTCGCCGCCGCGCAAACGTCGTTCGAGCCCGTGCGCGTGCAGGACGCCGCGTTCCGCCCCGTGGCAATCCCGAGCTACAACGGTGCACGCAAGCAGCCGAACCTCGTGCCGCTGCTCGCGCTGCTGCTCGCGCGCGAAGGCGTGCCGGTGCTCGTGCACGGTGTGGCGCGCGATCCGGGCCGCGTGACGAGCGCGGAGATCTTTTCCGCGCTGTCGCTCGCGCCGTCGACGTCGCACGATGCGATCGAGGACACGCTGGCCGAGCGCCGCGTCGCATTCGCGCCGATCGAAGTCCTGGCGCCGCGGATTGCACACCTGCTGTCGATGCGCAGCGTACTCGGCGTGCGCAACTCGACGCACACGCTCGTGAAAATCCTGCAACCGTTCGCTCCGGCCGGCCTGCGGCTCGTCAACTACACGCATCCGCCGTACCGCGACAGCCTCGCGCAATTGTTCCGCGATCATCCGGACGCCGCGCTCGGCGGCGCGCTGCTCGCGCGCGGCACCGAGGGCGAAGCCGTCGCCGACACGCGGCGCCAGGTGCAGGTCGACTGGCTGCACGACGGCGTGTGCGACACGCTGATCGAGGCCGAACGTTCGTCGTCCGATGCGCCGCCCGTCGCGCTGCCCGAATCGCGCGATGCGGCGACCACGGCCGCGTGGACGGACGCCGTGCTGCGCGGCGAGGTGCCGGTGCCGGACACCGTTGCGCGGCAGGTCGCGACGATCGTGCAGATCGCCCGTATCGCGCGCTGACGACCCGCCCCTTTATCCCGACCATTTGACACACTGCCGCATCCTGGCATAGAGTGGTCGCCATGCGTTCCTTTCCGAACACCCTCCGAATTACCTCCGGCCGCCTAGCGCGGCCGCTATCGCTACGACTAGCCTAAGGCTGTCGTAGCGCCGTGTGCTGTCCGCACGGTCCCTCCCAGCAGTTCCTCGCAGTACCCCTCTCGCAGTTTTTACAACCGAAGTCGTCAGCATTCGTCCGTCTATCCGTCGGCCGATTCGCGAAGATCATCCGCATCCGCGGCGCAATTGCGCGCGGCGGTGCGAGGCAGCGCCAACCGTCGCCCATGCCGCCCGTCTTCGCTCGCGACTTGAGACCCGAGGTCCAGAAGATGCAACGCAATCCGCAAGACAAGTACCGTCCGTTCGAGCCCGTCCGCCTCAATGGCCGCAAATGGCCATCGCGCACCATCGAGCGCGCGCCCGTGTGGATGAGCACCGACCTGCGCGACGGCAACCAGTCGCTGATCGAGCCGATGAGCATCGAGCAGAAGCTCGAATTCTTCGAGATGCTGGTTGCGATCGGGTTCAAGGAGATCGAAGTCGGTTTTCCGTCGGCGTCGCAAACCGACTTCGATTTCGTCCGCAAGCTGATCGACGACAAGCGGATTCCCGACGACGTGACGATCGAGGTGCTCGTGCAGGCGCGCGAAGACCTGATCGCCCGCACGTTCGACGCGCTCGAAGGCGTGCCGCGCGCGATCGTGCACCTCTACAACGCGGTCTGCCCGTCGTTCCGCCGCATCGTGTTCGGGATGTCGAAACACGACGTGAAGGCGCTCGCGATCGACGGCACGCGCATCATCAAGGAACACGCGGCCGCGCGCCCCGACACGCAGTGGACCTTCCAGTACTCGCCGGAAACCTTCAGCATGACCGAGCTGACGTTCGCACGCGAGATCTGCGACGCGGTCGCGCAGACGTGGCGCCCGACCCGCGACCACAAGATGATCGTCAACCTGCCGGCCACGGTCGAAGCCGCGAGCCCGAACGTGTTCGCCGACCAGATCGAATGGATGGACCGCAACCTCGCGTATCGCGACAGCATCGTGCTGTCGGTGCATCCGCACAACGATCGCGGCACCGCGGTCGCGGCAGCCGAACTCGCGCTGCTCGCGGGCGCCGACCGCATCGAGGGCTGCCTGTTCGGCAACGGCGAGCGCACCGGCAACGTCGACCTCGTCACGCTCGCGCTGAACCTCTACACGCAGGGCATCGACCCGGGCCTCGACTTCTCCGACATCGACGCGGTGCGCCGCGTCGTCGAGCGCTGCAACCAGATTCCCGTGCATCCGCGCCACCCGTACGCGGGCGACCTCGTGTTCACCGCGTTCTCGGGCTCGCACCAGGACGCGATCCGCAAGGGCTTCGCTCAGCAGCGCCCCGACGCGGTCTGGGAAGTGCCGTACCTGCCGATCGACCCGGCCGACCTCGGCCGCAGCTATGACGCGGTGATCCGCGTGAACAGCCAGTCCGGCAAGGGCGGCGCGACGTTCCTGCTCGAACGCGGAATGGGCTTCACGCCGACCCGACGCGTGCAGATCGAATTCAGCCACGCGGTGCAGACGCTCGCCGACGCGTCCGGCGAGGAAGTGACGGGCGATGCGATCTGCGCGCTGTTTGCGCGCGAATTCTTCGAGACCGACGGCCCGGCCGCGCGCCACGGCAGCGGGGCGCGCTGGCAGAACCGCGAGATCGCGGCGGCGGCACCCGCCGCCAATGCGATGCCCGAGGACACCGCGCGACGTTTCGCCGCGGCCTTCGCGGCGGCGGCCGGCGCCGCGATCGATGTCGCGTCGTGCGAATCCGTGCGTACGACCGACGGACGGTTCGCGGTATCGGTCGGCTGCCGGGTCGGCGATGCGCCGCTGCGGCACGGTGTCGGCCTGCATGCCGATGCGGCGAGCGCCGCGCTCGACGCCGTCGTCAGCGCCATCAACCGTTCGGCCTGGCACTGCACGGACCGCCGCGCGGCGGCCTGACGGCCGGGCATCGAATCAGGGTTGGACGTCAGCGAGCGGGACGTGACCGCCCGTGCGCCGCGCGATCCGCGCCGCACGGGCCAGCAAAAAGCGGCCCAGAAGGCCGCTCGGTTGGGGACATGAAAAGGAGCGCCACGCGCGCTCATGTCTCGGTCGCGCACCGCGTCGCCTGCCACGCGAGCAGGCACCAGCGCCCCTGCTCCTCGGTATGGACGCACGTATAGGCAATCGGAAAGACCAGGCCGCCGTTGTTCGTTTCCATCTCGATCAACGCGCGCCCGGTGACGATGCAGGTTTCGCCGCCGACCGGCAGGACGTCCTGCGACTGGATTTCGATCTGGCGATAGCGGCGGCGGCCGGCGACGATGGCATCGATGAACTGCTGCTTGGTTTCACGTTTGCCGTTGGTGTGCACGAAGAACACCTTGTCCGACAGCAGCGCGCCGAGCGCCTCACCGTCCCCGTCCACCATCGCCCGGAACCGATCGCGCTCGAGCGCGCGGATCGCATCGACCACCTTCGCCATCGCCTGACTCCTCGGCAACGCGCCCGCGTGCGCGGGCGTGCGGATCAGAAGTTGTATTGCACGTAGAACTGGTGGAAATTTATACCAGGATTCGGCTCTTTGATACCCGCGTTAGACACATGTTCAAAACGGTAGCCGACCTGATACTGTTGCCGTTGGCCGAACTGCACGCCGACGCCCGCGGTCGGTGCGAACTGGAACGCGGTCGACAGCGAGAAATTGTTCGAAATCGTCGGATGAGTCAGAAGCCGGACGCCGCCGCCCGCCTCGATGAACGGACGAATCTCCCCCGCGCTCTTGATGAAGCGGAACATCGGCGTCACACCGAATTCGCCGATGCTGCCGTGGACGTTGCCGCCCGTGTGCCAGTAGCCGACGTGCCCTTCGACGACGAACGCGAAGTGCCAGCCACCGACCTGCCACCAGTTCCAGCCCGGATCCCATACAACGCCGAGATCGCCCTTGTCGATTCCGCGACGATCCGAAAACCCGCCGCCCGCCTGGATCCCCCATCGATCCGCGAACGCCGCACCCGATCCGCCCAGAAGTGACGCCGCCAGTAACGCATGCAGCGCAAGCCGGCTGCGGGGCCGGCGATTCTTCTTATTGTTCATCTGACACTCCAACTTTTTGGGTTGAATGGAGCCTGCCGCGACGGCATGGCCCGAGCGAACTGAATGGTATGGTAAAGGACTTTTCCGATCGGCATCACGAAGCGAAATGGCTTCCTTCCAAAACAACAAAAATCGAAATCGTCTACTGATTACCATCAGAAACAACGGTTTACGGAACTTGGCGTCGCGCCCTCTGTCGCAGATTAGACTATCGACTCGACTTTCTTGATAGAAAAATCGGGAACTCGGATGTCCACGCCCGCTCTAAGGAATTAGCACTCGTCTTGCGGGAGTGCTAAGATGGCCCACGGAATTTCATTCGATACCGGGGGTTTGTCCCTGATTCCAAAGGAGTTTTTTTAGTGAGCAACGCCCTGACCCTCCCGAATACCCTGAGCCCGACGCCGGCCAAGGCCGAATCGGCAGGCTCGCTGGCGCTCGCAGCCCAATCGATGTTGCCCGGCCAGCTCGGCAACATCGACGCGTATATCCAGGCCGTCAACCGCATCCCGCTGCTGACCGCCGAAGAGGAACGCCAGTACGCAACCGAATTCCGCGAAGGCAACAACCTCGACTCGGCGCGCCGCCTCGTGCTGTCGCACCTGCGTCTGGTCGTGTCGATCGCGCGCAACTATCTCGGCTACGGCCTGCCGCACGGCGACCTGATCCAGGAAGGCAACATCGGCCTGATGAAGGCCGTGAAGCGCTTCGATCCGGCGCAGAACGTGCGTCTCGTGTCGTACGCGATTCACTGGATCAAGGCCGAGATTCACGAGTACATCCTGCGCAACTGGCGCATGGTGAAGGTCGCGACGACGAAGGCGCAGCGCAAGCTGTTCTTCAACCTGCGCAGCCACAAGAAGTCCATGCAGGCGATGACGCCCGAGGAAATCGACGGCCTCGCGCAGGAACTCAACGTCAAGCGCGAAGACGTGACCGAGATGGAAACGCGCCTGTCGGGCGGCGACATCGCGCTCGAAGGGCAGGTGGAAGACGGCGAGGAGTCGTACGCGCCGATCGCCTACCTGGCCGACTCGCACAACGAGCCGACCGCCGTGCTCGCCGCACGTCAGCGCGACATGCTGCAGACGGACGGCATCGCGCAGGCACTCGAGGCACTCGATGCGCGCAGCCGCCGCATCATCGAGGCGCGCTGGCTGCACGTCGACGACGACGGCTCGGGCGGCTCGACGCTGCACGATCTCGCGGCCGAATTCGGCGTGTCGGCGGAACGCATCCGCCAGATCGAAGCGAGCGCCATGAAAAAGATGCGCACGGCCCTCGCCGAATACGCGTAAATCGCTGCGATTTAGAGCGCTTCATCAAAAACCGCTGCCGGTCCGGCAGCGGTTTTTTTTCGCCCGTCTTTTTCGCATGCTTTCACGCGCTGGTACACGCGTTTCACCGCCCGTTTCTCCGCCCTTTTCTCTACTGATTAATTGACCTGATTCATCAGGTATTAGGCCGTTTGCGGGCCCCTTCCGCATAACCTTGATCTGCCTCAACTTTTGCCCCGCGTTTCGCGACGGTCTGCCGCAGCGCAGCACTCGGCATCGGAAAGCTGTCCTTTTAAAATTGGCATGTCAGGCGCAAAAGGATTAAAACAGCTTCACGGCCGTCATAAATCCGACGTAAAGTCGCCCCAAATCCGTCCTAAATCGATTCAGGATAATCGCCTTGATCTCGATCAATAAAGAGCCTGCGCCGCCGCCTCCCCCGCGGCCTGCCGGCACGATCGGCTGGCGCGCGCGCATCGCCGCGTGGGCACGCGGCCCGACCCTCGCCCGCGACATCACCCTGGTGCTGATCGTCAAGCTGATCCTCCTGATGTCGCTCAAATACGCATTCTTCAATCATCCGCAGGCCGAGCACATGTCGCTTCCGCCTGCCGCCGTCGCCGAGAAGCTGCTCTCGGTGCCGGCGCCTGCATCTACCGAGGGAGACCACCATGATAAGTAGTGAAGTCGTCGATCTGTCACGTCTGCAGTTCGGCATCACGGCGCTCTACCACTTCCTGTTCGTGCCGTTGACGCTCGGCCTGTCCTGGCTGCTCGTCATCATGGAAGCCGTCTACGTGATGACCGGCAAACAGGTCTACAAGGACATGACCCAGTTCTGGGGCAAGCTGTTCGGGATCAACTTCGCGATGGGCGTGACCACCGGCATCACGCTCGAATTCCAGTTCGGTACGAACTGGTCGTACTACTCGCACTATGTCGGCGACATCTTCGGCGTGCCGCTCGCGGTCGAAGGCCTGATGGCGTTCTTCCTCGAATCGACGTTCGTCGGCCTGTTCTTCTTCGGCTGGAACCGCCTGTCGAAGGTCAAGCACCTGATGGTCACGTTCCTCGTCGCGCTCGGCTCGAACCTGTCCGCGCTGTGGATTCTCGTCGCGAACGGCTGGATGAACAACCCGGTCGGCGCCGAGTTCAACTACCAGACGATGCGCATGGAGATGACGAGCCTGTTCGACGTGCTGTTCAACCCCGTCGCGCAGGTGAAGTTCGTGCACACGGTGTCGGCCGGCTACGTGTCGGCGGCGATGTTCGTGCTCGGCGTGTCGTCGTGGTACCTGCTGAAGAAACGCGACGTCGACTTCGCGCTGCGCTCGTTCGCGGTCGCGGCCGGCTTCGGCCTCGCGGCGACGCTGTGCGTGATCGTGCTCGGTGACGAATCGGGCTATACGACCGGCGAAGTGCAGAAAATGAAGCTCGCCGCGATCGAATCCGAATGGGAAACGCAGCCGGCGCCCGCATCGTTCACGCTGATCGGGATTCCGAACCAGGAGGAACAGCGCACCGACTACGCGATCAAGATCCCGTACGCGCTCGGCCTGATCGCGACACGCTCGATCGACGAACCGGTGATCGGCCTGCGCGAGCTCGCGAAGCACAGCGAGGAGCACATCCAGAGCGGGATGGTCGCGTACGGCGCACTGCAGAAGATCAAGCAGGGCGACACGAGCGACGCGACGCGCGCACTGTTCGACCAGCACAAGCAGTATCTCGGCTACGGGCTGATGCTCAAGCAGTTCACGCCGAACGTGGTCGATGCAACGCCCGAGCAGATCAAGGCCGCCGCGAAGAAGACGATCCCGCCGGTCGCGCCCGTGTTCTTCTCGTTCCGGATCATGGTGGCCCTCGGCTTCCTGTTCGTCGCGACGTTTATTGCCGCGTTCTGGTTCTGCGCGCGCCGCGAACTGCTGCAGGACAACCGTCGCTGGTTCCTGCGCTATGCGGTGTGGGCGATCCCGCTGCCGTGGATCGCGATCGAATTCGGCTGGATCGTCGCCGAGCTCGGCCGCCAGCCGTGGACGATCGCCGGCGTGCTGCCGACGCACCTGTCCGCGTCGAGCCTGCAGCCGTCCGACCTGTACCTGAGTCTCGCGGGCTTCATCCTGTTCTACACCGCCCTGTTCGTCATCGAGATCAAGCTGATGTTCAAGTACGCGCGCCTCGGCCCGTCGTCGCTGCATACCGGCCGCTATCACCACGAACTCGCGGCCGCCAGCGAGCGCGCCCCGGCGTGAGCACGCACCTGAAACGGAACAAGGAATCGCTATGGACTATGCAACTCTCAAGCTGATCTGGTGGCTGCTCGTCGGCGTGCTGCTGATCGGCTTCGCCGTCACCGACGGCTTCGACATGGGCGCGACCGCGCTGCTGCCGTTCCTCGGCAAGACCGACGACGAGCGCCGCATCATCGTCAACACGGTCGGCGCGACCTGGGAAGGCAACCAGGTGTGGCTGATCACGGCCGGCGGCGCGATGTTCGCCGCCTGGCCGCTCGTCTACGCGGCGTCGTTCTCCGGCTTCTACTTCGCGATGCTGCTCGTGCTGTTCGCGCTGTTCTTCCGGCCGGTGGGCTTCGACTACCGCAGCAAGCGGCCCGACCCGCGCTGGCGCGCGGGCTGGGACTGGGGCCTGTTCGTCGGCGGCTTCGTGCCGGCGCTCGTGTTCGGCGTCGCGTTCGGCAACCTGCTGCAAGGCGTGCCGTTCAAGTTCGACAGCGACCTGCGCGTGACCTACTACGGCGGCTTCTGGGCGCTGCTGAACCCGTTCGCGCTGCTGTGCGGGCTCGTCAGCCTCACGATGCTCGTCGCGCACGGCGCCGCGTTCATCAAGATGAAGACCGACGGCGTGATCGCGCGCCGCGCATCGATCGCGCTGCGCGTGGCGTCGTTCCTCGCGGTCGTGCTGTTCGCGCTGGCCGGCGTGCTGATCGCATCGTATGTCGGCGGCTTCCACATCACGCACGCCGCGCCGACCGACTCCGTCGCGAACCCGCTGCTCAAGGAAGTCGCCGCCGGTTCGGGCCTGTGGCTCGCGAACTACGGCGAATTCCCGTGGATGATCGCGGCGCCCGTCGTCGGCATCGCGGGCGGCCTGCTCGCGATGCTGCTGGCCGGCTCGAAGCAGGAGAAGACGGCCTTCTTCTGCACGGGGCTGATGATCGCGGGCGTGATCCTGACCGCGGGCTTCTCGATGTTCCCGTTCATCATGCCGTCGTCGCTCGACCCGCGCAGCAGCCTGACCGTATGGGATTCGACGTCGAGCCACATGACGCTGCAGGTCATGCTGTTCGCGGTGATCGTGTTCCTGCCGCTCGTGCTGCTCTACACGAGCTGGGTGTATCGCGTGATGCGCGGCAAGGTCACGCGCCAGACGCTCGAGGACAACAAGCACTCGATGTATTGAAGAACCGGGCCGGGGCGCGCCCGCGCCCTCGCCCACCGTTTCGCAAGGAGTCGGATCATGTGGTATTTCAGCTGGATTCTCGGTATCGGCGTCGCGCTGTCGTTCGGCATCGTCAATGCGATGTGGCTCGAAGCGCGGCAGAAGCCGCAGGAAGCGCCCGTACGCACACGCCGCGACTGACGCCCGCCTGACGCGTGCGGCCGAGCGCGCCGCCGCCGTCCGGAACGAACCTCGCTTCGCGCGAGGTTTTTTTTCGTCCGGCCCGTCCGGACGGGCGCCGCGCGTCGATGCCAATTTAGCGCCAGATTGATACCACTTGAATACCAATAAAAGGTTTCATAAGATCTTTGGACACGGCCGCTGACAGGCCGATTCCTTCTGGGTGGGGGAGACATGCGAATTCCGTGTGTGGCGCGCGCCTGCGCGCCGTATCGACGTCCGCGTACCGCGGCGTCCGCTGTCGCGCTCGCGCGCGGCCGGCCGAACAGGGTCGGCTGCGGCCGGCTCGCCGCCGCCGCCGCCGCCATTGTGGTGCGCCGCCGATGATCATGCGCACACCGCCCGGCCGATCCGATCGGCACGCGTGCCCGCCTCCCGTTCCGTAACGCACGCCCGCGCGTGCAGATTGCGCGCGGTGCAGTCGCATCGCCCCGCGTGCTGGTATCTCCCGCAGCTCCACTGAAAGACCCGATCGCAGCGACGTCGCTCCACGACGCCGCTACGCCCCCTTTTTTCTCAGGAGTTCGAATGAAGCGCATCATGCCCTCCCTTCTTGCAAGCCTGCTGGTCGCGGCGCTATCGCCGGCCGTGATCGCGGCCCAACCCGCACCGGCGGCTTCCGGCGCGACCGCCGGCACCGCGCTGGCTAGCGCACAAGCGGCCAGTCTCGCGACGCTGCTGTCGAACGGCCTCGCATTGCGCGTCGCCGTCGACAACAACCACGCGGCCACGGCCGGCGTGCCGTGCGCCGATCTTGGCGCCGACGGCGCGGCCTGCGCGACAGGCCGCCTGATCCTGCAGAACCGCGGCCACCAGGTAATCGCCGACGGCGGCTGGAAGCTCTACCTGCACAGCATTCGCCGGCTGCTGCGGATCGATCGCCCGGGCTTCGCGCTGCGGCGGCTCACCGGCGACCTGTACGAACTGACGCCGCAGCCGGGCTCGGTGCGGCTCGCACCCGGTGAACGCCTCGAACTGCCGTTCGTCGCCGAATACTGGCTGCTGCGCTACAGCGACGTGATCCCGCGCCCGTACGTGGTGGTCGATGGCGCGCCGCCCGCCGTGCTGCGCTACAACGACACCGACGACGAGCTGCGCTACGTCGAATCGCTGCCGGCCGACGCGCAGAACAACTCGACCGGCAATGCGCCGCCGGTGGCCGCACGACCCGACGCGAGCCGCGCGCTGCCGAGCGTGAAGCGCGAACAGCCGCTGCCCGGTACGCTCGACCTGCGCGGCGTCGAACTCGCGCTGCCGGACCTGCCCGACGCGCAGGTCGCGGCGCTGCGCGAACGCGCGACGACCCTCGGGCTCGACGGTGCGCGCGTGCCCGTCCGCGGCGCCGTCGCGCCGCGCCGGCTGCCGGCCGACATCGCGACGCCGGGCGGCTACCGGCTGGCGATCGGGCCGCGTGGCGTCCTGATCGAAGGCTACGATCGCGCGGGCCTCTACTACGGCGTGCAGACGCTCTACTCGCTCGCGCCGGCCGGCGGCGGCCCGATCCCGGCGATGCTCGTCGAGGATGCGCCGCGCTTCACCCATCGCGGGATGCACGTCGACCTCGCGCGCAACTTCAAGCACCCGGCGACGCTGCGCCGCCTGATCGACCAGATGAGCGCATACAAGCTCAACCGCCTGCACCTGCACCTGTCCGACGACGAAGGCTGGCGCATCGAGATTCCCGGCCTGCCCGAGCTGACCGAGATCGGTTCGCGCCGCTGCCACGACCCGAGCGAGACACGCTGCCTGCTGCCGCAGCTCGGCTCCGGCCCCGACAACCGTTCGGGCGGCGGCTACCTGACGCGCGACGACTACGTGGCGCTCGTGCGCTACGCGGCCGCGCACTTCGTGCAGATCATCCCCGAGATCGACATGCCCGCGCATGCGCGGGCGGCCGTCGTGACGATGGAAGCGCGCTACCGGCGGCTGCATGCGGCCGGCCGCGAACAGGAAGCGAACGCGTACCGGCTGCTCGATCCGCAGGACACGACGAACCTGACGACGGTGCAGTTCTACGACCGGCGCAGCGACCTGAACCCGTGCGTGCCGGGCGCGCTCAATTTCGCGTCGAAAGTGATTCGCGAGATCGCGGCGATGCATTCGGACGCCCAGGCACCGCTGCATACCTGGCACTACGGCGGCGACGAAGCGAAGAACATCTTCCTCGGCGCGGGCTTCCAGCCGCTGAACGGCACCGACCCGAACAAGGGGCGCATCGACCTCGCCACGCAGGACAAGCCGTGGGCGCGTTCGCCCGCGTGCACGGCGCTGCTCCAGCGCGGCGAGATCAAGTCGATCGACGAGCTGCCGACGCGTTTCGCGAAACAGGTGAGCGCGGCGGTCAACGCGAACGGGATCGACACGATGGCCGCGTGGCAGGACGGCATCAAGCATGCGAACGGGCCGCAGGACTTCAGCACGCGCCGCGTGATGGTGTCGCTGTGGGACACGATCTTCTGGGGGGCGTCGGACAGCGTGCGCGACCTGAGCGGCAAGGGCTACCTGACGGTGCTCGCGCTGCCCGACTACCTGTACTTCGACTTCCCGTACACGCTCAACCCGCGCGAGCGCGGCTACTACTGGGGCTCGCACGCGACGGACGAGTACAAGGTGTTCTCGCTCGCGCCGGAGAACCTGCCGCAGAACGCGGAAGTGATGGGCGACCGCGACGGCAACCCGTTCGAGGTCACCGGCACGGGTCCCGCGCCGCGTATCGAAGGCATGCAGGGCCAGGCGTGGGGCGAGGTGATGCGCAACGACACCTTCCTCGAATACATGGCCTACCCACGGCTGCTCGCGCTCGCCGAGCGCGCGTGGCACCGGGCCGACTGGGAGCTGCCGTATGCGGCCGGCGTGCGTTTCAAGCGCGGCGACACGCATCACGTCGACACGGCCGCGCTGCAGCGCGACTGGGCCGGTTTCGCGACGCTGCTCACGCAACGCGAATTGCCGAAGCTCGACCGCGCCGGTGTCGGCTACCGGAAGCCGACCTTCACGCTGACGAATCCGTGATCGGCTGAACGCCCGGACGACGTGCGATGCAAACGCATGCATCGCGCAATCGCCCGGACCAAAGAAAAACGGCTTGCGACACATACGTCGCAAGCCGTTTTCGTTTTACTGCCCGGCCGAACCCGCCACGCGGATCAGGCCGGCTTCATCACATCAGGCCGGTTGCGCGGCCGCCGCGCTGCCCGACGGCGGCAGGCGCGCGCCGAGCTGTTCGGCATAGCGCGCGGCCGCGTTGCCGCAGACGATGTGGAACGTGTCGAGCGACACCCATGCAACGTCGAGCGCACCGAGGCGATCGCGATCGACTGCCGACGGATCGCGCACGACCACACGCAGGCGCGTGGTCGCCACCGCGTCGAGCGATGCGACGTTGGTCGCGCCGCCGAACACCGCGAGCCAGCGCGTCGGTTCCGGATCGAGCGGGCCGGCGGCCGCGCCCGTGACAGGCTGCGCGGCGGCGGCCGTCGCGGTCGACGCGGCGCCGGTCGCGCCGCTGCCGATCGCGACACGCATCTCGTCGGCAATGATGTCTGCCTCGGGCCCGATGATCACCTGCACGCTGTTGCCGCCGCGCTTGAGCACGCCGCGCGCGCCGATCGACTTCAGTTCCGGCTCCGAGACCTTCTCCGGATCGACGACGGTCAGGCGCAGGCGCGTCGTGCATGCGTCGACGACCGACAGGTTGCCCGCACCGCCGAGTGCGGCGATGTAGCGTTGCGCGCGCGGTGCGGCGGCCGTCGCGGCCCCCCCCGCAGCCGGTGCGACGAAGCCGCCCGATGCGTACGATTCGGCAGGCGCATCGGCCGATGCCGGCTCGCGGCCCGGCGTCGCCATGTTGAACTTGCGGATGAAGAAGCGGAACAGCCCGTAGTACGCGGCGCCGTACGCGATGCCGAGCGGAATCGCGATCCAGCCCTTCGTCGACAGCCCGTAGTTCAGCACGTAGTCGATTGCGCCGGCCGAGAACGTGAAGCCGAGCTTCACGTCGAGGATCTGGCAGATCGCGAGCGACAGCCCCGTCAGCACCGCGTGGATCACGTACAGCACCGGCGCGAGGAACATGAAGCTGAATTCGATCGGTTCGGTCACGCCGGTCAGGAACGACGTGAGCGCCATCGAGAACAGCAAGCCGCCGACCATCGCGCGGCGCTCCTTCGGTGCCTCGTGCAGCATCGCGAGACACGCGGCCGGCAGGCCGAACATCATGATCGGGAAGAAGCCGGCCATGAAGGTGCCCGCGGTCGGGTCGCCCGCGAAGAAGCGGTGCAGGTCGCCGTGCACGATCTCGCCGCCGGCAGGCGGCGTGAAGTTGCCGAACACGAACCATGCGAGCGAGTTGATGATGTGGTGCAGGCCCGTGACGAGCAGCAGGCGGTTCAGGAAGCCGAACACGAACGCACCGATCGCGCCCGCCGTCGTCAGCCACTGGCCGGCCGCGTCGATCAGATGCTGGACCGGCTGCCACACGTACCCGAACACGATGCCGAGTATCACGCACACCAGCCCCGTGATGATCGGCACGAACCGTTTGCCGCCGAAGAACGCGAGGTAGTCCGGCAGCTTGATGTCCTTGTAGCGGTTGTACAGCAGGCCCGCGACGACACCCGCGATGATCCCGGACAGCACGCCCATGTTCAGCTTGGGATCGATGTCCTTCATGATCGCGGTTTCGATCAGGTAGCCGATCGCGCCCGCGAGCGCCGCCACGCCGTTGTTGTCCTTCGCGAAACCGACCGCCACGCCGATCGCGAACAGCAGCGGCAGGTTGTCGAAGATCGCGCCGCCGGCATCGGCGATCATCTTGATGTTGAACACGTCCGGCTGGCCGAGTCGCAGCAGGATGCCGGCAACCGGCAGTACCGCGATCGGCAGCATCAGTGCCCGGCCCAGGCCCTGTATTTTCAGAAACGGATTCCCGTTCATTCAGTCCTCCAATCCTTGTCTCGTCGTTAATCGTCGTTGACCTAATTACGCTCTTGTACCGAAACGGGCCGCGCGCCCGCCGCCGACGTTCAGTCGAGCGGCCAGACCTCGCGGCTTGCTGCCCTTACCGCCTGTGCCGAATCGAGCGCGAGCAGATCCTGCGCGCGCTGACGGCACAACTGGTAATCGAGACGGCGCACACGCGCCTTGATGCCCGGCACCGAAACGGGGTCGACCGACAGTTCGGTCACGCCGAGGCCCACCAGGATCGGCACCGCGAGCGGATCGCCGCCGAGCGCGCCGCATACGCCAACCCACTTGCCGTGCTTCGCGGCGCCGCGCACCGCGATGTCGATCAGGCGCAGCACCGCCGGGTGCAGGCCATCGGATTGCGCGGCCAGATCGGCCTGGCAGCGGTCCATCGCGAGCGTGTACTGGGTCAGGTCGTTGGTGCCGATCGACAGGAAATCCGCGTGCTGCGCGAGTTGGTCGGCCAGCAGCGCGGCCGACGGCACCTCGATCATCACGCCGACCTCGATCGGCTCGGTACGGCCCTGCGCGCGCGCGAATTCGTCGATGCGCTTGCGCAGCCGCACGAGTTCACCTGCGTCGGTGACCATCGGCAGCAGGATGCGCACCGCGCCGAACGGCTTCACCGCGAGCAGGCCCTGCAATTGATCGTCGAGCAGATCGGGGCGCACCTGCGCGAGGCGGATGCCGCGCAGGCCGAGCGCCGGGTTCGGTTCGGGCGGCAGCGTCAGGTAGTCGACTTCCTTGTCGGCGCCGACGTCGAGGGTGCGGATGATCGCGGTGCGACCCTGCAGCGCATCGACGATCGACTGGTAGCTCTGCTGGTGTTCGACGACCGTCGGCGCGGCCTGGCGATGGATGAACATCAGCTCGGTGCGCAGCAGGCCGACCGCGTCGGCGCCGTTGTCGACCGCGGTGTTCGCGTCGTCGAGCGTCGCGATGTTCGCGGCGACCTCGATCGCGCGACCATCGACGGTCTCGGCGGCAACGCCTGCCAGTTGCCGGTTCGCCTCGCGCACGCCGTCCAGGCGCTGGCGTTCGTGCCGCGCACGCTCGACGTCGAGCGCGGTCGGCGCGTGTTCGAGCCGGCCCGCGCTCGCATCGACGACGACCTGCGTGCCGTCCGGGATCGCATACAGCGCATCGCCGACCGCGACCAGCGCCGGAATGCCGAGCTGCCGCGCGATGATCGCCGCGTGCGACGTCGCGCCGCCACGCGCCATCACGAGCGCGGTCACGCGCTGGCGATCGAGCGACGACAAGTCCGACGGCGTGAATTCCTCGGCCGCGAGCACGGCTTCGTCGGGCAGCGCACGCGCGGCGCCGTTCGTGTGGCCGAGCGCGCGCAGCACGCGCTTCTCGATGTCGCGCAGGTCGGCCGCACGTTCGGCGAGCAGCGCATCGTCGAGCTTCGACAGCGTGTCGATCTGCGTGCGGATCGTCGCGCGCCACGCGAAGCCCGCGCTCTTGCCGAGACTGATCAGGTCGCGCGCCGCATCGATCAGCGTCGGGTCTTCCAGCAGCACGCGATGCACCGCGAAGATGCCCGCTTCACCGACCGCGCCGCGCGCGGATGCGTTGCGCACCGTTTCGTCGAGTTCGGCGTCGACCGCCTTCAGCGCCTGGTCGAGCTGGCGGCTTTCCGCAGCCGGCGTGCCCGAAGCCTGCTCGGGCGGCACGATTTCCGCATCGTCGAGACGCACCAGCGTGCCGACCGCGATGCCGGGCGCCGCGCACACACCTGCGAGCGTGTTCGGGTCGATTGGCGCGCCGGTGTTGCGCGCGACCGTCTGCGGTGCGGGCGACCTCAGCCGCGCCGGTTTTTCCTCGACTTCGCCGTGCGCTTCACGCAGCAGCTCGTGCTCGACCGCATCGACAGCCTGTTGCGCGTGCGCGCCGCGGCCGACCAGTTCGACCGTCGCGCCTTCGCCGGCGCCGAGGCCGAGCAGGCCAACGACGCTCGCGATCGATGCCTTGCGTCCGTCGAACAGCACGTCGACACTCGCGTCGAACCCGCGCACCGCTTCACGCGCACGCGCGGCCGGCCGCGCGTGCAGGCCGCCCGGCTGTGCGAGCACGATCTCGCGGCGCACTTCGTTCGTTGCCGCCGCACCGGTTCGTGCCGCCTGCGCAGCCGCTTCGCCCTTGCCGCGCAGCGCGAGCAACGGCGTCTCGCCGGCCGTCGCGAAACCGCTCGCGCGATCGACGACCTCGAACGCGTCGGAGTTTGCGATCGCGATCACCGACACGAGCGAATGCGCGCTGCGCGCCACCGCGTCCTGGTCGAACTCGATCAGCAACGCACCTGCCTCGACACGCGCGCCGGCCTCGACGTGTGCGATGAAGCCCTGCCCGTTCAGCTCGACGGTATCGATGCCGATGTGCAGCAGCACTTCCGCGCCTTGCGGCGTCGTGATCGTCACCGCGTGGCCCGTGCGCGCGAGATGCGACACGACGCCCGCGCACGGCGCGACGAGCTTGCCCGCGAGCGGGTCGATGCCGATGCCGTCGCCGAACATCCCGCCGGAGAACACCGGATCGGGCACGTCGGCCAGCGCGACGATCGGCCCCGTCAAGGGGCTAAGCAGGACGATCTGATCATGGGTGGAACTCTTCAACTGGGACTCCTCGGCGCGTCTCATCGGCTGTCTCGGCTATCAGTGCGTTTCGGTGACTTTGTTCAGGTGGCGCGGCGTGTCGGGGTTGCGGCCGCGCGCGACGGCGAGATCCGCCGCCATCACGTAGAACGAAAGAATGGCGGCGATCGGGTCGAGCGCCGGATGGGCGGACTGCGCGAGCGGCAGCGTCGCACCGGGCGTGCCGGCCGGCACCGCGAGCATCACGGCGGCGCCGCGTGCGCGCATGTCTTCGGCAAGCTGCAGCAGGCCGGCCTGCTCGGGCCCCGGCGGTGCGAACACGAGCAGCGGATAGTCGCGATCGATCAGCTCCATCGGGCCGTGACGGACTTCGGCACTCGAGAACGCCTCGGCCTGGATGCCGGACGTTTCCTTCAGCTTCAGCGCGGCTTCCTGCGCAATGGCGAGACCGAGGCCGCGGCCGATCACGATCATCCGCTCGACACCTGCGAGCGCGGCAACGGCCTGCGACCAGTCGAGCTGGCCGGCCCGCGCGAGCACGTCGGGCAGCCCACGCAGCGCGGTCATCAGCGCGGCGTCGCGCTGCCAGTACGCGACGATCTGCGCGGACAGCGACAGCATCGCGATATAGCTCTTCGTCGCGGCGACCGACAGTTCGGGGCCGGCGAGCAGCGGCAACTGGTGCTCGCATGCATCGGCGAGCGGCGACGGCAGCACGTTCACGGCGGCGACGGTACGCGCGCCGGCTTCGCGCAGCGCGGCCATCGTGTTGACGAGGTCGGGGCTCTTGCCCGACTGGGAGAAGGCGATCGCGAGTTGATCCTGCACCTTCAGCGGCGCCTGCTGCAGCGTCGCGACCGACATCGGCAGCGACGCGACCGGCACGCCGAGGCGGCTCATCGTCAGGCTCGCGAAATAGCTCGCGGCGTGATCCGAGCTGCCGCGTGCGACCGTCAGCGCAACGGCCGGCGGGTGATCGAGCAATTGGCCGGCGAGCGCTTCGACGCGCGAGGTGTCGGCGATCTGCGCGGCGACGACCTGGGCGGACTCGCGCGCTTCCTTAAGCATATTCGACAATCGATTCTCCTTCGACGTAGGTCGCGGTGAGGTTCAGGTCGCGGTCGAACACCGCGAGGTCGGCCCATGCGCCGCGCTCGAGGCGGCCGCGATCGGTGACGCCGAGGTAGTCGGCCGCGTAGCGCGACATCCGGTTCGACACGTCGGCGATCGGCAGGCCGAGCGACACGAGGTTGCGCAGCGCCTGGTCCATCGTCAGCGTGCTGCCGGCGAGCGTGCCGTCGGCCAGCCGCACGCCACCGAGGCACTTCGTCACGTGCTGGCTGCCGAGGCGGTATTCGCCGTCGGGCATGCCCGTTGCGGACGTGCTGTCGGTCACGACGTACAGGCGCGGGATCGCACGCAGCGCAGCACGAATCGCGCCCGGGTGCACGTGCAGCAAGTCGGGGATGATTTCCGCGTATTCGGCATGCGCAAGCGCCGCGCCCACGAGGCCCGGGTTGCGGTGATGCAGCGGCGACATCGCGTTGAACAGGTGCGTGAAGCCGCATGCGCCGTGCTTGAGCGCGGCGACCGCGTCGTCGTAGGTCGCGAGCGAGTGGCCGAGCTGCACGCGTACGCCGCGTGCGGCCATCTCGCCGATGATCTCGATGTGGCCGGCGATTTCCGGCGCGAGCGTGACGACGCGGATCGGTGCGATCGACAGGTACTTCAACACTTCGTCGAGCACGGCCGACACGGCCGCGTCGGGCTGCGCGCCGAGCTTGCCGGGGTTGATGTACGGCCCTTCGAGGTGCACGCCGAGTACGCGCGCGCCGCCCGGCGTGCGGGTGCGCGCGACGCTGCCGAGGTTGCCGACGACTTTCATGAGTTCGTCGCGCGGCGCGGTCATCGTCGTCGCGAGCAGGCTCGTCGTGCCGAATTGCGCGTGCGTGCGGGCGATCGTCTCGATCGCGTCGCCACCTTCCATCACGTCGGCGCCACCGCCGCCGTGCACGTGCAGGTCGATGAAACCGGGCAGGATGTAAGGCGCGTCGTTCTTCGCGGGATCGACGGGGGTGCCGTCGAGCGTGGTGATGCGGCCGTTCTCGCTATCGAGCGAACCGTGAATCCAGCCTTCGGGGGTGAGGATGTTTCCAGTCAGCATGACGTTCTCTTGATGATCTGGTGACGCGGGCATCCGCGTCGTGATTTGCAAATTCGTGTCGTTGCTTCTCGTCTGTCGCGCGCGGGCAGTCTCGCGCGTCAGCGTTTCAGTTCGGCGACGAAGTCGTAGTAGTCGTCGCGGCAATACGTTTCGCTCACTTCGATCGCGCGCTGGTCGGCGCCGTAGCCGATCCGCGTGATCACCAGCAGTGCCGAGCCCGGCTTCACCGCCATCCATTTCGCGATCGCGTGCGTCGCGTTCGCCGCGCGAAAGTGCTGCAGCGCGCGCACGACGGTCATGCCGCGCGCCTCGAGGTATTCGTACAGCGACGCGCCGAGCACCTGCGGATCGGGCACCACCGCGGCCGGCAGCGTCGAGTGCTCGACGGCCATCACGATGCCGTCCGCGCGGCGCAGCCGTTCGAGCCGCGCCACCGTCGCGCCGGGCGCGAGGCCGAGACGCGCGATCTCGTCGCGGCTCGCGGCGCGCAGCGTACGCGACAGCCACACCGAATCGGGCACGAAGCCGCGCTGCCGCATCTTCGCGGAGAAGCCGACGAGACGCGACAGCGGATCGGCGACGCGCGGCGTGATGAAACTGCCCGCCCCGCGCGCCCGCTTGATCAGCCCCTGCTCGACCAGCAGCGCCAGCGCGCGACGGGCCGTGATCCGCGATACGCCGACCGACACCGACAGCAGCCGCTCCGACGGCAGCGCCTCGCCGGCGCGCCACGCGCCGCCATGAATCGCGCTCGCCAGGTTGCGGGCGAGCTGCAGATAGAGCGGCGTGTCGTCGAGGGGATCGGGCGCCAGTTCGGACCAGCCGGTTTCCATGTGCCTCCGGGTGTCGGACGACGATCTCGGACCGTCGAAAGTGAACGCATTATATAACCACCATAATACCAGTCAACGAACTGGTATTAGCCTCGCGAAAATCCCCGAAAGCCTTGCCCCGCAAGCGTTTTAGTAGCGACAAAGCCTTTGTTTACAAAGGAGTACGGGATAGGGATTTACCCGAATTGGTATGCAAGGGGACAGTTCCAGTGCTGGATTTGCCGGGTCTGGAGGGCTGGAAACGATACCGAAATAGAACCAGTTCGGACGATTGGTATGCACCGGACTGCAGCCCACGGGCAGCGTGCCGGCGCTTGCGTCAGTGGAACTCGCGGCTCGATGTGCGCAGGCCACCGAGCAGCGGCGTCAGATCCTCGAAATGCTGCACGACGAGGTGCCTCACGTCGCTCGCGACCTGCCACACGCCGGACGCCGCGAGCAGCCGCGAATCGAGGGTCTCGCGGCGCTGCCGTGCGAGCAGCTCGGGCCGGACGATCAGGTTCACGCAACCCGTTTCGTCCTCGAGCGTCATGAACATCACGCCTTTCGCGGTGCCCGGCATCTGCCGTGCGGTCACGAGCCCGCATGCACGTGCAAGCCGGCCGTCGGGGCGGTCGTGCAATTCGGCCGCGGACGACAGCCGCCGCGCGCGCAGCGCGGGCCGCAGCAGCGCGACGGGGTGGCGGTTCAGCGTGAGGCCGGTGGTGTGATAGTCGGCGAGGATGTCGTCGGCTTCCGACGGTGCGCCGAGTGCCGGCTTCTCCGCTTCATCGATCGGTGCGGCGGCGAGCAGGTCGCGCTCGGGTGCCGCCGCAACCGCTTGCCACAACGCATCGCGGCGGTGGCCGGCGAGCGTCGCGAGCGCGTTCGCGGCGGCGAGCGCTTCGAGATCACGGCGTTCGAGCTGCGCACGGCGCGCGAGCGTGTCGACGTTCTCGAACGGGCCCGCCGCGCGTGCGGCTTCGATCCTGCGGACAGCGGCTTCTCCCAGACCGCTCACGAGCGACAGCCCGAGCCGAACGGACGGCTGGCCATGTGGGGGCGGCTGGCCGGGCAGCGCTTCGAGCGACGCCTCCCAGCCGCTTTGCGTCACGTCGATCGGCAGCACCTGCACGCCGTGGCGCTTCGCATCCTGCACGAGTTGCGACGGCGGGTAGAAACCCATCGGCTGGCTGTTCAGCAGCGCGGCGAGGAAGATTGCCGGTTCGTGGCATTTGAGCCAGCTGCTGGCGTAGGCGAGTTTCGCGAAGCTGGCTGCGTGGCTCTCGGGGAAACCGTAATCGCCGAAGCCCTTGATCTGCTCGAAGATCTGTTCGGCGAACTCGGGCGGATAGTCGCGCTCGCGCATCCCGTCGACGATCTTGCGGTGATATTTCTCCAGATTGCCCTTGCGCTTCCACGCGGCCATCGCGCGGCGCAGCTCGTCGGCCTCGCCCGGCGTGAAGCCTGCCGCGATCATCGCGATCTGCATCACCTGTTCCTGGAAGATCGGCACGCCCTGCGTGCGTTCGAGCGCCGGCTTCAGGTCCTCCTTTGGATAACTGACCTTTTCGATGCCCTGACGCCGTTTCAGATAGGGGTGTACTGCCCCGCCCTGGATCGGCCCCGGCCGCACGATCGCAACCTCGATCACCAGATCGTAATAGGTGCGCGGCCGCAGGCGTGGCAGCATCGACATCTGCGCGCGCGATTCGATCTGGAACACGCCAACCGTGTCGGCGCGGCAGATCATGTCGTAGGTCGCTTTGTCATCCTGCGGAATGTGCTTCAGCGTGAACGGCTCGCCATCCGGCTCCGGCGGCCCGCGCCACGCGGTACGCATGTCGAATGCGCGATGCAGCGCCGACAGCATGCCGAGCGCGAGCACGTCGACCTTCATCAGCCCGAGCGCCTCGAGATCGTCCTTGTCCCACTGGATCACGCGCCGCCCGTCCATCGCCGCGTTCTCGACCGGCACGAGCCGTGTGAGCTTGCCGCGGCTGATCACGAAACCGCCCGAGTGCTGCGACAGATGGCGCGGAAAGTTCAGCAGCCGCGCGGCAAGCCGGGCCCACGCCTGGATGAGCGGCGTCGCGGGATCGAGCCCGGTCGTCGAGAATTGCTGCAGCAGGTCGCGGCTGCCGTCGAACCAGCGGTGCGCTTTCGCGACGCGATCGACCAGCATCGGATCGACGCCGAGCGCCTTGCCGGTTTCGCGCAGCACGCCGCGCGGACGATAGGTCGAGACGGCGGCCGCCAGTGCGGCGCGGTTGTGCCCGTACTTCTTGTAGATATGCTGAATCACCTCTTCCCGGCGCTGATGCTCGAAATCGACATCGATATCGGGCGGCTCGCCGCGTTCCACGCTGATGAAGCGCTCGAACAGCATCGTGCTCTGATCGGGATCGACCTCGGTGATGCCGAGGCAGAAGCAGACGACGGAGTTCGCCGCCGAGCCGCGCCCCTGGCACAGGATGTTCTGGCTGCGCGCGTATTTGACGATGTCGTAGACGGTCAGGAAGAACGGTTCGTAGCTCAGTTGTGCAATCAGGTCGAGTTCATAGCGGATCTGCTTTTCGACTTTCTCCGGAATACCCTGCGGATAGCGTCCAGCCGCCCCTGCCAGGGTTTCCTGTTCCAGATAGCTCGTCGGCGTGAGCCCCTTCGGCACGATCTCGTCGGGATACTCGTAGCGAAGCGAGCTGAGTTTGAAATCGCACGCATCGAGAATCGCGCACGTCTGCGCGATCTCGTCCGCCGAATACAACTGCCCGATTCGCTGCCGCGAACGCAAATGCTGTTCCGCATTTGGCGCCAGCGCATAGCCGCACTCCGAAACCGGCATCCCGACGCGGATCGCCGTCATCACGTCCTGCAGTTCCTTGCACGAGCGCCGGTGCATCGTCACGTCGCCCAGCGCGACGATACGTACGCCCCGCCGCTCACCGGCCGCACGAATCTCCTCGCGCTGCGCACCATCCAGCGCGCGCTGCAACTGCACGAGCCCGAGCCGCGCACGTTCGCCGAACGTCGTGCGAAACCACGCAACCTGTGCATCGAGCACGTCGGCCCGCACCGGGTACGTGGGCACGAGAATCGCGAAGCAATCGGGCATGCCGCGCAAGTGTGCGAACTTCGAGGGCGGCGCCGACAGCATCCGCGACGTCAGCGTGTAGGTCCCCTTCGGCGCTTCCATCCGCCGCCACGAAATCAGCTCGGAAAGATTGCCGTACCCCTCGCGATTCTGTGCAAGCAACACGAGCCCGAACGCACCGGGGCCCGGATCGTGGCCGGGCGCGACTTCATCCGGCGTGACGTCGAAGTACGAACCGATGACGAGCGGCAGCCCTTTCGCTTTCGCCGCGACGTGCATGCGCGGTGCACCGGCGAGCGAGCATTCGTCGGTGATCGCGATCCCGCGATAGCCGAGTTCCGCCGCACGCTCGACCAGTTCTTCCGCATGCGACGCGCCATGCAGGAACGAAAAGTTCGAACGGCAGAACAACTCCGCGTAATCGGGCAGCCAGCTGAATTCCGCAACCATCTCCGTTCACCCGAACAAGCCGTGCAGGAACCAGTGCGGCTCGGACTCGCTCCCCGCCCGCTCCTTGAATACCCAGTAGCACGCCCCGGCCTCGTCCTGCGCAACGCAGTAATCGCGTGCAGCAAACTGACCGTCGAACCACCCGGCCTCGATCCGTTCCACCGACGACATCATCCTGAGCGGCGTATGAAATACCGGCCGGTCCCCGCGCATCAACAGCGGCAGCGGCTCGGCGAGCAGCCACGCGGGCCGCGGCGGCACCGCAGGCGGCCCGCCGGCCGGCTTGCCGGCGTGCGCATCGAGCGGCAGCCAGCGGTTCGCGGCCTCGGGCCGGTGATCGGCGACGGGTGCCGCACGCAATACGTTCTCCGCGCCCAGCCGCGCGACCAGCAATTCGAACAACCGCGCACGCGTCTCGCGCGTACCGCCCGGCTCCGGGAAAAGATCGTCGGCCGGCGGCGCGACCGATTCGACGCGCGTCGCCTTCAGGCGCACCGCGATCACCGCGGCCGGCAACTCGACGCGCGCGAGCCGCTCGCCGAGCAGCCGCATGAAATGCGCCTCGTCGCGCACGGGTGCGGCGAACGCGAGCTCGAGCGGTGTCGGCGGCACGGCCTGGCGGCCGCGCTCGTGTTCGAGATCGAACGTCATCGCGGCCAGCGACAGCTGCCGCGCAGCGAGCCAGCCGCACAGCTGCACGACGAGCCGGCGCGCGGCGAACAGCACGGCTTCCGCGTATTCGACGCGCTCCGGCAATTCGAGCCGCACGTCGAACACCGGCGGCACCGCCATCCACGCCAGCGGCTCGACCGCGTCGCCGTATGCGCGATCGAGCGCGGCCAGCAACGCGGGGCCGCAGCGGCGCTGCAACCCCGCGCGCGGCAGGCCGCGCAGATCGGCGAGCGTGCGGCAGCCGAGGCCGTCGAACCAGCCCGCATACGGACGCGCATCGGGCAGCAGCACGCAGGGCAGCCGGTCGAGCGAGCGGACGAGCGATGCATGGCCGGCAACGCGGCGGCGGATGCGTGCGCGCGCGGACGTACGCGCAAGCAGCCACGCACCGCGCCCGGTCGGTGCGGCGGACAAGCGCGCCGCATAACCGAGCGCCGCGAGCGTCGCACGCACCTGGCGGCACAGCGACGGCAACCCGCCGAACAGCCGCAGGCTCGGGCCGACGTCGACGATCAGCGTGGCTTCGTCGTCGAGCGCGACGCACGGCGAAAAGCGCAGCAACGCGAGCGCGACCGCGCGCAGCGCATCGGCCTCGCGCGCGGGATCGCGTTCGACGAGCTGCGTGTGCGGCGCGAGCGTGAGCACGCCGCCGCGCTTCATGCCCGCGCGCACGCCGTGCCGGCGCGCGGGCGCATCGGCAATCAGCACGACGCCTTGTTCGAGCACCGCGCAGCCTGCTTCGTCTGCTTCGTCTGCTTCGTCTGCTTCGCCTACGCCTTGCGCCGCGTCGTCAGACGGCGGCGGGGCGCACACGTCGAGCGGCAGGCGCGGCAGATGGATGCCGAGCAAGACGCGCATAGCGGCTCTCCACGATGGGCGACGGCAGGTCGAGCACGAGCGGCTCGCTGCGCGCGGGGCCGCGACGCTTGACGATGTCGAGCGACACGCCGCCCGGCACCGGATACAGCGCGACACGCAGCACGGCCGGCGACGGTTGCCGCGCAGCCGACAGCGGCCGCAACATCACGAACAGCGTGTCGCCCGTGCGTGCGGCCGCGAGATGCAGGCGCCGCAGCGCATCGGGACGCGCGTCCTGCCAGAGCAGCAGCGCGCCGCAACAGCCGGTCCTGAGCGCCTGCTCGGCGGCCCACAACGCATCGGTGCGGCTGCCGGCGCGCAGCCACAGCAGCGCGTCGGCCGGCACGCCGAGGCTGGCGAGCGCGGTTGCATGCGGCGATTGCGGCGGCGCGACGAGCGCGAGCGGACGCCGGGCGCTGACGGTGCGGGCCAGCGCGGGCGCGAGCAGCCGCATCTCGCCGCAGCCCGGCTGCGCGGCCAGCAGTTCGACGAGCCCGCCGACCGGCCAGCCACCGCCCGGCAGCTCGGCCGACAGCGGTGCGAAGCCCGTCTCGATCGTGCGCGGGCCGCCGCGCGCGAGCTGGGAGCCGCGCCAGAGGGACGGATGAAGGGATTCGGGAGAAATGGAGGATGCGAGCATGACGCCACCCACAACTGTATGGATATACAGTATATGGCAATGTGCTCGCGTCGCACAGCACCGGTGCGAAACCGGTTTTCGTCAGAGGAAAAACGACCGAAAAGCCGGCGCGACCGTCATGTTACGCCGCACCACAGCGGGCGCGGCCGGATCGTGCAGCCCGAACGCGCTCCACCGCCATCCGGCCCGAATCGACGGGCCGGCACGCCAACCCGCCGGCGAACCGGCACGACGCAGCACCCCGCACCGCGCCGGCCCGCCGGCCGCCCATCAGCCGAGCAGCAATGCGTCGTCGTCGAGCTGCTCGTGGCGCACCTTCTCGAACATCTGCAGCAGGTCCGGCACATCGAGACCCTTGCGTGCGTCGCCCGACACGTCGAGCACGACCTGCCCCTGGTGCAGCATCACCGTGCGGTCGCCGTAGTCGAGCGCCTGCCGCATGCTGTGCGTGACCATCATCGTCGTCAGCTTGCTCTCGGCGACGATGCGCGCGGTCAGCTCCAGCACGAACGCGGCCGTTTTCGGATCGAGCGCGGCCGTGTGCTCGTCGAGCAGCAGGATCCGCGACGGCCGCAGCGACGCCATCAAGAGGCTCACGGCCTGCCGCTGGCCGCCGGACAGCAGCCCGATCCGGTCGGTCAGCCGGTTTTCCAGCCCGAGGTTCAGGAGCCGCAGCTTGTCGCGGAACAGCTCGCGCGACGGCCGGTCGAGCGCCGCGCGGAAACCGCGCCGCACGCCGCGCGCCATCGCGAGCGCCATGTTCTCCTCGATCGTCAGCGCCTCGCAGGTGCCGGCCATCGGATCCTGGAACACGCGCGCGACGAGGTGCGCGCGATCCCACGCAGCCTTGCGCGTCACATCCGTGCCGTCGATCGCGATACGCCCCGCATCGACCGGCTGATCGCCGCTGACCGCATTGAGGAAGGTCGACTTGCCGGCGCCGTTCGAGCCGATCACCGCGACGAACTGGCCGTCGGGAATCTCGAGCGACAGCCCGCGCAGCGCGCGCGTCTCGATCGGCGTGCCGGGATTGAACGTGAGTTTGAGATCTTGTGCGGACAGCATGTCATGCCCCTCCGTTCTTGCGCGCGAACAGCTTCTTGCGCGTCGCCGGCAGCACCAGCGCGATCGTGACGAGCGCGGCCGTCACGAGGTTCAGGTCCTGCGCCTTCAGCCCGATGAATTCGCTGTTCAGCGCGAGCGCGATGAAGAAGCGGTAGACAATCGCGCCGAGCACGACCGCGAGCGTCGTCAGCACGAGCCGGCGGGCAGGCAGCAGCGTTTCGCCGATGATCACGGCGGCCAGCCCGATCACGATCGTGCCGATCCCCATCGAGATGTCCGCGCCGCCCTGCGTCTGCGCGAACAGTGCGCCTGCGAGCGCGACGAGCGCGTTCGACAGCGCCATCCCGGCGAGCGTCGCACGGCCGGTCGCGATGCCTTGCGCACGCGCCATCCGCGGGTTCGCGCCGGTCGCGCGCATCGCGAGGCCGAGCTGCGACGAGAAGAACCAGTCGAGTCCGAGCTTCGCGACCACGACGACGATCGCGAGCAGCGCCGGGCGCAGCACGTAGTCGGGCATCCAGTCGGGCTGCAGCACGGTGAACAGCGTCGGCTCGGTGATCAGCGGCACGTTCGGCCGGCCCATGATCCGCAGGTTCACCGAATAGAGCGCGATCATCATCAGGATACTGGCGAGCAGATCCATGATCTTCAGGCGCACGTTCAGCCAGCCGGTGATGAAGCCGGCCGCCGCGCCCGCGACGATGGCGAACAGCGTCGACGTGAACGGGTCGTAGCCGGCCGAGATCAGCGTCGCGGCGACGGCGCCGCCGAGCGGAAAGCTGCCGTCGACGGTGAGGTCGGGGAAGTTGAGGATGCGGAACGAGATCAGCACCCCGAGGGCGACGAGACTGAAGATCAGGCCGATCTCCAGCGCGCCCAGAAACGAGAACAGAGACATGATGGGGAAATCCTGTTGCTTCCCGGCCGGACGTGTACGGCCGGGCGAAGCGAACGGGCGGCCCCGGGTGGGAGCCGCCCGTCCGGCGGTGTCGTTCAGGCCCGGATCGGGCCCGCAAGCGCGGCGGTCGGACCGCGGCTTACTTGATGACCGTCTTCGCGTCCTTGAGCAGATCCGGCGACAGCGTCACGCCCTGCTTCGCGGCCGCGCCCGTGTTCGCGAACAACTCGAGGTTGCTGCTCGTCTCCGACGCGATCGCGCCCGGCTTCTCGCCCTTCAGGATGCGCGCGACGACCTTGCCCGTCTGGCGGCCGAGGTCGCCGTAGTTGATGCCGAGCGCCGCGATGCCGCCGCGCTTCACGCTGTCGGTGTCGCCGGCGACGAGCGGGATCTTCGCTTCGTTCGCGACCTTCACGAGCGCTTCGTACGCGGACACGACGTTGTTGTCGGTGTTCGTGTAGATCACGTCGACCTTGCCGATCAGGCTCTTCGCGGCCGGGCCGATGTCGACGGTACGCGGTGCGGCCGCTTCCTTCAGCGTCATGCCCTGCTTCGCGAGGATCTCCTTGAGCTCCTTCACGACGACGACCGAATTCGCCTCGCCCGGGTTGTAGACCATGCCGACCGTCTTCGCATTCGGCACGACGCGCTTGATCAGCGCGACCTGGCGATCGAGCGGCAGCTTGTCGGACACGCCCGTCACGTTGGTGCCCGACGGGCCCCAGCCCTTCACGAGCTGCGCGGCGACCGGATCGGTGACGCCCGAATAGACGACCGGCACGCTCTTCGTCGCGGCGACGACCGACTGCGCGGCCGGCGTCGCGATCGCGACGATCACATCGGGCTTGTCGCCGACGAACTTGCGCGCGATCTGCGCGGCCGTGCCCGTGTTGCCCTGTGCGCTCTGGTATTCCCACTTGAGCTTGTCGTCGCCGTAACCTTCCGCCTTCAGTTCGGCGCGCACGCCGTCGCGGATCGCATCGAGCGCCGGATGGTCGACGATCGACAGCACCTTGACGGTCTGTGCATGCGCGGCACCGGCCAGCGCGAGTGCGGCCACGCCGGCCGTGATCGAACGGATCGCGAAAGTCTTGAATCGCTTCATGGGTGAGTCTCCCCCGTATTGTGTCGGTTCTGGATGATGGATTCCCGCCGCCGTCGGGCGGGCGCCGCCGCGCGTGCGACACGCCGGCGATCGGCCCGCACACGCTCCGGGAAAGCGTGCAGCGGCGAACGCACGAGGATACCATTTCAGCAGACCACCGCCTGACTCCGCGCTTTCGCGCGGCACGCCGGATCGCGGCCCGCGCCGACGCCCGGCGACCGCGTGCAAGGCCCGCCCGGCGGCGGCTCCGGCCCGCGTCGGCCAACGCGTCAGCCGTGCTCGCGGCTTTACGTTATGCTGTCGGCCGACCCAATCCACTCCATCGGAGGGCAGATGAAACGGGGGATCCGAGCCATCGTATTCGCGGCCGTCGCGCTGGCGCTGCCGGGTGCGGCGTTCGCGCTGACCGACGGCAGCGCGCAATACGACGACTGCATGCTCAACGCGCTGCGCGAAAGCCGCAACGGCGCGGCGGCGCAACTGATCCAGCGCTCCTGCGACGCGCTGTATCGCAACAACGCGATGCTGCTGCCGCGCGAGCGGCGCTTTCACGAGTGCGTCGTGCAGTCACTGCCGGGCGTGCGCGACAACTATGCGATCCAGCAGATCATGTCGATCTGCTCGCGGCGCGGCGAGATGTGAACGGACACCGGACGCCGAACACCGCGCGCCAATGAAAAAGGGCCTGCGCGATGCAGGCCCTTTGCGTTCAGCGGTCCGACCGGTGTGCGGCGTTCAGAACGACGCGACCATCGAGCCCTTGAACTGCTTCTTGATGAACTCCCGCACTTCCGGCGACTGGTACGCCTTGACCAGCTTCTTCACCCACGGCTGATCCTTGTCCTTCGCGCGCACGGCGATCAGGTTCGCATACGGGCTCGTCAGCGCTTCGAGTGCGATCGCGTCCTTGGTCGGCTGCAGGTTCGCGGCCAGCGCATAGTTCGTGTTGATCACGGCTGCGTCGACGTCCGACAGCACGCGCGGCAGTTGCGCGGCGTCGAGTTCGGAGATCTTCAGCTTCTTCGGGTTCTCGGCGATGTCGAGCACCGTCGCGTTGTTGCCGCCCGTGCCGGCGCCCGCCTTCAGCTTGATCACGCCTTGCGTCTGCAGCAGCAGCAGCGCGCGGTTCTCGTTCGACGGATCGTTCGGCACCGCGAGCTTCGCGCCTTGCGGCAGGTCCTTCAGCGCCTTGAACTTCTTCGAGTACACGCCCATCGGCGAGATGTAGGTCAGGCCGGCGCTGACGATCTTGTAGCCGCGCTGCTTCACCTGGCTGTCGAGGTAGGGCTGGTGCTGGAAGCTGTTCGCGTCGAGGTCGCCCGAGTCGAGCGCCGCGTTCGGCTGCACGTAGTCGTTGAACTCGATGACCTTCACGTTCAGGCCTTCCTTCTCCTTCGCGACCTTCTGCACGAGCTGCCACACTTCCGAATCCGGGCCGGCGACCGTGCCGACCTTGATCACCTTGTCTTCGGCGTGCGCGCCTGCCGACAGCGTCAGCGCTGCGCCGGTGGCCAGCACGGAAAATACCTTCAGGAGACTGCGACGCTTCATCTGTTTCTCGCTTTCTTGCTTACTGGAAATGGGGCGCGATACGGGTAAGCCCCGACTCGCAGGAAGGGGCAAATGGTGTCACAGGATCGGCGGGAAGTGAAATACATCCCGCTCATATGGGTATGCACCGCAGCGGTGCCGGCGGCCGTCGCGCGACCTGGCCGTTAGTTGCGTTTAAAACGTGTCGCGCGTCGGCCGGCACGCGTCACATCACCACCGCCCTGTCGGCCGCCTTCGTGCCGAACGCGGGTTCGGCCACCCGCTCGCCGGCCCGGCGCGACGCCAGCCCGCCCGCGTCACTGACGCGGAACGCGCCGATCGCATCGCGCAGCCGCGCGGCCTGTTCCTGCAGCGACGCGGCCGCCGCGGCAGCCTCCTCGACGAGCGCCGCGTTCTGCTGCGTCACCTGGTCCATCTGCGTGACCGCGCGCCCGACCTGCGTGATGCCGCTCGCCTGCTCCTCGGACGCGGCCGCGATCTCGCCCATGATGTCGGTCACGCGCGCGACGGCCTGCAGGATCTCGCCCATCGTCGTGCCGGCCTGGCCGACCAGTGTCGACCCGTTGCGCACGCGCTCGACCGAGTCGACGATCAGCTCGCGGATCTCCTTCGCGGCCGTCGCGCTGCGCTGCGCAAGCGAGCGCACTTCGCCCGCGACCACCGCGAACCCGCGGCCCTGCTCGCCCGCGCGCGCGGCTTCGACCGCCGCGTTCAGCGCGAGGATGTTGGTCTGGAAGGCGATACCCTCGATTACACCGATGATGTCGGCGATCTTGCGCGAACTGTCGTCGATCTCGCCCATCGTGCCGATCACGCGGTTCACGACGTCGCTGCCGGTGCGCGCGATGTCCGATGCGTTGTTCGCCAGCCCGCTCGCCTGCCGCGCGTTGTCCGCGTTCTGCTTCACGGTCGCGGTCAGCTGCTCCATGCTCGCGGCCGTTTCTTCAAGCGACGCGGCCTGCTCCTCGGTGCGCTGCGACAGGTCGTCGTTGCCGGCCGAGATCTGGCGGCTCGCCGACGCGATCGATTCGGCCGATTGACGGATCCCGCCGATCGTCGCCTGCAGCCGCGTCTGCATGTCGTGCATCGCGGCCATCATGCTCGTGCGGTCGCCTGCGCGCACGGGTACCGGCTGCGTCAGGTCGCCCTGCGCGATGCGCGCCGCGAGCGCGGCCGCTTCGTCGGGCTCGCCGCCCAGGCTGCCACGCACGTTGCGGATAATCACCAGCATCGCCGCGCTGATCACGAAGCCGATCACGAACACCACCGCGAGGTGGACCAGAAGCGTCCGGTAATAGAGGGTGTCGATGTCCTTCAGGAACACGCCGCTCGAGATGTTCCAGTCCCACGGCGCGAACCGCGTGACGTAGCTGATCTTCGGCACGGCCGTCTCGCTGTGCGGCAGCCGCCCGCGATATTCGGCGAAACCGCTGCCGGTCGCCTTCGCGGCGTTCAGGATCGTCACGAACAGCGGCTTGCCGTCCGGATCGAGATAGTCGCCGACCTGCGTGTTGACGAGTTTCGGCAGCGTCGGATGCATCAGCACGACCGGCTTCGAGTCCATCACGAACACGTAGCCCGAATCGCCGTAGCGCATCGCGGCAAGGCTCGCGAGCGCGTCGCGCTTCGCGTCGGCCTCGGGCAGCGTGCCGTTCTGCGCGAGCGCGTGATACGCCTTCACGATGCCGGCCGCCGAATCGACGAGATTCGCGATGCCCGCCTTGCGTTCGTCCAGCATCGTTGCGCGCGTCTCGTACGCGCTCCATGCGCCGACGCCCAGGAGACCGATCCATACCAGCGCAAGCGCGAGCCACAGCTTGCGATTCAAACTCATTCTGCTCATCTGCGTGCCTTTGTCGATGTCGATGCGCGCGAACGGCCTGTCCCGCGCAAACGGTTGCTCTTTTATTTACGGCAACGAGGCTTACAACTTGAATACGCGACGGCACGGCGAGCCGGCGGGCGACGGACCGTGCCGGCGCGACAGCCCCGATCCGCTGTGCTACAAAGACCGGCCGACCGGTGCGCAACGCGCCGGCGTCATTCCAGGGCCACCCATGTACGTCATCGACATCCACTACACCGCGTCGCTCGAGTGCATCGACGACGCGCTCGAACGCCACCGCGCATATCTGCAGCCGCAGTTCGACAAGGGCATCTTCATCGCGGCAGGGCCGAAGGTGCCGCGCGAAGGCGGCGTGATCCTCGCGGCCCGCATCGATCGCGACGAGCTGGACGCGATCCTCGCGACCGATCCGTTCGTCACCGAGGGGCTCGCCACGTATCGCGTGACGGAATTCCGGATGACGCGCGCCGCATCCGGCTTCAACGTGCCGGCGCTGCCGTAACGCGACGCCTGCGCGACGTGCGCGCAAGCCGACGCGCCGCCCGACGGGCAGCGCATGCAGACAACGGGAAATGGGGGAAAGCGTGACGGCGCAGATTGGCCGTCACGTCGTCGCCGGGCCGTGCGCCCGGCGGCTGCCGGTCAGTTGACGAGCAGCTTCAAATCGTGGACCCACGGGCCGGGGCCCTGGCCGTCGCGCACGAACAGACGCAGCTTGCCGTCGCGATCGAACACGTAGCTCGCGGCCGTGTGATCCATCGTGTAGCTGCCGGGCGTCTTGCCGGGCACCTTCGCGTAGTACACGCGGAAATCCTTCGTGACCTTCTTCAGCGCCGCTTCGTCGGCCGGCCGCAGGCCGATGAACGACGGATCGAACGCGGGCACGTACTGGCCGAGCAGCGCCGGCGTGTCACGCTCCGGATCGACGGTGACGAACAGCACCTGCACGCGTTTCGCGGCATCGGGCCCGAGCTGCTTCAGCGCTTCGGACAGCTCGGCCATCGTCGTCGGGCATACGTCCGGACAGTGCGTATAGCCGAAGAACATCACGACCGCCTTTCCCTTGAAGTCGGCGAGCGTGCGCACCTTGCCGGCCGTATCGGGCAGCGAGAAGTCGCTGCCGAACTGCGTGTTGCCGGTGATGTCGAGATTCTGGAATTTCGGCGCGTTGTCGCATCCGGCGAGCAGCAATGCTGCCGTGAATGCGCACGCGAGCATCCAGCCTTGGCGCGCGCGGCGCCCGAACCGTGAATGGAGCATTGCGTTCAAACCGTGCGGTTACACGCCGAGCAGCGGGCGTGCGTAGTGATCGACGAGTAGCGCGGCGAACAGCAGCGACAGGTAGACGATCGAGTAGCGGAAGGCCTTGCGGGCGAGTTCATCCGAATAGTCGCGGTAGATCTTCCACGCATACGCGAGGAACACCGCGCCGAGCAGCACCGCGCTCGTCAGGTAGACGGCCCCGCTCATCCCGGAGATGAACGGCATCAGCGTGACCGCGAACAGGATCACCGTATACAGCAGGATGTGCAGCCGCGTGAACTTCTCGCCGTGCGTGACGGGCAGCATCGGCAGCCCCGCGTTCTCGTAATCCTTGCGGCGATACAGCGCGAGCACCCAGAAATGCGGCGGCGTCCAGACGAAGATGATCAGCACGAGGATCCACGCGTCGCCCGGCACCGCGCCGGTGACGGCGGCCCAGCCGAGCGCCGGCGGCATTGCGCCCGACGCGCCGCCGATCACGATGTTCTGCGGCGTCATCGGCTTGAGCAGCAGCGTGTAGATCACCGCGTAGCCGACGAAGGTGGCGATCGTCAGCCACATCGTCAGCGGGTTCGTAAACGTATAGAGCGTCCATGCGCCGACGCTGCCCAGCAGCGCCGAGAACAGCAGGATCTGCGGCGTCGTGATCTCGCCGCGCGCGGACGGGCGCCATGCGGTACGGCGCATCATCGCGTCGATCTTCTGTTCGACGAGGCAGTTGATCGCGAACGCGGCGCCGGCCAGCAGCCAGATGCCGACCGTGCCGCCGATCAGCACATGCCAGGGCACCATGCCCGGCGTCGCGAGGAACATGCCGATCACCGCGCAGAACACCGCGAGCTGCGTGACACGCGGCTTCGTCAGCGCCATGTACTGGGAGAAGCGGCTACCGGGCGATTGGGAGAGGGTGCTTTGCATGGGGACGGTCACGCCGGGGCGGCGTCGCGCGCGGGCTGCGCGACACGGCCGGGGCGGCTTGAAAGGATGCGAAAGTTTAACATGACGACGAGCAGCAGCAGGATCGCGGCCCCGCCGTTGTGTGCGACGGCGACCGGCAGCGGCCACTGCAGCACGATGTTGGTCAGGCCCGTCACGAACTGCAGCAGCACGACCAGCAGCACGCCGTTCGCGGGCCGCCGCAGCGATTCGAAGCGACGCATCTTCAGCGCGAACGCGACCAGGTACGCGACCACGACGAACGCGAACGTGCGGTGCGTCCAGTGGATCGCGACCAGCGCGTCCTGCGTGATCGCCTCGCCGTCCTTCGTCATCCCGAGCGCGCGCCACAGGTGGAAGCCGTGCTCAAAGTCCATCGGCGGGATCCACTGGCCGTTGCAGGTCGGGAAGTCGGTGCACGCGAGCACCGCGTAGTTGGTGCTCACCCAGCCGCCGAGCGCGATCTGCACGACCAGCAGCACGAGCGCCGCGAGCGCGGCAGCGCGATAGCGGCCGGCCTCCGGGTCATGCGACGGCAGCGGCGTCTGCCGCGCCGCGAGCCAGCCGAGCGTGCCGAGCAGCGTGAGGCCGAGCAGCAGGTGGATCGTGACGATCACCGGCTGCAGCTTCATCGTGACCGTCCACGCGCCGAACGCGCCCTGCACGAGGATCAGCAGCAGCAGGCTCGTCGGCCACCACGGCGACACGTGCAGCGGGCGGCGGCGCAGGCGCGCGGCCCATGCGATCACGACCTGCGCGATGATCAGCACGCCGATCGCCATCGCGAAATAGCGGTGGATCATCTCGATCCACGCCTTCGACATGCTGACGGGGCCCGTCGGCATCGCCTGGTGCGCGGCCGTGATCGCGGCGTGCGCGATGAACGGCGACGACGTGCCGTAGCAGCCGGGCCAGTCAGGGCAGCCGAGCCCCGAGTCGGTCAGCCGTGTGAAGCCGCCGAACATCACGAGGTCGAGCGTCAGGAAGGTGGTGATCCACACCAGCTTGCGAAACTTGTTGTCGTCGGCCTTCACCCACACGTACGACAGCGGCAGCAGCGCGATGCAGAAGCCGATCAGGCCGAGTTGCAGTAGATACGACATCGGAATGGTGCCTCGTTCTCTTGCCTTAACCGATGCTCGACCACTTCAGCAGCTTCGTCACGTCCGACTTGATCTTGCTGGGATTCGGGTCTTTCGGGAAACGCATCATCAGGTTGCCGTTCGGGTCGACCATGTAGATGTGGTCGCTGTCCTTCGTGCCGGTGTCGGCCGGCAGCCATGCGGCAACCGCCGCCGGATCGGCGACGAGCCGGCGCGTGTCCGGGTACGCGTCGAGCACCTTCTGCGGCATCGCGCCGGCATCGCTGCGCAGCCACACCATCGTGATCCGGTGCCGCTCGCCCGCCTGCGTGACGCGGATCTGACGCATAAAATAGAGCTTCTGCGCGCACGCGTCGTCGCACGCGCTGCTGTCGGTCATCACGAACAGCCACACGCCGCGCAGCGACGACAGCGGCACGGTCTTGCCGGTTTCGTCGGTCACCTGCAGACCGGCCGGGATCGGTCGCTGCGGCTCGATCAGCGTGCCGTAGTTCGTCGATCCGCCCTTCGGCTTGATCACGTAATAGGTGAAATACGACGCGATCATCGGCGCGGCGCACACGAGACCCAGCAGCACGAGCATCCAGCGGCCGCGCTTGCGGGCCGCAGGCGAGATCGGCGCAGCGGCCGGACCCTGACGGGAAGATTGCATGGACAAATCAGACCTCTCGAAACGAACCCGCGGCGCCAGCGCCGCGTCCTGGCATGGCGCTCATGCGCCGGCCGACTTCTTCGCCGCACGCCGCGCGGCGTACAGGCCGAAGCCGAGCGCGGCTGCCGCCATCGCCCACCACTGAAACATGTAACCGTAATTGCGCTCGACGCCGGTCGTTGCCGCCGGCCAGTCGCGCACGAGCTTGTCGCCGTCGTCGCTGGTCTGCTGGATCACGAACGGCTGCAGCGGCAGCCCCGTTTCCTTCGCATACCCGGCGACGTCCAGGTTCTGCCGGATCTTCTGATGCGCGCGACCCGCCTTCACCAAGCTCGAACGCACGCGATGCGTCGGCACGCGCGATGCCGACGATCTCCACGTCGCCCGCCGGCGTCGCGAACGGCTCGATCGCCGTGCGATCGGAAATATTGCGCGGCAGCCAGCCGCGGTTCACGAGCACGACGCCGCCGCCCGTGAGTTTAAACGGCATCACCACGTAAAAACCCGGCTGGTCGTTATACGGCCGATTGTCGAGGAACACCGCCTGCTCGGGCAGAAACCGGCCCTTGGCCCGCACGCGATGGAACTCGATCGACGCGAGCGGCATCGGCTGCGCGCCGACGTCGACGGGCGAAGCCTGCTCGTAGCGCGCGATGCTCGCCTGCAGCGCTTCCTTCTGGTGCGCACGGTCGCGCTGCCAGAAGCCGAGCCGGATCGTCACGGCGACGACGACGAGAATCAGCAGCGCGGGCAGCCAGCGGATCTTCATCATGCGGCCCGCCCGGCACATGCGCGAAAGCGAAGTGCGATAATTATCCTCTTCCTTTCGAATTGCCGTCGTCCGGTTCGTGTCATGCACATCCTCGTTCCCATCGCCTTCGTCCTCATCATTGCCAGCATGGGCTCGGCGCTCTACTTCATGATGCACGACCGCGGCCACACGAAGCGCATGGTCTGGTCGCTCGCCACCCGCGTCGGGCTGTCGGTGTCGCTGTTCCTGCTCATCCTGATCGCGAACCAGATGGGCTGGATCCATTCGACCGGCCTGCCGATCGGGCGTTGATCGATTCGACGCCGCGGCCGCTGTGACATTTCGCCGCACGGCCGCGCCACCAAGCAAAAGCGCCGCCTGACTGAGTCGCGGCGGCGCCAGGGTGGTGTCGCTCGCAGCCTCGCTGCCGCGCCCACGACACCAATGAAAACGGCCCGCGCATTGCTGCGCGGGCCGTTGTTCCATTTACAGCCAGTAGACGACGACGTACAGGCCAAGCCAGACGACGTCGACGAAGTGCCAGTACCACGCGGCGCCTTCGAATGCGAAGTGATGATCGGGCTTGAAGTGGCCGCGGATCATCCGCACCAGCACCACCGCGAGCATCGTGCCGCCGAGGAACACGTGGAAACCGTGGAAGCCCGTCAGCAGGAAGAACGTCGAACCGTACACACCCGAGTTCAGCGTCAGGTTCAGTTCGTTGTACGCGTGGTAGTACTCGAAGCCCTGCAGGAACAGGAAGCAGATACCGAACGCGAGCGTCGCAGCCAGCCAGGCGATCGCCTTCTTGCGATGATCGTCACGCAGTGCGTGGTGCGAGATCGTCAGCGTCACGCCCGACGACAGCAGGAACGCGGTGTTCAGCGTCGGGATCGGCCACGGGCCCATCGTCTTGAAGTGACCGGCGAGCGCGGCTGGGCCTTCGTTCGGCCACACGGCGGAGAAATCCGGCCAGATCAGCTTGTAGTCGAGGCTGCCGAGCTGGTGCAGTGCGATTTCACGCGCGTAGAACAGCGCGCCGAAGAACGCGCCGAAGAACATCACTTCCGAGAAGATGAACCAGCTCATGCTCCAGCGGTACGACTTGTCGACGTTCTTGCCGTAATGACCGCCTTCCGATTCGGCGATCGCGTCGCCGAACCAGTGATACAGCGTGAAGAGCAACCACAGCAGGCCGAGCAGCGCCGTAAACGGCGCCCAGTCGTGACCGTTGATCCACAGCGCCGCCGATCCGAGCATGACCAGCAGGCCGATGGCCGCACTGATCGGATGGTGCGACGGATGCGGCACGAAATAGTACGGGGTCTGGTTTTGACCGCTCATGCTTGATTCTCCACTTCTGTCCAATTTGTGTACCGGAAACCGCTCCGGCTTTATTTCTTGCGCGGCACGACTGCTACCGCTCTTTCCTGCACGCAGCGCCGTGGCGCCGCGCACTGCATTCTTTCGTGACCGCGGGCCTCAGCCCACGACGGCGCGCACGATCAGGATCAGCACGCCGATGAACACGCCGGCCGCGAGCAACGCAACGATCAGCACGTGCAGCGGATTCAGTTGCGTCGCGTCAGCCTCCAGGTCGCGCCGCTTGCGCACCCCGAAGAACGACCACAACACGGCTTTCAGCGCCTGGCCGAACGACCCGCCCCGCTTGACCTCCGTCATCGCCCCGCCTCCGTCGTCATGCGTCCGGCTTCGCCGCGCCCTGCGCCGCGGTGCTCCGCTGCGCCGGCGCCGGCGTGGCCGGCGTATTCAGCTCGAAGAACGTGTACGACAACGTGATCGTCTTCACATCCTTCGGCAGTTTCGGATCGATCACGAACACCACCGGCATCTTGCGCGATTCGTTCGCGGCCAGCGTCTGCTGCGTAAAGCAAAAGCACTCGATCTTCTTGAAAAACTCCGTCGCCTGCTTCGGCGCGTAGCTCGGAATCGCCTGCGCCACGACCGGCCGGCCCTGCCCGTTCGTCACGTCGTACACGATCGTCATCAGTTCGCCCGGGTGCACGTCGAGACTGTTGTGCTCCGGCTTGAAACCGAGCGGCCCGCGCGCGTTCGCATCGAACTCGACCGACACCGTGCGGCTGTAGTCGACCTGCGAGTTCTTCACCTCGCGCTCGCTGACATCGCGCTGCACCAAGTTGTTGATGCCGGTGATCTGGCAGATCGCCCGGTACATCGGGATCAGCGCGAAGCCGAAACCGAACATCAGCCCGGCCACGACGAAGAGCTTCACCAGCATCGAACGATTGAACGCGCGATCGACGGCGCCCTCTTCCGGCTTCGACATACGACTACTTCCTCGCTACTGCGTCTATTGCTGCATCAGTGAGTGGACAGCCACCACTGCTTGATCACGACACCCACAAAGAAAACGGCGGCGATGATGAGCAGAATGAGGCCGAGCCGCTTGTTGCCCGCGCGAATCTGCTCGGGCGTTCGTCTTTCTTGTGGATTCCGGTTCATCTGAAACTTCGCTGAAATCTCGATTCCGCACCCCGCCGCGCCTGCCTGCGCGGCAGGCAGCGGCGGAGCGCTGGGTGAAACTTACTCGACGTGCGGCGGTTGCTCGAACGTGTGGAAGGGAGCCGGGCTCGGCACCGTCCACTCGAGGCCCGTCGCGCCATCCCACGGCTTGTCCGACGCCTTTTCCAGTTCGCCGCCGCCACGGTAGGCCGGCAGCGCGACTGCGAACAGGAAGTACACCTGCGCGAGGCCGAAGCCGAATGCGCCGATCGTCGCGACCTGGTTGAAGTCCGTGAACTGCGCCGGGTAGTCCGCATAACGACGCGGCATGCCGGCGAGACCGACGAAGTGCATCGGGAAGAACGTCAGGTTGAAGAAGATCATCGACGCCCAGAAGTGGATCTTGCCGCGCGTCTCGTTGTACATCCAGCCCGTCCACTTCGGCGCCCAGTAGTACCAGCCCGAGAACAGCGCGAACAATGACCCGGCCACCAGCACGTAGTGGAAGTGCGCCACCACGAAGTAGGTGCCGTGATACTGGATGTCGAGCGGCGCCATCGCGAGCATCAGGCCCGTCAGGCCGCCGAACGTGAACACGAACAGGAAGCCGATCGCGAACAGCATCGGGGTTTCGAACGTCATCGAGCCGCGCCACATCGTCGCGAGCCAGTTGAACACCTTCACGCCCGTCGGCACCGCGATCAGCATCGTCGCGTACATGAAGAACAGCTGGCCGGTGACCGGCATGCCCGTCGCGAACATGTGGTGCGCCCAGACCATGAACGACAGGATCGCGATCGAAGCCGTCGCATACACCATCGAGCTATAGCCGAA
Source organism: Burkholderia cepacia (assembly GCF_029962485.1). Classification (NCBI taxonomy): domain Bacteria; kingdom Pseudomonadati; phylum Pseudomonadota; class Betaproteobacteria; order Burkholderiales; family Burkholderiaceae; genus Burkholderia; species Burkholderia cepacia. Next base: position 3,204,383 of record NZ_CP073637.1, read on the forward strand.
CAGCGTCTTGCGTGCGAACGCCGGGATCACCTGCGACACGATCCCGAACGCCGGCAGAATCATGATGTACACCTCGGGGTGGCCGAAGAACCAGAAGATGTGCTGGTACATCACCGGGTCGCCGCCGCCTGCCGCGTTGAAGAACGACGTGCCGAAGTGGCGATCGAACAGCACCATCGTGATCGCGCCTGCCAGAACCGGCATCACCGCGATCAGCAGGTACGCCGTGATCAGCCACGTCCATGCGAACATCGGCATCTTCATCAGCGTCATGCCCGGTGCGCGCATGTTCAGGATCGTCACGACGATGTTGATCCCGCCCATGATCGACGATGCGCCCATGATGTGGACCGCGAAGATCGCGAAGTCCATGCCCGGGCCCATCTGCGTCGACAGCGGTGCGTACAGCGTCCAGCCGGCAGCCGTCGCGCCGCCCGGCGCGAAGAACGAGCCGACCAGCAGCACGGCCGCGACCGGCAGCAGCCAGAAGCTGAAGTTGTTCATCCGCGCGAACGCCATGTCGGATGCGCCGATCTGCAGCGGAATCATCCAGTTCGCGAAGCCAACGAACGCCGGCATGATCGCGCCGAACACCATGATCAGGCCGTGCATCGTCGTGAGTTCGTTGAAGAACTCCGGACGCATGATCTGCAGGCCCGGCTCGAACAGCTCGGCACGGATGCCGAGCGCCATGACGCCGCCCGAGAGGAACATGATGAACGAGAACAGCAGGTACAGCGTACCGATGTCCTTGTGGTTGGTGGCGAACAGCCAGCGCCGCCAGCCGTGCGGCATTTCGTGCGCGTGGTCGTCGTGCGCGTGGTCCGCGGCTACGTCGTGCCCGATGCTAGACATGAGAATCTCCTAATGCGAATACGTCGACTAACTCAGCGACACGTCAAGCCGCCGGACCGATCTCGACCCGCCGGGCTTCCTTAGCGTCAGCCCCGCCCGTGATCGTTTCCGGCTTTTTCATGATGATGTGGTCTTCCGCCACGCCTGCTGCCTTCAGCGCATCGCGCACGGCCTGTGCACGATGCTTCGCCAGCTCGGCGTTCGCGTCGGCCGAGCCCGTCTTGTCGGTGAAACCCGACAGCGCGAGCTTCGCGTCCGGATGTGCCTTCGCATAGTCGGCCGCAGCGGCGATCGCCGCTTTCGCGTCGGCCGGCAGCACGCTCTTGCCCGTTTCGAAGTAGATCGTCGACAGCGCGGCCGATGCCGCTGCTGCTGCCGGCTGCTCGGCGGCGCCCGACGCGGCTTGCGCCGGTGCCGAAGCCGCTTCAGCCGGTGCCGCTGCCGCGCCCGCCGCGTCTTCCGGCATCTTGCCGTTGCGCGCATCAGCCACTTGCTTCGGCTGCAGCAGGTCGTTCTTGTGGTTGCCCCACGAGTTGCGTTCGTACGTGATGACCGAAGCGATGTCGAGATCCGACAGCGACGCCCACGACGGCATCGCGCCCTTGCCGTGCAGCACGCGCTCGACGTGGCCGGCGATCGGGCCGTTCACGATCGGGCTGCCGTCCATGGCCGGGAATGCGCCGAGGCCCTTGCCGCTCACCTGGTGGCAGGCCGCGCAGTTCGCCTTGTAGACTTCCTCGCCGTGCGCGACGAGTTCAGCCATCGTGTAGACCTTGTTCGGATCGACTGCGGCGCTGGCCAGCTTGGCCTTCTGCGCGGTCACCCACTTCGCGTAGTCGTCTTCCGACAGCACTTCGACGACGACCGGCATGTACGCGTGTTCCTTGCCGCACAGCTCGGTACAGAAACCGCGGAACGTACCGACCTTGTCGGCCTTGAACCACGTGTCGCGCACGAAGCCGGGGATCGCATCCTGCTTCACGCCGAACGCGGGCACGTACCACGAGTGGACGACGTCGTTCGCGGTCGTGATGATGCGGATCTTCTTGTTGACCGGCACGACGAGCGGGTTGTCGACTTCCTGCAGATAGGTGTCGGTGATCGGCTTCTTGCCCATCACTTCGTCACGCGGGGTGCTGAGCGTCGACAGGAAGCCGATGCCCTCGCCCGGGCCCTTCACGTAGTCGTAGCCCCACTTCCACTGGTAGCCGGTGACCTTGATCGTGAGATCGGCGTTCGTCGTGTCCTTCATCGCGACGACGGCCTTCGTCGCCGGCAGCGCCATCAGCACGACGATGACGAACGGCACGATCGTCCAGATGATCTCGACGGTCGTGCTTTCATGGAAATTGGCGGCCTTGTGGCCTTTGGATTTGCGGTGCGCGAAGATCGAATAGAACATCACGCCGAACACGCCGACGAAGATCACCGTACACAGGATCAGCATCATCGTGTGGAGATCGTAGAGCTCCTCGGCGATCTTCGTGACAGGCGGCTGAAAGTTGATCTCGTTGACACGGGGGCCGCCCGGGCTATCACCGACCGCCAGGGCCGCACCGGCAAAGAGCAATCCGCTGCATGCCAGCACGCCCGCGAGGGCTCGCTTGATTGTTTTCATAGCATCCTTACCCAAAATTTCCATTCAAACCCTCCCCCGTCGCAAGTCGCCGGCCTGTTTCCGGCCGGTGCCCGCGCCTCGTCAGCCGCAGCGCCTGAGCGACACGCGCAGTTCGTCGGCGAACTGCGCACGCTTGTACTGCGCGAGATGCTGCCCGATTACGACGGTCTGCCCGCGCGATACCAGTCGAATCGGATCGCGTGGCGTCGCACCCGGCTCGACCCGCACCCAGCGCGGGTTGAATTCGATCTGCGTGAGCCGCTCCGCATCCATCCGCTCGATCACGAGCCGATGCGGAAACAGCCTGATGCGCTCGTAATCGACCGCATGGCGAGCATAAACCGCAAATGCGACACCCACCGCCAGCAACTCGATTCCGGTAAAAGGCATGACGAGCCAAGCCCCTATCCACATCAGCAACGTCGCGATCACCAGCGAGAAGCCCGCGAGCGACGCGTAAAACAGCACGAACTGGCGTGGCGACACCGAACAGTTGCGTTTCATCAGCCAGTCTTCGAGGACCGGCTCGCCGTTCGTCGTCTCCGCCAAAACCCTCGCTGCTTCCATCGCCGCCTCACGCGAATGGCATGCGATGCATGCCTGCATCGGACTCGTCGCCCCGTATTGCGGGGACCCCGGGACGACAAGCTGACGCATTATAGGCGGGTTCAATGGCATCCACAAGCAAGCGCCTATCGCCCCGCAAGCCAAGCGCGACAAGCTTTTCGGCCGTTTTTCGCGCTAATTCGACCCCGCTTTGCGCCGCTAATTTCAGACATAACAAAACCCCTCTTTACCGCTTTACCGATTCTTCGGACGCCCCTTGCCGATATCCTCGATGCGCACGATCCCGTGCCCTTCGGCGGTCGTGCGCGGTACGGCCTTCCAGGCGTGGCCGTAGATCACCTCGAAGGTCAGCGGAATCGTGCCGTCCTCGCGCCGGCGCGCCTCCAGCGCGTCGCCGAGTGCCGCGCGAAAGCGCCGCGTCGCGTGCTGCGGCGCCGTGCGCTCGAACGGATAGGCGCCCCAGCGGCGCACGTCGGCCAGCAGGGAATCGGGGGATTTGTAGGTGACGGTCAGCACTTCCTGATCCATCACGGGAATCTCGAAGCCGCTCTCGACGAGCATGTCGCCGAGGTCGTGCATGTCGACGAAATCGATGACGCGCGCGGCCGGCGGGGCCATGCCCAGCGCCGCTTCGGCGTCCGCGCAGGCCGCGCGCAGCTCGCGCAGCGTGTCGGGGCCGAGCGTGCTGAACATCAGCAGGCCGTTCACGCGCAACACGCGCTGCCATTCGGGCAGCACCGCATCGGGGCGCGAATGCCAGTGGAGCGCGAGATTTGACCAGATCAGGTCGAACGCGCCGCCCGGGAACGGCAGCGCGGCGAAGTCGGCCTGCGCGACGCGCGGGCCGCGCTGGCCCAGCGCGCGACCGAGCGACGCCGGCAGCCAGCGGCGCCAGTTGGTCTGCTCGACCTCGCGCTGACCGGCCCGCGCGAGCATCGCGCCGGACAGGTCGACGCCGAACACGGGGGCTTCCGGAAAGCGCGCACGCAGCGCCGGCAGGTCGTCGCCCGGGCCGCAGCCGGCATCGAGCACGGCCGTGGGGCTCACCTTGATGTATTCGAGACGCTCGTTCATCCGCTGCGCGATCTCGCGCGGCAGGAACGCGACCGCATCGAACGTGGCGGCACGGCGGTCGAAGATCCGCCGCAGCCGCCTGGCGTCATTGGCCGGACGGCCGGTGGAAGTCGAAGCTGGGGACATGTCGGGCACACTGGCGAAGAGCCCGAAGTATACTCGCTCGCCCCGGAAGCTTCATTGAGGCGGGGTGGCAGGAGTGTTGCGATGATCCGCAGTTCCGCCGAGCGCACGATGCGCGTCGTTTTGTCGCAGGTTCGCGTGCTGGCGGTGAAGGTCGCCGCGGCCGCACTGCCGAATCGCTGCGCACTGTGCGGCAATTTGTCACACGCCGTGATATGCGATGCTTGCGACGCCGCGTACTGGAATGAAGCGCGCTTGCGCTGCGATGCCTGCGCGCTGCCGCTGGGCGCCGGGCAGACGCGTTCGCGCGGCGGCGGCCGGACCGGCGCCGGCCACCCGGCCGCGTACCGGTGCGACGCGTGCCGCACCGCGCCGCCGCCGTTCGACGCCACGCTCGCGCTCGCGGATTACCGCGCGCCGCTCGACGGGCTCGCGCGCGGCCTGAAGTTTCATGCGCGACTCGCACTCGGCGCAGAATTCGCGGCCCGGCTCGCGCGACTGGTCGACGATACGCGCGGCGTGGACCGTTTCGACCTGGTCGCACCGGTGCCGCTGTCGCACCGGCGGCTCGTCGCGCGCGGCTACAACCAGGCGTGGGCGATTGCACGCCCGCTCGCACGCCGGCTCGACGTGCGAGCGGACGCGTCACTGCTCGCGCGCGTCGCCCACACGGCACCGCAGTCGCGGCTCGACCGGCAGGCACGGCGCGACAACGTGACGGCCGCGTTCGCGGTAACCGGTGACGTCACCGGTCGCCACGTCGCGCTCGTCGACGACGTGATGACGTCCGGCGCGACGCTCGCGGCGGCCGCGCACGCGCTGCAGGCGGCAGGCGCCGCGCGCGTGACGAATCTGGTTGCGCTGCGCACCGCCAGGGATTAATTAGATAGAGAGGCCGGCCGCGCCAACGTGGCCACGGCCGTCACGAACCGGCCAGCCGGGAACGCGCACGTTGCGCCGCCCCGGCCGGCCCAGCCAAACCGAAACATGTTCAACGTCGTCCTCGTCGCCCCCGAAATTCCGCCGAACACCGGCAACGTGATCCGCCTGTGCGCCAATACGGGCGCGCACCTGCACCTGATCGAACCGCTCGGCTTTCCGCTCGACGACGCGCGGATGCGCCGCGCCGGCCTCGACTATCACGAGTATGCGCAGATGCGCGTGCACCGCGACTGGGATGCGTTCCTCGCGTCCGAAGCGCCCGATCCCGCGCGGATGTTCGCGTTCACGACACGCGGCTCGGGCCGCTTCCACGATCATGCGTTCCTGCCGGGCGACTGGTTCGTGTTCGGCTCGGAAACCCGCGGCCTGCCCGCCGAGCTGCTCGAACGCTTTCCGAACGAACAGCGCGTGCGCCTGCCGATGCGGCCGGACAACCGCAGCCTGAACCTGTCGAACACGGTCGCCGTGGTCGTGTTCGAGGCATGGCGCCAGGCCGGCTTCGAAGGCGGCGCCTGACGCTCGCCGGGCGCAACCCGCGAGGCAGAATGCATCAGGCTCGCGTGAGCCGCACGCGATACAGGTCGTAAATGTCGGGGGAAAAGCACGCGAACACCACGCGTGCGAGGCTCGGCGCCTGCGGCAGCATTTCGGCGACGGCGCCCACTGCGATGCCGACGGCCTCTTCGACCGGATAACGGTAGATTCCGCAGCTGATTGCGGGGAACGCGATCGACGTTGCGGCGACCTCCTCGGCCAGCTCGATCGCCCGCCGGTAGCACGACGCGAGCAGGTCGGCCTCGCCGCGCCCGCCGCCGTACCACACGGGGCCGACCGCATGAATCACGTAGCGCGCCGGCAGCGCGTGGCCACGCGTGAGCTTCGCGTCGCCCGTGTCGCAGCCGCCGAGCGTGCGGCACTCGGCGAGCAGGCCGGGGCCGGCCGCGCGGTGAATTGCGCCGTCGACGCCGCCTCCGCCGAGCAACGAGCCGTTCGCGGCGTTGACGATCGCGTCGACATCGAGCGTCGTGATGTCGACGACCTGCGCGTCGAGCGTGGTGGAACCGATCTGCAGCATGACACCCTCCCGGAACGCCGGAGACTGTTCAAGCGTAGTCCGCTTTGGCGCCGCACGCCCGGCGCAACCGCACCGGGCAGCGCCGGTTCGCGCTACTCGGCGCGCGCGTCGCGCCGCAGCAGGCCGCTGACCGCGTCGCGCGGTGCGATGCCGTCGAACAGCACGCCGCATACGGCTTCGGTGATCGGCATTTCGATCGACTGCGCGCGCGCAAGCGCCAGCACGGCCTGCGCGCAGCGTACGCCTTCGGCCACGTGGCCGAGCGCACCGAGGATGTCGTTCAGCGTGCGGCCGGCCGCCAGTTGCAGGCCGACCGTGCGGTTGCGCGACAGGTCGCCCGTCGCGGTGAGGATCAGGTCGCCGAGGCCCGTGAGGCCCGTGAAGGTTTCCGCGCGGCCGCCGAGCGCCACGCCGAGCCGCGACATTTCGGCGAGGCCGCGCGTGATCAGCGCGGCGCGCGCGTTCAGCCCGAGGCCGAGGCCGTCGGCAATGCCGGTCGCGATCGCCAGCACGTTCTTCACCGCGCCGCCGACCTCGACGCCGACCACGTCGTCGCCTGTATAGATCCGCATTGCGCCATGGTGGAACGCGGCAAGCGTGCGCTCGCGGCACGCGGCGGACGCGCTCGCCACCGTCAGCGCGACGGGCAGCGACTGCCCGACCTCGCGCGCGAAGCTCGGGCCCGACAGCACGCCGTTGCTCTGCTGTTCGGGCAGCTCGGCCGCGATCACCTGGTGCGGCAGCAGATGCGTATCGGCCTCGAAGCCCTTGCAAACCCAGACGATATGCGCAGGCACACAGCCTGCGTCGCGCATCGCGTGGCACAGCGTGCGCAGCCCGGCCACCGGCGCGGCGATCACGCACAGTGCGTCGTCCGCGGCGCCATGCGCGAGCGCGACGCCGAGATCGGCGTCGTAGCGCAACGCGTCAGGCAGCGCGATGCCGTCCAGATAACGGGAATTTTCGTGCCGGGCCTGCAGCCCGGCGATGAGCGCGGCGTCGCGCGCCCACAGAAGCGTATCGTGCCGCGCGGCCAGATGGCCCGCGAGCGCGGTGCCCCAGGCACCGGCGCCGAGAACGGCTACTTTCATACCCAGCACCGGTCCGAGTGAAACGTCAGTTCAGCGTCGTGCCGTTCGGCGCGCCTGCTGCTGCGCCGGCCTGCTGCTGAAGCTGCGCGAGACGCTGCTCGTACAGCGCCTGGAAGTTGATTTCCGCCAGGTGGATCGGCGGGAAGCCTGCGCGCGTGATCGCGTCGGCGATGTTCGAACGCAGGTACGGGAACAGGATCGTCGGGCATGCGATGCCGACGAGCGGGTCGAGCTGTTCGTCCGGAATGTTGCGGATGTCGAAAATGCCGGCCTGCTTCGCTTCGATCAGGAACGCGACCTTGTCCTTCACCTTCGCCGTGACGGTACCCGACACGACGACTTCGAACACGCTTTCCGCGAGGCGGTCGGCCTTCACGTCGACTTCGACCTCAACCGACGGCATGTCCTGCTCGAGGAAGATCGCCGGCGAATTCGGCTGCTCGAGCGACATATCCTTCAGGTAGACGCGCTGAATGTTGAAGAACGGTTGGTTTTCGACGTCGGACATGGTGTTTCCCTAAAAGTGGTGACGGGGCGGCCCGGCTTCTCGCCGGCCGCCACGGATGAATCCTGCGCGCCCAAGCCGCGGCGCGGCCGGCGGCCATTCTGCCCTAATCAGGCTGCTTGCAGAAGCGGAACGAGCCCGCCTTCGCGGTCGAGCTTCGACAGATCGTCGTAGCCGCCGACGTGCGTGTCGCCGATATAGATCTGCGGCACCGTGCGGCGCCCCGTGCGCGTCATCATTTCCTCGCGGCGGGCCGGATCGCGATCGATCAGCACCTTCTCGATCTGCTCGACACCGCGCAGCTTCAACAGGCGCTCGGCCTGCATGCAATACGGACACACCTGCGTGCTGTACATCAAAACCTTGTTCACTTCGCCACTCCTTGTTTGACGACCGGCATCCCGGCCTGCTGCCAGGCGGCCACACCGCCTTCGAGCACGTGCACCTCGGCGTAACCCGCCGCCTCGACCTCGCGCGCCGCCTTCTGCGACTGCTGGCCGTTCTGGCAGACGAGCAGCACCGGCGTGCTCTTGTTCTTCGCGACCTGCGCGATTTTCGCGCCGATCTCGCCCGCGGCGACCTGGCGCGCCGACGGCAGGTGGCCGGCAGCGAAATCGGCCGCGGCGCGCACGTCGATCACGATCGCGTTGCGGCGGTTGATGAGTTGCGTCGCTTCTGCGGCCGACAGGCCGCCACGGCCGCGGCGCAGTGCAGGCCAGGCCAGCAGGCCGCCGGAGACCACGAGGATCGCGATAAGGGCCAGGTTCGTGTAATCGGTAAAGAACGTCACGGAATTCCGCCGGAAAAAGAGAAATCGGATGAGGACAATCCCGCCATTATAAAATAACCGTCTTGCGCGATGGCGGGCCCCGGTCGGGTCCCGTGCGATGCGCCCCGCTTCCTTCACTACCGACCGCAAGATCCATGTACAAACTCGTTCTCATCCGCCACGGCGAATCGACGTGGAACAAGGAAAACCGCTTCACCGGCTGGGTCGACGTCGACCTGACCGAACAGGGTCGCAACGAGGCCTACCAGGCCGGCGAATTGCTCAAGGAGTCCGGCTACACGTTCGACATCGCGTACACGTCGGTGCTCAAGCGCGCGATCCGTACGCTGTGGCACGTGCAGGACCGGATGGACCAGATGTACCTGCCGGTCGTCCATTCGTGGCGCCTCAACGAGCGCCACTACGGCGCGCTGTCCGGCCTGAACAAGGCGGAAACGGCCGCGAAGTTCGGCGACGACCAGGTGCTCGTGTGGCGCCGCAGCTACGACACGCCGCCGCCCGCGCTGGAGCCGACCGACGAGCGCGCGCCGTTCAACGACCCGCGCTACGCGAAGGTGCCGCGCGAGCAGCTGCCGCTCACCGAGTGCCTGAAGGACACGGTCGCGCGCGTGCTGCCGCTGTGGAACGAGTCGATCGCGCCGGCCGTCCGCGCCGGCAAGCAGGTGCTGATCGCCGCGCACGGCAACTCGCTGCGCGCGCTGATCAAGTACCTCGACGGCATCTCGGACAGCGACATCGTCGGCCTGAACATCCCGAACGGCGTGCCGCTCGTGTATGAACTCGACGAGAACCTGAAGCCGATCAAGCACTATTACCTCGGCGACCAGGAAGCGATCGCGCAGGCGCAGGCCGCCGTCGCGAAGCAGGGCAAGGCGGGCTGACGCCCATCGCGCCGGGCGTGCCGCGTCCGGCGCGACGTGCCCGGCCACCGTCAGGCACGCCGCGCGAACCTTCGCGCGCCCGGCGCTGTCGAATCCGCTTTCGAACCCGCAGCGCGTCCGGCGGTGCCCTGCCGGGCTTGCTCCAGGCCCTTTTCGACGCTTTTCGCGCCGTTCCACTGAGTCATCGGACGAACAGTTATACTTGTCCGCTACATCCCCGCTACCGCCACGCGCTTCCCGACCGCACCAGATCTCTATGCGAATGAAATTGAAGAACATCGGCCTGATTGCCGCGGGCCTCGCCACGGGCGTGTTCGCCACGCTGCAGGTTTCCGCATCGGCCGAGCAGACCGCCACGGCGCCGCTTCCCCTCGACCAGCTCCGCCTGTTCGCGGAAGTCTTCGGCCAGATCAAGCGCGAGTACGTCGAACCGGTCGACGACAAGAAGCTGCTGACGGCGGCGATCAAGGGCATGGTGTCGAGCCTCGACCCGCACTCGTCGTTCCTCGACAAGACCGACTATGACGAGCTGCAGGAGCAGACGAAGGGCCGCTTCGCGGGTCTCGGCATCGAGATCTCGCAGGAAGACGGCCTCGTCAAGGTGATCTCGCCGATCGAAGATACCCCGGCATTCCGCGCCGGCATCCGTCCGGGCGACCTGATCACGCGCATCAACGACAAGCCGGTGCGCGGCATGACGCTCGACAAGGCCGTCAAGCAGATGCGCGGCGAGCCGGGCACCAAGGTCACGCTGACGATCTTCCGCAAGAGCGACGACCGCACGTTCCCGGTCACGGTCACGCGCGCGATCATCAAGGTCCAGAGCGTGAAGATGAAGATCCTCGATCCGGGCTACGCGTATGTCCGCATCACGAGCTTCCAGGAGCGCACGACGCCCGATCTCGCGCAGAAGCTGCAGGACATCGCACGCCAGCAGCCGAACCTGAAGGGCCTCGTCCTCGACCTGCGCAACAACGGCGGCGGCCTGCTGCAGAGCGCGGTCGGCGTGGCCGGCGCGTTCCTGCCGCCCGACTCGGTCGTCGTGTCGACCAACGGCCAGATCCCCGATTCGAAGCAGGTCTACCGCGATACGTACGACAACTATCGCCTGCCGTCCTTCGACGGCGATCCGCTGAAGAACCTGCCGCCGGTCTTCAAGACCGTGCCGATGATCGTGCTGACGAACGCGTATTCCGCGTCCGCGTCGGAAATCGTCGCCGGTGCGCTGCAGGATTCGAAGCGTGCGCAGATCATGGGCAAGACGACGTTCGGCAAGGGTTCGGTCCAGACGGTCCGCCCGATGACGGCCGACACCGCGCTGCGCCTGACCACCGCGTACTACTACACGCCGAGCGGCCGTTCGATCCAGAACAAGGGCATCACGCCGGATGTGCCGGTCGATCAGTACGCGGACGGCGATCCGGACGACGTGCTCGTGACGCGCGAGGTCGATTACACGAACCACCTCGCGAACACGCAGGATCCGAACGAGAAGAAGGAACAGGAAGAGCGCGAGCAGCGCCGGATGGATCAGCTGCGCGTCCTCGAAGAGCAGAACGACAAGAAGACGCCGGAGCAGCGCCAGAAGGATCGCGATCGCAAGCCGATCGAGTTCGGCAGCGCCGACGACTTCATGATGCAGCAGGCGCTCAACAAGCTCGAAGGCAAGCCGGTGCAGGAATCGAAGTCGCTGCTCGCCGAGAGCACGACGAAGAGCCCGGCCGGCAAGGCCACGTCCGCCACGAAGGCGTCGGCCACCAAGGCCGCCGCACCGAAGGCCGCGTCGGCACCGCAGTAAGCGCCGACCGGCATCCGACGGGCCATCGCGGGAAGACCGCGATGGCCCGTTTTTCATGCGCGCCTAAAATAACGACACGTACGCCGCCTCGCCCACGACTCCCCATGAACGACGATCAACTCCTTCGCTACTCCCGTCACATCCTCGTCGACGAAATCGGCATCGAGGCGCAGCAGCGCTTTCTCGATGCGCATGCGATCGTCGTCGGCGCGGGCGGCCTCGGCTCGCCCGCCGCGATGTACCTCGCGGCCTCGGGTGTCGGCACGATCACGCTTGTCGACGCCGATACGGTCGACCTCACGAACCTGCAGCGGCAAATCCTGCACGCGACGGCATCGGTCGGCCGCAGCAAGGTCGAATCGGGGCGCGACACGCTCGCGCAACTGAATCCCGGCGTGAAGGTGAATGCGGTCGCGGAGCGCGTCGACGACGCCTGGCTCGATGCGCACGTGCCGCGCGCGACCGTCGTGCTCGACTGCACCGACAACTTCGCGACGCGCCACGCGATCAACCGCGCGTGCGTCGCGCACGGCGTGCCGCTCGTATCGGGCGCCGCGCTGCGTTTCGACGGCCAGATCAGCACGTTCGACTTCCGCGATCCGGCCGCGCCCTGCTATGCGTGCGTGTTCCCGGAAGACCAGCCGTTCGAGGAAGTCGCGTGTGCGACGATGGGTGTATTCGCACCGACGGTCGGCATCATCGGCGCGATGCAGGCCGCCGAAGCGCTGCGCGTGATCGGCGACATCGGCCGGACGCTCAACGGGCGGCTGATGATGCTCGATTCGCTGCGGATGGAGTGGACGACGATGAAAATCGCGCGCCAGGCCGACTGCCCCGTCTGCGGGGGCCGGCACTGACGCGCGACGGGCATGCGCCGAACGGCGCATGCGTGACACGCCGCTACGGTTAGCGGCGGCGGGAACGCCTAGGCAGCCGCATCCGCGCGCGGCACGGCGACAGACAGGCGCTGCAACGCCGCCTGCACTTCTTCCGGCTCGAACGCGGCCAGCACGTCGGCCGTCGGCTTCTCGAGCGCCTTCAGGTGCGCGCGCAGGATCTCCTGTTTCACGACGAGCAGCTGGCTCGGGTGCATCGAAAACTCGGTGAGCCCCATCCCGAGCAACAGGCGCGTGAGCGCCGGATCGCCGGCCATCTCCCCGCATACCGACACCGACACTCCCGCGCGCTTCGCTTCGCGCAGCGTATAGGAGATCAGGTGCAGCACGGCCGGATGCAGCGGGTCGTACAGGTGCGCGACCGCGTTGTCCGCGCGGTCGATCGCGAGCGTGTACTGGATCAGGTCGTTCGTGCCGATCGACAGAAAATCGAACCGCTTCAGGAACAGCGGCAGCGCGATCGCCGCGGCCGGAATCTCGATCATCGCGCCGATGCGCACATTCGGATCGTAGGCGAGCCCCGCATCGTCGAGCTGGTGCTTTGCCTCGCGGATCAGGTCGAGCGTCTGGTCGATCTCCTGCGCGTGCGCGAGCATCGGAATCAGGATCTTCACCTGGCCGAACGCGGACGCGCGCAGGATCGCCCGCAGTTGCGTGAGGAACATCTGCGGCTCGGACAGGCTCCAGCGGATCGCGCGCAGGCCGAGCGCCGGGTTCGGCGCCGTCTCGTAGCCTTCGTCGAGCGCTTCGAGCGGCTTGTCCGCGCCGACGTCGATCGTGCGGATCGTCACCGGCATGCCCTTCATCCACTCGACGGCGCGCTTGTACGCGGCGAACTGCTCCTCCTCTTCCGGCATCTCCTTCTGATGCATGAACAGGAACTCGGAGCGGAACAGGCCGACACCGACCGCGCCGGCCTCGACGGCCGCCTTCGCGTCGTCGGGCAGCTCGATGTTCGCGTACAACTCGATCTTGGTGCCGCACAGCGTCTGCGTCGGCGAGAACTTCAGACGCTGCAGCTTGCGTTGCTCCAGCAGCTTCTCGGACTGGCGGTACGAATATTCCTCGAGGACGATCGGCGCGGGATCGACGATCACGATGCCCTGGTCGCCGTCGACGATGATCAGGTCGTCCTGGCGGATCAGCGCGCTTGCATGCTGCACGCCGACCGCGGCCGGGATGCCGAGGCTGCGCGCGACGATCGCGGTGTGCGACGTGCGCCCGCCGAGGTCGGTGACGAACGCCTGGAACGACTGCGTCTTGAACTGCATCATGTCGGCCGGCGCGATGTCGTGCGCGACGACGATCATCTCGTTCGTGCCGTTCTTGGCCGCGCGGTCCAGCGCCTGCGACGCGGACGGCGCACCGGCGAGCGCCTTCAGCACGCGCTCGACCACCTGCTCGATGTCGGCCTTGCGCTCGCGCAGGTATTCATCCTCGATATCGTCGAAATGACGCGTGAGCAGCTCCAGCTGCTCGGTCAACGCCCATTCGACGTTGTAACGGCGCGTGCGGATCAGGTCGATGGTTTCCTGCACGAGCATCTCGTCGCTCAGGATCATCGCGTGGACGTCGATGAATGCGGCGACTTCGCTCGGGGTGTCGTCGGTCAGGTCGGCACGCAACGCTTCGAGTTCGTGATGCACGACGTCGAGCGCCGTGCGGAAGCGCTCGACCTCGGCGTCGATCAGGGGTGCCTCGACCAGGTAATGGGCGACGTCGAGCGCCGCCGGCGCGATCAGATACGCTCGCCCGATCGCGATACCACGTGAGACGGGAATGCCTTGCAGCGTGAAGGACACGCGCACCTCCTCTGTACAAGTAAAGCCGCGGCACACTGCTGCGATGCGCTTATGACCCCGGTTAGCGATTATAAATTCCGCGACTCCCTGCTGACTGCATGCACCGCAGCATTGCGCATTTCGCATCAATGCTGCCGACGAAAAAAATGCCGCGAAAACCGCGGCATTCCGACTGGAAACGGCAACGATCCCGCGTGGCGATCACTGGCCTTCGCCGAACTTGTCGGCGATCAGCTTCAGCAGCGCGTCCATCGCTTCCTGCTCGTCGGACCCTTCGGTCTCGATCGTCACGGTGCTGCCGATGCCGGCCGCCAGCATCATCACGCCCATGATGCTCTTCGCATTGATCTTGCGCCCGTTGCGCGTCATCCAGACTTCCGACTGGAAGTTGCCGGCCAGTTGCGTGAGCTTGGCCGATGCGCGCGCATGGAGCCCCAATTTATTGACGATGGTGGTTTCTTGTTGAAGCATGATTCTCGGTCGGGTCGGTCGGGGCCGCCGGCGGCGCGCGTCGGCGGCGTTGTCTGAAACGGAAAACGGGTAATCAGTGCGATTCGGTGCGCGGCTGCGGTTCGGGCGGAATCGGTGCGCACTGGCCGCAGCCGGTTTCCGACGGCGGCGGCGGCGTGCCGGACGACACCTCGTGGACGCCCTTCGCGCCGCCGGACAGCGCCTTGTCGACCAGCTTGTCGAGCGGTACGGTGCGGTAGCAGACGGCCCGCACGAGCATCGGCAGGTTCACGCCCGCCAGCACACGCACGTTGTCGATTTTCGCGAGCTGGCCGGCGATGTTCGCGGGCGTCGCGCCGTACATGTCGGTCAGCACGATCACGCCGTTCTCTTCCTTGAGCCGCGCGAGTTCCGCGTGCGCGAACGCCATCACCTGGGTCGGGTCGTTATCCGGCAGCACGTCGATGCAGCCGATACGCGCGGGCACGCCGCCGTAGATGTGCGCGATGCAATCCCGCAGCGCGGTGGCGAGCGGGGCGTGCGCGATGATCAGGATCCCGGCCATGTCAGATCGCTCCCGGCCGCCCCTGGCGGGCCGACACCCCGCGGCGGGGCAATGAGCGTAGCGAGTGTGGGAAACGTTTCATGTTCAGCCTTGCAACAGTATCGGCCCGACCGCCGGGCCTTCGGTGCGCCGATCACGGCACCGGGCAAGCGGGCATTGTAGCAGGCCGGTCAAACTGCTCCGGCGACGGGGGACCTGCGCGGCCGCCGCCGGGGTTGCGCGGAATGCGGCCTACCCGGCCGCACGCTCCAGCGCGTCGATGAACATCGCGGCGACGTCGAAGCCCGTTTGCTCCATGATCTCGCGGAAGCACGTCGGGCTCGTGACGTTCACCTCGGTCAGCCAGTCGCCGATCGCATCGAGGCCGACCAGCAGCAGCCCGCGCGACGCGAGCACCGGGCCGAGCGTCTCGGCGATCTCGCGATCGCGGGCCGTCAGCGGCTGCGCGACGCCCAGCCCGCCAGCGGCCAGATTACCGCGCACCTCGCTGCCCTGCGGAATCCGCGCGAGCGAATACGGCACGGCCTCGCCGCCGATCAGCAGGATGCGCTTGTCGCCGGCCTTGATCTCGGGAATGAATTTCTGCGCCATCACCGAGCGCGTGCCGTCGTGGCTCAGCATCTCGATGATCGAACCGAGGTTCATGCCGTCCGGCTTCACGCGGAACACGCCCATCCCGCCCATCCCGTCGAGCGGCTTCAGGATCACGTCGCCGTGCTCGGCGTGGAACGCGCGCAGCCGTTTCGCGTCGCGCGTGACCAGTGTCGGCGCGACGAACTGCGGAAACTCGCCGATCGCGAGCTTCTCCGAATGGTCGCGGATCGACTGCGCCTTGTTGAACACGCGGGCGCCCGCGCGCTCGGCGAGTTCGAGCAGCCAGGTCGACGTCACGTACTCCATGTCGAACGGCGGATCCTTGCGCATCAGCACCGCGCCGAACGATTCGAGACGGCGCGCATCGACCGGGCCCGCGTCGAACCAGGTCTCGCGATGCAGGTCGTCCAGCTCGCCGACGAACGTGATGCGCCGCACGTCGGCCTCGACCGAGGAACCCGTCCACGCGAGGTGGTTCGGCTCGCATGCGTACACCGCATGCCCGCGGCGCACGGCCTCGGCCATCATCGCGTAGGTCGAATCCTTGTAGATCTTGAAGCGCTCGAGCGGGTCGGCGATAAAGAGAATGTCCATGCGGGTCCTGTACGTAGCGAAGGTCCGTTATACCTGGATGGCTTCGGGATCGGTCTTTTCCAGTTCGATCGACGACGCGATCAGCGACAGCCGCGCGACGACGCCGTACATGTAGAAACGGTTCGGCGGCGCGGCACCCGGCTTCGCGCCGGCATCCGGCAGCGCGGTGTGCTCGAAGCCGAGCGGCACGTAGTGCATGCCGGGCGCGTTCAGGTTCTGGTCGCGCTCGCGGCCGCCGTGCGTGCGGTAGAAACCGCCGACCACGTAGCGGTCGATCATGTACACGACAGGCTCGGCCACTTCGTCGCCGACGCGCTCGAACGTATAGACGCCTTCCTGCACGATCACGTCGCGCACCGCGAGGCCGGCCTTCGACTCGGCCATCTGCGCGCGCTCGGCCTTCGACATCCGGCCGATCTCGGCCGCGTCGTGCACCGTCATCACGCCGCGCCCTGCGGTGCCCGCGTCGGCCTTCACGACGACGTACGGCTTCTCGCTGATCCCGTATTCGCGGTACTTGCGCGCAATCTTCTTCAGTACGCTGTCGATTGCTTCGGCGAGCGCCTGCTCGCCTTCATGCGCCTGCCAGTCGACGCCTTCCACGTGCGAGAAATACGGATTCACCATCCACGGATCGACGCCGACCATCTTCGCGAACTTCTTCGCGACGTCGTCGTAGCACGAAAAATGCGTCGACTTGCGACGCACGGCCCAGCCCGCGTGCAGCGGCGGCAGCAGGTACTGCTCGTGCAGGTTTTCCAGCACGGCCGGGATGCCGGCCGACAGGTCGTTGTTCAGCAGGATCGAGCACGGATCGAAATTCTTCAGGCCGAGGCGGCGCTGCGAACGATCCAGCGGTTCGAGCACGATCTTCTGGCCGTCAGCCAGCGTGATCGGCGTCATGTCGGTGATGCTCGGGTCGAGCGAGCCGAAACGCACGTTCAGGCCGGCCTGGCGCATGATCGTCGCGAGGCGCGCGACGTTTTCGAGGTAGAACGCGTTGCGGGTCGGCAGCTCGGGAATCACGAGCAGGTTCTTCGCGTCCGGGCAGATCTTCTCGATCGCGGCCATCGCCGCCTGCACGGCAAGCGGTAGCACTTCGGACGGCAGATTGTTGAACGCGCCGGGGAACAGGTTCGCGTCGACGGGCGCCAGCTTGAAGCCGGCGTTGCGCAGGTCCACCGAACAATAGAACGGCGGGGTGTGTTCCTGCCATTCGAGCCTGAACCAGCGTTCGATTGCAGGCGTCGCGTCGAGGATCTTCTGCTCGAGCTCGAGCAGCGGACCGTTCAACGCGGTAACGAGGTGGGGAACCATGAATCACTCGCGAGCGGGAGAATGAAGATTGTAGAGCAATTGCCTTGCCCATTTGGGGATTGTTCCCGGCTTCGCAAGGGTTTGGAGGAAGTTTTCGGCTATTGACCCGATAGCGCGCAGGGTTATGCGCTACGGCAGTGGGTGGCAGGAGAAAAAAAGCCCGCCGGGTGGGGCGGGCCGAAGTCGCTGCGCTCATTCAGTGGCGGGCGCCGTCTTTGCGGCGGCCCGCCGGTCATCCTTATGACTTATTCGACATGCTCGCCGTGCAGGACCACGTCGAGGCCTTCGCGCTCTTCCTCTTCGGACACGCGCAGGCCCATCGTGATGTCGATCAGCTTCAGCAGCACGAAGCTCAGCACGCCGCTGTAGACCAGCGTGATCAGCACGCCCTTGGCCTGCAGCAGCAGGCTGCCGTCGGCGCCGCCGATGTCCTTGACCGCGAACACGCCCGTCAGCAACGCGCCGAGAATCCCGCCCACGCCGTGCACGCCGAACGCGTCGAGCGAATCGTCGTAGCCGAGCTTCGACTTCAGCCACGTCGCGGACCAGAAGCACACGACACCCGCGGCGATACCGATCACCAGCGCACCCGGCACGCCGACGAAACCGGCCGCCGGCGTGATCGCAACCAGACCCGCGACCGCGCCCGACACGATGCCGAGCACCGACGGCTTGCCGTGCGTGAGCCATTCGGCAAACATCCAGCCGAGCGCCGCGCAGGCCGTCGCGACTTGCGTCGTCAGCATCGCGAACCCGGCACGGCCATCGGCCGCGACCGCGGAACCCGCGTTGAAGCCGAACCAGCCGACCCACAGCATCGAGCCGCCGATCATCGTCAGCACGAGGTTGTGCGGCGCCATCGATTCACGGCCGAAGCCGACGCGCTTGCCGAGCATCAGGCACGACACGAGGCCCGCGATACCGGCGTTGATGTGCACGACGGTGCCGCCCGCGAAGTCGAGCACGCCGTCCGACGACAGCCAGCCGGTCGGCTCCCACACCATGTGCGCGATCGGCACGTAGACGATCAGCGACCAGAGCGTCATGAACACGAGCATCGCCGAGAACTTCATCCGGTCGGCGAACGCGCCGCAGATCAGTGCCGGCGTGATGATCGCGAACGTCATCTGGTAGACGAAGTAGACCGATTCCGGAATCGTCGGCGCCAGGTGGCTGACGGTCAGCGTCGTCGCCTTGTCGCCGTGGATGTAGTTCATCCCGTGCAGGAACGCGCGCGACAGTCCGCCGATGAAGCCGTTGCCCGGCGTGAACGCGAGGCTGTAGCCGACCACCGTCCACAGCACCGTGATCACCGCGGTGATCGCGAAGCTCTGCATCACGGTCGCGAGCACGTTCTTCTTGCGGACCATGCCGGCGTAGAACAGCGCGAGACCGGGGATCGTC
This sequence comes from Burkholderia cepacia, assembly GCF_029962485.1. Classification (NCBI taxonomy): domain Bacteria; kingdom Pseudomonadati; phylum Pseudomonadota; class Betaproteobacteria; order Burkholderiales; family Burkholderiaceae; genus Burkholderia; species Burkholderia cepacia. The sequence continues at coordinate 3,223,324 of NZ_CP073637.1, forward strand.
ATGAACAGCACGAGCGCGGTGGAGGTCAGCATCCACGCGGTGTCGCCCGAGTTGATCTTCGACGAATCGACGGAGAACGGTGCGGTCGGTGCGGCGGGGGCGGCCGGTGCCGACGCGGCGGCGGCGGCCGACGCGTCGGTGGCGCCCGAGGCCGGTGCGGCGGCAGCGGCAGTCGCCGATGCGTCGGTGGCAGCCGGTGCCGAAGCGGCCGGCGCGGCAGCGGCCGATGCGTCGGAAGCCGTGGCGGCGGGCGCGGACGCAGCCGCGGCGGACGCCGCGTCGTCGGCGAGCGCGGGGCCGACGCCAGCCGCAATCAGCGAGCCGGCCATCAGCAGGGACATCAAAAGTTTGCGCATCTTGGGTTTCCTCTTGTCGCTTGTCTTGTCTGTTCTGTTACAGCGCGTCAGCGCCGGTCTCCCCGGTGCGAATCCGGATTACCTGCTCGATCTGCGTCACGAAGATCTTGCCGTCGCCGATCTTGCCGGTGCGCGCGGCCCGCTCGATCGCTTCCACCGCCTGGTCGACGAGATCGTCCGACACGGCCGCCTCGATCTTCATCTTCGGCAGGAAATCGACCACGTATTCGGCGCCGCGATACAGCTCGGTGTGCCCCTTCTGGCGCCCGAACCCTTTCACCTCCGTCACCGTGATGCCGGAGACGCCGAGGGCCGACAGCGCCTCGCGCGTCTCATCGAGCTTGAACGGCTTGATGATTGCGGTAATGAGTTTCATGAAGTCCTCTCGCTGGGTTGTCCCGTCGAATTGGTTGGAATGTTGTAACGGACTCTTCTCAGCAACTCGCATGCCATGTTCGTCCGAGCACCGTCTCGAAGGGCTCGGGAACGGGGTCGCATCCCGTGATGTAAGGCGCGGAAGCCCGGCCGAATGGCCAACGTGGCCCGGTTTGCTGGCGCGGCGAAAGGAACGTTGCTAGAGTGCACGCACGTCCCGGATCGCCGGGCCATTCACCCATGCCGGCGCCATGCCCGGAATTCGCGCCCCCGGCGCACCATTTCCGGTCATGCGTGCATCATGGGCACGTACGCAACTGAAGATGCACATTTTTTGTGCAAGGAAGGGGAATCACATGAAGCAACCCAGCGACGTTTTCAACGATCTGCAGTCGCGCGTCAGCGACCTGCTGAAAAACTCGCCGGCCAAGGACGTCGAGCGCAACGTGAAGGCCATGCTGTCGCAAGGCTTCTCGAAGCTCGATCTCGTCACGCGCGAGGAATTCGACACGCAGGCCCAGGTGCTCGCCCGCACCCGCGTGCGCCTCGAGGAACTCGAAAAGCGCGTCGCGGAACTCGAGCAGAAGCTCGCCGCGCCGCAGGCCTGACGCCCCACCCGGCCACAAGGTCGGGCGCGGGCCGCCTCGCGCGGCCCGCGCCCGCCGCCCCGACAGTGTTCCACCGCTCCCCGTAGTCCGTCGTTCTTCGCAGCCCCCCGCTCTTCGCAGTCCATCGCTCTTCGCAGTCCATCGCTCTTCGCAGTCCATCGCTCTTCGCAGTTCGTCGTTCCGCAGTCCCTCGTTCTTTCCCCGCGCCACGCCGGCACGCGCGCACCGATTTCTCCGATTCCCGCGGCATGCGGCCCCGAACGGCCGTCGTCCGTCTGCTTACAGGAGCCTCGCCATGTCGCTTGCCGTGGTGCGCAGTCGCGCGCCTGCCTCCGGCCGCGCGCCGGACGTTACCGTCGAAGTCCATCTCGCCAACGGGCTGCCGTCGTTCTCGATCGTCGGCCTGCCCGATCTCGAAGTCCGCGAAAGCCGCGAGCGCGTCCGCGCCGCGCTGCAGAACTGCGGATTCGAGTTTCCCGTGCGCCGCATCACGGTCAATCTCGCACCGGCCGATCTGCCGAAAGAGTCGGGCCGGTTCGACCTGCCGATCGCGCTCGGCATCCTTGCCGCGAACGGCCAGATCCCGGCCGACGCGCTGGCCGGCCGCGAATTCGCGGGCGAACTGTCGCTGACAGGCGCGCTGCGGCCGATGCGCGGTGCGTTCGCGATGGCGTGCGGCGCCGCGCGGGACTGGCGTGCGGGCGAATCAGGATCGGGATTGGGCTCGGGCCCGGACGCCGTCACAACGCAGGGACCCGCGGCGGCATCACAAGCGCCCGAGCTCTATCTGCCGTTCGACAGCGCGGCCGAGGCCGCGCTCGTGCCGGGCGTGACCGTGTTCGGCGCACGCGACCTGCCCGCGCTATGCGCGCACCTCGCCGATGCGCCCGACGGACGGCTCACGCCGGTCGCGGCGCCCTGCCTCGACGGCCTGCCTGCGCCGGCCGCGCCCGACCTCGCCGACGTGGTCGGCCAGCGTGGCGCCCGGCGCGCGCTCGAAGTCGCCGCCGCGGGCGGTCATCACATGCTGATGGTCGGGCCGCCAGGGGCCGGCAAGTCGATGCTGGCCGCGCGGTTGGCCGGCCTGCTGCCGCCGTTGACCGACGACGAGGCGCTGACGTCGGCGGCGCTCCTGTCCGCGAGCCGCCTCGGCTTCTCGCCCGCGCAGTGGCGCCGGCGGCCGTTTCGTTCGCCGCATCATTCGTCGAGCGCCGCCGCGCTGGTCGGCGGCCGCAATCCGCCGCAGCCGGGTGAAATCACGCTCGCGCACCTCGGCGTGCTGTTTCTCGACGAGCTGCCCGAATTCGACCGGCACGTGCTCGAAATGCTGCGCGAGCCGCTGGAAGCCGGCCGCATCACGATCTCGCGCGCCGCCCAGCAGGCCGACTTCCCGGCCGCGTGCCAGTTGATCGCCGCGATGAACCCGTGCCCGTGCGGCTGGCACGGCGATCCGTCCGGGCGCTGTCGCTGCTCGCCGGACGTCGCCGCGCGCTACCTGCGCAAGCTGTCGGGGCCGCTGCTCGACCGCATCGACATCCAGATCGACCTGCCCGCGCTGTCGCCGGCCGAACTCGCGTCGCGCACGGCGGCGCCCGGCGAGCCAAGCGCGGCGGTGGCCGCACGCGTCGCACAGGCGCGGGCGCTGCAGCTCGACCGGCAGGGCAAGACGAATCACATGCTGAGCGGCCGCGAGACCGACGACCTGTGCCGGCCGACCGACGAAGGCGAACGACTGCTGCGCGAAGCCGGCGAGCGCTTCGGCTGGTCGGCGCGCGCATATTTCCGCGTACTGAAGGTCGCACGGACGATTGCCGACCTGGCCGGCGACCCGCTGCCGACGGCCGCGCAGATCGCCGAGGCGATCCGCTACCGGCGCGCGCTCACGGCGCTCTGAGCGCCCTCGGAGGACAAAATCCGGCTGTCAAGACTTGACTTATGCACAATTTCACGAATCCGGCCCCGGATCAGGGCTCGCCGGCACCGCCTCGAGAGAGAGTCCGTATCCCATTGTTTTTATTGATTTTTCTCAAACACCGGGAGCGCAACCAAACGTGCCGGAGGGCCGTCCGGCGCGGCTCAGCGGGAAATCCGGGCAACTTTTCAACAAAGTTATCCACATGCGCTGTGGATAGTCGAAAAAACCTCGCAAAATCCGGTCACTAGCGTCGAAAGCTGCGAATGAACTTTCAATTGTCACAGAGTGCCCGGGCACCCTCGACGGCGGTGATCAATCGAGTTTGAACGAGCCGAAAAACTGGTCGAGCTGCTCCTGCGTGAGCGACCCGTCGGCGATCACGACGGCCTGGTACGCGTGCCGGCCGCGCGCGGCAAGCCGTGCGACGATCGTCTTGCGTGCGCGATCGCCGCCGGCAGCCGCCCCCGCGATGCGCAGCTCGATCCCGTTCACCGCGCCGCCGGCCGCGAGCGGCACCGGCACCGACACCGTCTGCGGCGCGCCTTCGAGGTTGCGCGACAGCCCGGCGCGCAGGAATTCGAGCGCGGCGCGGCGCGTGTCGTCGCGGTCATCGGGCAGCGTCAGCGTGCCGACCGCGAACACCGCGCCGTCGACGTGCGCGGCCTGCATCCGCATCGGCATCGACGTGCCGCCGACCGCCACCGGCTGCTCCTCGACGGTCGGCTTCGCCGGCAGGTCGATCGTGTAGCCGGCGTCGTTGTGCAGCGTACGCCAGTCGAACGACGGCGAGCACGCGGCCAGCGCCGCGCTCACGCACGCGAGCGCGGCGAAGTGTCGCAGCGGACGAAAAAGGGGGCACAACGAATCGATGACTTCCTTCGGCATGGCGTGAATCGGGCAGGCAAAAACGGGCATTATCCGCCGAACCTGAAAACCGGGATGTGTGGCGGCCGCCGGTGCGCGCGCCGCATTCGCGTTAAAATGAGCGCCGAATTTCGACGTCCTTTGCATCGACCCGCGTCATCGACCGACTCCGAGAGCACCAGATGAACACCACGCCTCCCGCCCGCCGCAGTGCCGGCCCCGTCCGCTACATCGTCGCGGCTGCCGTCGTCGCGGCCATCGCCGTCGCCGGCTTCTTCGCGTTCAACGGCAAGTCCAGCGTGCCGGACGCGACGTTCACGCTGCTGTCGGGCCAGAAAGTCTCGACCGCCGGCGACCTGAAGGGCAAGGTCTATCTCGTGAACTTCTGGGCGACGAGCTGCGCGACCTGCATGCAGGAAATGCCGCAGATGGTCGATACCTACAATCGCTTCAAGGGTCAGGGTTTGGAATTCGTCGCGGTCGCGATGAACTACGATCCGCCGATGTACGTCGCGAACTACGCGCAGACACGCCAGTTGCCGTTCAAGGTCGCGCTCGACGACGGCAGCGTCGCGAAGCAATTCGGCAACGTGCAGCTCACGCCGACGACCTTCGTCGTCGACAAGGACGGCAAGATCCTGAAGCGCTACGTCGGCGCACCGCAGTTCGCGGAACTCGACGCGCTGCTCAAGAAAGCGCTCGGCAGCAACGCGGCCTGAGCGCCGCCAGATCCGGGATCCGGCTCGAAGGGCAGCACGCCGCGCCCTTCCCGCACCAACGGACCGTACGACCGGGCAACCCGGTTCTACGGTCCGTTTGCTTTTCAGCGCTCGGTTTCGCCTTTCGCCGACAGCCCGTAGCGCTTCATCTTCTCGTACAGCGTCGCCTTGCCGACATGCAGCCGGTCGGCCGTCGCGGCGACCGCGCCACCCGTCTGGTTCAGCGCCTCGGCAATCACCGCGCGCTCGAATTGCTCGATGCGCTCCTTCAGCGTCTGATCGTTGTCGGCGTCGTCGCCGCCCGCGCCCGTTTCCTGCGGCATGTCGGCCACGCCGAGCACGAAGCGGTCGGCCGCATTGCGCAGCTCGCGTACGTTGCCGGGCCAGTCGCGCTGCATCAGGCTCGCGCGCTGCCGGTCGGTCAGCACCGGCGCGGGACGCGCGTAGCGCACGGCCGCGTCGAGCATGAAGTGCTCGAACAGCGGCACGATGTCCTCGCGACGCTCCGCAAGTGGCGGCAGCGCGATCGTCACGACGTTGAGCCGGTACAGCAGGTCGCGCCGGAACGTGCCGGCCGCGACGAGCTCGCTCATGTCGCCCTTCGCGGCCGCGACCACGCGGCAGTTCACGCGGATCGGCTGGTTCGAGCCGAGCCGCTCCAGCACGCCGTCCTGCAGCACGCGTAGCAGCTTCACCTGCAGCGCGAGCGGCATGCTTTCGATTTCGTCGAGGAACAGCGTGCCGCCGGACGCATATTCGAGCTTGCCGACGCGCCGTTTCGCCGCGCCCGTGAATGCGCCGGGCTCGTAGCCGAACATCTCCGATTCGAACATTGGCTCGGGCAACGCGCCGCAATTCACCGCGATGAACGGCTTGTCGCGGCGCGGCGACAGCTCGTGCAGGCTGCGCGCGATCAGCTCCTTGCCGGCGCCCGTGTCGCCGTTGATCAGCACCGACGCGTCGGTCGGCGCGACGTTCGCAATCAGCTTGCGCACCTGCTCGATCGCAGGGCTGCGGCCAATGATGCGCGGCGCGACGACGTTCTGCCCGGCCAGCTCGCGCCGCAGTGCGTGGTTCTCGAGCACGAGCTCGCGGCGCTCCAGCGCGCGGCGCACCGTCTCGATCAGGCGCTCGGCCGCGAACGGTTTTTCGATGAAGTCGTACGCGCCGTCGCGCATCGCCTGCACGGCCATCGAGATGTCGCCGTGACCGGTGACGAGGATCACCGGCACGTCGGGCACGCGCTCGCGGCACTGCGCGAGCACGTCGAGACCGCTCGCGCCGGGCAGCCGGATGTCGCTGACGATCGCGCCGGCGGTATCCGCGACGATCGCCTTCTCGGCCGCTTCGGCCGACTCGAAGCCGGCGACGTCGAAACCCGCCAGCTGAAGGCTCTGCACGCTCGCCCGGCGAACGAGCGCATCGTCTTCGATATAGATCACTTGCAGCCGGTTGGCCATCGTACTCACTTGCTCCTGACAGGCCGCGCGGCGGTCTCGCGCGCGGCTGCGTTGATACCGGTCGTGCGCCGACCGGGCCTGCGACGGGTCCAGGGCCTGTTCGCGCTAATAACGGGCTTGCGCTGGCCCTGGCGAGCCCGCCGGCTCGGACACGGAGTCCGGATGATGCGTGCGTGCGCGCCGCAGCGTCAAGACGAACAGCGCGCCGCCCGACGGCGCATTTCGCGCGGTCAGCGCGCCGCCCGCGTCGCTCGCGATCGACGACGAGATCGCAAGGCCAAGGCCGAGCCCGCGCCCCATTTCCTTCGTCGTGAAGAACGGTTCGAACAGCCGCGGCAGCAGGTCCGGCGCAATGCCGGAGCCGTTGTCGCGCACTTCGACCGCGAGCGTCGCGGCCGACACCGCGATCGTCACTTCGATCGCCGGCGCAGCGACGCCGGTCACCGCGTCGAGCGCGTTGCCGAGCAGGTTGATCAGCACCTGTTCGAGGCGCAAATCCTCGCAGCGCGCGACGAGCTCGGGATAGTCGCGTGCCAGGTCGAGCGGCTCATCGTGCGCGGGCGACACGGTCGCGTCCTGCAGCGTCAGCGTGAGCGCGACGCCGCTCAGGCGCTCGCCAAGCAGCGACAGCACGCTGCGCAGCGCGCGCACGACGAGCGCCCGCTCGTTGCGCGGCTTCGCGCGGCCGACGAACAGCTTCAGCTGGTTCGTGATCTTGCCCATCCGCTCGGTGAGCGCCGCGATCGCCTCGAGGTTCTCGCGCGCGGCCGCCTGCTCGCCGCGATCGAGCAGCACGCGCGTGTTGTCCGAGAAACTGCGCAGCGCCGCGAGCGGCTGGTTCAGTTCATGCGTGATGCCGGCCGCCATCTGGCCGAGCGCCGCGAGCTTGCTCGCCTGGATCAGTTCGTCGTGCGCGGCGCGCAGCTCCTGCTCCGCGCGGATCCGGTCGCCGACTTCCTTCTGCAACTGTTCGTTCGCCTCCGACAGGTCGGCCGTGCGCTCCTCGACGCGCTGGTTCAACTCCGCGTACGCCTGCTGCAACAGCGCGCGGCCGCGGATCATTTCGCGCACGCGCGCACGGCGCATGCGCCAGTAGAACGCGAGCAGCACGACCGACACGAAGCCGAAGCCCGTGACGATCGTCGCGTTGCGCGCATCGGTATCGATGGGTGCGATCGGCGCGAGCGTGACGAGCAGCCAGTCGGGCTCGCCGATCCGGCGCTTGCTGGCGAGGAAACGTGGTGCGCGCCGGCCAGGGCCGAGGCGCACGATCTCCGCATCGGCGCCGAGCGTCTGCTCGATGCGCAGCGGCAGCGGTGTGACAGGTTGCTGGGCGTACTGGCGCGTCTCGTAGATCGACGCGGTGACGGGGCCCGTGAGCGGGCGCAGCGTGTGGTACTTCCACGCGGGCACCGACGACAGGAACACGACGCCGTGATCGTCCGCGACGACGAGCGGCTCGGACGCATCGGCGCCCTGGAACCATTCGAGGTTGAGCTTCACGACGACGACGCCCGCGATCTTGCCTTCACGCCACACGGGCTGCGAGATGTAGTAGCCGGGGTCGCGCGAGATCGTGCCGATCCCGAAGAAGCGGCCGACCTGGCCGTTCATCGCGTCGACGAAATACGGGCGGAAGCGGTATTCGATCCCGACGAAGCTGTCGGGCGCGCGCCAGTTGCTGGCGGCGACGCACAGGCCGTCCGCGCCGATCACGTAGGTGACGGTCGCGTGTGCGTGTTCGTTGAGATCTTCGAGATAGCGGTTGACGCGCGCGGTGTAGTCGCCGCGCTTCGGCTCGGCGAGCAGGTCCTGCACGTACGGATGACTGCCGAGCAGATAAGGCAGCGACTCGTAGCGGTCGAGCGTGCTCTTGAGCGCGTTGGTGGTGCGGTCGACGCGCACCGCGGCATTGCGCTGCAACTCGGCGACGCCGCGTCGCCAGGTGATCGTCCACGTCAGCGCGCACGCCGCGACGAGCGCGGCGGCAAGCACGACGAGGATGAGCAGGCGGCGCGTCACGGTCGAGGCTTCCTGGCGATGCGGATCGCCTATTGTGTCATAGGCCTCCGCATCCCCGCGTCGATCGCCGCGTGCCGCGCCGCCGGCGGGCGGCGGCGCCACCTGCTCCTTCATGACGTCAGACGCCGGCCGTCTCGGTCGGCGTGACTTCGCCGCCGCCCTTCAGCGCCTGGCGCAGCTTGTTGCGGTCGAGCTCCTTCTCCCATGCCGACACGACGACCGTCGCGACGCCGTTGCCGACGATGTTGGTCAGCGCGCGGCATTCGCTCATGAAGCGGTCGATGCCGAGGATCAGCACCATGCCCGACAGCGGGATCGTCGGCACGACGGCCAGCGTCGCGGCGAGCGTGATGAAGCCCGCGCCCGTCACACCGCTCGCGCCCTTCGACGTCAGCATCGCGACCGCCAGCAGCGTGAGCTGCTGCATCCACGTCAGTTCGATGTTGGTCGCCTGCGCGATGAACAGCACGGCCATCGTCATGTAGATGTTGGTGCCGTCGAGGTTGAACGAATAGCCGGTCGGCACGACGAGGCCGACGACCGAACGCGAGCAGCCTGCCTTCTCGAGCTTTTCCATCAGCTGCGGCAGCGCGGCTTCCGACGAGCTCGTGCCGAGCACGATCAGCAGCTCTTCCTTGATGTACGACACGAAGCGGATGATCGAGAAGCCCGTGAAGCGCGCGATCGTGCCGAGCACGACGAGCACGAACACGACCGACGTCAGGTAGAACGTGCCGATCAGCTTGAGCAGCGGCACCAGCGAGCCGACGCCGTACTTGCCGATCGTGAACGCCATCGCGCCGAACGCGCCGATCGGGGCCAGCTTCGTGACGATGTGCACGATGCCGAACAGCACGCGCGTGAGCCCGTCGATGAAGTCGGTGACGACGCGGCCGCGCTCGCCGAGGTGCGCAAGCACGCTGCCGAACAGCAATGCGATCAGCAGGATCTGCAGGATTTCACCCTGCGCGAACGCGTCGACCATCGTGTTCGGGATGATGTGCATCAGGAAGTCGACCGTCGACTGCCCGTGCGCCTTCGCTGCGTACGACGCGACGGCCTTGCCGTCGAGCGTCGCCGGATCGATGTTGAAGCCGACGCCCGGACGCAGGATGTGCGTGGCCGCGAGGCCCAGCAGCAGCGCGAAGGTCGACACGATCTCGAAGTACAGCAGCGCCTTGCCGCCGACGCGGCCCACCTTCTTCATGTCCTCCATGCCGGCGATGCCGGTGACGACCGTACAGAAGATGATCGGACCGATCACCATCTTGATCAGCTTGATGAAGCCGTCGCCGAGCGGCTTCATGTCGGTGGCGAGCGCCGGGTAGTAGTGGCCGAGGATCACGCCGACGATGATGGCGAAGATCACTTGCACATAGAGCACTTTGTAGAAGGGTTTCTTCTTCACGATGGTTCCTGCTGAAGTGGATGAGCCGGTGGAAACGGCGTCACGCGCGCAGAAAGATGACGCTGAAGGGGGGCAATGCCCCCCCCTGGGCCATTCGCCTGCGCGGCTGCCGTGCCGCAACAAGCGATGCCTCAGGACATCCGACAGGGGAGGAAGGCATTGGTCATCGATTGTCTCCTTGCTTGCTGTAGTAGTTCGGCCGGGGGGTGGCCGTGCGTTTTATATCGCAAGGTCGATGCCAGGTTCCCGTAACCCCTCAAACCGTTGTTTTCATTGTATTTCTCATAATGCGGCAGGCAAGGAAATCCGGGTTTCCGGATTTCCGGAAAATATCCGTCCGGGGATTCGGACGGATGGGCGCATTCTTCCGATGAATCAGTGTTGCACGGCCTCGCCCGCCAGCACCCCCGTCTGCGCATAAAACTCCTGCCGCTCAAACGCGTCACGCTCGCGCCGTGCGCGCTCGCCGCGATCCGCGAGCGAGCCGACGATGATCCCGATGAACGCGAGCGGCACCGACACGAGCGCCGGATTGTCGAGGAACACCGGCGCGTGCGCGTGGTGCAGCACGTCGACCCACACCGACTTCGACAACACCGTGAGCGTGACCGCCGACACGAGGCCGAGGCCGCCGCCGAGCACCGCGCCGCGCGTCGTCATCCCGCGCCAGAAGATCGACATCGCGAGCACCGGGAAATTCGCGCTCGCGGCCACCGCCGCGACGAGGCCGACCATGAACGCGACGTTCACGTGCTCGAACAGGATCGACAGCCCGATCGCGATGGCCGACAGCACGATCGTCGCCGCGCGCGAGATGCGCATCTCGAGGCGCTCGTCGGGCTTGCCGCGCGCCCACATCTGCGCATACAGGTCGTGCGAGATCGTCGTCGCGCCGGCCAGCGTCAGGCCCGCGACCACCGCGAGGATCGTCGCGAACGTGACGGCCGCGATGAATCCGTAGAACCAGTTTCCGCCGACCGCTTGCGCGAGCTTCACCGCGACCATGTTCGAGCCGCCGAGCAGGTCGTGCGTCAGGTTGAACGAGCCGTTGGCGCCCAGCTTGAAGAATTCCGGATGCTGCGCGAGCAGCACGATCGCCGAGAAGCCGATCACGAAGGTCAGCAGGTAGAAGTAGCCGATGAAACCGGTCGCGTAGAGCACCGACTTGCGCGCCTCCTTCGCGTTCGGCACCGTGAAGAAGCGCATCAGGATGTGCGGGAAGCCGGCCGTGCCGAACATCAGCGCGATGCCGAGCGACAGCGCGTTGGCCGGATCGCGGATCAGCTTGCCGGGGCCCATGATCGACAACGCGCCCGGATGCACGGCCACCGCGCGACGGAACATCTCGTCGACGCTGAAACCAAATTCGGCGAGCGCGAGCACGACGAGCACCGTCGCGCCGCACAGCAGCAGCACGGCCTTGATCACCTGCACCCAGGTCGTCGCGGTCATCCCGCCGAAGAACACGTAGACGACCATCAGCACGCCGACGATCAGCTCGGCCGTGCCGTACGACAGCCCGAACAGCAGCTGGATCAGCTTGCCCGCGCCGACCATCTGCACGACGAGGTACAGCACGACGATGGTCAGCGAATTCGCGGACGTCAGTAGCCGGATCGGCCGCTGCGCGAAGCGGTACGCGACGACGTCGACGAACGTGAACTTGCCGAGGTTGCGCAGCGGCTCGGCGATCAGGAACATCACGAACGGCCAGCCGACCAGGAAGCCAATCGAGTAGATGAGCCCGTCGAAGCCGAACATGAACACCATGCCGGACAGCCCGAGGAACGACGCGGCCGACATGTAGTCGCCCGCGATCGCGAGCCCGTTCTGCAGCCCGGTGATGCCGCCGCCGGCCGTGTAGAAGTCGCGCGTCGAGCGCGTGCGGCGCGCGGCCCAGCGCGTGAGCGCGAGCGTCGCGAACACGAACGCGAAGAACATCCCGATCGCGACCGGGTTCAGTTCGACCTTGTCGGGCATCGGGCCCGCGACCGATACCGCGTGCGCGGCGGAGGAAAGGAGAGCTACGGGAACGGCCAGCGCGCCGAGCGCAATCGAGGTGCGTCGCATGTCGGCCTCCGTTACGAACGCTGCAGGATCGCGTCGACGCGGCGGTCGAACGCATGGTTCGCGCGCAGCACGTAGCACGCGGTCAGCCCGATCGCGACGAGGATGATCGCGACACCCGCGGCGATCCCGACCGTCGTCGTCGCGCCGCGGTACAGCGGCGCCGCGAGCACGTGCGGCGCGAGCGCGACGAGCAGGATGAAGCCGTAATACGTGGCGATCATCAGCGCCGTGAGCGTGAAGCTGAAGCGGCGCCGTGCGCGCACGAGTTGCCGGTAGTCACGGCGCGCCGTGACCGATTCGATGACGGAAAGCTCCATGGTGTCTGTCTCCTGTCGACCAGAGTTGGCGCTTTAGCGCTTACTCTGGTCCCATGCTTCGCGGTCGACTGGAGTTGGCGCTTTAGCGCCTTACTCTGGTCCCATGCTTCGCGGTCGACCAGAGTTGGCGCTTTAGCGCCTTACTCTGGTCCCATGCTTTGCGGTCGACCAGAGTTGGCGCTTTAGCGCTTACTCTGGTCCCATGCTTCGCGGTCGACCAGAGTTGGCGCTTTAGCGCTTACTCTGGTCCCATGCTTCGCGGTCGACCAGAGTTGGCGCTTTAGCGCCTGCTCCGGTCCCGCCGAGTGCCCTCGTCGTTTCGCGAGGGATGTTTTGTGGATGGCCGGCGCGTCGACCGATCCGCCCGCGCCGCAGCGGAGAAAGGCAATCCGGTGAAAAGGACGATGCGTGCGGTCAGACCACCCGATCCGCACGCAGCCGCGCGACCTCGTCGGCCGACATCCCGAGCCAGCCGCCGAGCACCGCATCCGTATCGGCACCGAGCACCGGTGGCGCACCACGCACCGGCAGCCGTGCGCCGTCGAACCGGTACGGCGGCGCCAGCACGTCGACGCCGCCCGCGACCGGGTGCGGCTGCCGCGTAACGAGCCCCGCGCTCGTCGCGCGTTCCGACTTCAGCGCTTCGTGCAGCCCGAGCACTTCGCCACACGGAATGCCCGCGTCGGCGAGCGCCGCGAGCAACGTCGCGCGCGAGCGGCGCGCGAGTTCACGACGAATCTCGGGCAGCAGGTCGGCGCGATTCTCCGAGCGGCCGAGGTTGGTCTTGTAGCGCGCGTCGGCCGCGAGGTCGGGCCGCTCGATCGCGTCGCAAAAGCGTGCGAACTGCGTGTTGTTGCCGACCGTGATCACGAGCGGGCCGTCGCCCGCGTCGAACACGCCGTACGGCACGATCGACGGATGTGCGTTGCCGTAGCGCGGCGGGTCCTCGCCCATCAGCAGCGCGTCGAGCCCGTAGTAGGCGGTGATCATCAGCCCGCAGTCGAACAGCGCCATCTCGATGCGCCGCCCGCGCCCGGTTGCATGGCGTTCGTACAGCGCCGCGAGAATCGCCTGCGCCGAGTACATGCCGGTGAACAGGTCGACCGCCGCGACGCCGAACTTCAGCGGCGGCTGGCCGGCCTCGCCGTTCAGCGCCATCAGCCCGGCCTCGCCCTGCACGACGAGGTCGTAACCGGGCCGCGCGGCTTCGGCGCCCGACCGGTCGTAGCCGGAGATCGCGCAGTGCACGAGGCGCGGATTCAGTTCGGCCAGCGCGTCGTAGCCGAGCCCGAGCTTTTCCGCGCCGCCGAACTTGAAGTTGTGAAGCACCACGTCGGCCTGCGTGGCCAGCTCGCGCGCGAGCCGCCGCCCTTCGTCGGTCTGCAGGTCGAGACAGATCGAGCGCTTGCTGCGGTTCACACTGTTGAAATACGTGGTTTCGGTATCGCCGATCCTCAAGCCCCAGTCGCGCGTATCGTCGCCGCGCGCCGGATGCTCGACCTTGATCACTTCCGCGCCGAAATCGGCGAGCACCATCGCGCACCACGGGCCTGCCAGCACCCGCGAGAAATCGAGCACCTTCACGCCGGCCAGCGGCAATGCGCGCGATTCGTTCGTCATCCTTGTCTCCTCCATTCGCGTCGTTCGTCTTTACTGTTTCGACAGCGCGATATAGCGCGCGAGATGATGATCTTCATCGCCGAGCTGGTGATCGATCATCACGAGGCGCTTCGCGTAGTGCGACAGCGGCAGCTCCCACGTCATCCCGATCCCGCCGTGCAGCTGGATGCTCTCCTCGGCGACGAGCGTGCCGATCCGGCCGATGCTGTATTTCGCGGCCGCCAGCGCGCGTTCGCGCACCGCGCGCGGCGCGTCGAGCTGCGCGGCCGCGTTGATCACGGCCGAGCGCGCCTGCTCGACTTCGAGCAGCAGGTCGGCCATCCGGTGCTGCAGCGCCTGGAAGCTGCCGATCGGCAGCCCGAACTGCTTGCGCGTGCGCAGGTACTCGAGCGTGTGCTCCTTCGCGACATCCATCGCGCCGAGCGCTTCCGCCGACAGCGCAAGCAGCCCGTAGCCGATCACGCGTTCGAGCAACCCGGCGCCCGCTTCGCCGTCGTGCGCGCCGAGCGCCGCGTCGGCCGACAGCGCGACATGCTCGAAGCGCACTTCGGCCGCGCGGCCGCCGTCGATCTTCCGGTAGTCGCGCAACGACACGCCCGATGCGTCGGCCGGCACGACGAACAGGCCGATGCCGGCCGCGTCGTCATCTGCGCCCGACACGCGCGCGCTGACGACGAAGAACGCCGCCTGCGCGGCCTGGTCGACGACACCCTTCGCGCCCGTCAGCACCCAGCCGTCGCCCGAGCGTTCGGCGCGCGTGCGCACGGTCGTCAGTTCGTAGTGCGAGCCCGGCTCGTCATGCGCGAACGCGGCGCTCGCGCTGCCGTCGATCAACGCCGCGAGCTTCTCTCGATGCGTGGCGCCGCCGGCGAGCGACAACGCGCGGCCCGCGAGCAGCGCGCCGAGAAACGGCTCGACGACGAGCCCGCGCCCGAGGCACTCGAACACCACGGCGATGTCGAAGCCCGCGCCGCCGAAACCGCCGTCGGCTTCCGCGAACAGCGCGCCGACCGTACCGAGTTCGGCAAAGCGCCGCCACATCGCGCGATCGAAGCCTTCGGCCGACTGCGCGATGCGATCGCGCACGGGGAACGCGTACTGTTCAGCGATGAAGCGGTTCAATGTGTCCGCCAGCATCCGGCGGTCTTCTGTGTGCTGGAAATCCATCGTCGCGCTCCTCGTTACAGCCCGAGCATCATCTTCGCGATGATGTTCTTCTGGATCTCGTTCGAGCCGCCGAAGATCGACAGCTTCCGGTTGTTGAAATACTGCTGCGCGGCGCTCGCGGCTTCGTCCGGGCCGACCGGCTCGCCGTCGTAATCGGCATCGAGCGCCTCATCGACGAACGGCTGCGCGTACGGCCCCATCGCACGCCGCATCAGCGCCGTGATCTCCTGGCGGATCTGCGTGCCGCGGATCTTCAGCATCGAGCTTTCCGCGCCCGGTGCGCCGCCGCCCGCGACCGCGGCCAGCACGCGCAGGTTCGTCGTGCGCATGTTCTCGAGTTCGATCTCGACACGCGCGACGCGCGCCGCAAAGAACGGATCGTCCGCGAGCGGCCGGCCGTTCTTCGTGACCTTCGCGGCAACCGCGCGCAGCCGGTCGAGCGCGGCCGTCGAGAAGCCGATCCCGGCGATGTTGGTGCGCTCGTACGTGAGCAGGTATTTCGCGTAGGTCCAGCCGCGGTTCTCTTCGCCGACGAGGTTCTCCGCCGGCACGCGCACGTCGGTGAAGAACACCTCGTTCACCTCGTGTTCGCCGTCGAGCGTGATGATCGGGCGGACTTCGACGCCTGGCGTGTTCATGTCGATCAGCAGGAAGCTGATGCCTTCCTGCTTGCGCACGTCGGTCGCGGTGCGCACGAGGCAGAAGATCATGTTTGCGTAGTGGCCGAGTGTGGTCCACGTCTTCTGGCCGTTCACGATGTAGTGCTCGCCCTGCGCGTCGAGCCCGCGCACCGCGCTCGTCTTCACCGCCGCGAGATCGGAACCGGCGCCCGGCTCCGAGTAGCCCTGACACCACCAGTCGGTGCCGTCGAGGATGCGCGGCAGCCAGCGGCGCTTCTGCGCTTCGTTGCCGTACTTGATCAGCACGGGGCCGAGCATGTTCACGCCGAACGGCACGATGCGCGGCGCACCCGCGAGCGCGCACTCGTTGTCGAACAGGAATTTCTGCGCGACGCTCCAGCCGGGGCCGCCGTATTCGCTCGGCCAGTGGCTCGCGAGCCAGCCGCGCGCGTTGAGGATCGCGTGCCATTCGCGCATGTCGTCGCGCGTGAGGTGCAGGCCGCCCTTCACCTTGCGCGCGATGCGCGCGGGCAATTCGGCTTGCAGGAAGCGCTGCACTTCCGTGCGGAAAGCTTCCTCTTCAGGAGTGAAATTGAGGTCCATCTTCGGTCCGTGGCGAATGCGGTTGGCGTTCAGTCGATGCGGTTCAGGCTCGCGAAATCCGCGCCGCGCGCGACGAGATCGACGAGCAGCGGCGACGGCTTCCAGAACAGCGGATCTTCCTTCGCGAACGTGCGGATATCGGCGAGCACGTTCGCGAGGCCGAGCGTGTCCGCGTAGTGCATCGGGCCGCCGCGATAGCGCGGGAAGCCGTAGCCGTAGAGGAACACCGCGTCGACGTCGAGCGGGCGCAGCGCGATCTTCTCGTGCACGACGTTCGCGCCTTCGTTGATCATCGCGGCGAGGTAGCGGCGCATGATTTCATCGTCGGTGAACGTGCGCGGCGTGATGCCCTTCTTCGCGCGCACTTCCGCGACGATCGCGTCGACTTCCGGGTCGGGCGTGCCGACGCGCGCACCGTCCGGATACAGGTAGTAGCCGCGCGCGGTCTTCTGCCCGAACCAGCCGCGCTCGCACAGCCGGTCGGAAATCTCGACGTAGCGTGCGCGCGGGTCGCGCGTCGCCGCGCGGCGCTTGCGGGTCGCCCAGCCGATGTCGCCGCCCGCGAGGTCGACGACCTGGAACGGTCCCATCGGGAAGCCGAATTCGCGCACCGCGCGATCGATCTGGTACGGCGACGCGCCGTCTTCCATCAGGTAATCGGCCGCCGTGCGATAGACGGCGAGGATCCGGTTGCCGATGAAACCGTCGCACACGCCGGCGCGCACCGGTGTCTTCTTCAACTGCTTCGCCAGCGCAAACGCGGTCGCGACGACGTCCGCGCTCACACGCGCAGGCACGACGATCTCGAGCAGCTTCATCACGTTGGCCGGCGAGAAGAAATGCAGGCCGATCACGTCGGCCGGCCGGTCGATGCTCGCGGCCAGTTCGTCGATGTCGAGATACGACGTGTTGGTCGCCAGCACCGCGCCCGGCTTGCACACGCGTGCGAGTTCGGCGAACACGGCCTTTTTCACGGCCATGTCCTCGAACACGGCTTCGATCACGACATCGGCCTGCGCGAGCGCGTCGTACGACGTGCTGCCCTTGAAACGCGCGAGCCGCGCCGCGTGCGCGGCCGGCGTCATCCGCCCTTTCGCGACGAGGCCGTCGTACACCTTCTCGACATGCGCGCGGCCGCGCGCGAGCGACGCTTCATCGCGTTCGATCATCGTCACCGGCAGCCCGGCGTCGAGCGCCGCGACCGCGATGCCCGCGCCCATCGTGCCGCCGCCGACCACGCCGATCCGCTCGACCGGCCGCGCGCTCGCGCGTCGCGCCTCGGGCGCCTTCGCCGCTTCACGCTCCGCGAAGAACGCATGCACGAGGCCCGCGCGCTGCGGGCTGTCGATGCATTGCAGGAAGAGGCTGCGTTCGAGCTTCATCCCCGCGTCGAACGACTGCGTGAGCGCGGCCTCGACCGCGTCGACGATCTTCGCCGGCGAGAACAGTCCGCGCGATTTCTTCGGCAGCTCCGCGCGCGCCGCGTCGATCGCGGCCTGCGCGGCCGCACCGTCGGCCAGCCCCTGCGCATCGCGCGTGCGGCGCACCGGTGCGCCGAGCGACACGAGTTCCTGCGCGTAGGCGAGGCCTTCGGCGAGCGTGTCGTCGCTGTGCGCGACGCGGTCGACGAGGCCGAGCGCGAGCGCTTCCTCGGCGCTTGCATGTCGGCCCGTCAGCATCAGGTCGAGCGCGGCCTTCGCACCGATCAGGCGCGGCGCGCGCTGCGTGCCGCCCGCGCCGGGCAGCAGGCCGAGCGTGACCTCGGGCAGCCCGAGCTTCGCGCCGGGCACCGCCAGCCGGTAATGCGCGGCGAGCGCGACTTCGAGGCCGCCGCCGAGCGTCGCGCCGTGCAGCGCGACCACGACCGGCTTCGTGCCCGATTCGATCCGCTCGCACACGTCGGGCAGCGACGGCGGCACCGGCGGCTTGCCGAATTCGCGGATGTCGGCGCCCGCGATGAAGTTGCGGCCGGCGCCGACGATCAGCACCGCACGGATCGCGTCGTCGGCCTGCGCGGCGTCAAGCGCGTCGGCGAGGCCGCGCCGCACGTCGGCGGACAGTGCATTGACGGGCGGATGGTCGATCGTGACGACGAGCACCTTGTCGCGGCGTTCGCGCGTGACCGGGCCGGCTTGGGGGATGGCGGGGGAATTCATGGCGTCTCCAGTCTGTGCACCAGGCATGACTCGATTCTCGATTGATCGAGATTCATTGACAATTCCCTCTCCGTTTTACAAGCTGTCAAGTCTGACTTGACACTGGATGCTTTCCGACCGTTAAACGGGACGGATCAGGAGCGAGAACATGGACCTGAACGCGCTGACGCTGCTCGTCGAGATCCTCGACGCCGGCAATCTCAGCAAGGCCGCGCAGCGGCTCAAGATGAGCCGCGCGAACGTCAGTTACCGGCTGAACCAGCTCGAACGCTCGATCGGCCAGCAGCTCGTGCGGCGCACGACGCGGCGCATCGATCCGACCGAGATCGGGCTGAAGCTCTACGAGCACGGCCGACGCATCCGCAACGAGCTGCTCGCCGCGCAGGAATCGGTGACGACGCTCGGCCAGGACCTGCAGGGCCGCGTGCGGCTGTCGGTGCCGAGCGGCTACGGGCAGATGGTGATGTCCGACTGGCTGCTCGCGTTCAAGCGGCTGCATCCGGGCATCGTGCTCGACGTCGTGTTCGAGAACCGCGTGGAAGACCTGATGCGCGACGAGATCGACATCGCGGTGCGCGTGATGCCGGAGCCGCCGCAGAACCTCGTCGCACGCGACATGGGCGCGGTGCGCTACGTCGCGTGTGCGTCGGCCGCATTCGCGGCCGCGCACGGGATGCCGTCGAGCCTCGGCGCGCTGGCCGCCGCGCCGGTCGTCACCGCGACGGTGATGGGCCGGCAACTGCGGATCGCCGCCTATCTCGGCGACGAGCGCCACGAGGTGCTGCTCGAACCCACCTTGATTTCGGAGAACTTCCTGTTCCTGCGCCAAGCGATCCTCGCGGGAATCGGTGTCGGCATCGTGCCCGACTACGTGGTGCAGGACGACATGCGGCGCGGCACCGTCGTCACGTCGCTCGACGCGTACCGGCTCAGCATCTTCGGCACGCACATGTACATGCTGTACATGCCGAACCGGCACCACACGCGCGCGACGTCGACGTTCATAGAGTTCATCCTCGAACAGGCCGGAAAGACCGGCCGGGGCGGGCCCGGCGGGATTCGTCAGGGTTTTCTGTCGGATGACAATCCGCCGGCGGCGCGGCGACAATAGCGCGCCGGGGCCGGCAGCCGCGTTGCGCCGGCGCCATCGCCTCATTCGAATTCACTGCTGCCGAGGGTTCAATGTTCGACCGGATTCGCCCGCCTTCGCGTCCCTGGACGCTGCTTGCCGCCGTCGCGCTCGTCGCCCTCAACGCCGGCTGCACGTCCCCGTCCACGCCGTCGGGTGCCGTCGTCCCGGTCGCGGCCGCCTCGGGCGCGGCCGTCCCGCTGCCCGGCGTTCACGCGCCCGAGCTGTCGTCCGGCTGGACCGACAAGCCGGGCTGGACCTCGCAGCGCTTCATGATCGCGGCCGCGAACCCGCTCGCGACGCAGGCCGGCTACGACATGCTGAAGGCGGGCGGCACCGCGATCGACGCGGCGATCGCCACGCAGATGGTGCTCGCGCTCGTCGAACCGCAATCGTCGGGGATCGGCGGCGGTGCGTTCATGCTGTACTTCGACGGCAAGGCGACGCAGGCGTACGACGGCCGCGAAACCGCGCCGGTCGCCGCGACCGACCGGCTGTTCTACGGGCCGACCGGCCAGCCGATGAGCTTCTACGAAGGCGTCGTCGGCGGGCGCTCGGTCGGCACGCCGGGTGTGCTGCGCATGCTCGACGCCGCGCACCGCGCGCACGGCAAGCTGCCATGGCGCCGGCTGTTCCAGCCGGCGATCCGGCTCGCCGAGCACGGCTTCACGATCAGCCCGCGGCTCGCGACGCTGATCGCGAACGACCCGTACCTGAAGAACGACCCGGCCGCGCGTGCGTACTTCTACAACGCGAACGGCACGCCGAAGACGGCCGGTACGGTGCTGAAGAACCCCGCGCTCGCGACCGTGCTGCGCCAGGTCGCCGACCGCGGCGCGAACGCGTTCTACAGCGGCGCGATCGCGCGCGACATCGTCACGAAGGTGCGCAAGCATCCGACCAATCCGGGCCTGCTGTCGCTGCAGGATCTCGCGCGCTACAAGGCGAAGGTGCGCACGCCGCTATGCGCCGGCTACCGGCGCTCGGTCGTGTGCGGAATGCCGCCGCCGTCGTCGGGCGGCCTCGCGATCGCGCAGATGCTCGGCATCCTCGAGGCGATGCCCGACTGGCAGCAGATCGGCGCGCAGAAGCCGGTGCGCAACGATGTCGGCTACGAGCCGACGCCGTTCGCCGCGCACCTGTTCAGCGAAGCCGGCCGCCTCGCCTATGCCGATCGTGCGCGTTATGTCGCCGATCCCGATTTCGTGCCGCTGCCGGGCGGCAACTGGGCGAGCCTCACCGACAAGACCTATCTCGCGCAGCGCGCGCGGCTGATCGGCGACAGCAGCATGGGCGTCGCGCAGGCCGGCTCGCCGCAGGGCGCGACGCTCGCGATGGCCGACGACCGCAGCCCCGAGCTGCCGTCGACGTCCGACATCGCGATCGTCGACCGTTACGGCCAGGCGCTGTCGATGACGACGAGCGTGGAGGATGCGTTCGGCTCGCGGCTGATGGTGCGCGGCTTCATGCTGAACAACCAGCTCACCGACTTCTCGTTCGTGTCGAACGACAACGGCCGGCCGGTCGCGAACCGCGTGCAGCCGGGCAAGCGGCCGCGCTCGGCGATGTCGCCGGAACTCGTGTTCGACAAGAAGACCGGACAGGTGACGATGGTCGTCGGCTCGGCCGGCGGCCCCGCGATCATCAATCACGTCGCGAAGACGCTGGTCGGCGTGCTCGACTGGGGCATGACGATGCAGCAGGCGATCGCGCTGCCGAACTTCGGGTCGATGAACGGACCGACGCAGCTGGAACGCGGCCGCGTGTCGGACGGGCTCGCCGACGGGCTGAAGGGCCGCGGGCACGACGTGCAGGTCGTCGAGATGAACTCCGGGCTGCAGGGGATCCAGCGGTTGAACGTACAGGGGCAGACCGTGTGGTTCGGCGGTGCGGATCCGCGACGGGAAGGGATTGCGATGGGGGATTGAGCGCGGCGGTCGACGGCGGCGCGTGGTGTGTGTGCGTGTCGCCCGCGTTGCCTGCGTGACGTCAGCCCCGCCCCTTCCACGGCACGATCCGCCGCTCGACCCACCGCATTGCGAGGTCGAACAGCCATGCGATCGCGCCGATGATCAGGATCCCCATCACGACGATGTCCGTACGCAGGAAGCTCGATGCGTTGAGCACCATCTGCCCGAGCCCGGCCGTCGCGGCGACCATCTCGGCCGCGACGAGCGTCGTCCAGCCGAAGCCGATCGCGATCCGCAGGCCCGTGAGGATCTCCGGCAGCGAGGCCGGCAACACCACGTGGCGCACGATCTGCGCGAAGCTGCCGCCGAGCGAATACGCGGCGTTGATCTGCTCGACCGTCGCCGCGCGCACACCGGCGCGGGCGGCCATCGCGATCGGCGCGAAGCACGCGAGGAAGATCACGACGAGCTTCGCCGTCTCGTCGATGCCGAACCAGATCACGACGAGCGGCAGGTACGCGAGCGGCGGCAGCGGCCGGTAGAACTCCAGCAGCGGATCGAGCACGCCGCGCGCGACGCGGCTCACGCCCATCAGGATGCCGGCCGGCACGCCGATCGCGGTTGCCAGCAGGAATGCGCCGAACACGCGCGCGGCACTCCACAACAGATGTTCGGATAGCGGCAGGCCGCCCTGGATCCGGCCGTGCCATGCATCGACGAACGCCGCCCACACGGCTCCCGGTGCGGGCAGGAACAGCGGCGGCAGCCATTGCCGGTGCGTCGCGACCCACCACAGCACGGCCAGCGCCGCGACCGTCGCCGCGCTCAGTCCCGCGGTCTTCCCTTCCCCCGGCAGCCGGTAGCGGCGCGACGACGGCGCACGACGCGCCGCCTGAGGCCGCGTGCGCTCACCCTGTTCGAAACCTGCAGCCGCGCGATCGGCCGTCCACGAATCCTGCGTGCTCATGCTGTCCTGCCTGTGCAAAGTACTGTTCCGGCCGCGCCCGACGGCCACGCCGTGCCGCGCGAGAGTTCGCTCATCACGCGGGCTCCGCAACCGCCTCGTCGCGATGCAGGTACGCGATCAGCCGCTCGCGCCACGCGATGAAGTCCGGTGACGATTTCACTGCACGCGCATCGCGCGATTCGACATAGCGACGCGCGAACGGCAACTCGAACGTTTCCGCGATGCAACCGGGGCCCGGCGTCATCACGACGAGGCGTGTCGCGAGGAACAGCGCCTCCTCGACGTCGTGCGTGATGAAGAACACCGTCTTGCCGGTGCGCGCCCACACATCGAGCACGAGCGCCTGCATCGTGCCGCGCGTCATCGCATCGAGCGCGCCCATCGGCTCATCCATCAGCAGCACGCGCGGATCGCTCGCGAGCGCGCGTGCGATGCCGACCCGCTGCTGCATCCCGCCCGACAGCTCGTACACGCGTGCATGCGCCTGGTTTTCCAGCCCGACGAGCGCGAGCATCTCGCGTGCCCGTGCTTCGCGCTCGGCCTTCGACACGCGCGCGAAACGCAGCCCGAGCGCGACGTTGTCGAGCACGTCGAGCCACGGCAGCAGCGCGTATTTCTGGAACACGACACCGCGATCGGCGCCGGGGCCCGTGACCGGCACGCCGTCGACGCGCACGTCGCCCGTCGTCGGCGCGACGAATCCGGCCATGCAGTTCAGGAGCGTCGTCTTTCCGCAGCCGGACGCGCCGAGCGCGACGACGAACTCACCGGCATCGATGCGCAGGTCGACGCGCGCGAGCGCCTGCGTCGTCGGCCGGCCGCCCTCGCCCGGATAGTCGACCGATACCTGCCGGACTTCCAGCGTGCTCATGCTCAGGACTCCGTGATGATCGCCGCGCTCAGCGCGCGGCCTTCTGCACGAACTGCGGATCGACGCCGGCCGAATAGTCGGCGAGTACCGTCTGGATCGTGCCCTGCGATTTGAGGAACGTGGCCGTGGCCGCGAGCGACTTCGCGGCGCCCGATTGCGCGCCGCCGCCGAGCCACGTCGGCGACGCCTGCTCGGCCGCCGTCGGGAATGCGTAGAGTGCGAGGCTGGCCGGCACGTCCTGCGCGTTCGCGCCCGACACCTTCGCGACCGCCGCGACCTGCGGCGAGCCGACCTTCCACGCGGCTGCATGCGCGCGGTAATCGGCATCGGCGGACGCCAGCACCTTCACGAAGCGCGTGACGAACTCGGGGTTCTCGCGCGCGAACTTGCGGCTCACGACGAAGCCGTCGAAGGTCGCCTTGCCACATTCCTTCGCAACCTGGCCCGAGGTCGTGAGCACGGTGCCCGACTGCTTGACCTTCGCGAGCACCGGATCCCAGATATAGGTCGCGTCGATGTCGCCGCGCGCCCACGCCGCCGCGACTTCGGGCGGACGCAGGTTCACGATCTTCACGTCGTTCGGATTGACGCCCGCGGCCTGCAGCGCGACGAGCGTATGGAAGTGCGACGTCGACACGAACGGCACGCCGATCTTCTTGCCCTTCAGCGATGCGAGGTTCGTGACGCCCGAGCCGTTGCGCGCGACGAGCGCCTCGGCGTCGTTGATGTTGTCGAGTACCCAGAACAGCGAGATGTCGAGCCCTTGCGAGAGACCCGCCGCGATCGGGCTCGACCCGGCTTCGCCGAGCTGCACGGAGCCCGACGCAAGCGCGCGGATCACGTCGGCGCCGCTGTCGAGTTTGCGGAACGTGACCTTGTAGCCGGTCGCCTTTTCGACTTCACCGCTCGCCTGCGCATAACGCCACGGCACGACCATGTCCTGGTACGCGATCACGACTTCGCGCGATTCGGCGTGCGCCGCGCCGAGCGCGGCAAAGGCGGTCAGCGCGACGACGGCGCGGCGGATGAAGCTGAAACGGGACATGCGGCTCTCCTTCGGAATGCGGGCAATGCTGCGGGAGAGCCGACTATAGGAGCTTTGCGCGCGGCGGGAGCGAACTTATCCTGCGAAGCTATCGATGCCGTTTCAGCTTTGCTTTCCACGTTCGACCTGATCGCGTGTCCGGTCGGGTGGCGATTGCCGTGCGGCAGCAGGGATGGCGGCCGCAGCAACAAAAAAGCCCGCATCGCTGCGGGCTTTTTCGACTGCGTGAGACAGCAGCGGGATCGCGACGCTCAGACCACGCCGGCCCCGTGCGCCTGCAGATCGGCGTGATAGCTCGAACGCACCATCGCGCCGACGGCCGCGTGCGTGAAGCCCATCTTGTACGCCTCTTCCTCGTACATCTTGAACGTATCCGGATGCACATACGCACGCACCGGCAGGTGGTGCTCGGACGGCTGCAGGTACTGGCCGATCGTCAGCATGTCGACATCGTGCGCGCGCAGGTCGCGCATCACCTGCAGGATTTCCTCTTCCGTCTCGCCGAGGCCAACCATCAGGCCCGACTTCGTCGCGACGTTCGGATGCAGCGCCTTGAAGTCCTTCAGCAGCTTCAGCGAGTGCGCGTAGTCCGAACCCGGGCGCGCTTCCTTGTACAGGCGCGGCACCGTTTCGAGGTTGTGGTTCATCACGTCCGGCGGTGCCGCGTTCAGGATCGAGATCGCGCGGTCGAGACGGCCGCGGAAATCCGGCGTCAGGATCTCGATGCGCGTGTCCGGCGACTGCGCGCGCGTTTCGCGGATGCACTCGACGAAGTGGGCGGCGCCGCCGTCGCGCAGGTCGTCGCGGTCGACGCTCGTGATCACCACGTACTTGAGCTTCAGCGCGGCGATCGTGCGCGCGAGGTTCTTCGGTTCATCCGCGTCGAGCGGATCGGGACGGCCGTGGCCGACGTCGCAAAACGGGCAGCGGCGCGTGCACTTGTCGCCCATGATCATGAACGTCGCGGTGCCCTTGCCGAAGCATTCGCCGATGTTCGGGCAGCTCGCTTCCTCGCACACCGTATGCAGGTTGTGCTCGCGCAGGATCGTCTTGATCTCGTTGAAGCGCGAGCTGCCGGTGGCCGCTTTCACGCGGATCCACTCGGGCTTCTTCAGCTTCTCGATCGGAATGACCTTGATCGGGATGCGCGCCGTCTTCGCCTGCGCCTTCTGCTTGGCGGTCGGATCGTACGCAGCGGTGGCGGCCGAATCGGCCGGTGCGGGAGAAGCGGTAACGTCAGTCATTCGATTGTTCCAGTGCCTGCGGCTTGTCGGCGGCCGCGGATGCGCCGTCGAGGTTGGCGATCAGACGGCGCACCAGCGTATGGGCGACGTCGTTCCAGTCGGCGGCAACCTCGAGGCTCGCCATGTCGACAGTTTCCAGTCCGGCATAGCCGCACGGGTTGATCGCAAGAAACGGGCGCAGATCCATCTTCACGTTCAGGCTCAGCCCGTGATAGCTGCAGCCGTTGCGGATCTTCAGGCCGAGGGCCGCGATTTTCGCACCCTCGTGCACGCCGGACGCCACGTAGATCCCGGGCGCGCCCGCCTTGCGGACCGAAGCGAGATTATACGCCGCGAGGGTTTCGATCACGGCCTCCTCGATCTTCGTCACGAGCGTGCGCACCATCAGCTTGCGCCGACGCAGGTCCAGCAGCAGGTAGACGACGATCTGGCCGGGGCCGTGGTAGGTGATTTGTCCGCCGCGGTCGACCTTCACGAGCGGCACGCCGCTGTCGGCCACCAGCAGGTGGGCCGGGTCGCCGGCCTGGCCGAGCGTGTAGACGGGCGGATGCTCGACCACCCAGATCTCGTCGCCGGTGTCGGCCGTGCGCGTGTCGGTGAACGCGCGCATCGCGTCGAAGCTCGTCTCGTAGGCCTCGAGGCCCCGCCAGCGCACGGTGACCGGCTGGGCCGGGGAGTCGGCGGGCGATGCGGAAACGGCGACAGGCGTGGACACGATGGAAACCGGCGAAACGGACATGGGCGGTAGTTTACCGAAAACCCATGGGTCTCGCCGGGCTTGGAAAGGGACGGATTGTCAGTATCCGTCGGACGAAATGAAGGTCAGACCGTACGCCAGCCATCGTGGATCAGCGCGGTTACGCGTTCGCGCAGGCGCGCCAGCCCGCCGAGCGCCACTTCCCTGGGCGGCCGCGACACCGAGAACGCGACGCGCGCGCCCTCCCGGCTTTCCGCGCTGAGCCACAGCCGCTCGCCGCGGCGCAGCTTCAGCGTTTCGCCATCGACCAGGAAGTAGTCGTCGACGTCGTTGCTGCGCGTGGCCCAGACCGGCCCGCATTGAACGATCAGCCGCGTGCTGCGTTGCACCTTCATCGGCACCGTTTCGCCCACCGGGATTTCGAACGTGATGCTTGAAGAAATTTCTTGCATGATCGCCTCCGCCAATAAATGCTTCGATGGCTACAATCGTAGTCACTTCAAGGCGTCTGACAAAACGACCAATTTTCACGTCGATGTGAGGAAAATTAGCAAATGGACCTCCGCCAGCTACCTGCGCTGAACGCGATTCGCGCGTTCGAAGCCGCCGCCCGTCACGAGAATTTCTCGCGCGCCGCCGACGAGCTGTACGTCACGCACGGCGCGGTCAGCCACCAGGTTCGCGCGCTCGAAGAGGAACTCGGCGTGCAGCTGTTCACGCGCAACGGCAAGCGGCTGTGCCTGACCGACGCCGGCATGCGCTACGCGCAGCAGATCCGCACCGCGCTGATGGTGATCGCCGACGCGACGCGCGACGTGCGCGCGAGCGACCGCGACCGGCGGCTCGTGGTGTCGATGCTGTCGTCGTTCGCCGCGCGCTTCATCACGCCGCGCATCGGCTCGTTCATCGAGCGGCACCCGGAAATCGACGTCGAGCTGCAGTCGACCAACTCACTCACCGATTTCGCACGCGACGACGTCGACCTCGCGATCCGCTTCGGCCACGGCAACTATCCGGGGCTGCATGTCGAGCCGATGTTCGACGAGGTGTTCTTTCCGGCGTGCTCGCCGACGCTGAACGGCGGCAAGCTGCCGCAAACGCCCGCCGATCTCGTGCACTACAACCTGCTGCGCTCGGATGACGAGCTGTGGCGGCCGTGGTTCGACGCGGCCGGGCTCAAGACGCTGACCGAGCCCAAACGGGGGATTCTGTACCAGGATTCGTCGAACCTGCTGCTGGCCGCGATCGACGGCCAGGGCATCGCGCTGGTGCGCCGCTCGCTCGCGGTACACGACCTGCTCGACGGGCGCATCGTGCGCCTGTTCGACATCGACGGGCCAAGCCCGTGGCACTATTTTTTCGTGTGTCCGCCGCCGCTCCTGAACACGCCGCGCGTGCAGGCGTTCAGAACCTGGCTGCTTCAGGAAGTCGCCGAATTCAAGCGACTGTGCGACGAGCTGGACGCGCGGCGCGCGGCGGGGAAGACCCCCGCCGAGTGCGCGCAGGAAGGAGGATGGAAAGCGCTTTCGCTCAGAGTACGACCTTGACCATCGGATGGCCGGTCAGTGCGCGATAGATGTTGTCGAGCTGTTCCTGGCTCGTCGCGCGCACGGTGATCGTGAGGCCCGTGTAATTGCCGCCGCTCGACGCGCGCTCCTCGATCTTCTCGACATCGATCTCGTTGTCGTGAACGGCCACGACCTTGAAGATCGTGTCCTTGAACTCCGGGTGCGCCTTGCCCATGATCTTGATCGGGAAATCGCACGGAAACTCCAGCAGCGACTCCTTCCGGGTATCGATCGCGCCGGTCACCTCGATGGTTTTGGTCGGTTCGCTCATCATTTTCTCCGGGTTAGGTCAAACTGTTCAAACTCGCGTGCCTTCGCACGCTGGTACGCGTCATACAACGCCGCGAACACGGGGCCCGGCTTGCCGCCCTGGACAGGCAGATCGTCGAGCGACGTGACGGGCAGCACTTCCTTCGTGGCCGACGTAATCATGATCTCGTCGGCCGCGCGCAACTCCACTTCGCTGATCTCGCGCGCGACGAACGGGATCTTGCATGCGTCGGCCAGCTCCTCGATCAGCGCGTAGCGGATCCCTTCGAGAATCTTGTTGCTGCGCGGCGGCGCGAGCAGCTCGCCGTTCTTCACGATCCACACGTTCGACGACGAACCTTCGGTCAGGTAGCCATCACGCAACTGCAGCGTCTCGAACGCATCGTGTTCCGCCGCATGCTGCGCCATCAGCACGTTGCCGAGCAGCGAGATCGACTTGATGTCGCAATGCAGCCAGCGGCGATCCTCGGCCGTCACGCAGCGCACGCCCTTCGCGCGCTCTTCTTCCGGCGGCAGGCGCAGCGGGCTCGTCATCGCGAACACCGTCGGCACCGCGTTCGCGGGGAACGCGTGGCCGCGCTTCGCGACGCCGCGCGTCACCTGCAGGTAGACGAGCGCGTTGCCGTCGCCGAGGCCTTCGGCATTGGCCTCGACCACGCGCTCGATCAGTGCGCGCCAGCCGGCCGCGTCGTGCGGATCGTCGATGCCGATCTTCTTCAGGCTGCGCGCGAGCCGTGCCAGATGCTGGTCGATCCGGAACGGCACGTGCGCGCCGTCATGCGCATAAACGGGGACGACTTCATACACGCCATCGCCGAAGATGAACCCGCGGTCGAGCACCGGGACACGGGCTTCCGACAGCGGCACCATTTCCTCCTGCGCCGAGACGCTGAGGTAGACGATCGGTTCGAATTCGGCTTGGCTCATAGTGATGACAGATGGGGATGAAGTCGTAAAAACAAAGGCCCGTCGTGCTTACTTCTTCTTGCTGAACATCAGCAGGATCGAGTCCCAGATACGCCCGAAGATACCCGCTTCCGGCACCGCCTGCAGCGCGACGACCGGGAATTCGGACAGCGTCTTGCCGTCGGCGACGATCTTCACGGTGCCGACCTGCTGGCCTTCCGCGAGCGGCGCGATCAGCGGCGCGTTCACGTCGACTTCGGTCTTGACCTTGTCGCCGAGGCCGCGCGGCACGGTCGCCCACTGGTCGCCCTTCACGCCGACCTGCACGGTGTTTTCCTTGCCCTTGTAGATGCGCGGCGTCGACATCGCCTGGCCGCCCTTGAACAGGCGCACCGAATCGAACGCGCTGTAGCCGTAGTTCAGCATCTTCATGCTGTCCTGCGTGCGCTCGCCTTCCTTCTGCTCGCCCATCATCACCGACACCAGGCGGCGCTGGCCATCCACACCCGGAATCGCGCGCTTCGCCGACGCGATCAGGCAGTAGCCGGCCGCCTGCGTATGGCCCGTCTTCAGGCCGTCGACCGTCGGATCCAGCCACAGCAGGCGGTTGCGGTTGCCCTGGCGGATGTTGTTGTACTTGAATTCCTTCTCCGAGAAGATGCTGTAGTACTGCGGAAAATCGCGGATCAGGTGTGCGGACAGCCTCGCGAGGTCGCCGGCCGTCGTGTAGTGGTTCGGGTCGGGCATGCCGTTCACGTCGGCGAAGTGCGTCCCCTTCATGCCGAGGCGCTGCGCCTCGTCGTTCATCAGCGTGACGAACTGCCCTTCGCTGCC
Source organism: Burkholderia cepacia (assembly GCF_029962485.1). NCBI lineage: Bacteria > Pseudomonadati > Pseudomonadota > Betaproteobacteria > Burkholderiales > Burkholderiaceae > Burkholderia > Burkholderia cepacia. The sequence continues at coordinate 3,253,045 of NZ_CP073637.1, forward strand.
GCCGACGAGTTCGGCCAGCGCGATCGCGGCATCGTTGCCCGACTGGATGATCATCCCGTACACGAGGTCATGCACGGACACCGGCTTGTTCGCCTCGATGAACATGCGCGATTCGTCGCGGCCGACGCGGCGCACGGCGTCGCTCGGCGTGACGATCTGCTCCATCGAGATCTTCTTCTTGTCGAGCGCCTCGAACACGAGGTACGCCGTCATCAGCTTCGTCAGCGACGCGGGCTCGACGCGTTCGTCGGCATTGCCCGATGCGAGCACCGTGTTGCTGGTCGCGTCGACGAGCACCCACGAGCGTGCGTTCACACCGGGCGGCGGCACCGCACCCGGCATGTAGGTTGCGGGCGCGCCGGTGAACTGCTCGGCGGCCGGCGCCGCATGCGCGGCCTTGGCCTTGGCGGCCGGCTTCGCCTCGGCGACGACGATCGTCGACGCGAGCGCGACGGGCAGCATCACGCCGAGCGCGACGTTGCGCGCGGCGGTGCCGAAGGCGATGGAGGAAGCGAGGGACTTGAGGCCTTGGGGAGACAGACGCATGATCGATTCAGGCTGATGGCAGAAAGTGCGGTGCGAAACGCGCAGGGTTGAACGGCAAGGCGGCGGGCGTTCCGGGCACCCGCCCGAGATCGTCGGGCGGCGCGAAACGCGCCGGTTGGACTCGTGCGGACGCGTTCGGTTCGCGGCCGTCGCGAGCGGGCGGACAGGCGGCGAAACGAGCGCCGCATGGGCCCAGCCGGGCCGCGGGCGACGCGGAATGCGGCCATTATACGTGGCCGCGCAGGGCGTTTTCGCGAACCTGGCGCCGGACGGCCGCACACCGGCTTCGGGAGCATAGCGCGCGCATGCGGCGGGCAGGCGCGCTCGAAGCCGCGCGAAAGGCGCGTGCAGGCGGTGTGCAAGTGGGGTTGCGCCGTCGTACGGCAGGCGCCGCGCCGCGTGGTGCGGCGCGATGTCGCGCGAGGGTTCGGGGAGGGTCGCGCATCCGGCCGGGTGCCGGTGCGCGGGACGGGCCGCCGGCGCTTACGCCGACGCCCGCATGCCGACGCCGGTCAGCGCCATGCGTCGACGATGATGCGCTTCAGCACGTGCAGCTTGCGATGGAGGAAATGCTCGGCGCCGGGGATCACGACGACCGGCAGCTCCTGCGGCCGCGCCCAGTCGTATACCGACGCGATCGGCACCGTGTCGTCGGTTTCGCCATGGATCACGAGCGTGTTCTCGGGCACGTCGGCCACCTGCCAGCGGCTCGCGGCCGTGCCGACGAACACCATCCGCTCGATCGACTCGCCCGCGTCGCGCAGCCGCTTCGCGACGTGCGACAGCACGAAGGTGCCGAACGAGAAGCCCGCGAGCACGAGCGGCAGGTCCGCGTAAGCGGCCTGAGCGCGCATGTGCGCGAGCACCGCAACGAGGTCGTCGGCTTCGCCGGTGCCGTTGTCGTGCACGCCTTCGGTTGCACCGACGCCGCGGAAGTTCGACCGGTAGACGACGTAGTTCAGTTGCACGAGCGTGCGCGCGAGCGTCTGCGCGACCTTGTTGTCCATCGTGCCGCCGAACAGCGGATGCGGATGCGCGACCAGCGCGATGCCCCGCGGGGCGGCGCCGCTTTCGCGCATGGCGTCCGGCAGGTCGACCGCGATTTCGATCTGCCCGACCGGGCCCGCGATCAGCGATTTCTGCGTATGTACGTTCATTCTGCCGGCCCGCTCAGATCTTCAGGCGGTCGACGACCTTGCCGTCGCGCAGGTGCGATTCGACGATCTCGTCGATGTCGGCCTGGTCGACGTACGTGTACCACGTGCCTTCCGGATACACGACCATCACGGGCCCTTCCTCGCAGCGGTCGAGGCAGCCGGCCTTGTTGATGCGAACCTTGCCGGGCCCCGCGAGGCCGAGTTCCTTCACGCGCTTTTTCGCGTATTCCTGCATGGTCTGCGCGTCGCATTGCGCGCAGCTCGGGCGTTCGGCGCCCGGTTCGCGCTGGTTCAGGCAGAAGAAGACGTGGTGCTGGTAGTAGGAATCCATGATGGTGGCGAGCGGCCCGGCGCGAGGCCGTGCGGAAAGAGGAGCGATTGCCGTCGCGCGGGGCGACGGGCGTGTCGTGTTCGGTGCCAGGCGGCGCTTATGTGCCAGCGGATTCGTGCTCGTGGCAACGCGCAAACCGCGGCGATGCCGGGTGGCATCGCGAGGATCTGCAACGCGGCCACGGGTGCGAAGGCGCCGCACATCAGTGCCGATTGGTGCCGAACACTGCATTCATCCCGAAGATTATAGCGACCGGCGCGCACGGCTGCCCGCGATACGGCCGCCGCCGTGTGGCCCGGACCGCCGCGTCAGCGGCGCAGCGCAGCCGGCAGCCACGCGTGCTCAACGCGTTGGCCGAGCCAGATCAGCGCCGCATAGGGCCAGATCCACGCGAGCCAGCGCGCGATGCTGTTGAAGTGCACGTAACGTCCCTGCCGCCAGCCCGACAGCGTGAAGTCGAAGAACGGATTGACCGGCAGCAGGTTCACGAGCGCCACGCCGGCCAGCAGCGCGAGCGCCGTGAGCGTCGCGCGCCACGTCTGTGGCACGCGCAGCGCAACGAGCGCCGCGGCGAAGCCGAGCTCGATGCCGAGCCGCGCGCCGGGCGTCGCCCACACGACGACGAGGCCGGTGGCCGACTGCATGAACGTCGCGGCCGCCTTCAGCACCAGCGTGGCGGCCACCAGCGCGATCAGCAGCCGGATGCGCGGCGCGCGCGGCCGCATCGCGAGCGACGCGATCGCCAGCGCGGCGAACAGCATCAGCCCGCCGAGCGTGGCCTCCCACGCGGAATCGGACAGCCAGCCGTCGACCCGCTCGGGCCATTCGCTCACGCGCCAGGCAGCCGGCAGCCACGCGAGCAGCGTGTCCTGCATCGACGCGTCGGCACGCTCCCACAACGCGGCCGGCCAGTCGCCGATGCCGAACAGGAACGGCGACGGAAACAGGATCGCGAACGGCCACAGCGCGGCCAGCAGCAGCGGCGTCGCGCCGTCGGCCTCGAACCACGCGAAACGCAGCCGGCGCAGCGCACCGCGGTCGAGCAGCGCCCCCGTGGCCGGCGCGACGAGCGCCGCGCCCAGCAGCGCGCCGAGCGCGTTGGCGCCAAGATCGAGATTCGACGCGACCCGCGTCGGCAGGTAGGTCTGCAGCGCTTCCATCGAGCCCGACAGCAACACGCCGAGCCCGCCCGCGATCAGCGTCGCGGCCACGCCGCGCCAGCGCGGGTGCAGCGCGAGCACGCCGAGCGCGCCGAACGGCAGATAGCCGAGCACGTTCGTGACCACGTCGAACGCGGTCACGTAGCGCTGCATCGGCGCGAACAGGTAATCGAACGGCCCGATGCCGAGCGACACCCAGCCTTCGAACGGATACAGCGACGCGTAGACGATGAGCGCCGCGTAAGCGGCGAAGGCCTGCCGCGCGAGCGGCGATGCGCGATGCGTGCCGGCCGCGTTCATCGCGGCTGCGCGGCGCGCGTCACGGGGTGCCCGCGTACGCCTGCATGCCGACCCACGCGGCGATCTGCGACACGAGCTCGTCGCTCGCGGTCGCGAGCGCGCGTGCGCCGCCGGCCGCGTCCGGCGTGCTCGACGGGGCGCGCGCGACGAACGTGCGCTGGCCGAGCACCTTGCCGTCGAGCGTCAGCGTCGCGCGCGCGGTGACGGCGCCGTGGCTCTGCGACTGCCCGTCGAACACCTGCTCGAATTCGTTCAGGTCGACCTTGAGGGTCGGCGCGCGCACGCCGTCGGACCCTTCGAGCACCGCGCCGCGCGACGACAGCGCGCCGCGCAGCCGCTGCGTGAGCAGTTGCGCGGGCGGCGCGGTCCAGCGGCTGTCGCGATAGACGGCCACATGCTGCGCGTCCGCGTACGCGAGGCGGTACGCGAACTTGTCCGAGTCGAGCGCGTCGGGCGCGGCGACATCGAGCACCTTCAGCGCGGGGCCCGAACCGGCCGTCACGACCGATGAGGCGGGCCCGAGGTCGTAGCGGACATTCGACAGCACCGCGCTGTTGCCGGCACAGCCGGCCGCCAGCGCAAGCGTCAGCACGGCAAGCGCGGCCGCGGCGGGACGCAGCGCGCGGTCAAGGATTCGTGGCATGGCGTGTTCCTGCATGATGTTTCCGGTTTCGATGGGCGTCATGACCCGGCCGTTTCCGGCCGGACGATCGATGGGTTTGCGCTTCACTTCCCGGCCGTCGCACCGGGCCAGACGAAGCCCGCTTCGCCGGGCCCCGGCGCCGCGCCGGGCGAACCGAACAACAGACTGCGCGGGTTGCGGCCGAGTTCACCGGCCACGTCCTTCAATTGTCGCGACGCGTCGCCGACGCTGCCGGCCAGCGTATTGAAACGCGGCAGCGTGTCGTACTGCACGCGCGCGTTGAGATCGTTCAGCGCGACGCCGACCTGCTCGGCGGCCGTGCCGGCCTTGTTCAGGTTCGACACGAGCGGCCCGTTCGGCTGCAGCAGCGTGTTCGCCGACGCCATCGCGCGGTTCACCTCGTGCATCGTTTCCGGCAGCGCGGTGACTGCCGGGCCGAGCTGCTTCGTCAGCGTTGTCGCGCCGTCGGCCGCGTGCTGCAGGCTCTCGGCCGTCGCACGCAACTGCTCGCGCATCTCGGGCGACATCAGCGCATTCGCGCTCTTGGCCGCCAGTTCGAGTTGCCGCAGCAGCACGTCGCCGCGCTCCTGGATCTGGTCGAACAGGCTCGGCCGCATCGGGATCTGCGCAATCGACTTCGTCGACGACGGCAGCGGCGCCAGGTCGCGCCCCGTATCCTCGAGCTGCACGAACGCGATCCCCGTCACGCCCTGGAAGCCGAGGCTGCCGTAGGTCGACTGCGTGATCGGCGCGTCGTGATCGACGAGGATCCGGATCCGGATCTGGCCCGGATGCGTGCGATCGAAGCCGATCGACTGCACCTTGCCGACATCGAGGCCGCGAAAGCGCACGGCCGCGTCCGGGAACAGCCCCGTCACGTTGGTGCGCGCGAGCAGGTCGTACGGCACGCGCACGGTGCGGTCAACGTTGAACCAGAACACGGTGCCCGCGATCGCGAGTGTCAGCGCGATCGTGAACAGGCCGGCCCAGAACGCATGTGATTTGTTTTCCATTCGCGGATTCCTTCGTTCCTACAGCTCGACGCTCGACAGCGCCGGTTCGAGGGCCGCCTTCGGCAGCTTCGCGCGCCGTTCGGGCGGCAGCGCCTGCAATGCGCGGCGCCCGCGCAGCCCCAGGAAATATTCGTGGATGAACGGGTGGTCGACGTTCGCGGCCTCCTCGACCGGCGCGGCGACCAGCACCTTGCGGTCGGCCAGCACCGCGACACGCGTCGACAGCGCGACCATCGTGTCGAGGTCGTGCGTCACCATCACGACAGTCAGCCCGAGCGTGCGGTGCAGCGTCGCGATCAGCTCGACGAATTCGTCCGACGCCTGCGGATCGAGGCCGGCCGTCGGCTCGTCGAGGAACAGCAGCTCGGGCTCGAGCGCGATCGCGCGCGCGATGCCGACCCGCTTCACCATCCCGCCCGACAGCGCGGCCGGCATCTTCGACGCGTGCTTGCACGGCAGGCCGACCATCTCGAGCTTCAGCATCACGATGTCGTGCAGCAGGTCCGGCGGCACGCGGCCAAGCTCGCGCAGCGGCTGCGCGACGTTGTCGAACACCGTCATCGACGAGAACAGCGCCCCTTGCTGGAACAGCATCCCCGAGCGCGTGCGCATCATCCGCGCGCTCGCGTCGTCGATCGTCGCGGTATCTTCGCCGAACACCTTGATCGTGCCCGACGTCGGCCGCTCGAGGCCGAGGATCTGCCGCACGAGCGTGGTCTTGCCGGAGCCCGAGCCGCCGACGATCGCCACGATCTCGCCGCGCCGCACGTCGAAGTCGAGCTTCTGGTGAATGATGTTGCGCCCGTAGCGCTTGGTCAGGTTGCGCACCTCGATCACGAGGTCGCCGGCATCGGCCTCCGCGGCCGGCTGCGTGCCGCCGGAACCGGCGCCGACGGCCGCCGCTTGCGCGGTCGTTTCGTTCGATGCGTTCATCCGAGCCCCACGTTCTGGAACAGGATCGCGAACACCGCGTCGGCGAGGATCACGACCGTGATCGACGACACGACCGACGTGGTCGTGCCTTCGCCGAGGCTCTGCGAGTTCGCCTTGATCCGGAAGCCGAAATGGCACGCGACCAGCGCGATCAGCATGCCGAACACGACGCCCTTGCCGACGCCGATGTACAGGTTCGCGATCGGCACGACGCCCGGCAGCGAGCGCACGAAATAGTTGACGTCGATCCCGAGCACGAGCTTCGCGGCAAGGGCGCCGCCCGTCAGCGCGATGATGTTGGTCCACATCACGAGCAGCGGCATTGCAACGCCGAGCGCGAGCACGCGCGGCAGGATCAGCCGCAGCCCGTGCGGGATGCCCATCACGCGCATCGCGTCGAGCTCCTCGGTCACGCGCATCACGCCGATCTGCGCGGTGATCGCCGAGCCCGAGCGGCCCGCGACGAGGATCGCCGACAGCACGGGGCCGAGCTCGCGGATCACCGACAACCCGAGGATGTTCACGATGTAGCGGTTCGCGCCGAACATCTGCAACTGCTGCGCGGACAGGTAGCTGAGCACGATGCCGATCAGGAACGCGACGAGCGCGGTGATCGGCAGCGCCTGCGCGCCGGCGCTGTAGATGTTCGCCGAGGTTTCCTTCCACGGCATCGTCTTCGGGCGGCGCAGCACCGACAGCGCATCGAGGATCACGAGACCGAACATCGCGATGCCGCCCTGCAGGTGCTCGCCGAACGCGAAGATCGCCTGGCCGAGCCGCGTGACGGGATCGAAGCGCACGACGCGCTCCGGCGCCTCGCGCTCGCTGTCGAGCCGTTCGATGCGCTCGAAGATCGTGCGCTGCGTGGCGCTCAGCTCGACGCCGGCCGGCAGCTTGCGGCCCCACACGCGCCACAGCGCCTGGCCGCCGACGTGGTCGAGCCGCTCGATGCCGGACAGATCCCAATCGCTCACGCGCCCGGTGGCGATGCTCGCGACGCGGCGCGCCACGGCGCCGCGATTGCGCGCAAGCGCGAGCGCGGTCCACTGGCCGTACAGGCGCACCGTCTGGCCCTGACCGCCGGCGTCGACCGACAGGCCGGGAGGAGTCTCGAAGTCCAAGGGCAGGTTGTTTGCAAAAGGATGACAGCGGCCATTGTAGCGAACCGCCCGAAGCCGCGACGTGAGGATTTTCGCCGGGGCGCGCAGCCGGGGCGCCCGGCACGGAGCACGCAGCCAGGACGCCGGGGCCGCGCCGACGGGACGTTGCCTGCTTCGCGACCTTTCATTCTTCCGTCACGTTTCCTTTCGATACTCTCACGCGCCGCACATCAGGCCGTCGGCGCCCCGCGCCGCCATTCGCTGCATCCCTCGCGATTCATAAAACAGAACACCGAACAGGACAACCGATGCGTTTCCCCCCGCTTTCCCGCCGGCACGTGCCGGCCGCCGCCGCGCTCGCCAGCCTCGCCTTCACCCTCGCCGGCTGTGGCGGCGACGACGTCACCGCCACGCCGCCGTCGCAGCCGCAGGCCCAGGCGCCCGTCGGCACGACGGCCACGCTCGCGCTGCTCGAGACGACCGATCTGCACACCAACGTGCTGTCGTATGACTATTTCAAGCTCGCCGCCGACAATTCGCTCGGTTTCGAGCGCGTGTCGACGCTGATCGCCCAGGCGCGCAAGCAGTACCCGAACACGCTGCTGCTCGACAACGGCGACACGATCCAGGGCACCGCGCTGTCGGACTACCAGGCGCTCGTGAAGCCGGTCGGCTGCGACCAGACGCTCGCGATCTACAAGGTGATGAACGCCGCGAAATTCGACGGCGGCGGGATCGGCAACCACGAATTCAACTACGGGCTGCCGTACCTGTCGCAGGTGACCGGCAACACGTTCGAGGTCGACGGCCTGCCGGCGCCGGCCCAGCAGAAGAAGTGCGCGGGCCCGAACTTCCCGCAGGTGCTCGCGAACGTGATCAGCGCGAAGACCAACGCGCCGCTGTTCACGCCGTACACGATCCTGACCCGTACGGTGACGGCCACGACGCCGGACGGCAAGACGGTCAGCGCGCCCGTGAAGATCGGCATCATCGGCTTCACGCCGCCCGCGATCATGAACTGGGACAAGCGCTGGCTCGACGGCAAGGTCTACACGACCGGCCTGAAGGAAGCGGCCGAGAAGTACATTCCGGAAATGCGCGCGAAGGGTGCCGATCTCGTCGTCGCGATCTCGCACGGCGGCCTCGACAATTCCGCGTACTCGCCGACGATGGAAAACGGCAGCTGGTGGCTGTCGAAGGTGACGGGCATCGACGCGATGCTGATCGGCCACTCGCACCAGGTGTTCCCGGACGCGAACAGCACCGTGTCGCAGTTCAACCTGCCGGGCGTCGACAAGGTCAAGGGCACCGTCAACGGCGTGCCGACCGTGATGGCCAACTACTGGGGCAAGCATCTCGGCGTGATCAAGCTCGGCCTGAAGTTCGACGGCAAGACCTGGAGCGTCGACAAGTCGCAGACGACCGTCGAGGCGCGCTCGACCCAGAACGCCGACAAGAGCTACGTCGCGGCCGACCCGTCGGTCTCCGCCGCGATCGCCGCCGAACACCAGGCGACGATCGACTACGTGAAGACGCCGATCGGCTCGACCGACTACCGGATGAACTCGTACTTCGCGGATGTCGGCGATCCGGGCGCGATCCAGATCGTCAACGAAGCGCAGGCCGACTACGTGAAGACCTACGTGCAGGCGAACCTGCCGCAGTACGCGTCGCTGCCGGTGCTGTCGGTCAGCGCGCCGTTCAAGAGCGGCTTCGGCGGCGGCACCGACTATACGGACGTCGCGCCGGGCGCGCTCGCGATCAACAACGCGGCCGACCTGTACCTGTATCCGAACACCGTGTACGCGGTGAAGGTGAGCGGCGCCGACGTCAAGAACTGGCTCGAGACGGCCGCGAAGCGCTTCAACCGGATCGACCCGACCAAGGCGACCGTGCAGCCGCTCGTCAGCACCTTCCCCGGCTACAACTTCGACATGTTCACGTCGGCCGATCTCGCGTATGAAATCGACGTCACGCAGCCGCTCGGCAGCCGCATCAAGAACCTGACGTACAAGGGCGCGCCGATCGATCCGAACGCGCAGTTCATCGTCGCGACCAACAACTACCGCGCGAGCGGCGGCGGCAACTTCCCGGGCCTCGACGGCAGCAAGACGATCTTCGCGTCGCCCGATGCGAACCGCGACGTGCTGATCTCGTTCATCAAGAAACGCGGCGCGATCACGCGCACGGCGGACGGCGCGCAGCGCAGCTGGCGCTTCACGAAGCTCGCGAGCTCGGTCGCGCACGTGCAGTTCGCGTCCGCGCAGAACCGTCTGGGCGACGCAGCAGCGGCCGGCCTCACCGGCATCACGCAGGTCGCGGCCGACGACGGCTCGGGCAAGAACCTCGCCACCTACGAGATCGACCTCACGCAATGAGACACGCGATGCAACCGATCCGGACGATGCGGCCGGCCGAACCCGGCCTCGCCGCCGCCGCGCGGCGCGTGCTGCGCGCGAAACTCCCGCCGGCCGCGCTGCTCGCGGCGGCGGCCGTGACCGTCGCGGCCGTGGTCGCTGCGACCGGCCTGCGCGGCACCGGCCCCGCGCCGAGCGCCGCGCAGCTCGACGAGTGGCAGGCGATGGTCACGCAGGCCACCGAGCCGCACGCGCTGGCGCAGTTGCGCACGCTCGCGCGCCGCGGCTCGGGCGCCGCGCAGGCGGCACTCGGCATCGCGCTCGTCGACGCGCGCGAACCGGGGCTGCGCGACGAAGGGCGCGGCTGGCTGGAAACAGCCGCGACGGCCGACAGCAAGGCCGACGCGCCGGCTGCACGGCGCGCGCAGCTCGCGCTCGGCAAGGCGATGCTGCTCGGCAGCGGCGACATCCCGAAGGATTACGGGCGCGCCCGCGCGCTGCTCGGCGAAGCGGCCGGACAGGGCGACCCGGCCGCGGCGTATTACCTCGGGCTGATCTATCGCAGCGGCTACGGCATCGCCGCCGATCCGGTGCAGGCCGCGCACTGGTTCGAGGTCGCGTCGCAAGCCGACATCCCGGCCGCGGACTTCATGCTCGCCAACGCCTACCGCGACGGCAGCGGCGTGCCGCGCGACGACGCGCGCGCACTGGCGCTGTATCGCCGGGCGGCCGAGCACGAGTTGCCGGAAGCCGTGCAGACGCTCGCGATGGCCTATCGCAACGGCGAGCTCGGGCTCAAGCCCGACGCGGACGAGTTCCACGCGCAGTGGATCGAGACCGCGCATGCGCTGAAGCACCCGGTCGTCGCGCCGTGACGGCAGGTCCGCCGGGACACGCTTGACCCGACGCCCCGCGCATCGATCGTCCGGAAACGGAATCGGTCGCGGGGCGCCAGTCGAAACGCCCGCCGCAATGCCTTAACATGCAGCCTCACAATAAAACCTGAGAGAACTGCATCATGTCCGATCGCCTGTCACGGCTTCGCGCCGCCCTCGGCCTGGCCGTCATTTCCGTCGCGGCCGCCCCGCTCGCGGCACTCGCCGCACCGCCCGCCCACTACGACATCTTCAACGCCGCGCTCTGCAAGCCGCCGTTCACGTCGGACCTGATGGATTCGATCTACAACACCGCGAAGGCGGCCGATCCGAAGCCGGACCAGTCGATGCTCGGCGCCGACGTCTATCGTCTGCCGGAACCGATCAGCCGCGACGGCTTCACGACCCAGCACGTCGTGTTCTTGAGTACCGGCATCGGCGTGCTCGTCGACGGCGAAGTCGCCGGCCGGCTCGCCGAGCGCTACCAGCTCACGCTCGAGAAGGGTCACCTGCTGGGCGCATCGTCCGTCGGCTATTCGCGCCGGCTGAGCGTCCGCGGCCCCGGTGGCGCGCTGATCCTCGTGTCGGCCCGTCAGGGCCCAGCGCTGAAGGGCAAGACGCTGCTCGCGTGCGAAATGACGACCGAGGAAGACATCAAGGCGCTGGAGCGGATGGAACAGCACTGAGCCGCGCGGCGGCGCGCGCCGCCCCGCTGGTTGCGCGCGGCGTCCGGCGCCTGCCAGCGCCCCCTGTCGCTACAATAGGCGCCATGAACGCCCCCACATCCTCCGACACGCCCGAATCCGGCGACGCGCACATCGCGCGCAACCGGCTCGAGGCCCATCTGGACGCCGCGCCGCGCGCGTGGCCGCTCGACATCGTCGCCGCCACCGGCTCAACCAACGCCGACGTCGCGACGCGGCTCAAGGCGCTGCCGCGCAACGCAAAGGCACTGCCCGCGCCGCTCGTGCGCGTCGCGTTCGAGCAGACGGCCGGCCGCGGCCGACAGGGCCGCCCATGGTTCGCGCAACCCGGCAATGCGTTGCTGTGCTCGGTCGGCTGCATCGTGCCGCGCCCCGTCGACGCGCTCGGCGGCCTCAGCATCGCGATCGGCGTCGCGCTCGCCGAAGGGCTGGCCGCGCTGCCGCTCGACGCCCGCTCGCGCGTCGCGCTCAAATGGCCGAACGACCTGCTGCTGACGGCCACCGACGACGGCGCGCCGCGCATCGTCGGCAAGCTCGCCGGGATCCTGATCGAAACCGTCTGGACCACCGCCGACGCCACCGCCGTCGTGATCGGCTTCGGCATCAACGTGCGCGGCGCGGAAGCCGTCGCGGCGCAGGTCGACGCGCTGCGTGCGCGCGAAGCGACGCTCGCGAGCGGGCTGCCGCCGGCCGCGCTGTCGATCGCGTGCGCGTCGGCCAACCTCACCGATACGCTCGCCGCATCGCTGAACGCACTCACGCCCGCGCTCGCGCAGTTCGGCACCGACGGCCTCGCGCCGTTCCTGCCGCGCTGGCACGCGCTGCACGCATACGCCGGCCGCGAAGTCGTGCTGCTCGAACAGGGCGTCGAACGCGCGCGCGGCATCGCGACGGGCATCGATGCGACCGGGCAGCTGCTGCTCGACACGCCGAACGGCGTGCAGACGATCGCGGCCGGCGACGTGTCGCTGCGCGAAGCGCAATGAGCGAGCCGCACCTGCTGATCGACGCCGGCAACAGCCGGATCAAGTGGGCGCTCGCCGACGCGCGGCGCACGCTCGTCGACACGGGCGCGTTCGGCCACACGCGCGACGGCGGCGCCGATCCCGACTGGTCGCATCTGCCGCAGCCGCGCGGCGCCTGGATCTCGAACGTCGCGGGCGCCGACGTCGCCGCGCGGATCGACGCGCTGCTCGATGCGCGCTGGCCGGGGCTGCCACGTACGACGATCCGCTCGCGGCCCACGCAATGCGGCGTGACGAACGGCTATACGACGCCCGAGCAGCTCGGCAGCGATCGCTGGGCCGGCCTGATCGGCGCACATGCGGCATTTCCGGGCGAGCATCTGCTGATCGCGACGTTCGGCACCGCGACGACGCTCGAGGCGCTGCGCGCGGACGGCCGCTTCACGGGCGGACTGATCGCGCCGGGCTGGGCGCTGATGATGCGCGCGCTCGGCACGCACACCGCGCAGTTGCCGACGCTGACCACCGACATCGCGAGCGGCCTGCTCGCGGGCGCGCAGGCCGAGCCGTTCCAGGTCGATACGCCGCGCTCGCTGTCGGCCGGCTGCCTGTATGCGCAGGCCGGGCTGATCGAACGCGCCTGGCGCGACCTTGCCGAAGCGTGGCAGGCTCCCGTGCGGCTCGTGCTGGCCGGCGGCGCGGCGGACGACGTCGCGCGCGCGCTGACGGTCCCGCATACGCGGCACGATGCACTGATCCTGTCCGGGCTCGCGTTGATCGCGGCCGAAGCCGCGCAGGATTGACGGAACAGGCGCCGGCATCGCGCCGGTACGTGGCGACGCGGGTCCGAACGGACATGCGGCACGCCGACGAAGCGGGATGCGCGGGGCGGCTGCAACAGCCCGCGCTATCGACCGGCGGAAGCCATGAAAAAGCCGGCCACGCGGCCGGCTCGACTGAATGACGTGAACGACGTCGATGACGACAAGGAGTTTCGACGATGCTGCGCTGGCTGATCGCTGTTCTCTTTCTCGCCAACATGCTCGCGTTCGTGGTGGCGCGCGGCGTGTTCGGGCCGCTGCCGTCGGCCGGCCCGCGCGAACCCGGCGTGTTGTCGCGGCAGGTCCGGCCCGATGCGCTGCGCGTGACGCCGCTCGCGCAGGCGACCGACCAACCCGTCGTCGGTGGCCCGATCGCGCCGCCAGCCGTCACGACCGCACCGCTCGCGGCATCCGCGCCCTGACGGCGCCGGGCCGCGCTCAGGACTGCTGCGCGCGCACCTTCTTCAACAACGCGGTGGTCGAGCGGTCATGCTCGAACGGAATCGCCAGCACACGGCCGCCCCAGCCACGCACGAGCGCCGATTCCGGCAGCGCATCCATGTCGTAGTCGCCGCCCTTCACGAGGATGTCCGGACGGACGGCCTCGATCAGCGACACCGGCGTCTGTTCCCCGAACGTCACGACCCAGTCGACGCTTTCCAGCGCCGCGAGCAGTGCCGCGCGGTCTTCTTCGCGGTTGATCGGCCGGTCGTCGCCCTTGCCGAGCATGCGCACCGACGCATCGCTGTTCACGCCGACGATCAGGCACGCGCCGAGCGCTTTCGCATCGGCGAGATACGTGACGTGGCCGCGGTGCAGGATGTCGAAGACGCCGTTGGTGAACACGACAGGCGACGGCAGCGACGCGCGCAGCGCGACGAGGGCATCACGGGTGATCAGCTTGCGTTCGAAGGTAGCGGACATGGTGGAGGTCGGACGGAATGGGCAACGGCGCACGCGACGGCGGCGCCAGATAAAAAGCCCGCCGGGCTGGCCAGGCGGGCTTCATGCAACGGACACGGCACTGCGGCGGCACCCGGCCGGCGTGATTCACGCCGGCGGCGGGGCCTGCCGGCCTCAGGCCGGCTGGGCGGCCGACGACGGGCCGCTTTCGGCCTGCAGGCGGCCGGTGACTTCCTTGCGGTAGCGGTTCAGTTCCTGCGCGGTCGCGAACGTGCGCTCGAACAGGATCGACAGGTTGTGCAGGATGCGCTCCACGACCTTCTTTTCCCACTCGCCGTCGAAACGGATCTGCTCGTCGAGCCAGCGCTCGAGCCATTCCGGATCGGGCAGGCGCGACTGCACGGTGTCGCGCGGGAACAGCGCCTGGTTCACGTGCAGGTTGGTCGGGTGCAGCGGCTTCTCGGTGCGGCGCGCCGACGCCATCAGCACGCCGATCTTCGCGAACGCGGCACGGGCGACGTCGCCGCAGTTGTTCAGCGCCTTCTTCATGTAGCGCAGGTACGCGCCGCCATGACGTGCCTCATCGCGCGAAATCGTTTCGTAGATCTGCTTGATGACGGGCTCGGTGTGCCAGTCGGCCGCGCAACGGTACCAGTGGTTCAGGCGGATTTCGCCGCAGAAGTGCAGCATCAGCGTCTCGAGCGGCGGCGCCGGGTCGAACTGGAAGCGCACCGCGTGCAGCTCCTCTTCGGTCGGCACCATTTCCGGCTTGAAGCGGCGCAGGTATTCCATCAGCACGAGCGAATGCTTCTGCTCTTCGAAGAACCACACGCTCATGAACGCGGAAAAGTCGCTGTCGTGCTGGTTGTCGCGCAGGAACATTTCCGTCGCGGGCAACGCCGACCATTCGGTGATCGCGTTCATCTTGATCGTCTTCGCCTGCTCGTCGGTGAGCAGCGAAGCGTCGAACTTGTCCCACGGAATGTCCTTCTCCATGTCCCAGCGGACGGCTTCGAGCGACCTGTAAAGTTCCGGATAAAGCATCGTGTTCATGATGGTCCCACCCCTGTTCTGCGCAATGCGACTTCTCTAAACGTGACTGTTGCCGCGCAAGCGCGCCACGCGCGCTTTTTGCAGCCAAGACTCTAATTTTACGCGGGAAACCGACCCGCCGGACGCTGATTCCTCGTCCGGCAGCCGGGCGGCCGCGACGCCGCCGTTGGACATGCCGCAGCCACGCTCCGTTCGGACGGAGCCGGCCACGCTTGCCTGAGTTGGGGACCGGCGCCGGCCGGCTCGTTGGCGCGCCCGTCCCCTGCCCCAGGCGGGTTCCCCGGAGGGTCCCGTGCGGATGCCGGATCGGCGGGCTGCTCGATATGGTGTATACGGCGGCGGCCATGATAGCACGCGTGAATGACGGTTCCGAGACGGCTGCCCGGTCGCGCGCCGCCATCCGCGGTGCGGCGATCGGTCGCGGGCAACCGTCGCGAAAACGCAACCTTACATTCTCCTGCGCGTGTCAGACCCGTATTTTGCCGGCGGCAAGACCGTCTTCCGGCGGCCTGCCGGCCGCCGGCGCGCTGCCGCCGTCCGCCTGCGCGATCCAGCCGGCCAGCGCGTCTCGTTGCGCGCGCCCGTCGACGTAGCCGAGTTCGATCAGCTCGCGCGTGAACGCCTCCTCGAACAGCAGGTAGCTCGCGAACGACGCGCCGGCCGGCTGGCTGCCGCCGATCGCGCCGAGCAGCCCGCGCATGGTCGCAGGCATCTGCTTCAGGTGCTTCGCGGCGATCAGCTCGATGCGCTCGGACGGCGCGATCGCGAGCACGTCGACGTGCCGCCAGCCGCTGTCGACCTCGACCTGGTGCGGCAGGTGCTCGATCATCCGGTTGATGTGCTCGATGCGTTCGATGTCCGAGCCGATCGAGTCGAGGAACACGCTCGCGAGCACCTGCTGGCCGATCTGCGCGAGCGTCGGGTAGCCGCGCACCAGCCCGGCGCCGTTCGCGGCCGGGATCTCGGGCCGCGGGTCGGCCGCGCCGACGACGACGATCCGGTCCGCGCCGAAGTGGATCGCCGGCGACAGCGGCGCGATCTGCCGGATCGACCCGTCGCCGAAGTATTCGATCTGCCCGTCGAGCACGAGCGGCACGGCCGGGAACACGAACGGGATGGCCGACGACGCGAGCAGGTGCGACGCCGACAGGTCGACGAGCCGCGCGGTGCGCTGCGCGCGCCGCCACGCCTGGATCGGCTGCGCCGCCTGGTAGAACGTCAGGTGCCGGCCGCTCGAATAGCTGAGCGCGGTGATCGAAAGCGCATGCAGCAGGCGCGCCTCGAGCATCTGCTCGATCCGGTGGAAGCTCAGCTCGCGCTGCAGCAAGTGGGCGAGCGGCGTGTTGTCGAGCAGCCCGCGCGGCGAGCGGCGGGCCGCCCAGCCGAAGGTCATCGCCGCGAGCCAGCGCGCGCCGGCGGCCGCGATGCCGAGCCAGTCGCTGCGATACACGTAATCGGCGCGCAACGGCTCCCAGAACTCGAGCAGGCGCCGCACGCCGTGAGAGAAATCGTCCGCGTGGCTCGCGAGCGACGTCGCGTTGATCGCGCCGGCCGACGAGCCGCATACGACCGCGAACGGCAGCGTGTGCCGCTGCGGATCGGCTTCGCGCGCGATCTCGGCCAGCGCCTTCAGCACGCCGACCTGGTAGGCGGCACGCGCACCGCCTCCCATCAGAACGAGCGCGAGCCGCATGATCGACCTGCTACCTGCGCCGCGTCACGTCGAGCGCTTCGGCGGACGCGTTTCGGGCGACGAAGCGGCGGCTGCGCGCGCCGCGGCCGAACCGGACGGCTTCGCGCGCTTCGCGGCGGGCTTGCGCGGCGCGGCGGCGGCCGGCGCCGGCTTCGCGGCCGGCTCCGGTGCGGCGGCCGCTTCCGGCTGCGCATCGCCCGGCGCCGCGGGCTGCATGCCCGGCTGCGCCATCGCGAGGCTCGCGAGCTGGTTGAACTGCGACTGCAGCAGGTTCCACCAGCCGGCCGGGTCGAACGCCTGCTGCGCGGCGTCGCCCGCGGGCGCATCGGCGGCATCCGGCGCCGGCGACGCGTCGCCGGACGGCGCGGCCTTCGCCGCCTGCGCGGCGGCAACGGCCGCTTCCTCGGCCGCCGACATCGAGCTTTGCGCGAACGCGCCGAACGCACGCAGCGTCGCGAGCGTCGCACGCTGCACCTCGAGCGCCTGGATCGCGGACTGCAGCATCCCGAGGTTGAGCTTCAGCCACTGCTCGACCGCGCGCAGATCGGTGATCCGCTTGTCGAGCTCCTCGACGTTCGTGAGCGGCGACATCATGTCGGACATGCTCGACAGCGACGGTGGCAGCCCTTGCGTGGCGCCCGGGAACGGCGTCATCCCGCCGAACGGCGACATCCGGACCATGTCCCACATGCGGTCCATCATGTCGGCGGGCTTGAAGCCGGCAAAGCCGGCGAAAGGGTTGGCGCCGGAGGCATCGGTCGTCATACGGGCATCCTGGTTGACTGGGGGAGCGAGGCGGCCGCCATGCGTCGCGCAGCCGCGCGTGGTTCGATCATAGCGCGCGTCAGAACGGCGCGTCGCCGGGGAACGCGGGCGGGCGCCGCTCGCGCAGCGAACGGATGCCTTCCTGCACGTCGGGCCCCGCGAAGCCCATGAATTCGAGCGCGAGCGACGTATCGAAGGTCGGCCCGGCCGAGCGCAGCCAGTTGTTCAGCGCGTACTTGGTCCAGCGGATCGCCGACTGCGAACCGTGCGCGAGCCGCTCGGCCACCTCGTACGCCTTCGGCAGCAGGTCGGCCGGCTCGACCGCAAGCGAGACCAGCCCGATCCGTTCGGCCTCCGCGCCGCTCACGGGCTCGCACAGCAGCAGGTAGTACTTCGCCTTCGCCATCCCGCACAGCAGCGGCCACACGATCGCGGCGTGGTCGCCGGCCGCGACGCCGAGCCGCGTATGGCCGTCGATGATGCGCGCATCCTTCGCGGCGATCGAGATGTCGGCGAGCAACCCGGCGACGAGCCCCGCGCCGACGGCCGGGCCATGCATCGCCGACACGATCGGCTTGCTGCAGTTGATCACGTTGTAAACGAGGTCGCGCGCCTCGCGCCACACGCGGGCGCGCACGTCGAAGTCGTTCGCCATGTCCTCGACGAGCGCGAGATCGCCGCCCGCCGAAAAGCCCTTGCCTTCGCCGCGGATCACCGCGACGCGCGTGTCGGGATCGCGATCGACGTCGCGCCAGATATCGGCGAGCTCACGATGCATGCGCGCGTTCGCGGTCGCGAGGCCGCTGCGGTTCGCGCCCTCGCCGCTCATCACGATGTCGAGCACGCCGTGGTCGCGGCGCGTCACCTTCAATGCTTCGTAACCGCCGTACGCGGCGAGATCGGCCATGTGCCGCTCCTTGTTCGAGGCTCTCGAGTCGAGTGTAGCCAAGCCCGCGCGGTCAAACATCAGGCGAAACCCGGCGCGCGGGCCGAAGCCGGGTTTCGCGGTACGTCGCGTGCGCCGCGCGGCTTACGCCGTGCCGTCGGGCGGGGCGACCGACTGCTCGATCGCGCCGAAGATCGACTTGCCGGCCGCGTCGAACATCTCGATGCGCACGGTGTCGCCGTAGCGCATGAATTCGGTCTGCGGCGCGCCGTGCTCGATCGTCTCGAGGCAGCGCTTCTCGGCGATGCAGCAGTAGCCGCGCTTCGCGTCCTTGTTCGACACCGTGCCCGAGCCGACGATCGAGCCGGCACGCAGGTTGCGCGTCTTCGCCGCGTGCGCGACCAGCTGGCCGAAGTGGAACACCATGTCGGTGCCCGCATCGGGCTGGCCGACTTTCTTGCCGTTCCAGTGGACGATCATCGGCCGGTGTACGCGGCCTTCGCGCCATTCGTCGCCGAGCTCGTCGGGCGTCACGGCGACCGGTGCGAATGCGGTGGCCGGCTTGCTCTGGAAGAAGCCGAAGCCCTTCGCGAGTTCGGCCGGAATCAGGTTGCGCAGCGACACGTCGTTCACGAGCGTGACGAGGCGTACGGCCTTCAGCGCGGCGTCGGGCGAGGTGCTCATCGGCACGTCGCCGGTGATCACCGCGACTTCCGCCTCGAAATCGATGCCCCATTCCTCCGACGGGCACACGACGTCGTCGCGCGGCCCGAGGAAATCGTCGCTGCCGCCCTGGTACATCAGCGGGTCGGTCCAGAACTCGGGCGGCATCTCCGCGCCGCGCGCACGGCGCACGAGCTCGACGTGGTTCACGTAGGCGGAGCCGTCGGCCCACTGGAACGCGCGCGGCAGCGGCGCCATGCAGTTGGCCGGATCGAACGCGAATGCATTGCGCGCGCGGCCGTGGTTCAGCGCGTCGTACAGTTCGCGCAGCTGCGGCGCGTAGAACGCCCAGTCGTCGAGGACGCGCTGCAGCGTCGGCGCGATCGCATCGGCGATCGCCGCGGTGTGCTGGTCGCGCGACACGACGATCAGCTGGCCGTCGCGCGTGCCGTCCTTCAGCGAAGCAAGTTTCATAGGGGGACTCTGGCGTTGTAGTGACGATGGAGGGAATCTATTTTACGATGGTGAATCCATGCGGCGCGCGACGATCGCGCCTGCCGTTTTCACCCCGATTCCTGCCGCATTCTCGCGCACCCGTTGCCCATGCCCGCCAACCCGCTTCCCGACGACGATCTCGCCGACTCCGACACCGACGACGCCACCTCCGGCGAGAACGGCGAGAAGGTCCGTTCCGGCATTCAGTCGATCGAGGTCGGCTTTCGCCTGCTCGACGTGCTGACGAGCGAGCCGCGCGCGATGATGCTGCGCGATCTCGCGCAGCGCGCGGGCATGAGTCCCGCGAAGGCGCACCGCTACCTCGTCAGCTTCTCGCGGCTCGGTGTCGTGTCGCAAGACCCCGTCTCCGGGCGCTACGAGCTCGGCGGCTTCGCCTTGCAGATGGGGCTCGCGCGGCTCGCACGCGTCGACGGCGTGAAGCTCGCGCGGATCGCGCTGACCGAATTCCGCGACCGCCTCGACCAGACGGTCGGCATCGCGGTGTGGGGCAACCAGGGGCCGACGATCGTGCACTGGATGGAGTCGAGCCACCCGGCGAAGGCGTCGCTGAAGCTCGGCGACGTGATGCCGCTGCTCGGCTCCGCAACCGGCCTGCTGTTCGCCGCGTACCTGCCGCGCAGCAAGACCGCCGCGATGCTCGAGCGCGAACTCGCCGACACGCGCCGCTCGCCGCACCACGGCGGCCCGCGCACGCTCGACGAGGTCGACGCGGTGCTTGCCGACGTGCGCAAGCACGAGGCCGCGCGCGTCGAAGGGATGCTGCTGCCGACGATCCACGCGTTCTGCATGCCCGTGTTCGACGCGGTCGGCGAACTCGCGCTCGCGATCGTCGCGCTCGGCCAGGAAGGCTCGTTCGACATCGCGTGGGGCGGAGAGATCGACACCGCGCTGCGCGCGTGCGCGCAAAAACTGTCTTACGAACTCGGCTATAGTCCCGACGCACGCGACGCCTGACGCACCGGATTCGCCCCACCGACTCGCCCCACGTCACGCGGCGCGAACGCGCGGCGCATCCGGCAGTCCGATTCCTGTGGCGCGCCGTGCGCCCGACGTCACGCGACCGCCCCGATCCTGTTCCGATGCCCATGCCGCCTGCCGACATCCGCCCGAGTCACGCCCTGCCCCGCCGCTGGCTGCGCGTGGCCGTCGCGCTCGTCGTCGTGCTGGTGCTGCACGCACTTGCCGCGTTCTGGCTGATGCGCAACCGCGATGCGTTCACGCCGCCGCCGGCCGAGATCCCCGTCCAGATCGAACTGCTGAAAGCGCAACCGATCGAGCGCCAGCCCGCGCCGCCTGCTCCCAAGCCGGTCGAGCATCCGGCCGCGCCTGCGCCGGCCGCCCCCAAGGCCGCCGCGCCAAAGCCCGAACCGAAGCCCGAGCCGGTCCTCACGTCGACGCAGACGGCCGAGCACGGCGAACCGCCGGCTGCCGCATCCGCCGCAAGCGGCGTATCGGGCGCATCCGGCGCATCGGGTGCGCACGCCGCGTCGGCCGCCGGCGCCAGCAGCGCCGCCACGCCCGGCCCCGCGACGAGCGGCGTGAAATTCGCCGCGCCGCCGTCCGGCGACCTGCAGTACGACACGTTCTACAACGGCATGCAGAACACGATCGGCACGATCCGCTGGCGCACGGACGGGCATACGTACGACCTGTCGGTGTCGATGCCCGTGCCGTTCGTCGGCCCGTTCACCTATCGCAGCGAAGGCCGCATCGACGCGTTCGGCGTCGCGCCCGACCGTTACGTCGAGAAGCGCGGCAAGCGGCCGGAAGACATCGCGATCTTCAACCGCGAGATCCGGCAGGTCGTGTTCACGCGCACGCCGAACAACGCGCCGCTGCCTGACGGCGTGCAGGACCGCTTCAGCATGCTGATGCAGCTGTCGGGGCTCGTGCGCGGCAATCCGTCCGCGTACAAGCCGGGCGTCACGCAGCAGTTCTTCGTGATCGACAACAACAGCGGCGAGACCTGGCCGATCGCGGTGATCGGCGACGAGCAGGTGCAGACGCAGGCCGGCATCATCGACGCACGGCACTTCATGCGCCTGCCGCGCCGCGACGGCGACACGCGCCGCATCGACATGTGGCTCGCGCCCTCGCTCGGCTGGCTGCCCGCGCGACTCATGCAGACCGAGCCGAGCGGCGCGCAGATCGAACTGGTGTGGCATGGCCGCCTGGCGGCGCCGAACGTGCCTGCCGACGTCGCGCCTGCAGGCGGCGCAACGAACGCGCCCGCCGGCGCACCGGCGGCCGATGCGTCGGCCGCACCGGCCGCGGAACCGGCACAACCCGCGCCGCCGGCCGCCGTGCAACCGCCCGCACAACCAACTGCACAACCGGCTGCACCGCCGGCATCTTCGACTGTCACACAGTGAACTCGCGCGTGAACGCGCACGATTCGGCAATTTCGACCGACTACAGATTTCCTTGAAATGGCCGATGACACTCTTTAACAACTATTTCCGTCCACCGGCAGACAATGAGAAACGTTTCATAGACATCGGCTTCTAACCGATACACCCCACGCAAACGGGAACGGGGTGTGCAGCGCAAGCCCCTTGAAACCGGCAAGGCTCGCCCCACCTAGGGGACAACAAGGCCAGATGCCACTGCGAAGAGGAGTGCCGCCATGCAAATGATCTACAACAGCCCCAACTACTGCGTCGTCGAATTTGCGCCGCAGGCCGGTCATCACCTGATGAATGCCGGCGGATACGAAATCGTCGACAAGAACGCGCAGCGCGAGATCTTCATCGACGGCGAACTTGCCGAACGATTCCGCGCACACGTGAAACAGCTGATCGAGGATGAGCCGTCGCTCGACGAAGTCGACGAATTCCTCGGACAATTCGACAGCCTGATGATGATGCCCGTCGTGCTGCACTGACGACCCGTTGCCCGGCGCCTCGTGCGGCCGGGCCTTTCGCCGCGCATCGACGCGGCGCCGCGAGCACTCCGATCACACCCCCGCCCGGTCCGCCGGCGGGGGTTTTCATTTGGCGGGCGGGCCGCCGCCGCGCAAGGCCGGGCGGCACCCAGGCGCACCGGCTACAATGGCGGTTTTCCCGTCTTCGCCGGTCTTTCGCCCATGTCTGCGACTCCTCTCGCCGCTTCCGCCCCGCTCGACGCGCCCTACACGCGCGGCGCCGCCCTGCCCGCGCTGCTGAAATCGCGCATCCTGATCCTCGACGGCGCGATGGGCACGATGATCCAGCGCTACAAGCTCGACGAAGCCGCGTATCGCGGCGAGCGCTTCAAGGATTTCCCGCGCGACATCAAGGGCAACAACGAACTGCTGTCGATCACGCAGCCGCAGATCATCCGCGAGATCCACGACCAGTACTTCGCGGCCGGCGCCGACATCGTCGAGACCAACACGTTCGGCGCGACGACCGTCGCGCAGGCCGACTACGGGATGGAAGATCTCGTCGTCGAGATGAACGTCGAATCGGCGAAGCTTGCGCGCGAATCGGCCGCGAAATACGCGACGCCGGACAAGCCGCGCTTCGTCGCGGGCGCGATCGGGCCGACGCCGAAGACGGCCAGCATCTCGCCGGACGTCAACGATCCGGGCGCGCGCAACGTCACGTTCGACGAGCTGCGCACGTCGTACTACCAGCAGGCGAAGGCGCTGCTCGACGGCGGCGTCGACCTGTTCCTCGTCGAGACGATCTTCGACACGCTGAACGCGAAGGCCGCGCTGTTCGCGCTCGACGAGCTGTTCGAGGACACCGGCGAGCGCCTGCCGATCATGATCTCGGGCACCGTCACCGACGCATCGGGCCGGATCCTGTCGGGCCAGACGGTCGAGGCGTTCTGGAATTCGCTGCGCCATGCGAAGCCGCTCACGTTCGGCCTGAACTGCGCACTCGGCGCGGCGCTGATGCGCCCGTACATCGCCGAGCTCGCGAAACTGTGCGACACCTACGTGTCGTGCTACCCGAACGCGGGCCTGCCGAACCCGATGAGCGACACGGGCTTCGACGAAACGCCGGACGTCACGTCGGGCCTGCTGAAGGAATTCGCGCAGGCCGGGCTCGTGAACCTCGCGGGCGGCTGCTGCGGCACGACCCCCGAACACATCGCCGAAATCGCGAAGGCGCTCGCCGACGTGAAGCCGCGCCGCTGGCCGAACCAGTACAGCGACAACGCCTGACCCGACCGCCCCACGTCCTTCATCAAAAGAATTCGCACCGCCATGACCGATCACATGATGCGCCTTGCCGGCCTCGAGCCGTTCAACGTCACGTCCGGGACGCTCTTCATCAACGTCGGTGAACGCACCAACGTCACCGGCTCGAAGGCGTTCGCACGGATGATCCTCAACGGCCAGTTCGACGAGGCGCTCGCCGTCGCGCGCCAGCAGGTCGAGAACGGCGCGCAGGTGATCGACATCAACATGGACGAGGCGATGCTCGATTCGAAGGCGGCGATGGTGCGCTTCCTGAACCTGATCGCATCGGAGCCGGACATCGCGCGTGTGCCGATCATGATCGACTCGTCGAAATGGGACGTGATCGAGGCCGGCCTCAAGTGCGTGCAGGGCAAGGCGATCGTGAACTCGATCTCGCTGAAGGAAGGCGAGGAAGCGTTCCGTCACCACGCGAACCTGATCCGCCGCTACGGCGCGGCCGCCGTCGTGATGGCATTCGACGAGACCGGCCAGGCCGATACCTACGAACGCAAGACCGAAATCTGCAAGCGCTCGTACGACTTCCTCGTGAACGAAGTCGGCTTCCCGCCGGAAGACATCATCTTCGACCCGAACATCTTCGCGGTCGCGACGGGCATCGAGGAGCACAACAACTACGCGGTCGACTTCATCGAGGCGACCCGCTGGATCAAGCAGAACCTGCCGTACGCGAAGGTGAGCGGCGGCGTGTCGAACGTGTCGTTCTCGTTCCGCGGCAACGACCCGGTGCGCGAGGCGATCCACACCGTGTTCCTGTATCACGCGATCCAGGCCGGGATGGACATGGGCATCGTGAACGCGGGCCAGCTCGGCGTGTACGCCGATCTCGACGCCGAGCTGCGCGAGCGCGTCGAGGACGTGATCCTGAATCGTCGCGACGATTCCACCGACCGCCTGCTCGAGATCGCCGACAAGTTCAAGGCGGGCGGCGCGAAGAAGGAAGAGAACCTCGAGTGGCGCAACCAGCCGGTCGAGAAGCGGCTCTCGCATGCGCTGGTGCACGGCATCACGACCTTCATCGTCGAGGACACCGAAGAAGTGCGCGCGAAGATCGACGCGGCCGGCGGCCGTCCGATCAACGTGATCGAAGGCCCGCTGATGGACGGGATGAACATCGTCGGCGACCTGTTCGGCCAGGGCAAGATGTTCCTGCCGCAGGTGGTGAAATCGGCGCGCGTGATGAAGCAGGCCGTCGCGCACCTGATTCCGTTCATCGAGGAAGAAAAGCGCCTGCTCGCGGAAGCGGGCGGCGACGTGCGCGCTAAGGGCAAGATCGTCATCGCGACCGTGAAGGGCGACGTGCACGACATCGGCAAGAACATCGTGTCGGTCGTGCTCCAGTGCAACAACTTCGAAGTCGTCAACATGGGCGTGATGGTCCCGTGCAACGAGATCCTCGCGAAAGCAAAGGTCGAGGGCGCGGACATCATCGGGCTGTCGGGCCTCATCACGCCGAGCCTCGAGGAAATGGCGTACGTCGCATCCGAAATGCAGCGCGACGACTACTTCCGCGTGAAGAAGATTCCGCTGCTGATCGGCGGCGCGACGACGTCGCGCGTGCACACGGCCGTGAAGATCGCGCCGCACTACGAAGGCCCGGTCGTCTACGTGCCCGACGCGTCGCGCTCGGTGTCGGTCGCGTCGAACCTGCTGTCCGACGAAGGCGCGGCGAAGTACCTCGACGAGCTGAAATCCGACTACGAACGCATCCGCGACCAGCACGCGAACCGCAAGGCGCAGCCGATGGTCACGCTCGAGCAGGCGCGCGCGAACAAGACGAAGGTCGACTGGGCAGGCTACCGGCCCGTGAAGCCGAAATTCATCGGCCGCCGCGTGTTCAAGAACTATGACCTGAACGAACTCGCGAACTACATCGACTGGGGCCCGTTCTTCCAGACCTGGGATCTCGCGGGCCCGTACCCGGCGATCCTGAACGACGAGATCGTCGGCGAATCGGCGCGACGCGTGTTCTCCGACGCGAAGTCGATGCTCGCGCGCCTGATCCAGGGCCGCTGGCTGACCGCGAACGGCGTGATCTCGCTGCTGCCGGCGAACACCGTCAACGACGACGACATCGAGATCTACAGCGACGAATCGCGCTCGGAAGTGCTGATGACGTGGCGCAACCTGCGCCAGCAGAGCGTGCGCCCGGTGGTCGACGGCGTGATGCGGCCGAACCGCTCGCTCGCCGACTTCATCGCGCCGAAGGAATCGGGCGTCGCCGACTACATCGGGATGTTCGCGGTGACGGCCGGCCTGGGTGTCGACGTGAAGGAAAAGCAGTTCGAAGCCGACCACGACGACTACAGCGCGATCATGCTGAAGGCGCTCGCCGACCGCTTCGCGGAAGCGTTCGCCGAAGCGATGCACGCGCGTGTGCGCCGCGAGCTGTGGGGCTACGCGAGCGGCGAGACGCTCGACAACGACGCGCTGATCGCGGAAAAATACGCGGGCGTCCGCCCGGCACCCGGCTACCCGGCCTGCCCCGACCACCTCGTAAAGCGCGACATGTTCGACGTGCTGCACGCGGACGAGATCGGCATGAGCGTGACCGACTCGCTGGCGATGCTGCCGGCCGCAAGCGTGTCGGGCTTCTACCTCGCGCATCCGGACAGCACGTACTTCTCGGTCGGCAAAATCGGACAGGATCAGCTCGAGGACTATGCGCAGCGCATGGCGCTGTCGCTCGACGACGCGCGCCGCGCGCTCGCGCCGCAGCTGTAACCGACAGAACCGCGGCGCCTGCGCCGCACCTCGCCACAACGCGCCCCGGTCATGGGGCGTGTTGCACAACACGACAATCAATCAGGATAACTAATCTCAATAATCGGCATCGTCACCGCAGAAGCGTCGGGCGCTCTAGCACGGACGCATCGATGCTCCGTCCCCAGCCCGAACCTCGCCCCGCCATGCAGACCTTCGAGATCCGGATCACCGAAACACCAATCGACGAGACCGTTCCAATCCCGCCGATGCGCTACCGTGGCGAACGCTGGGATCTGAGCCACTTGCGTCCGTTGACCTTCACCTGCAACCTGGAAACCGGATTCGACGTGACGGTTCTTGTCCTGTTCTCCTGCCACTGCTTCACGCGCAGCTTCAAGTGGGACCCGCGTACCCGCGACGCCATTCCGGCCGACGAGATCTACGACGACGGCCGCGAAGTGCGCGTGCTCTGCGCGGATCGGTATCGGGCATCGCGGCAACTGTTGCGTGACGTGATTACCGGGCTGGCGACGCGACGGATCGTCGTTGCGAACGAACGGCAACCCAATTTCGTGACGGTGGAGGCAGTGTCGTCGGACGGTATGCCACGCGTGTACGCGGTGTTCTTCGAGGTTTCGAAGGACCGGGCCAGAAAACGCCGGCTCATCCTGCGGGTGCAGTCTGCGTACATGCTGGATGGCGACCTGACGAGACGCCAGCGGGAAGCCCGGAAGGTGACATTGCGCACGC
Source organism: Burkholderia cepacia (assembly GCF_029962485.1). Taxonomy (NCBI): domain Bacteria; kingdom Pseudomonadati; phylum Pseudomonadota; class Betaproteobacteria; order Burkholderiales; family Burkholderiaceae; genus Burkholderia; species Burkholderia cepacia. The sequence goes on from NZ_CP073637.1 coordinate 3,280,074, forward strand.
TGCTGCGCGCGAGCCTGGAAGGCCGCAAGATCCGGGCGTAGAAAAACCAACGGCTGCCTCTCGGCAGCCGTCGCATGCGGGATTCTCTTTCCGCCTCTCGACGGAGTACCCACTCCAGGTGGGGCCCGAGAACTCGGGCGGCGCTATGTTTTCGCACCCGCTTTCACATAGTCTTGCGTTGAATTATAAGGAAATTCTGCTCTTTCCGTCAATGCAGGCGAGCTGCGGACGGCTCGTTATCGGGCCCATGATCGTTCGCCGCCACCGTTTTGTAAGACAAAAGAAAAAGCCCGCTCGGAAGCGGGCTTTTTTCTGCCTTTCGATCCTTTCGGATAGCGGGCAAGGAAGCTCAGAAGCCCCAGTGCACGTCGGCCTCGCCGGCCTTCGCTTCGCGCAGCATCGTGAGGAACGGTGCGACGCGCTGTGCCAGGCTCGGCGGCACTTCGTGGTGCGCGTGGTCGGCTTCGTCCTCGTGGAAATGGCCGGCATGCTCGGCGCGTTCCTGCTTCGCCTGTGCAACGGCGCCTTCCAGCTTGGCGATCGCGTGGTCCAGCTCGTCGTGCGTAATCACACCGCGCTCGCCCAGCTGCTTGCCGACGAGACCCAGCACATACACGGCGAAATCCTTCAGCACGTCGAGATCCTGTGCCGCCTTGCTCTTGAACGTAATCATGACAATTCCCTTTTCATCTTGTTGTGCCTGCGCGGCGCGGTTGGGGAACGCCGGCAGACCGGCGTCCGGCCTCGCGGACGCGGGCCGCCTGAGCGGCATATTAGCACCTGTTAAAATTCTGCGATCCCTGAAACGCGCGCTTAAAAAGCGCGCCGGCGGGCCGGCGTTTCCGGCCGCCACCAACGAAGCCTTCTACCAGCATGCTGCCAGCACACAAACAGACCCTCGAAGCCCTGCTCGCGGATAGCGTCAAGCAGGTCGCACACGCGCTGAAAGGCGCCGACGCGGCGTCCGTCGCCCCGACCATCACGCTGGAGCGCCCGAAAGTCGCCGCGCACGGCGACGTCGCGTGCAACGTCGCGATGCAGCTCGCCAAGCCGCTCGGCACGAACCCGCGCCAGCTCGCCGAGCAGATCGTCGCGGCGCTCACCGCCCAGCCGGGCGCGCAAGGCCTCGTCGAAGCCGCCGAGATCGCCGGCCCCGGCTTCATCAACCTGCGCCTGTCGGCCGCCGCGAAGCAGGCGGTGATCGCCGCCGTGTTCGACCAGGGCCGCGCGTTCGGCACGTCGGATCGCGAGAAAGGCAAGCAGGTGCTGCTCGAATTCGTGTCGGCGAACCCGACCGGCCCGCTGCACGTCGGCCACGGCCGCCAGGCCGCGCTCGGCGACGTGCTCGCGAACGTGATCGCGAGCCAGGGCTACGCGGTGCATCGCGAGTTCTACTACAACGACGCGGGCGTGCAGATCGGCAACCTCGCGATCTCGACGCAGGCGCGCGCACGCGGCCTGAAGCCGGGCGACGCGGGCTGGCCGGAAGCCGCGTACAACGGCGAATACATCGCCGACATCGCGCGCGACTTCCTGGCCGGCGAAACGGTCGCCGCGTCGGACGGCGAGCCGGTCAAGGGCACGGGCGACGTCGAGGATCTCGACGCGATCCGCAAGTTCGCGGTTACCTACCTGCGTCGCGAGCAGGACATGGACCTGCAAGCGTTCGGCGTGAAGTTCGACCAGTACTATCTCGAGTCGTCGCTGTACAGCGAAGGCCGTGTCGAGAAGACGGTCGACGCGCTGGTCAAGGCCGGCATGACCTACGAGCAGGACGGCGCGCTGTGGCTGCGCACGACCGACGAAGGCGACGACAAGGATCGCGTGATGCGCAAGTCGGACGGCACGTACACGTACTTCGTGCCGGACGTCGCATACCACGTGACGAAGTGGGAGCGCGGCTTCACGAAGGTGATCAATATCCAGGGCTCGGACCACCACGGCACGATCGCGCGCGTGCGCGCCGGCCTGCAGGGGCTGCACATCGGGATTCCGAAGGGCTATCCCGACTACGTGCTGCACAAGATGGTCACCGTGATGCGCGACGGCCAGGAAGTGAAGATCTCGAAGCGCGCGGGCAGCTACGTGACGGTGCGCGACCTGATCGAATGGTCGGGCGGCGCGGCGGCGGGCCAGGAAGCGGCGCCCGACCTGATCGACGAGGCGACCATCACGCGTGGCCGTGACGCGGTGCGTTTCTTCCTGATCTCGCGCAAGGCCGATACCGAGTTCGTGTTCGACATCGACCTCGCGCTGAAACAGAACGACGAAAACCCGGTCTATTACGTCCAGTACGCGCATGCGCGGATCTGCTCGGTGCTCAACGAACTGAAGTCGCGCTACAACGTCGACGTCGCGCAGCTGCCGGGCGCCGATCTGTCGCAGCTGACGAGCGCGCAGGCGACGTCGCTGATGCAGAAGCTGGCCGAGTATCCGGACATGCTCACGCACGCAGCGAACGAGCTGGCGCCGCACGCGGTCGCGTTCTACCTGCGCGACCTCGCTGGCGAATTCCACTCGTTCTACAATGCGGAGCGCGTGCTGGTCGACGACGAAGCGCCGCGCAATGCGCGCGCCGCGCTCCTCGCCGCGACCCGGCAGGTGCTCGAGAACGGTCTGGCGGTGCTCGGCGTGTCCGCGCCCGCCAAGATGTAACGATGTAAGCGGCCCGATCCGGGCAGCGAATGGCCGCGGCAGCGCCCGCCACAGGCGCGCCCGCCGCGGCCCTTTCACGATTCTTTTTGCAGGTAACTCAAGCAATGGCACAACCACGCCGAACTTCGAAGCAATCGAAACAAGCCGGAGGGACATTTCTTGGAATCGTGCTGGGCCTGATTGTCGGCCTCGCGATCGCCGTGGTGGTGGCGCTCTACATCACGCGCTCGCCGTCGCCGTTCGTGTCGAAGGTCGCACCGCCGCCGGCCGACAACGGCGCGAGCCAGCCGCAGCAGTTCGACCCGAACCGCGCGCTGCAGGGCAAGACGCCCGGCCAGCCGGTGCCGCAGGCCGCGCAGCCCGCGCCGCCGAACACCGCGCCCGGCCAGGCCGCGAACCAGACCCAGGGCGGCCTGCTGCCCGAGCCGCAGATCGTCGAAGTGCCGCCGTCGGCCAACGGGTCGAGCGGCTCGAACAACACCGGCAGCTCGAGCAACACGACCGCGTCGAACAATACGTCGTCGGGCAACGGCGTCGCCGTCGCACCGAAGCCGGCCGACACCACGCCGCCGCCGAAGAAGACGCAACAGGCGCAGCAACAGCAGCAAGGCGGCGAGGACGATCTCGCACGCTTCGCCGCGCAGAAGCAGGCGCAGCAGGCTGCCGCGCAAAAGCAGCAGCAACAGCAGCTGGCCGCGAACACGCCGAAGCCGACGTCGTCGGCTGCCGCGGCAGCAGCGAAGCCGCCGACCGCGAACGACGCGAACACCGGCTACTTCCTGCAAGTGGGCGCTTACAAGACCGAAGGCGACGCCGAGCAGCAGCGCGCGCGCCTCGGCTTCCAGGGCTTCGAGTCGAAGGTATCGAAACGCGACGTCAGCGGCGTGACCTATTTCCGCGTGCGCGTCGGCCCGTTCTCGAAGTTCGAGGAGATGAACTCGGCCCGTCAGCGCCTGTCCGATGCAGGTGTCGACACGGCGGTGATCCGCTTCACGAAGCAGTAAGCCAACCGGCCGAGCCCACGCAGAACCCGTTACGTTCCGTAACCCGAGCAACTGATTCGACGTTCACAACATGAAAAAACTGCTTAGCACGCTCCTTCTGTCCCTGGGCCTGGCTGCCGGCCTGGCCCAGGCTTCGCCCGCCGCACCGGTCGCCGGCAAGGACTTCGAGGTGATGAAGTCGCCGCAGCCGGTGTCCGCGCCGGCCGGCAAGGTCGAGGTGATCGAGTTCTTCTGGTACGGCTGCCCGCACTGCTACGAATTCGAGCCGACGATCGAGGCCTGGGTGAAGAAGCAAGGCAACAACATCGACTTCAAGCGCGTGCCGGTCGCCTTCCGCGACGATTTCGTCCCGCACTCGAAGCTGTACTACGCCGTGTCCGCGCTCGGCATCTCCGAGAAGGTCACGCCGGCAATCTTCAACGCGATCCACAAGCAGAAGAACTACCTGCTGACGCCGCAGGCGCAGGCCGACTTCCTGGCCACGCAGGGCGTCGACAAGAAGCAGTTCATGGACGCGTACAACTCGTTCAGCGTGCAGGGCGAGGTGAACCAGTCGGCCAAGCTGCTGAAGGACTACGCGATCGACGGCGTGCCGACGGTCGTCGTCAACGGCAAGTACAAGACGGGCCCCGCTTACACGAACAGCATCCCGGGCACGGCCCAGGTGCTCGACTTCCTCGTGAAGCAGGTTCAGGACAAGAAGCTCTGATCCCCGTCCGCGCACCGGCATGACTACTCCGCTGAAGGTCTTCATCACCGGTGCGTCGAGCGGCCTCGGCCTCGCGATGGCCGAGGAATACGCCCGCCAGGGCGCCACGCTCGCCCTCGTCGCGCGACGCACCGATGCACTCGATGCGTTCGCGCGGCGATTCCCCAAGCTGTCCATCTCCGTCTATTCCGCCGACGTGCGCGACGCCGACGCGCTCTCGACGGCCGCCGCGTCGTTCATCGCGACGCACGGCTGCCCCGACGTCGTGATCGCGAACGCGGGCATCAGCCAGGGCGCCGTCACGGGCCAGGGTGATCTTGCGACGTTCCGCAACGTGATGGACATCAACTACTACGGGATGGTCGCGACGTTCGAGCCGTTCGTCGGCCCGATGACGGCCGCGCGCCACGGCACGCTGGTCGGCGTCGCGAGTGTCGCCGGCGTGCGCGGCCTGCCGGGCTCCGGCGCGTACAGCGCGTCGAAATCGGCCGCGATCAAGTATCTCGAAGCGCTGCGCGTCGAGCTGCGCCCGGCCGGCGTCGGCGTCGTGACGATCGCACCCGGCTACATCCGCACGCCGATGACCGCGCACAACCCGTACCGGATGCCGTTCCTGATGGACGCCGACCGCTTCGCCGCACGCGCGGCGCGCGCGATTGCGCGGCAGCACGCGTTCCGCGTGATTCCGTGGCAGATGGGTGTCGTCGCGAAGGTGCTGCACGTGCTGCCGCGCTGGCTGTACGATCGCCTGTTCGAGAAGGCGCCGCGCAAGCCGAAAGCCGGCGCGCACTGATCGGCCAACCGGCCCGCGCGAAGCATCGCGGGCCGCTTCCCTGCTTCTCCTCACCGACGCCTGACGGCTTCGACACTGCGATTCGCGGCACGGCCGCACCGCTCCCGCGCTCTCCCCGCCGCGCCGCTGTCCGGCGTCCCCAGCGCCGACGCGCCTGCGCTCACCGCCGCCCTCCCCCCGCTCGCCGCCCGAACACCCATTCCGTCGCGAACGCAGCCGTTTTTCGGTCAATTACCCGCGTTCCGTCGCCTTTTTTCACGCGCCGCGCGCTTTGACGGTATGCTATTCGCCAGCCGCGCCGGCCCCACCCGCTTCCGGGCCGCGCCCGCATCCTGTCACCCAGCAAAAAACACAAGCCACGTGGGAGATCCTATGCAGGTCAAGCTGTTCGCCGCGGCCACGCTCGCCGCCGCCCTCGCCGCCCCCGGCCTCGCCGCCGCCAAGCCGCTCACCGTCTGCACGGAATCGAGCCCGGACGGCTTCGACGTCGTGCAGTACAACTCGCTCGTCACGACCAACGCGTCGGCCGACGTGATCTTCAACACGCTCGTGTCCTACGACGAAGCCGCGAAGAAGGTCGTACCCGCGCTCGCCGACAAATGGGAAGCGAGCGCCGACGGCCTCACGTACACGTTCCACCTGCGCCCGAACGTCGCGTTCCAGACCACCGACTATTTCAAGCCGGGCCGCACGCTGAATGCGGACGACGTCGTGTTCACGTTCACGCGGATGCTCGACGATTCGAACCCGTGGCACAAGGTGGCCGGCGCGAGCGGCTTCCCGCACGCGCAGTCGATGGGCCTCGTGAAGCTCGTCAAATCGGTCACGAAGGTCGACGACAGCACGGTGAAGTTCGTGCTGAACGAGCCGAACGCGACGTTCGTGCCGATCCTGACGATGGGCTTCGCCTCGATCTACTCGGCCGAATACGCGGACCAGCTGCTGAAGGCCGGCAAGCAGGCCGACCTGAACGCGAAGCCGGTCGGCACGGGCCCGTTCATGCTGAAGAGCTATACGAAGGACGCGCTGATCCGCTACGACGTGAACCCGGCGTACTGGGGCGCGAAGCCGAAGGTCGACCGGCTGATCTACGCGATCACGCCCGACCCGTCGGTGCGCCTGCAGAAGGTGAAGGCCGGCGAATGCCAGATCGCGTTGTCGCCGAAGCCGCAGGATGTGCTCGCCGCGAAGGGCGAAAGTGCGCTGAAGGTCGTGCAGACGCCCGCGTTCATGACCGCGTTCGTCGCGCTGAACACGCAGAAGAAGCCGCTCGACAACGACAAGGTGCGCGAGGCGCTGAACCTCGCGTTCGACCGCGCGACCTACCTGAAGGTCGTGTTCGACAACACCGCGACGGCCGCGAACAACCCGTATCCGCCGAACACGTGGAGCTACGCGAAGGACGTCTCGCCGTATGCGTACGATCCCGCGAAGGCGAAGCAGCTGCTCGCGCAGGCCGGCTTCCCGAACGGCTTCTCGACGACGATCTGGACGCGCCCGACCGGCAGCGTGCTGAACCCGAACCCGAAGGTCGGCGCGGAACTGCTGCAGGCCGACCTCGCGAAGATCGGCGTGAAGGCGGAAGTGAAAGTGATCGAATGGGGCGAACTGATCAAGCAGGCGAAGCTCGGCCAGCATGACATGCTGTTCATGGGCTGGGCCGGCGACAACGGTGATCCGGACAACTACCTGTCGCCGCTGTTCAGCTGCAACGCGGTGAAGTCGGGCATCAACTTCGCGCGCTTCTGCGATGCGCAGCTCGACAAGCTGATCGCCGACGGCAAGTCGACCGCGGACCAGGCCAAGCGCGCGAAGCTGTACGAATCGGCGCAGAAGATCATCCACGACCAGGCGCTGTGGATCCCGCTCGGCTACCCGACCGCCGCGGCACTGACGCGCACGAACGTGAGCGGCTATCACGTGAGTCCGTTCGGACGCCAGAACTTCACGACGGTCGCCGTACAGTAACCGCGCGTGGCGCGCAAGCGACGGCGTTCGCGCCGCTCGCTTGCAGCCCGCGCGTTTCGCTTGCTACACTGCGCGCCTATTCCTCATACCGGACGCCAGCCAAAGTGAACAACTAAGCCTTCCCGAAATGTTTTCGCCGCCCGTGCCACGCACGCCGCGCGCGAAGGTCTTCACGCATTTTTGGAGGTGCTTATGGCTGCAGCCACGCCCACCGGCGCGCTCGTCGCGCTTCATCACGTTTCCTTCCGCTTCGACGACGGCGTCACGCTGTTCGATTTGCTCGACCTGTCCATCGATCGCACGCCGACCGGCATCGTCGGCCGCAACGGCATCGGCAAGAGCCTGCTCGCGCAACTGATCGCGGGTCGCCGCGCACCGGGCGCGGGGACGATCGAGCGGCACACGCCCGTCGTCTACGTCGCGCAGCAGCACGACGACGACAACGCGAAGGCAAACCCGCTAACCGTCTCGCAGATCGCCGCGCTCGATGCGCCGCTCGGCGCGCTCGCGCGTCTCGCGGAAGGCCGCGCGGAACCCCACGACTTCGACCTGATCGGCGATCGCTGGGATCTCGCCGAACGGCTGCGCACGGCCCTCGACGCGGCCGGCCTGCACGACGTCCGCCCCGACACGCCCGCACGCGCACTGAGCGGCGGCCAGCTCGCGCGCGTCGCGCTGATCGGCGCGTTGCTGTCCGGTGCCGGGCTGCTCGTGCTCGACGAACCGACCAACCATCTCGATGCGCCGGGCCGTGCATGGTTGCGCGCGGCGCTCGACGGCTGGCGCGGCGGCCTCGTCATCGTGAGCCACGATCGTGCGCTGCTCGCCGGTGTGCAGCGCGTCGTCGAGCTGACGCCGCAAGGCGTGCGCTCGTATGGCGGCAACTACGCGTTCTACCGCGCGCAGCGCGACGCGGATCAGGATGCCGCGCAAGCGGCGCTCGACAACGCGCGAGCCGAACGCGGACGCGTCAGGCGCAGGCTCGAACAGGAACACGACACGATCCAGCGCCACGCGGCCGCATCGCTGCGCGATGCAAAGACGGCCAACCTGTCGTCGATGGCAAAACAGAGCCGCAAGGGCGCGGCGCGCAACATCATGGGGCAGGTCCGGCGCCACCAGAACGAATTCAAGGTAACGCTCGACGAACGCGTGCAGCAGGCGGCCGCGCGCGTCGAAGCCGATGCGCCCGTGCTGGTGTCGCTGCCGGGCACCGAGGTCAGCGCGCGCCGCCAGCTGTTCACGCTCGAACGCGCGCAACTGCCATGGCGCATCGCCGGCGCGGCCGATGCGATCACGTGGTCGGCGAGCGGCCCCGTGCGCATCGCGCTGACGGGCCCCAACGGCTGCGGGAAATCGACGCTGCTGCGGATACTCGCGGGCGAGCTCGCGCCGCACTCAGGCGCCTGCACGACGCACGTGAGCACCGCGTATCTCGACCAGCGGCTCGCACTGCTCGATCCGGAGCGCTCGATCGTCGAGCAACTGGGGCTGCTCGATACGCCGCTCGCCGAAGGCGACCTGCGCAGCCGGCTCGCGCTGCTGCAGCTCGACGCGGCGCGCGCGACGCAGCCGACGCGACAACTGAGTGGTGGCGAACGGCTGAAGGCCGCGCTCGCATGCGCGTTGTGGCGCGGCACGCCCGCGCAACTGCTGCTGCTCGACGAGCCGACCAACCATCTCGATCTCGAATCGGTGCGTGCGATCGAAGCCGCCTTGGCCGGCTTCCCCGGTGCGATCGTGATCGCATCGCACGACACCGCGTTTCTCGCGGCGCTCGACCCGACGCACACGATGCAATGGCATCGCGACGGGTGGCGCTACGAACCCGTCGCATGAGGAGAACGAAGCGGTGTCAGCCGGCGGTGCGGAACCGCAGCACGCCGTCGTCGCCCTGCTCGCGCACGAGTTCGCCCGCGAGCCACAGGAGGTTCAGGTGCGCGAGCGCCTCGCCGAGCGCGAACGTCATCTGATGGATGTCGAGCTCGCGGCGGCGGAACATGATCGGCACGACGTCCGCTGCGCTCATCGGCTTCTCCGCGCACGCGACGCGCACTTCCGCGAGCCGCGCGTCATGGTGTTCGCGCAGTTGGGCAATGCGCGTGCGCACGCCGCGGAACGGCTTGCCGTGCGACGGCAGCACGAGCGTATCGGGCGCCATCGTCTCGTAGCGGCCGAGCGACTGCAGGTACAGCGCGAGCGGGTTTCCTTCGGGCTCAAGGTCGAACACGGACACGTTCGTCGAGATGCGCGGCAGCACCATGTCGCCGGAGATCAGCACACCGTCCGCTTCGCTGTGGAGCGCGCAATGTTCAGGCGAATGGCCGAAGCCCGTGACGACGCGCCACGTACGCGCGCCGATCGTCACCGCATCGCCTTCGCGCAGGCGCCGGTAGCGCGGCGGCACGGCCGGCACGAGATCCGAGTAGTAGTTGCGGCGGTTGCGCAGCTTGTCGAGCGCGGCCGGATCGGTGAGCCCGTGGCGCGCGAAGTGATCGGCGGCTGCGGCGCCGCCCGCGTTCGAGCCGTTGCCGGCCGCCATCAGGCAGCCGAACATGTATTCGCCGAGCGTCATCCACAGCCGCACGTTCCAGCGGCCCTGGTCGCCGCCTTCGCACAGCCAGTTCGCGAGGCCGAAGTGATCGGGGTGGCAGTGCGTGACGAGCACGCGCAGCACGGGCAGGCCGTCGAGATGCGTGTCGAAGATCTTTTCCCAGTGCGTGCGGATCGCGTCCGACGAGATCCCGCAATCGACGATCGTCCAGCCGGCCTGCCCGTCGATCTCGTCGCGCAGCAGCCAGAGGTTGATGTGGTCGAGCGAGAACGGCAGCGGCATGCGCAGCCAGCGCACGCCGGGCGCGACCTCGAACGTGTCGCCCGCGGCGGGCAGCGTATCGGCGAAGGGGTAGTCGAGTTGGTGTTCCAGTGCGTTCATCGGTGGGGCGTCTCGTCGTTATCGGTGCGGATGCACGCCGGCGGCAGGCACGGCGGGCGTTGCGTCGATTCTATCGCCGTCGCGCGAAACGCGTGCCCGGCGGCGGCCGGGCGGTCAAAAAAAGTTCGTGCCAGAATCGGTTCCGTACCCGTATCTTTACGCGAAGATGCACCGAACCGCACGCAACGGCGAACAACGCGCCGATTGACGGCCGCCGGCGCGTCACCCCGAAAGTCATTGAAACGCCGACTTGGGCGCTAAAATGGCGAGTGCTTACAGCCCCTCCCGAACGAGCCTGCACGCGATGAATCACTTCCCCAAACTGCTGTCGTCGCAGATCGGTTTCGACGTCGCGCAGACGATGCTCGAATACTTCGATCGCCATTACCGGATCTTCCGCGAGGCGGCGGTCGAGGCGAAGACGCTGTACGAGCATTCCGACTGGCACGGGCTGCAGCGGCTCGCGCGCGAGCGGATCACGTCGTACGACGATCGCGTGCAGGAATGCGTCGAGGTGCTGGAAGACGAATACGACGCGGAGAACATCGACGACGAAGTGTGGCAACAGATCAAGCTGCACTACATCGGCCTGCTCACGTCGCACCGCCAGCCCGAGTGCGCGGAGACCTTCTTCAATTCGGTGTGCTGCAAGATCCTGCATCGCTCGTACTTCAGCAACGATTTCATCTTCGTGCGCCCGGCGATCTCGACCGAGTATCTGGAGAACGACGAGCCGGCCGCGAAGCCGACCTACCGCGCGTACTATCCGGGCACCGACGGGCTCGCCGCCACGCTCGAGCGCATCGTCACGAACTTCCAGCTCGAGCCGGCGTTCGAGGATCTCCCGCGCGACATCGGCTGCGTGATGCAGGCGATCGACGACGAATTCGGCCGCTTCGACGAAGCGCCGAATTTCCAGATCCACGTGCTGTCGTCGCTGTTCTTCCGCAACAAGAGCGCGTACATCATCGGCCGCATCATCAATGCCGATCGCGTGCTGCCGTTCGCGGTGCCGATCCGCCACGTGCGGCCGGGCCTGCTCGCGCTCGACACGGTGCTGCTGCGCCGCGACCTGCTGCAGATCATCTTCAGCTTCTCGCACTCGTACTTCCTCGTCGACATGGGCGTGCCGTCGGCGTACGTCGACTTCCTGTGCACGATCATGCCGGGCAAGCCGAAGGCCGAGATCTACACGTCGGTCGGCCTGCAGAAGCAGGGCAAGAACCTGTTCTATCGCGACCTGCTGCACCACCTGTCGCATTCGAGCGACCGCTTCATCATCGCGCCCGGGATCAAGGGCCTCGTGATGCTCGTGTTCACGCTGCCGTCGTTCCCGTACGTATTCAAGATCATCAAGGATTACTTCCCGCCGCCGAAGGAAACGACGCGCGCGCAGATCATGGAGAAGTACCAGCTCGTGAAGCGCCACGACCGTCTCGGGCGGATGGCCGACACGCTCGAGTATTCGAGCGTCGCGCTGCCGCTCGCGCGGCTCGACCACGCGCTCGTGCGCGAGCTCGAGAAGGAAGTGCCGTCGCTGCTCGAGTACGAGGACGGCAACCTCGTGATCAAGCACCTGTACATCGAGCGCCGGATGACGCCGCTCAACCTGTACCTGCAGAACGGCAGCGACGCGGACGTCGAGCACGGCGTGAAGGAGTACGGCAACGCGGTGAAGGAGCTGATGAAGGCGAACATCTTCCCCGGCGACATGTTGTACAAGAACTTCGGCGTCACGCGCCACGGCCGCGTCGTGTTCTACGACTACGACGAGATCGAGTACCTGACCGACTGCAACGTGCGCCGCGTGCCGCCGCCGCGCAACGAGGAAGACGAGCTGTCCGGCGAACCGTGGTATACCGTCGGCCCGCACGACATCTTTCCGGAGACCTACGGACCGTTCCTGCTCGGCGACCCGCGCGTGCGCGGCGTGTTCATGAAGCATCACGCGGACTTTTTCGATCCCGCGCTGTGGCAGGCGAGCAAGGACAAGCTGCTGCAGGGCGAATTGCCCGATTTCTACCCGTACGACGCATCGCTGCGCTTCAGCGTGCGCTACCCCGCGCGCTTCGGCGCGACGGACCAGAACGACGGCGAAGGCGACGCGCAGCGCGCTGCCTGACGCCGGTGACACCGAATCAGATACAGACCCGATTTCCGCCAACGGAAGCCACACCGATGAACACCCAAGACAATCCGCTTTCACATCTGTTCGACAACAACGAAGCCTGGGTCAAGCGCAAGCTCGAGGACGATCCGCAGTTCTTCGCGCGCCTCGCCGACCAGCAGGCGCCGGAATACCTGTGGATCGGCTGCTCGGATTCGCGCGTGCCCGCGAACCAGATCATCGGCCTGCCGCCGGGTGAAGTATTCGTGCACCGCAACATCGCGAACGTCGTCGTGCACAGCGACCTGAACTGCCTGTCGGTGATCCAGTTCGCGGTCGACATCCTGCGCGTGAAGCACATCATGGTCGTCGGCCACTACGGCTGCTCGGGCGTGAACGCGGCGTTGCTCAACCGCCGTGTCGGCCTCGCGGACAACTGGCTGCATCACGTACAGGACGTGCGCGAGCGCCACGCGGCGCTGCTCGACGACTGGCCGGTCGGCGAAGCGCGTTATCGCCGCCTGATCGAGCTGAACGCGATCGAGCAGGTCGTCAACGTGTGCCGCACGACGATCGTCAACGACGCATGGGCCCGCGGCCAGTCGCTCACCGTGCACGGGCTCGTGTACGGCGTGCACGACGGCCGGATGCGCAACCTCGGGATGGCCGTGTCGAACTTCGAAGCGCTCGACGAGACCTACAAGCGCTGCGTGGCCGCCCTCACCGCCGGCGGCGAACATGCGCCGGACAACGACATGATCGCGGCGGACGCCGCGCGGCTCGAAGGCGTCGCGCAGGCGGTCGCCGCCACGCTGAAGCCCTGCGACGACGCGAAGTAACGCGAAAGCCGCCGGGCGGCCGTCGCCACGCGGCCGCGACACGCATCGAACGGATCTGACACCGGCACCGCCAGGGCGGCGCCACGGAAAGGAGCGACGGGCATGAAAACCGTATTGATCGTCGGCGCATCGCGCGGCCTCGGCCGCGAATTCGTCCGGCAATACCGGCGCGACGGCTGGAACGTCATCGCCACCGCGCGCGACGAAGCCTCGCTCGACGCGCTGCGCGCGCTCGGTGCGCAGGCGCATGCGCTCGACATCGCGCAGCCCGAGCAGATCGCGGCGCTCGGCTGGAAGCTCGATGGCGAACGGCTCGATGCGGCCGTGCTCGTGTCGGGCGTGTACGGGCCGCGCACCGAAGGCGTCGAGACGATCACCGCCGAGGATTTCGACGCGGTGATGCACACGAACGTACGCGGGCCGATGCAGCTGCTGCCGATCCTGCTGCCGCTCGTCGAGGACGCACGCGGCGTGCTGGCCGTCGTGTCGAGCCGGATGGGCAGCATCGCCGAGGCGACCGGCACGACCGGCTGGCTGTACCGCGCGAGCAAGGCCGCGCTGAACGACGCGCTGCGCATCGCGTCGCTGCAGACGCGCCATGCCGCGTGCATCTCGCTGCATCCCGGCTGGGTGCGCACCGACATGGGCGGCGCGCAGGCCGCGATCGACCCGGAAACCAGCGTGACCGGCATGCGCCGCGTGATCGCCGAGTCCGGCTCGGACGTGTCGCAGGCCAATGGCCGCTTCTTCCAGTACGACGGCATCGAGCTGAGCTGGTGAGCCGAACCGACAACCGATCGTCGTTAATTCCCGTTTCGCATGATTTTGAACCGACCTGACGCGTGCCCGTGCGGCGGCGCGTCCCCCTCACCCGCCGGCAAGGCGCCGACGCCGCGCTATGCGGCCTGCTGCGGCCGCTTCATCGACGGCGGCGAAACCGCGCCCACCGCGCTCGAGTTGATGCGTTCGCGGTACAGCGCGTACGTGCTCGGCGCGACCGACTACCTGCGCGCGACCTGGGCGGCGCGCACCTGCCCGCCCGATCTCGATACCGACCCCGAAGCACCCGACGCGCCGCGCTGGCTCGGCCTCGCGGTCAAACGCCATGCACCGCTCGACGAACGCCACGCGGAGGTCGAATTCGTGGCCCGCTACAAGGTCGGCGGACGCGCTTACCGGCTCCACGAGACGAGCCGTTTCGAGCGCGACGAGCACGGTTTCTGGCGCTATGTCGACGGCGAAGTAAGTGAACGCTGACAAATAGTTGCTGTGTCAGACGCCGGGTAATTCCCGCATTGCACAACCCGATTTTGTCGGGCTACGATGACCTCGAATTGGTCATGTTGCATGGCAGGGCTTACGAATGGCGTTCAGCAAGGTATTGGTGGGATGGATGGCGGCCTGTGCGCTGTCGGCCGCTCAGGCCGGTACGCTGCCGAACGCAAATACGGGTGCGGGCACCAGCGGGTCGCTCGCCCATGCCGAGCGCTTCGATTACGGCGACTCGAACCTGCCGCAGGTCGCGGCCGACCTCAACGAACAGATTCTCCGCATCCCGGCCGATGCTTCGGGCTCCATCACGCTCGAGGCGACGCTCTTCAAGCCGGACGGCCCCGGCCCGTTCCCGCTCGTCGTCTTCAATCACGGCAAGAACACCGGCGATCTCCATCTTCAGCCGCGCAGCCGGCCGCTCGCGTTCGCGCGCGAATTCGTGCGTCGCGGCTATGCGGTGATCGCGCCGAACCGCCAGGGCTTCGCCGGCTCGGGCGGCACGTACCAGCAGGAAGGCTGCAACGTCGGCAAGAACGGCCTCGCGCAGGCCGCCGACGTTGACGCGACGGTGCGCTACATGTCGCACCAGCCGTACGTCGATGCGTCGCGCATCGTCGTCGCCGGCACGTCGCACGGCGGCCTCGCATCGGTCGCGTACGGCACCGAAGCCGCACCGGGCGTGCGCGGCATCATCAATTTCTCCGGCGGGCTGCGCCAGGACCTGTGCGACGGTTGGCAACGCAACCTCGTCGATGCGTTCGACCAGTACGGCGCGCACACGGCCGTGCGCTCGCTGTGGCTGTACGGCGACAACGATTCGGTCTGGACGCCCGCACTCGTCGCACAAATGCACGACGCGTACGTGTCGCACGGCACGCAGGCGCAGTTCATCGATTTCGGCCGCTACAAGGATGACGCGCACCGGCTGATCGTCGATCGCGACGGCGTGCCCGTGTGGTGGCCGGCCGTCAGCGCGTTCCTCGCGCAACTGAACCTGCCGACCTCGGTGCACTATGCGGTCGCGAACCCGCACGAACCGAAGGCCACCGGCTACGCGTCGATCGATGCGGTCAGCGCGGTGCCGTATGTCGACGAAGCCGGCCGCGAAGGCTATCGCCGCTTCCTGAACCAGCATCCGAGCCGCGCGTTCGCGGTGTCGTCCGAAGGCGCCTGGTCGTGGGCGGAAGGCGGCGACGATCCGATGGCACTCGCACTCGACAACTGCGCGAAGCAAGGCGCGGGCGCGTGCCGGCTGTACGCGGTCAACGACCGTGTGGTGTGGAACACGACGCAGACGGCCGACAACGGCGACGCCAGCACGCGCGACACCCGCGACACCGATACGCACGCACTGGCTTCGCGCTGACGCGCGGCGGGGCCTCCGCCGCGCCACTTTCCGTCCGATCCGGTTTCTCCTTCCGCTTTTCTTCCGCTTGCGGCCACGCCGCGCGCCGTCTCGCCTGCCGTTCCGGCCGCCCGTTTTCGCCCCTGATTCCGTAGACCATTCGGCCGCTGCCGTGCGGGTGTGACGTCACCCCGCGCCACCGCGCCCGCCTTCGATCCCCGTTTTTTCCCGGTCTTGCCGGCGCGCGGCCCGCGATTTTTTTCTGTCAGGGGGGCTCACTCGAACGTCGTCAACTACGGTCATTTCCCCGCATCCGCCGCGTTCGGTTCCGAGCACCCCCGAACTGCACCGAACTCCCGCCCGGCAAGGCTTTGCGGGGTTTGTAACCGCTAGTGCAACGTCCCGCGGAACACGCTAATCTCAGCGCGTTTCGTGTCCCGCCGCGCGGCATCCCTTCGATGCCGCGCGGTCGTTTTACCCCCCGGAGTCGCCTTGAGTACGCCAGCCACCGACGACTGGGTCGCGCGCAGCCTGCGCGCGGTCTGGCATCCCTGCACCCAGATGAAGCATCACGAGCGCCTGCCGCTCGTCCCCGTCGCGCGCGGCGCGGGCGTGTGGCTGTACGACCGTGACGGCCGCCGCTACTTCGACGCGATCAGCTCGTGGTGGGTCAACTTGTTCGGCCATGCGAACCCGGACATCAACGCGGCGCTGAAGGACCAGCTCGACACGCTCGAGCACGCGATGCTCGCCGGCTGCACGCACGAGCCCGCGATCGAGCTCGCCGAGCGGCTGCACGCGCTCACCGCGCGCACGCTCGGCCATGCGTTCTTCGCATCGGACGGCGCGTCGGCCGTCGAGATCGCGCTGAAGATGAGCTTCCACGCGTGGCGCAACCGCGGCCGCGCGAGCAAGCAGGAATTCGTCTGCGTCGCGAACAGCTATCACGGCGAGACGATCGGCGCGCTCGGCGTGACCGACGTCGCGCTGTTCAAGGATGCGTACGACCCGCTGATCCGCCACGCGCACGTCGTCGCGTCGCCCGATGCGCGCGGCGCGCTGCCGGGCGAGACGGCCGCCGACGTCGCGGGCCGCGCGCTCGAGGACGTACGGCGCCTGTTCGTCGAACGCGGCAACCGGATCGCCGCGCTGATCGTCGAGCCGCTCGTGCAGTGCGCGGCCGGCATGGCGATGCACGATCCGTCGTACGTGCGCGGGCTGCGCGCGCTGTGCGACGAATTCGGCGTGCACCTGATCGCCGACGAGATCGCGGTCGGCTGCGGCCGCACGGGCACCTTCTTCGCGTGCGAGCAGGCCGGCGTCTGGCCCGATTTCATGTGCCTGTCGAAAGGCATCAGCGGCGGCTACCTGCCGCTGTCGCTCGTGCTCACGCGCGACGACGTGTACGCGGCGTTCTACGACGACGACACGACGCGTGGCTTCCTGCACTCGCATTCGTACACGGGCAACCCGCTCGCGTGCCGCGCGGCGGTCGCGACGCTGGACCTGTTCGCGCGCGACGACGTGCTCGCGAGCAACACGCGCAAATCGGCAACGATGCGCGCCGCGCTTGGCTCCCTCGACACGCATCCACAGGTGCGCCACCTGCGCGAACGCGGCACGCTGTTCGCATTCGACGTCGCACTCGACAGCGACGCGGCACGCGGCTTCTCGCGGCGCTTCTTCGAACGCGCGCTGGAGCGCGAGCTGCTGCTGCGCCCGATCGGCACGACCGTGTACCTGATGCCGCCGTACGTGATGAGCGACGACGACATCGCATGGCTCGCGCAGCGCACGCGCGACACGCTCGACGCCACGCTGGAGGAAATCGGCCGATGAGCCTGCTCGACACCCTGCAACGCGGCCTCGCCGATCTCGACGCCCAGGGGCTGCGCCGCGTGCGCCGCATCGCCGACACCGCGTGCGACGCACGCATGACCGTGAACGGCCGCGAGATCATCGGCTTCGCCAGCAACGACTACCTCGGCCTCGCCGCGCATCCGGCGCTCGTCGCCGCGTTCGCCGAAGGCGCGCAGCGCTACGGCTCCGGCAGCGGCGGCTCGCACCTGCTCGGCGGCCACTCGCGCGCGCACGCCACGCTCGAGGACGAACTCGCGGGCTTCGCGGGCGGCTTCTCCGATGCCCCGCGCGCGCTGTACTTCAGCACCGGCTACATGGCGAACCTCGCCGCGATGACGGCGCTCGCCGGCAAAGACGCGACGATCTTCTCCGACGCGCTGAACCACGCGTCGCTGATCGACGGCATGCGCCTGTCGCGCGCGAGCGTGCAGGTCTATCCGCACGCGGATACGGCCGCGCTCGCCGCGCTGCTCGACGCATCGGATGCCGAAACGAAACTGATCGTCAGCGACACCGTGTTCAGCATGGATGGCGATGTCGCGCCGCTCGCCGAGCTCGTCGCACTGGCCGAACGCCACGGTGCGTGGCTCGTCGTCGACGATGCGCACGGCTTCGGCGTGCTCGGCCCGCAGGGCCGCGGCGCGCTCGCGGCCGCCGCGCTGCGTTCGCCGAATCTCGTGTACGTCGGCACGCTCGGCAAGGCGGCCGGCGTCGCGGGCGCATTCGTGATCGCGCATGAAACCGTGATCGAATGGCTGATCCAGCGCGCGCGCAGCTACATCTTCACGACGGCCGCACCGCCGGCCGTCGCGCATGCGGTGTCAGCAAGCCTGAAGGTGATCGCCGGCGACGAAGGCGACGCGCGCCGCACGCATCTCGCCGCGCTGATCGAGCGCACGCGCGCGCTGCTGCGCAACACGCGCTGGCAGCCGGTCGATTCGCACACGGCCGTGCAGCCGCTCGTGATCGGCAGCAACGACGCAACGCTCACGGCGATGCGCGCGCTCGACGCGCACGGCCTGTGGGTGCCCGCGATCCGGCCGCCGACGGTGCCCGCCGGCACGTCGCGGCTGCGCGTGTCGCTGTCGGCCGCGCATTCGTTCGACGATCTCGCACGGCTCGAAGCCGCATTGATCGAAGCCAGCGAGGCCGCAGCATGAACGCCGCCCCGCTCTCCCTGTTCGTCACCGGCACCGACACCGAAATCGGCAAGACCTTCGTCTCGGCCGCGATGCTGCACGGCTTCGCGCGGCACGGCCTGCGCGCGGCCGCGTTGAAACCCGTCGCGGCCGGCGCGTACGAACGCGACGGCGTCTGGCGCAACGAGGATGCCGACCAGCTCGACGCGGCCGCGAACGTCGCGCTGCCGCCCGAGCTGCGCACACCGTTCCTGCTGAAGGCACCGGCCGCGCCGCATATCGTCGCCGCGCGGGAAGGCGTGACGCTCGACATCGACACGATCGTCGCGTGCCATCGTGAAGCGCTGACGCGCGCGGATATCGTCGTCGTCGAAGGCGCCGGCGGCTTGCGCGTACCGCTGAACGATACGCAGGACATGGCCGATCTCGCGGTCGCGCTCGGCCTGCCGGTCGTGCTCGTGGTCGGCGTGCGGCTCGGCTGCATCAACCATGCGCTGCTCACCGCCGACGCGATTCGCCAACGCGGCCTCACGCTCGCGGGCTGGGTCGCGAACCACGTCGACCCGGCCATGTCGTTCCCCGACGAGAACGTCGCGACGATGCGCGACTGGCTCGCGCGCGAGCACGGCGCGCCGCTGCTCGGCCGCATTCCGCACATGAGCCCGGCCACCCCCGAATCCGCAGCGGCGATGCTCGACATCGCCGCGCTCGTCGAAACGCTGCGCGCTGCGCAGCATTGACCCAACCGATCCCCCAATCCCGCCCAGGACAGGAAACCGAAATGACCCAAGCCCAGACCGCCGCCGTGCAACCCGACGCGATTCCCGTGGCTGCGCCGGCCTCGCAGCGCTGGCGCGTCGCCGACGTCGTCGCGCTGTTCGCACTGCCGTTCAACGACCTGCTGTTCCGCGCGCAGCAGGTGCATCGCGAGCACTTCGACGCGAACGCGGTGCAGCTGTCGACGCTGCTGTCGATCAAGACGGGCGGCTGCGAGGAGGATTGCGGCTACTGCTCGCAGTCGTCCCATCACGACACGGGCCTGAAGGCCGAGAAGCTGATGGACGTCGACGCGGTGCTCGACGCCGCGCGCGCGGCGAAGGCAAACGGCGCGAGCCGCTTCTGCATGGGCGCCGCGTGGCGCAACCCGAAGGAGCGTCACATGCCGGCACTGACCGAGATGGTGCGCGGCGTGAAGGAACTCGGCCTCGAAACCTGCATGACGCTCGGCATGCTCGAGGACGAACAGGCGCAGCAGCTCGCGACCGCTGGCCTCGACTACTACAACCACAACCTCGACACGTCGCCGGAGTTCTACGGCCAGGTGATCTCGACGCGTACGTACCAGGACCGCCTCGACACGCTCGACCGCGTGCGCGACGCCGGCATCAACGTGTGCTGCGGCGGCATCATCGGGATGGGCGAATCGCGCCGCGAACGCGCGGGCCTGATCTCGCAGCTCGCGAACCTGAACCCGTATCCGGATTCGGTACCGATCAACAACCTCGTCGCGATCGAAGGCACGCCGCTCGAAGGCACCGCGCCGCTCGACCCGTTCGAGTTCGTGCGCACGATCGCCGTTGCGCGCATCACGATGCCGAAGGCCGTCGTGCGCCTGTCGGCCGGCCGCGAGCAGCTCGACGACGGGCTGCAGGCGATGTGCTTCCTCGCCGGCGCGAACTCGATGTTCTACGGCGACCAGCTGCTGACGACCAGCAACCCGCAATCGCAGAAGGATCGCGCGCTGTTCGAACGCCTCGGCATCCGCGCGAGCGACGCGGACGCGATGTCGGCGAACGCGTAAGCGACATCAGCCGGCGGGCCGGGCCCGCCGACGCAAAAGCCGGGGCATGCCCCGTTTTTTTCACCCGATCGTCTGCACCGGGTTGCCCTTCGCGTCGCGGATCACCGTCTTCTCGACGCGCCAGCGCACGCCGTCGAGCCCGTCGATCGCATACTCGCCGGCGCGCGGCTTCAGCGTGCGCGCCAGCGCCTGCACCGTCGCGTCGGTCAGGCGCAGCGTCAGCGTGCCGTCTTCGTCGGTCACGCCGTTCGCGTCGCCGTGCACGAACCGCACCGCGCCGTCGTGACCGACCAGGCGGAACGGGCGGTCGAACGGCAGCCGCAACGGCAGCAACGCGACGAGTTCCTCGACCTGCCGCGCGCCGACGGTGATCTCGATCACGGGCGCGCGCAGCAGCCGCTTGCGCGTCTCCCATCCGAGCACGTCGGTGAACAGGTAGCCGCTCGCCGAGCCGTCGCGCTGCGTGCCGGCGTCGACCTGCGCGCGCACGTCCGCGCGCTCGAGCAGCGACGCGCGGCCGAGATCGGTCACCCAGAGCGGCATGTGCGGCGCCAGCGTGTCGAGCAGCGCGCGCGTGCGCCAGCGCTTCGCGGCACGCTCTTCGTCGAGCGTCAGCCCGACCACCTGCAGGAACGCGAGGCGGCCATGCGGCGTGTCGATCGCCGGCAGTTCCGGATCGAACGCGAACCCCATCGAGCAGAGCGCCGTGCCGGTATCGAGCGCGATCGGGCCGTTGGCCGTCATCCAGTGGCCGTCGTCGAATGCGTTGCCGCTCTGGAACACGTAGCGCGCGAGATTCTGCAGGAAGCTAAACACCCAGCGCGGCGGCTCTGCGTCGCCGGCCGCGCACGCGACGCGCATCGTCAGCTCGAACCCGAAGCCGCTGACGGCCGGATCGTCGGACTCCTTCGCATACAGCTCGCTCAACCCGTACGTGACGAAATGCCAGTGCGGGACGGGCTCCGCGCGCTTCCACACGCTGATCCCGTCCAGCGGATCGGGACCGCCGAGCCGCCACTTGACCAGCGTGCCGTAGTGCTTCGGCTCCTGGCCCGGATAGAGGCGGGCGAGCGCACCGTCGATCGCGTCCCAGCCGGGCGCGGCGTCATCGTCCGCGCCGCCCTGCTCGTCGTGTGTTGCGTCGGTCATGTGGCCCTCTCTCGCGAATCATGTTCTGTTGCGTAGCGCCGGCGCGTGCGGCGGCGGCCGCCGCCCCGGGCACGTCACACGTGCGCCGCCGCGCCGTCGAGCGCCGCGCGCACGCGCTCGACGCGCTGCTCGTCGACGGGCGCCAGTACCTCTCCGCGCGGCCGCACGCCCGAGCCGAAATGCACCGCGCGCACGCCGGTCGCCCGGACGAAATCGCCGACCGCGTCGATCGTGAGCCCCGAGCCTGCCAGCACCGTGCAGGTCGAGCCGGCCGCCTGCCGCACGAGCCGCGTGATCGTCGCGACCGCGTCGAGCACCGACGGATGGCCGCCCGACGTCAGCACCGACGTGACGGCCGGCACGCGCAGCAACGCGTCGAACGCGGCGTTGAGATCGCGCGCGACGTCGAACGCGCGGTGGAACGTGAGCGAACGGCCGTCGGCGGCGGCCGCGACGCGCGCCAGCGCGCCGAGATCGACGTCGCCGCGCGCGTCGAGCGCGCCGAACACGACACCGTTCGCACCGGCCGCAACCGCCGCGCGCACATCGCGCTCGATCACGCGCAGGTCGTCGGCGTCATAGACGAACGACCGGCTGTGCGGGCGCACGATCACGTTGACGGGAATCGGCACCGCGGCCACGACGGCCTCGATCAGGCCGACGCTCGGCGTCAGCCCGCCTTCGGTGATCGCGGTCACGAGCTCGAGGCGGTCGGCGCCCGCGCGGGCGGCGGCCTTCGCGTCGCCGACGGTCGTGGCGATCACTTCGAGGAGGACGGAAGAAGCGGCGTTTCGGTTCATGGGCGGCCCGCGAATCGTCAGGACAATTCGCGCATCCTAGCCGAGCCGCGCGACAGGCGCCAGCGTGCCGGCCGGCGCGTACGTCAGCCGCGCCGCCGCGCCTCCGGTGGCCGCATGCGATCCGTGCGGCGCTAGGCGGCGTCCGCTTCGTCGTCGACCCAGTCGATATCGCCGCACAGCACGCGCTGCGCATCGCCGACGCGCACGGCCACCGACAGCGTCACGCACGGCTGCGCCTCGTTGATCGACAGGTACGGCCGCGTGACCTGCACGCGCCCCGGCTCGGCGATCGCCGAACGGAAATACGGCCGGCGCAGCCAGTTCGCGCCCTGCGCGTCCGCGAGCGGCGAAAAGCGCGCCTCGGCGAGCGCGCGATCGGCGCGCAGCACGACGTTGCGGCCCGACTGGCGGCCGTGCGCGTCGAGCAGGAAGCAGCGCGCGGCCGCATCGAGCGCGAGGAAGTTCCAGCACACCTCGTCGAGCGGCTCGCCGGCCGCGAGACGCTCGGCCGCCCGCTCGAACGCGCGCAGGTACGGCGCGAGCCGCTGCGCGTCGCGCCGCTCGCGCGCTTCGGTCTGTTGGCGAAAGCGCTCGGTCAGCTCGCCGATGCAGCCCGTCGCGGTCGCGCTGTCGGGCAGCCCCGGCGCCGGGCGCCCGAAGTAGTAGCCCTGCACGAAATCGGCCTCGCACGACAGCGCGATCTGCGCCTCGTGCTCGGTCTCGATCCCTTCGACGAGCACGAGCTTGCCGGCCTCGTGCAGCAGCGTGACGAGCCCGTGCAGGATCGCGGTGAGCCCGGTGCGGTGCGCCGCGTGCGAGAGCATGATCCGGTCGAGCTTCACGATGTCCGGGTTCAACTGCCAGATCCGTTCGAGGTTCGAATGACCGGCGCCGAAATCGTCGAGCGCGATCAGGAAGCCGTGCGTGCGGAATTCGCGCACGGCCTCCGCAAGCCGCTCGACGTCTTCCGCGCGCTGTTCGAGCACTTCGAGCACGACGCGGCGCGGCGGCATGCCGATCCGCTTCAGGTTAGCGAGCAGCGCGGCGGCCTGGAACGGGTCGGTCAGCACGCCCGGATGGACGTTGAGGAACAGCCACTCGCGCTCGGCGCCGAGCAGTGCGAAGTTCTCGAGATGCAGCGCCTGCGCGAGCCGGTCGAGTTGCAGCAGTTCGCCCTGGCGCGCGGCTTCGCCGAACACGTCGAGCGGCGACACCGCGCGGTCGAGCGCATCGTGCGCGCGCAACAGCGCCTCGTAGCCGACCGCACGCTGATGCGACAGGCTGAATATCGGCTGGAATACGGTCGTCAGCGTCAGGTCGTGATGCTGCGTGGCCAGACGTTCGAAGCCGGAACTCATCTCCCGCTCGAACCGGTACGGCGACGCGGCGGACGGACGCTCCTGTTGAACGATCGTCATGCCTTCCTCCTGGTGATGCCTTCGCACGTACCGCCCGGCGCAGCGGACGGCGCGTGCAATGTCATGGTTGGACCCTCGGTTGCCCGGTCGATGCCGGGCGGCTGCCCACCTTCAAGCAAGCTCCGTGCAAGGTGCCGACAACCCGTACGCCATGTGGCTGCACCGGGCCATTGCACCACCGTGGCGCACGCCAGATGCACCATCTTCGTGCGCGCGCACCGGCCACTCGAGCGCAGCCGTCACGTCAGCACGCTACACTCCGTACGATCGTTTCATTCCCCGTATTCGCCGTATCGATGGAAATCGTCTTCACAGTCCTGATCCTGCTGCTGACCGTCGCGCTGTCCGGCGCCGTCACGCGCATCCTGCCTTTGCAATTGCCGCTGCCGCTGATGCAGATCGCGTTCGGCGCGATGCTCGCGTGGCCGAAGCTGAACCTGCACGTCACGTTCGACCCCGAAATCTTCATGCTGCTGTTCATTCCGCCGCTGCTGTTCGCGGACGGCTGGCGGATTCCGAAACGCGAGCTGTACCTGCAGCGCCGCGCGATCCTGATGCTCGCGTTCGGGCTCGTGTTCATGACGGTACTCGCAGTGGGCTACTTCGCGCATTGGCTGATTCCCGAGTTGCCGCTGCCGATCGCGTTCGCGCTCGCGGCCGTGCTGTCGCCGACCGACGCGGTCGCGCTGTCCGGCATCGCGGGCAAGGGCCGGATCCCGCCGCAACTGATGCACATCCTCGAAGGCGAGGCGCTGATGAACGACGCGTCGGGCCTCGTCGCGCTGAAGTTCGCGATCGCGGCCGCGCTGACGGGCGTGTTTTCGCTGCGCGCCGCGTCGGTCACGTTCGTGATCGTCGCCGCCGGCGGACTCGCGACGGGCGCGATCGTGTCGTGGGTGTTCAGTGCGCTGTCGACGCGCTTCCTGAACGCCGAGCAGGAAGGCGATCCGGCCCCCGGCATCGTGATGACGCTGCTCGTGCCGTTCGCGGCCTACCTGTTCGCCGAGCATCTCGACCTGTCGGGCGTGCTCGCGGCCGTATCGGCCGGGATGATGATGAATTACACGAGCTTCTCGCGCAAAAGCACCGTCGCGTCGCGCGTACGCGCCGAAAGCACGTGGGCGATGATCGAGTTCGTGTTCAACGGCATGGTGTTCATCATGCTCGGGCTGCAGTTGCCGCACATCATCGGCCGCGCGCTCG
The DNA here is from genome assembly GCF_029962485.1 of Burkholderia cepacia. Classification (NCBI taxonomy): domain Bacteria; kingdom Pseudomonadati; phylum Pseudomonadota; class Betaproteobacteria; order Burkholderiales; family Burkholderiaceae; genus Burkholderia; species Burkholderia cepacia. Next base: position 3,305,071 of record NZ_CP073637.1, read on the forward strand.
TCGACGCGCACCACACGAGCGACGCGCTGGTCGGCCGGATGATCTTCAACGTGTGCGCGATGATGCTCGCGCTGTATGCGATCCGCTTCACGTGGGTGTGGCTGCTGCGGTGGTTCGCGAGCCGCCGCGCCGCGCGCCAGGGCCTCGCGGGCACGATGGCCGGCGTGCGCACGATCGCGGTGATGACGGTCGGCGGCGTGCGCGGCGCGGTCACGCTCGCCGGCGTGCTGTCGATTCCCGTCGCGCTGTCCGACGGCGCGCCGCTGCCGGGGCGCGACACCGCGATCTTCGTCGCGTCGGCAGTGATCCTCGGCTCGCTGATCGTCGCGGTGATCGGGCTGCCGCTGCTGTTGCGCGGCGTGCGCTCGACGCGCAACCCGCTCGGCGACGAGGAGCGCGTCGCACGCTCGGCCGCCGCGCAGGCCGCGATCCGCGCGATCGACTCGTCGCACGACGCGATCTCGGCCGATCTCGACGAATCGGGCGCGGCGCGCTGCGCGGACATCTCCGCGCGCGTGATGGACCAGTATCGCCGCCGGCTCTCGGCGCTGGCCGAGGACGGCCCCACGCCGCGCGCGGAAGCGAAGCAGGCCGAAACGATGGAACTGCAGATGCGGATCGCGGCCGTGCGCGCGGAACGCTCCGCGCTGTATCGGCTGCGCGGCGACAGCAAGATTTCCGACGAGACGCTGACGAAGCTGCTCCGCGAGATCGACCTGTCGGAAACCGCGCTGTCGACGCGCAAGAAAGGCATTCTTTGACGCGCGGGTGGCTGCCGGCGCGCGGCAGCCGAGACGCGTAAAAAAAAACGGCGACGCACGAGCGTCGCCGTTTTCATATCCACTCGCGTTCGCGTTATTTCGCGACGACGACCGGAATCCCCTTCAGCATGCCCGCGCCCTTCATCTCGTCGAGCGCGTGCTGCACCGCCGCGCTGGTCGCCGCATCGATGCCGAGCGCCAGCGCGAGCTCACGCTCCGCGCGCTTCACGCCGGCCAGGTTGCGCACCTTCACGTGACCGAAGCCGCGCACGCGCGCGTGCAGGTCAGCCAGTTGCGCGACCTGCGCCGCATTGCCGGCCGTCATCGCGGCGAACGCACGCGCAAGCGTCGTCTCGTAATCGTCGGCGAGCGCGCGCTCCATCTTGCGCTCGACGGTGCGGCCGAACGGATCGAGCCACGTGCCACGCAGGCTGCGCACGCGCGCCAGCACGCCGAACACCGGCCACATCCACTGGCCGAACACACGCTTTTTCGGCGCGCTGCCGTCGCTGCCGGCTTTCGCGACCGTCGGCGGCGCGAGGTTGAACTTCACGCGGTACGCCTGCCCCGGCACGCCTTCGAACTGCGCTTCAAGCGACGTGCGGAATGCATCGTCCGTGTACAGCCGCGCAACTTCGTATTCGTCCTTGACCGCGAGCAGCCGGTAGAACGTCGTCGCGACCGCGCGCGTCAGCGCGTCGTCGCCTTTCGCGCGTGCGGCGTTCACGAGCGCACGGTAGCGCTCGACGTAACGCGCACCGCCGTACGCGTCGAGCCGCGCTTCGCGATCGGCGATCAGTTCCGCGAGCGTCTCCGGCGCGGCGTGCGTGACCACTGCGTGGCGTGCATTCCACAACGCGTCGAGGCCCGCCGCGTCGCCGGCCGCCATCCGGCCGATCGAGAACGCGAGCTTGTTCATCGGCACCGCGACGTTGTTCAGCTCGATCGCGCGCATCATCGCGGCGAGCGATACCGGCACGAGGCCGAGCTGCCATGCGTAGCCGAGCATCAGGATGTTCGCGCCGATCGAATCGCCCAGGAACTTCGCGGCGAGCGCCTGCGCGTCGCAGCTCGACAGGTAGCCGTCGCCGGCCGCGTGGTGCATCTTCTCGAGCAGCGCGTCCGCATGCAGGTTCGCGTCGGGGTTCTGCACGAACGACGCGTTCGGGATCCGGTGCGTATTGACGACGATCCGCGTGCGCTCGTGACGCACCGTCTGCAGCGCTTCCGCGCTCGCGCCGACGACCATGTCGCACGCGAGCAGCACGTCGGCCTGCTGCGTGTCGATGCGCACCTGGTTCAGCCACCGGTCGCTCGACGCGATCCGCACGAACGACAGCACCGAGCCGCCCTTCTGCGCGAAGCCCATGAAGTCGAGCACCGATGCGCTCTTGCCTTCGAGGTGCGCGGCCATGCTGATCAGCGCGCCGACCGTCACGACGCCCGTGCCGCCGACGCCCGTCACGAGCATGTCGAACGGCGCGGCGTCGAGATGCGTCGCCGGCACCGGCAGCCCGTCGACGCGCGCGGCGAGCGCCGCTTCGTCGAACGCCGCGCCGGCGGCCTTCTTCAGCGCCGCGCCTTCGACCGTCACGAAGCTCGGGCAGAAGCCGTTCACGCACGAATAGTCCTTGTTGCACGACGACTGGTCGATGCGGCGCTTGCGGCCGAGCGGCGTCTCGAGCGGCTCGACCGACAGGCAGTTCGATTGCACGCCGCAGTCGCCGCAGCCTTCGCACACCGCGTCGTTGATGAACAGGCGCTTGTCCGGGTCGGGGAATTCGCCTTTCTTGCGGCGGCGGCGCTTCTCGGCGGCGCAGGTCTGGTCGTAGATCAGCACGGTGACGCCCGGCGTCTCGCGCAACTCGCGCTGCACCGTGTCGAGCTCGCTGCGGTGATGGAACGTCGTGCCTTTCGGGAACAGCCCGTGATGGCCGTCGTACTTCTCCGGCTCGTCGGACACGACGACGAAGCGCGACACGCCTTCCGCCTCGACCTGCCGCGCGATCTGCGGCACCGAGATGCTGCCGTCGACCGGCTGGCCGCCCGTCATCGCCACCGCGTCGTTGTAGAGGATCTTGTACGTGATGTTCGCTTTCGCGGCCACGGCCTGGCGGATCGCGAGGATGCCCGAGTGGAAGTAGGTGCCGTCGCCGAGGTTCTGGAACACGTGCTTCGTGTTGGTGAACATCGCGTGCGCGGCCCAGTCGACGCCCTCGCCGCCCATCTGGATCAGCCCCGTCGTGTCGCGCTCCATCCACGACGCCATGAAGTGGCAGCCGATGCCGGCCTGCGCGATCGAGCCTTCCGGCACCTTCGTCGACGTGTTGTGCGGGCAGCCCGAGCAGAAGTACGGCGTGCGCTTCACCGCGTCGGCCTCGTTCGACAGGATCTGCGGCGCGACGAGATCGACGACGCGTTCGCGGCGGTCGAGCGCCGGCTTGTGGCGCGCGAGCCAGTCGGCGAACACCGGCAGGATGCGCGACGGGCGCAGTTCACCGAGTTCGGACAGCAGGCATGCGCCGGCGGCGTCATGCTTGCCGAGCACGCGCGGGCGCGCGCCTTCGGTGCGGTTGTACAGGTAGTCCTTGATCTGCTGCTCGATGACCGGGCCCTTCTCCTCGATCACGAGCACTTCGGCGAGCCCGTCGACGAAGGTCTCGATGCGCGTCATCTCGAGCGGATACGACAGGCCGACCTTGTAGATCCGCACGCCGGCCGCGTCGAGATCGGCCACCGTCAGGTCGAGACGGCGCAGCGCTTCCATCAGGTCGAGGTGCGCCTTGCCGCAGGTGACGATGCCGACGTTCGCGTGCGTGCTCGGCGCGATCCACTTGTCGATGCTGTTGGTGCGCGCGAAATGGCGCACCGCGTCGAGCTTCGCGGCGAGGCGCGCTTCGATCGTCAGGCTCGGCAGGTCGGGCCAGCGGTTGTGCAGGCCGCCCGACGGCGGCGTGTAGCCTTCAGGCGCCGGCCACTGCGTCTGCAGCGCGTCGAGGTCGACGGTCGAGCCCGACTCGACCGTTTCCGAGATCGCCTTGAAGCCGACCCATGCGCCCGAGTAGCGCGACAGCGCCCAGCCGTACAGGCCGAATTCGAGCATGTCGGCGATGTTCGCCGGGTTCACGACCGGCATGTGCCACGCGATCATCGCGAAGTCGCTCTGGTGCGGCATCGACGACGACACGCAGCCGTGATCGTCGCCCGCCACCACCAGCACGCCGCCATGCGGCGACGAACCGTACGCGTTGCCGTGCTTCAGCGCATCGCCGGCGCGATCGACGCCCGGGCCCTTGCCGTACCACATCGCATACACGCCCTCGACCGTGCGCTCGGGATCGGCCTCGACGCGCTGCGTGCCGAGTACGGCCGTGCCGCCGAGTTCCTCGTTGATCGCGGGCAGGAAGCGCACGCCGCCGGTGTCGAGCAGTTTCTTCGCCTTCCACAGCTGCTGGTCGACCATGCCGAGCGGCGAGCCGCGATAGCCGCTGACGAAGCCTGCGGTGTTGAGCCCCTGTTCGGCGTCGACCGCGCGCTGCATCAGCAGCAGGCGGACCAGCGCCTGCGTGCCGGTCAGGAAGATCCGGCCGCGCGTCGCGGTCAGGTTGTCGGTCAGTCGGTAGTCGGACAGGGCAGGCGTGCCATCGACGGGCAGGCGGGCGGTCATGGGGGATGTCTCCGGATTGTGCTGTTCTGGGCTGCGCGGCGGGGCGTCGGGCGACGCGTGACCGGCGGCAGCGAATGGCTCTATTTTTTCGTGCGCAGCCGAGAATGTTTTTTCTCTTCTTGCTCGGTCGGGGCGGTAGCGAGAAAAACTGCGCAGGTTTTTGCCCAGATTTGAGAGAGTTTTCGCGCGCGGTGGCGTGGGGCCGGTTGGCGGGTGTCGCGGCGGCCGGGTGGCTTGCCGGGGAAACCGGTGTGCGCTCGATGGCGCCGCCGCAGCCGCGCCGCGGGTGCTCAAGCCCCGTGTGGCAAGGGTTTCGGGCGCTTCGGGCGGTCACTCTCACCGTTGAATTGCACAGTCTTCCGATTGGTCAGCCGCGCCGGATGTCCACAACGCCGCGCCCCTCTGCCGACCGGGTTCGCGTGCTCACCGTTCGATTGCACAGCGTTTCGAGTGGCGTCGGGGCCGGGATGTCCACACCCGGAACCGGCATGCGGTTCGCCCGGGCGCCGATGCTCACCGTTGGAATTCACAGCGCGGCGAGTGGGTCCTGGCGGCGGATATCCACATCCTGGGCAGCTCACCTCGTCGATCTGCTGCGCGCCTCACCTCGCGAATACACAGGGTCGGGAGTGAGTTTGTCTCGCGGATATCTACGCCGGGATACGCGCGCTGCGTGGCTACCGCTTCGCACTCACCGTTGAAATACACAGTGCCACGAGTCGTTTCGGCGGCCGGATATCCACATCGGAGAGCATCGGCCGATCGAGCGCAGAAGCGCGTTTCAACGCGCACCGGCGAGCGGCAATGCCTACCGGCAGCGGGTTGTCACCCGATCGGCCACTGACGCTCATCGTTGAAATACACAGTGTCACGAGTCGTTTCGGCGGCCGGATATCCACATCGGAGAGCATCGGCCGATCGAGCGCAGAAGCGCGTTTCAACGCGCACCGGCGAGCGGCAATGCCTACTGGCAGCGGGTTGTCACCCGATCGGCCACCGACACTCACCGTGTAAATTCACAGTGCCGCGAGTCGTTTCGGCGGCCTGATATCCACATCGGAGAGCATCGGCCGATCGAACGCGGAAGCGCATTTCAAAGCACACCGGCGGGCGGCAATCCCTGCCGGCAGCGGGTTGTCACCCGATCGGCCACCGACACTCACCGTGAAAATACACAGTGCCGCGAGTCGTTTCGGCGGCCGGATATCCACATCGGAGAGCATCGTCCGATCGAACGCGGAAGCGCGTTTCAACGCGCACCGGCGAGCGGCAATGCCTGCCGCCAGCGGCTTGTCACCCGATCGGCGACCGACGCTCACCGTCGAAATACACAGTGCCGCGAGTCGTTTCGGCGGCCTGATATCCACACTGAAATGCGCACGGCGCTCCTGATCGGGCACGTGCCCCGGGCGACATCGTCGGCCGGACAGCCGCGTCCGGACGGGCCGCCAGCCAATCGGATGCTCATACTCACCATTGAATTCCACGGCGTGTCGAGTCGCTTGAGAGATCGCGAATGCGCGATGAAATTCGCACGTTTCGGACCACGTGCTCGCGCTCACCGTTAGAATGCACGACCCTTCGATCGGGATCCGGACCCGGATGCCGGCGTCGCGACGCACGCGTGGCCTGGCCACACATTCGTGCGTTCCGTTAGAATGCGCGGCGCCTCGAATCACTGCAAAGGCCTGCGAGCCTTGCTGGAACTGGCGCAGCGCGCGATCGGGCGTCGACGCTCACCATTGGATTTCACAGCATTTCGCTTCGTCTCGTGGCGAGTTGTCCACAACCCTCTTCACGTATTGCGCGACATCCGGCGATCCTCACCGGTGAAATCCACAGCGCGTCGAGTCGTTTCGGGGTGAGGATATCCACAACTGGTTGCGCGACGAGATCGCGATGTCCACATCGGCGAACGCGTCGGCGCACCGCAACCGGGGAAAGCCGGAAAGGCTTGTCCGGTCAGCCTCGGCGGCACCCTCACCATTCAAATGCACAGCGTTTCGAGTCGCCGTAGGGCAGGTTGTCCACATCCGTCCGACGATGCCCGCCGCGCCGACAGGTGCTCCCGAGCGGACGCTATTCCGCAATCGACCGGATGACCGTCGCAGGATTACCGCCGACCAGCGTATTCGGCGGAACGTCGCGCGTGACGACCGCAGCGGCCGCGACGACCGAATTCTCGCCGACCGTCACGCCGCCGATGATCGTCGCGCCCGCGCCGATCCACACATTCCGTTCGATCACGATCGGCTTCGCGACGACGCAGTCGCGCCGCCGCGAAGGCTCGACCGGATGACCGGACGTGATCAGGCTGACGTTCGGGCCGATCATCACGTCGTCGCCGATCTCGAGCCCGCCCAGATCGTAGAACGTGCAGTTCTGGTTGACGAACACGTTGCGCCCGAGCTTCATGCCGGTGCCGCCCGTGGCATGAAACGGTGGGATCAGCACGAAGCCGTCGTCCACCTGCGTGCCGATCAGCTCGCCAAACAATGCGCGCACTTCCGCTGCATCGTCGAACGTCAGACGGTTGAGCCGCGCGGTGATCGCCATCGCTCGCCTGACCTCGGCCACCATGGCCGCCGATTCGGGCGTTCTTCGCGGAATGATCGTGGTGCGATCGTCGTTTGCCATGCGTGACTTGCCTCCGGTGATTTCCGTGTTCGCGATGCGTCGGCGGTCGTGGTCGAATGCCTGCGAGGTCATGTGCAAGGATGCTGCAGGATCGGTGGCGCCCATGGGTAGTGATGCCGCTTTCAGCCAGGGTTTTGACCAAATTCCATAACTAGTTTCTATATAACTAGTCATGACTTAACCTCGTTGTGCCATCGGGCTTTGCCCGATTTTCTGCCCGACTCACGCTCGACATACAACGCCTCAACCGGTCTTGCTCAGCCGAACCGCCCCTGGCCGGGCGCCCCTGGCCGGGCGCCCCTGGCCGGGCGCCCCTGGCCGGGCGCCCCTGTCCGAACCTCCTGCGCTCGGGTACGCTTGAGCATCGACCGGACCGACACCTGCACCCAAACGCGGAGGCGCGATGAAGCTCTACTACTGGCCGAAGACCCGGGCATTCCGGGCGTTGTGGATGCTCGAGGAAATCGGCGTGGTGTACGAACTCGTGCCGATCGACCTGCGCTCGCACGAACAGGGCAGCGACGCATTCGTGCAGGTCAATCCGATGGCCAAGCTACCCGCGCTCGACGACGGCAGCGCGCCGTTCGCCGAATCGGGCGCCGTGCTGCTCTACCTCGCCGACTGCTGCCCGGGCGCCGGGCTCGGCATCGCGCCCGACGATCCGCTGCGCGGCCGTTTCCTCCAGTGGATGTTCTTCACGCCTACCTGCCTCGAACCGGCGATGGCCGAGAAATTCACCGGCGCGTCGGGCAATCCGGTCGCATTCGGCTGGGGCAACATCACGCGCGTGCAGCGCGCACTCGCGCAAGCGCTCGCCCACAACCCGTGGCTCGTCGGCGACCGTTTCACCGCAGCCGACCTGCTGCTCGCCAGCACGTTGAAGATCGCGTTCGACGCACATTTGCTGCCGCACGAAGGCGTGCTCGGCGACTACGTCGCACGCGCCGAGGATCGCGACGCGTTCCGTCGCGCCGTTGCGATCGAACAACGTGAAGCCGCGCGATTGCTGCACGCGTGACGCTTGAGGGGTGGGCCCCGCGATCACGCCGGTGCGCCCGGCCCCTGCGCCGACGCGCCCGCCTCGACCACCACGCCCGGCGAGCCGCGCTCGTCGGTGTCGACGTCGATCGGCACGACTTCGTGAAAATGCGTGTAGTCGATGTGCGTGATGCCGTCTTCGTCGTGCATCAGGTCGACATAGCGGTGACGCCAGCGGATCTCGCCATGCGCCCATGAGTGACGCGCCTGCATGACCTGCGCGGTCGTTTCGTCCGAGCCCTCGATCGTGATCAGCAACGATGCGTCGCGCGCGGCGAGCGATTCGGGCGTCTCGCCGAACAGCGCGCTCGATTCGTCGATCACGTGCATCAGGTTCCAGCCGAGCAGGAAGATCGGGTGCTCGCTGCGCACGAGCGCCAGGTCATGGATCTTGCGCAACGAGTAACCCTCGTGCGTGCCTTCGACGCGCATCAGCCGCAACTTCGCCTGCGCCTCGGCAATCACGTTCTGGCGCGCATTCGCGGCGCGCACCATCAGCGTCATCCGGCCGTTCAGCGGCCGTATGATCGCGTTGCGCGCGAACAGGATCTTCGCCTGCGGCCGCGAAAAGCGCGCGAACACGAGCCCCGTGGCCAATGCGATGCTCGACATCCCGACGAAGATCTCGAACGTCGCGACGAGGTGCGCATAAATGGTCTGCGGATGCATGTCGCCGTAGCCGACGGTCGCGAGCGTCTCGACGCTGAAGAAGAACGCGCCGCCGAAGCCGGCCGGCGACTGGTTCGCGATCGGCGTATTGCCGAGCATGTAGAGCGTCGCGAAGCCGCCGTTGAGCAGCAGGAACAGCACCGCGAGCGACAGGAAGAATACGGGCCAGCTCACCGTCAGCGCGCGATGGTAGAAATCGCGCCAGCCGAGCGGCGGCATCCCGTACGCGATCACCGGGCGGGTGCCCGACCAGATCTTGCGGCCACGGCCGCGGGGGGCTGGGGAGGACGAATCGACGTTCATCGCGCGGCGCCGGTTGCAGGAAGGCGATGAGCGTAGCACGCGCGGCGGCGGCCGGGAATGCGTGCCGGCGCGCAACGGCAATCGGCCGCGCGATGCCGAAAAAAAGCCGGCCGCGTATGCGGCCGGCTGCGTCGTCATCATGCGGACCCGCGCGCAATGCGCGCCGCGGTCACTTCCGATCGACGATCACCTGGTCGAACGTGCCGCCGTCGGCGAAATGGGTCTTCTGCGCGTTCGCCCAGCTGCCGAAAACCTGCTCGACGCTGAACGTCTTCAGCGCCTTGAACTCGGCCGCATGCTTTTTCAGGACGTTCGCATCGCGCGGGCGCAGGTGGTGTTGCGCGATGATCTCTTGCGCTTCCGGCGTGTACAGGTAGTCGAGATAGGCCTGCGCGATCTTGCGCGTGCCCTTCTTGTCGACGACCTTGTCGACGACGGCGACGGGCGGCTCCGCCAGGATGCTCGCCGACGGATACACGGCGTCGAACTGTGCGCCCGATGCGCCGGTGTCCATCAGCGCGACTTCGTTCTCGAACGTGACGAGCACGTCGCCGATGCCGCGCTGCGTGAACGTCGTCGTCGCACCGCGACCGCCCGAGTCGAGCACCGGTACGTTGCGGAAGATCGCCTTCTCGAAGTCGAGCGCCTGCTGGTCGGTCGCGCCCTTCTGCTTCTGGAAGCCCCACGCGGCGAGATACGCATAACGACCGTTACCCGACGTCTTCGGGTTCGCGATGATCACCTGGACACCCGGCTTCGCGAGATCGCTCCAGTCCTTGATCGCCTTCGGATTGCCCTTGCGCACGAGGAACACCATCGTGGTCGAGTACGGCGAGCTGTTGTCCGCGAAGCGTGTGCGCCAGTCCTTCGACAGCAGCTGGCCGCGCTCGGCGAGCAGGTCGATGTCGTTCGGCTGATTCATCGTGACGACGTCGGCCTGCAGGCCCTGCAGCACCGACAGCGCCTGCGCGCTCGACGCGCCGTGCGACTGTTTGATCGTGACGGTCTCGCCGGTCTTCTGCTTGTACGCAGCGGCGAAGCTCGTGTTGATGTCCTTGTACAGCTCGCGCGTCACGTCGTACGACACGTTCAGGATCGACGTATCCGCGTGCGCAGCCGTCGCCGCCACGACCAGCGCCGCCGCCGCGCCCGTGTGCAGCCAGCGGCCGATCCCCTTGATGCTTGCCATCGTGATATGCCCCGTTTCCAGTGGTGGTGAATGTGCGTGACGGCACGCGTACGCGCTGTCATCGAAACGTAAGCGGGCATTCTAGCGGCCGGGCGCGGCGCGCTTTCCAATCAGTCGTGGAAAGCAAATCTCGAATCCTGCTAAACCGCGGCGGACGCTCGCGCGCGCCGCCGATCCGGTGTTAAGATCGCCGCTCAGCCCACTCACGGTTCATCCATGTCCGCTACCCTGCGCTCGCTTCCGATCCTCGCCGCCGTCGCGGCAGGTACGCGCGCGGCCGGGCTGAAACAGAAAAAACGACTCCTCGACTGACGGGGACGTCGCGTCCCGTCAGGCGAATGCCGGACGGGATGCCCGCAGGTCGTTTCATTCTCCTTGCACGCATGCCTCGCTCCGGCTCTCCGCCGGCGGAACGGTTCCTTCCCACTCCGTTTCCACCATGAGGCTTTGCATGAACACACGTTTCGAAGGTATCTGGCTGCCGATCATTACGCCGTTCCAGCACGGCGAAGTCGACCATGCGGCGCTCGCGCGGCTTGCGCGTCACTATGCGGGCGCAGGGATCGCGGGCTTCGTCGCGGGCGCGACGACCGGTGAAGGCGTATTGCTCGATGCACGCGAACAGGATGCGGTGTTCGCGACGCTGCGCGACGCAGCGCCCGGGCTGCCGATCGTTGTCGGGCTGACCGCGAGCGCGACGCATTTCGCGGCCGCGCGTGCGCGCGAACTCGCGGCATCGCGGCCGGACGGGCTGCTCGTCACGCCGCCCGTGTACGTGCGACCCACGCAGGACGGTATCCGCCGCCATGTCGAGGCGATCGTCGAGGCGGCCGACCTGCCGGTGCTCGTCTACAACATCCCGTACCGCACGGGCGTGAACGTCGAACTGGACACGCTGCAGGCGCTCGCGCGCGACTCGCGCGTTGCCGGCATCAAGGAATGCGGCGGCACGCTCGACCGGATGAGCCGGCTCGTGCACGACACGCCGCTCGCGATCCTGTCCGGCGACGACAACCAGAACTTCGCGGCGATGTGCGCCGGTGCGCACGGCGCGATCGCAAGCAGCGCGCACGTGCTGCCCGAATGGCATGTGCGCATCCATGCGCTGCTGCGCGACGGACGGCTCGCCGACGCGCGGCGCCTGTCGGTCGTGCTGCAACCACTTGTGGCGGCGCTGTTCGCGGAGCCGAACCCGGCGCCGGTGAAGGCCGTGCTCGCCGAGCAAGGGTGGTGCGAGGACGGGTTGCGGCTACCGTTCGTGCCGGCGAGTGACGGGTTGCGGGAGCGGCTGGCAACGATCTGTGTGGCGCTCGAAGCAATCGAGCCGGACGTCGCAGTGGCGTAACCCGCGACACCCCATGACGAGCTGGCGACCGATGGATTTCGTGCCGACAAATTGCTTCAGACTGTCAGAACGAGAGAGAGGCCGTACCGTGCAAGAAGGGTATCGGCCGTCACGAGCTGAAGCGGCTCGAGCCGGGCCTGCGCGACCAGCAGTCGATCGAACGGATCGCGATGGTGGTGAGGCAAATCACGCACCGCAGCTCCATGCACGGCCCGAACCGGCAGCTCACGAATCCCGCTTGCTCCGATTGCCCGGATCAGCTTGCCCACGTCGATATCGAGCTTCCCCAGGCCGGCCTTGATGGCGGCCTCCCAGATACTCGCGCTGCTGACGAAACGCTCGTCGGCAGCCGAGATCAGCCTGCGCGCCCGTGTGCTGAGTCTGGGGTCATTGGTCACGATCCACAAGAAGATGTGCGTATCGAGCAACAGTCGCATCACCGCCCTTCGAATGCATCCAGCAGGTAATCGGGCAGCGGCGCATCGAAGTCGTCTGCGATTCGGACTTGTCCCTGCAGGACTCCGAATCGAATGGGTAGCGAAGCAGGCGCGCGCTGATCGGCGGATTCCCCGCCATTGCGGATCGACACATCCGCCCGTTGCGACGGATCGATGGCGCCGGCACCGGGAACGTTCGTTTTGTGCATGATGACCTCCGTATCAGGTGACCATCACTGTAGTCAGGTTCGCTCGATCGATCCATTCGGCCGATCGGCAGAGGGACGAATGGATCGCGGCCCGCGACGGCAACGGAAGGTGCCATCATGCCGCCAACGCCACCTCCCCCTCCGTCGCCTCCCGCACCGCCTGCGTCACGATCCGCGCGAGCCGGTCGACGGTCGGCGTCGCCGACGACGCGCGCCGCAGCAGGATCAGCGGCAGGCTCGGCAGCACCGGCAATCCGAGCGAAGCCGCATCGAGCACGCGCACCGACGCGGGCAGCCCGTAGTGCGAACGCACCGTCAGCCCGAGGCCGGCCGCCGCCGCGGCCCATAACCCGGCGAGACTCGGCGTCGTGAACGCGATGCGCCACGGCACGCCCGCGCGATCGAGCGCATCGGTCGCGGCGCCGAAGAACCGGCACGGCCGGTCGAACACGACGAGCGGCAGCGCCTCGCCCGCGGCACGGCCGCCCGCCGCGGCGTGCGCGGCGCCCGCCCCGCCTTGCGCGCCCTCGTCGCCCCCACCTGGCATGCCGAACTCGCCCGCCCCCGTTGCCCCGATCCACTGCATCGGCACCTGCGCGATCACATCGCTGTCGATACCCGGCCGCGACAGCAGCGCGGCCGACACCGGATCGCCCCATACCAGCGCGAGATCGAGCTGGTTCGCGTCGAGCCGGTCGAGCAGGTCGGCGTTGCGCGCCACGCGCGCCTCGATCCTCACCTTCGGATGCGCGCGCGCGAACCGCCCGAGCACGTCGGGCAGAATCGCCTCGCCGAAATCCTCCTGCAGCCCGACGCGTACCCAGCCGTCGAGATTCACGCCGCGCACGGCCGCAGCCGCCTCGTCGTTCAGTTCGATCATCCGCCGCGCATAGCGCAGCATCGCGTCGCCGGCATCGGTCAACGCGAGCCCGCGCCCGGCTTTCACGAACAATGGCGTACCGGCCTGCTCCTCGAGCTTGCGGATCTGCGCGCTCACCGCCGACGACGAGCGTGCGACGCGGTCGGCCGCCTTCGCAAAACTGCCGAGATCCACGCCCGCGACGAGGCTGCGCAGCGCCGCCACATCGAAGTTGGGCCGGGCCAGCGCGGCATCGGCCAGCGCGAGCGATTCGCCGTCGCCACGTGGAATGTCATGTCCGGGCATATCAATCATCCTGTTTTATCGAACGATTCATCAAGAACTTTCCGATTTTCAGGATGAATGTAGGCCGCCAGACTGTGGATGTCAATTTCCAACCGGGCCTGCCGTCATGGATACCTCGTGCATCGCTTCCCCCTCCTCACCCGAGCGCGACGTGCGCGGCCCTGCCCATCGCTGGCGCGTGCTGGCGGCCGGTGTCGCCGCGAACATGAGCTTTTCGGCCGCCGCGGCCGGCATTCCGACCACGGCTGTCTGGATGCGCTCGGCCTACCACCTCGATAACGGCGCGCTCGGCCTCGTGCTCGGCGCGCTCGGCTTCGGCGTCGCGCTGTCCGAGCTGCCGTGGGGGATGGCCGCCGACCGCTTCGGCGATCGCCGCGTGCTGCTGACCGGGCTCGTCGCGACGGCCGCGATGCTCGCGCTGATGGTGTGCACAATCGTCCCGAGCGCGCATGCGGTGCCGCCGCTTGCGCGTGTCGTCGCGGCGATGTGCTGCGTCGGCCTGCTCGGCGGCAGCGTGAACGGGTCGAGCGGACGCGCGGTGATGCGCTGGTTCGGCGAGCGCGAACGCGGGCTCGCGATGAGCATCCGCCAGACGGCCGTGCCGCTCGGCGGCGGCGTCGGCGCGGCGCTGCTGCCGTCGCTCGCGTCGCATCTCGGCTTCGCCGCGGTGTTCGGTGCGCTGATGCTGCTGTGCGCCGGTTCGGCCGCGCTCACGTGGCGCTGGCTGCACGAGCCGCCCGCCGAGCCGGCCGTGGCGCACCTCGCCACGCATCGCCCCGTCGCGCGGCAACCGGACGCGCCGCACACGCGCAACCCGCTCGCGAGCGGCACCGTGTGGCGCATCGTGCTCGGCATCGGCCTGCTGTGCGCGCCGCAGTTCGCGGTGCTCACGTTCGCGACGGTGTTCCTGCACGACTTCGGCCGGCTCGGCCTCGCCGGCATCAGCGCGGCGATGGTCGTGCTGCAGCTCGGCGCGATGGTGATGCGCGTGTGGAGCGGCCGTCATACCGACCGGCACGGCAACCGGCGCGCGTATCTACGCGGCTCGGTGCTCGTCGCGGCCGGGTCGTTCACGCTGCTCGCGGCCGCGACGGCCGGCGGCGCGCACGTGCCGCTCGCGGCGATCGTCGCGATTCTCGTGTTCGCCGGCATCTGCGTATCGGCGTGGCACGGCGTCGCGTACACGGAGCTGGCGACGCTCGCGGGCGCGAACCACGCAGGCACCGCGCTCGGGATGGCCAACACGATCGTCTACCTCGGGCTGTTCGCGACACCGCTCGCGATTCCGCCGCTGCTCGCCGTCAGTTCATGGGGCGTGGTGTGGCTCGCGGCCGCGCTGGTCGCCGGCGCGACCTATCCGCTGTTCGCCGCGAAATAGCAGCCGCTCGTCACACGCGGGCGGCGCGGCACACACCACGACGCCCGCGCATCCGTCAGGCCGCCTCGCGCGCCAGCGCGCGCCGCGCGGCCGGCCGCTCGGCCTCGCGCTGCGCGTGCGCTGTCCACGCCGCATGCTGCGTCATGTCGAGTCCGATCGCGACGCCCCAGCGATACAGCACGAACAGGAACGGATCGACGATCGAATGCGCACCCGGTTCAGCCCACGTGCGGCCATCGGCGAGCCCAGCTTCGATCGAAGCATTCGCGGCTTCGATCGTGCCGCGCCCGTGCGCGCTCACTGCGCCGTGCAGCGCCGGATCGCCGATGAAACGGCCCGGCCGCCACAACGCGCCGTAGCCGACGCCGTGCACCCAGCCGACCAGCCAGGCGAGCCATTCGTGGCATCGTGCCTCGCGCAGCGGATCGCCGAGCGGCAGCAATTGCGCATCCGGATAGCGGCGCGCGAGATACGTGAGGATCGCCGGCGTTTCGGTCAGCACGCGCGGCTCGCCCGGAATCGCGAGCGCGGGCACGCGCGCCTTCGCGTTGATCGCCAGATAGGGCGCCGCGAGGTTCTGCTGCTTCTGCACCGAGACGATCTCGACGTCGAACGGCGCGCCGGTTTCCTCCAGCGCGATGTGAGCGGCAAGCGAGCAGGCGCCCGGCGAAAGATAGAGACGATATGCGTTCATGGTGTGGGGCCCGACGGGGCTGTGGAAGACGGAACCGAGTGTAGGAACGCGTACCGATGCGCGGCAAACGATGAATTGTCGTGCTCGGACATTAGTGTTACTAATACCCGCATGCGACGCATCCACCTCCCTCCGCTGCAGACGCTGCGCGCGTTCGAGACCGCCGTGCGGCTGCAGAGCTTCACGCGCGCGGCCGACGCCCTCGCGCTCACGCAAGGCGCGGTCAGCCAGCACATCCGCGCGCTCGAGGCGCAGCTCGGTTACCCGCTCTTCACGCGCGAACGCAACGGCGCGACGCCGACGCATGCCGCGCACGCGCTCGCGCTCCAGGTGCGCCAGGGCCTGAGCGTGCTCGAACGCGCGTTCGAGCCGGCGCTCGCCGTACGCAGCCGCTCGCGTACCTGCGACGTGACGCTGAACGTCAGCGTGCTGCCGAGTGTCGCCGAGCGCTGGCTCGCGCCGCGCCTGCCACGCTTCGCGGTCGCGCATCCGCACATCGCGATCGCGCTGCACCCGGACGTGGCGCTCGCGCCGCTGCGCAAGCGCGACCGCATCGACGTCGCGCTGCGCTACGGGCCCGGCACGTGGCCAGGCGTCGTCGCCGAAAAGCTGATGAACGAAACGATCTTTCCGGTCGCGAGCCCCGTGTACCGCAATCGCGACGGCGTTGCGCCACGCGTGCCGGCCGATCTCGTGCGCGCGACGCTGCTGCGCCATCCCGCGCAGCCGTGGGAGCCATGGCTCCAGGCCGCGCGGCTCGACCTCACCGAATCCGCGCGCGCGCCGCGCTTCACCGATGCGAACGCGCTGATCGACGCGACGCTGAAAGGGCGCGGCGTCGCACTCGCGCGCCGCTCGCTGATCGAACCCGAGCTCGCGGACGGCACGCTCGTGCGCGTATCGACGGTGCGCGTGACCGACGTGTATGCGCACTACGTCGTCTGGCGCCCCGGCCATCCGCACGAAACGGCGATCCGCACCTGGCTCGACTGGCTGCGCAGCGAGGTGCGGCGCAGGACGCCGCGGCGCTGACGCCACGCAATCGGCCGCATGCGTCCATCATGAACGGTCAGGCCGCCGTGGACGCGCTTACGCGTCGCATCGCGTGCCCGGGTAAAAGTGCCCGGCTCGCATCGTCGGCCGGGAAATATTGCGCACCCGCCACCTCGCGCAAGCGAATGGTCAGGATATCGAAAGCATTCCGCGATCACGCACCGGACGCAAACGATTCACCGAAACGTCGCATCGGATCGGCATACTCGAAAACGTTTCCCGATCAGCCTGCCAGGAGAGAAGTCATGCGTCGCGTTTCCGTCGTCGCCGTTCTTTGTGCCGCCGTTTTCGTCGCCGCCTGCAGCGACGACGCGCCGCACGACGTCCACACGACCGACGCGTCGCAACCGGCCGGCGCATCGGCCGGCTCCGCCAGTGCGTTCAACAACGATGCCTCCGCGAATACCGCCGCGTCCGATGCCGCACCGCTCGCGCCGCCCGTCGTGCACTACCCGCCCGATGACGACGACGACGCGAAGCCTGCGACGAACGCGGCCGCGTCGAGTGCCGCGGCGTCGTCGCCGGGCTGATCCCGCCGCTTCCGTCCCCCGACCGCAGAACCGAGGTGAAATAACATGACGTCATCGAGCCGCCGCCGTTTCCTGCATACCGTCGCACAATCCGCGGGCGCCGCCGTTGCGCTCAACGCCTTTCCCGAATCGATCCGCCGCGCGCTCGCGATTCCCGCCGCGCGCGGCACCGGCACGATCCGCGATGTCGAGCACATCGTCGTGTTCATGCAGGAAAACCGTTCCTTCGATCATTACTTCGGACACCTGCGTGGCGTGCGCGGCTACAACGACCGCTTCCCGATCCCGCTGCCGAACGGCAAGCCGGTGTGGTACCAGCCGTCGAAGGCCGATCCGGGCAAGCCCGTGCTGCCGTTCCGGCTGAACACGCTGACGACGAGCGCGCAGTGTGTCGGCGATCTCGACCACTCGTGGTACAAGACGCACGCGGCGATCGACGGCGGCCGCTACGACCAGTGGCCCGCGAACAAGACCGACATGACGATGGGCTATCACGTGCGCGAGGACATCCCGTTCCACTACGCGCTCGCCGATGCGTTCACCGTGTGCGACAACTACTTCTGCTCGCTGCCGGGGCCGACGCACCCGAACCGCTCGTACCTGATGACGGGCACGGTCGACCCGACCGGCAAGTTCGGCGGCCCGCTGCTCGACAACAGCGACTACGTCGACGGCGACGGGCCGCCCGCGTACCAGCTGCTGTCGTGGACGACCTTCCCCGAACGCCTCGAAGCGCGCGGCGTATCGTGGCAGATCTATCAGCAAGGGACGACGGGCAACGATCCGTACAACGGCAACTACGGCACGAACGTGCTGCAGAACTTCGCGAACTTCATCAACGCGAAGCCCGGTTCGTCGCTGTACCAGCGCGCGCAGACCGTGCGCACGCTCGACAACCTGAAGGACGACGTGATCAACGACCGGTTGCCGCAGGTATCGTGGCTGTGCCCGCCGGCCGCGTTCTCCGAGCATCCGAAATACACGCCCGCGTACGGCGCGAACTACACGTCGCAGATCCTCGATGCACTCACGTCGAACCCGGACGTGTGGCGCAAGACCGTGCTGTTCATCATGTACGACGAAAACGACGGCTTCTTCGACCACATCGTGCCGCCGCAGCCGCCGACGTCGGCCGCGCAGGGCGCGTCGACCGTGACGACCGACGGCGAGCTGCATACGGTCGTGAACCCGGGGCGCGGCGGCAGCTACACGGCCGACGGCCTGCCGTACGGCCTCGGGCCGCGCGTGCCGATGACGGTCGTGTCGCCGTGGACCAAGGGCGGCTACGTGTGCTCGCAGGTGTTCGACCACACGTCGGTGATCCGCTTCATCGGCGAACGCTTCGGTATCGACGAACCGAACATCACGCCGTGGCGCCGCACCGTATGCGGCGACCTCACCGCCGCATTCGACTTCCGTTCGTCGGATGCGTCGTTCCCGCCGCTGCCCGACACGAGCCAGTACCGCTCGATCGCGGACCAGCAATGCACGTCGCAGCCCGCGCCGACCGTCCCCGCGACGCCGTCGCCGGTTGACCCGCAGGAGCCCGGCGTGCGGCCCGCGCGCGCCCTGCCGTACGAGCTGCACGTGAACGCGAGCCTCTACGCCGGGACGAAGCTGCGCATCGAATTCGCGAACCGCGGCAACCAGGGCGCGCACTTCCACGTGTATGCGACGAACCGCACCGACGGCCCGTGGCGCTATACGGTCGGCGCGCGCCGCGTGCTGCATGCGGACTTCGACCTGACGGTGACGAACGGTGCGTATGCGTTCTCGGTGTACGGGCCGAACGGCTTCGTGCGCGTGTTCTCCGGCAACGTGTCGGCCACGGCCGCGCCTCACCGCAACCCGGCGCAGCCGGAGGTCAAGGCCGGCTACGACATCGCGAACGGGAACCTGTACCTGAAGCTGCACAACCACGGTGGCGCCCACGTCACACTGACGCTGGCCGACAACGCGTACGGCGCGCCGTCGCGGCAGGTGACGCTGCACGGCGGCGACGAGCATGTCGAGCAGTGGGCGCTCGCGTCGAGCCACCAATGGTATGACGTGACGGTCAGCGACGGCGCGAACGGCACGTTCTCGCGCCGCTTCGCGGGCCACGTCGAGAACGGCCGGCCGAGCTATTCGGATCCGGCCGCCGTCAAGCCCGTCGCCGCGTCGTAAGCGCGACGGCCCGCGCCGTCAGACCGCGTGCGCGAGCGCGCGGTCGACGAGCGCGGTTTCGAAACCGTCGTCCGCGTCGCGAAAGCGCAGCGGCGCCGCGCAATGCACCAGCGTGTCGATGAAGTATTTCGCGCGCGGCCACGGCCCGAAGCCGGCCGCCGTGTTGATGTGCCCGGCATCGCCAAGGTTCACGAACGCGCTGCCGAGGCGCTGCGCGAGCGTGCGCGCATCGGCGAGCGGCATCCACGGATCGGTCTCGCTGCCGATCACGATCGACGGCACCGCGAGCCGGCGCGCGTCGAACGGCCCGGCGAACGTGAATTTTTTCGGGCTGGCGGGCGCGACGAACAGCACGCCCGCGACATCGCCCGTATGCGGCCCCTGCGCGAGCGCATGCGCGGCCGCGAGGCAGCCGAAGCTGTGCGCGGCGAGCACGAACGGCCCGCGCTCGCGATCGAGCAGTGTGCGCACCGAATGCGCCCAGCCCGCGAGGTCGGGCGCGTCCCAGTCGTCCTGCTCGACGCGCAACGAACGCGGAAACTGCCGCTCGAGCCAGGTCTGCCAGTGAGCGCCTTCGCTGCCGTGCAGGCCCGGAACGGTGACGAGCCGCGGCGGCCACGCCGATTTGCTGCATGCGCTCATGATTGCCCTCGCTTGCTTGAAGACGAGGTTCGATTGTGGCGCGGCGCTCCCGGCGGCCGAACCAATATTTTGTGCTTTGCTTTTGCGCGGGGCGGCCATCCGGGGGGCGGCCGTCCGCGGGCCGGCCATCCGGGGGCGACCGTCCGGACGGCGACCCGCGGCCGGCCGGACCGCGCGACGGCGCAACATGCCGCGAAACCGTAGAATGTGGGCTTCCCGTCAGCTTCACACCGAGCCGGGCCGGGCGCCGATGCGCCGGGCCCGGTCGTCAGGAGACGCCCGATGTCCGCTACGCCCGCCGGCGCGCTGCGCCCGGCCCCGCTCGCCTTGCCCGTGACGCGCCCCGCTGGCGCGCCCGCCATCGCGCCATGAAGATCCTGTTCTACTCCCCGCATCAGGAAGCCGGCGCATGGCGCGACGAGATCGCGCACGCGCTGCCGGAAGCCGAACTGCGCGCGTGGCAGCCGGGCGACACGGCCGCCGCCGACTACGCGCTCGTGTGGCGCGCGCCGCGCGAATTCTTCGCCCCGCGCGACGGCCTGCGCGCGATCTTCAACCTCGGTGCGGGCGTCGACGCGCTGCTTGCGCTCGATCGTGCGCATCCGGGCACGCTGCCCGCGCACGTGCCGCTGGTGCGGCTGGAAGATTCGGGCATGGCGCAGCAGATGGTCGAATACGTGACGCACGCGGTGCTGCGCTACCTGCGCCGCTTCGACGAATACGACGCGCTGCAGCGCGCGCGCCGCTGGCAGCCGCTCGAACCGCATCCGCGCGCGAGCTTTACCGTCGCCGTGCTCGGCCTCGGCGTGCTCGGCACGCAGGTCGCGCGCGCACTCGCCGCGCTCAGCCTGCCCGTGCGCGGCTACAGCCGCAGCGCGAAGCAGCTCGACGGCGTCACGACCTTCGCCGGCGACGGCGCATTCGACGCGTGCATCGACGGCGCGAAGGTGCTCGTCAATCTGCTGCCGAGCACGCCCGACACCGACAGCATCCTGTCCGCGCGCGCGTTCGCACGGCTTGCGCCCGGCGCGTATGTCGTCAACGTCGCGCGCGGCGCGCATCTCGTCGAGGCCGACCTGCTCGACGCGCTCGCGAGCGGCCGGATCGCCGCGGCCACGCTCGACGTGTTCCAGCACGAACCGCTGCCGGAAGACCATCCGTTCTGGCACGCGCCGCGTATCACCATCACGCCGCACAGCTCGGCCGAAACGCTGCGCGCGGAGGCCGTCGAACAGATCGCCGGCAAGATCCGTGCGTTCGAGCGCGGCGAGCGCGTCGGCGGCATCGTCGACTACGCGCGCGGCTACTGAATTCCGCCCTACCGAAAAACCAGGAGACAACCATGACATTCCCCACCGCCGTCAAGATCGTCGAAGTCGGCCCGCGCGACGGGCTGCAGAACGAGAAGACCTTCGTGCCCACCGACGTGAAGATCGCGCTCGTCGACCGGCTGTCGCGCGCCGGCTTCCGCAATATCGAGGCCGCGTCGTTCGTGTCGCCGAAATGGGTGCCGCAGATGGCCGACGGCGCCGACGTGATGGCCGGCATCGAGCGTCGCGCGGGCACCGTGTACTCGGTCCTCACGCCGAACCTGAAGGGCTTCGAGAACGCGGTCGCCGCACGCGCGGACGAAGTCGTGATCTTCGGCGCGGCGAGCGAGGCGTTCTCGCAGCGGAACATCAATTGCAGCATCGCCGAGAGCATCGCGCGCTTCGAGCCCGTTGCGAAGGCCGCGAAGGACGCGGGCCTGCGGCTGCGCGGCAGCGTGTCGTGCACGCTCGGCTGCCCGTACCAGGGTGAAGTGCCGGTCGCATCGGTCGTCGACGTCGTCGAACGCTTCGCGGCGCTCGGCTGCGACGAGATCGACATCGCCGACACGATCGGCGTCGGCACGCCGAAGCGCACGCGCGAAGTGCTCGCGGCCGTCACGCGCGTGTTCCCGCGCGAACGCCTGTCGGGCCACTTCCACGACACCTACGGCCAGGCGCTCGCGAACATCTACGCGGCGCTGTTCGAAGGGATCGAGATCTTCCACGCGTCGGTCGCGGGCCTCGGCGGCTGCCCGTACGCGAAGGGCGCGACAGGCAACGTCGCGACCGAGGACGTGCTGTACCTGATGCACGGCCTCGGCATCGACACCGGCATCGATCTCGCACAGGTCGTCGCCGCCGGCGACTTCATCTCGAACGCGATCGGCCGCGCGAACGTCTCGCGCGCCGGTCGCGCACTCATCGCCAAGGCACAAAGCGCGGCCGACGACGCGACCTGCGTGTAACCGCGGCACTCCACGGATTCCTCGACATGACGACACCTGCTTCATTCGATTCCCTCCCCGATTCCGCGCGACGCGTCGCGCTGCTGCTGCGCGAGCGCGGCCATGCGAACGGCATCGTGATGCTCGCCGAAACCGGCAAGACGTCGGCCGAGGCCGCAGCCGGGCTCGGCTGCTCGGTCGCGCAGATCGCGAAGTCGATCCTGTTTCGCCGGCAGTCGGACGGCGCGCCCGTGCTGGTGGTCGCGAGCGGCGTCAATCGCGTCGACGAGAAGAAGGTGGCCGCACAGGTCGGTGCGGTCGGCCGCGCGGACGCGAAATTCGTACGCGACAACACGGGCTACGCGATCGGCGGTGTCTGCCCGATCGGCCATCTCGTCGAACCCGTCACGCTGATCGACGCCGACCTGCTCACGCTCGACAGCCTGTGGGCCGCGGCCGGCCATCCGCACGCGGTGTTCAACCTGTCGCCGCATGAACTCGTGTCGCTGACGGGCGCGCCGGTCGCGGATGTCGCGTTGCGGGATCCGGCATGAGCGACGTGCCGCTGCCGGTCGGCACGGTCGCGTCGCCGTGCACCGACGTATGCCGGATCGATCCGCGCACCGACTGGTGCGCGGGCTGCCTGCGCACGCGCGACGAGATCAAGGGATGGCGGGCGTCGGACGACGACGCGAGGCGCGTGCTGCTCGCGCGGCTCGATGCGCGGCGGCGCCTGCTCGCCGGAAGCGAAGCATAAAAAAAAGCCGTTCAGCCTCACGGGCGAACGGCGTCGAGATCGGAATCCTGTGAACGTGATCAACGTCACAGCCCGCATCATACGAGCGACGCGCACCGCTCGCATCGGGTGTTTCCCTACAACTTCTTACAGCGTCTTTCACGCCTGCGCGCGAGCCGCTTTCGCGCGCAATCATCGTGCCTCGATTTCGCGTTCGGCGAGCCGCGGCGGCATCGCGCAGCGGCGCCGAAGCGTACGACCGTTTCAGTTGCCGACCGCCGCGCGACGCGCGGGCACGATGCGCCAGCCGAGGTTCACGCCGGCCGCCGCGAGCAGGATCAGCAGCGCGCCGAACACCTGCGTCCACGCGAGCGTCTGCCCGAACGCGACGTGATCGACGACGATCGCGACGACCGGATAGACGAACGACAGCGCGCCCGTCATCGCGGTCGGCAGCTTCTGGATCGCGCCGTACAGCAGCACATACATCAGGCCCGTGTTGACGACGCCGAGCACGATCAGGTCGAGCCATTGCGCGGCCGTCGCGGGCAGCGTGCCGAAGTGCGCGAACGGCGCGAGCAGCACGACGCCGAGGCCGGCCTGCAGCAGCGCGAGCAGATGCGGCGGCGTGCCCTTCAGGTGCTTCGTGACGATCGACGAGATCGCATACAGGAATGCCGCGCCGAGCGACAGCGCAACACCCTCGAGATACTCGCCGGGTACGGCGAGCACGGACGGCTCGACGCGCACCACGAACACGAGCCCGGCGAACGCGAGCGCGAGCCACGCGACCGTCGACGCGGTGATCCGTTCGCGGAACACGATGGCGCCGAGCGCGACGAGCATGAACGGCTGCGTGTTGTAGACGGCGGTCGCCATCGAGATCGACGCACGCGAATAGGCGGCGAACAGCAGCAGCCAGTTCGCGACGATCGCGACGCTGCCGAGCGTCGCGAGCGCGAGCATCCGCGGCGAGAACAGCGAGCGGCGCAGGAAGCCGAACGCCGCGCAGACGATCGCGAGCGTCGCGGCGCCGAACAGGCAGCGGAAGAACACGACATTCGTCAGCGGCTGCTGCGACGACATCACGAGCCAGCCGATCGTGCCGGACATCAGCATCGCGACGATCATCTCGGCGGCGCCGCGG
Source organism: Burkholderia cepacia (assembly GCF_029962485.1). Lineage (NCBI taxonomy): Bacteria > Pseudomonadati > Pseudomonadota > Betaproteobacteria > Burkholderiales > Burkholderiaceae > Burkholderia > Burkholderia cepacia. The sequence continues at coordinate 3,329,091 of NZ_CP073637.1, forward strand.
CGAATTTCATTCGAGGCCATCATGAACTCCGTTGAAGAGAGTGGATGACTTCGATTCTAGAAACTTGCTTTCGCCACAACCACGGCTAAACTGAAGTGAATCAGCCGATTGACCTTCGAAAGCAAAGCGATCATGCCGAAACGCCTTTCCCCGCCCGCCATCGCGTCGCTCGACGCGACCGACCGCGCGATCCTCGCGGCGCTCGCCGACGACGCGCGCATCGCAACCAGCGAACTCGCGCGGCAGATCGGGCTGTCGGCGCCCGCAACCGCCGACCGCGTGCGGCGACTCGAAGCGCAGGGCGTGATCGCCGCGTTCACCGTCGAGCTCGACCCGCGCGCGCTCGGCTACACGCTGCAGGCGATCGTCCGCGTGAAGCCGCTGCCGGGCCAGTTGCACCTGGTCGAGGAGTTGCTGCGGCGCATTCCCGAGTTCGTCGAATGCGACAAGGTCACCGGCGAAGACTGCTTCATCTGCCGGCTCTACCTGCGCACGATCGAGCACCTCGACGACATCCTGTCGAAGGTGACGGAGCGCGCGGAGACGAGCACCGCGATCGTGAAATCGACGCCGGTGCCGCGCCGCCTGCCGCCGCTCGTCGAAGACGACCACGCGCATCGATGAGCAGCGGGCGGCGCGCGCCGCCCGTCCGTCCGCCCGCTTATGCAGCCGGGTCGCGCGCCTCGAAGAACGCGAGCAGTTCGTCGATCAGCGCGACCGGCGCCTCTTCCGGAATGTAGTGCCCGCAGTCGAGCGCGCGGCCGCTGACGTCGCGGGCAACGCGACGCCATTCGTCGAGCGGATCGAAACAGCGGCCGACGATCCCGTGCTCGCCCCACAGCACGCGCAGCGGGCACGCGACCTTGTTGCCGCGCTCGAGATCCGCACGATCGTGCTCGAGGTCGATCGTCGCCGACGCGCGGTAGTCCTCGCACATCGCATGCACGGCGCCCGGCTGCGCGAGCGCGGCGCGATACGCGTCGAGCGCTTCGGGCGCGAACGGCGCGAGCCCGGCCGACCGGTTGCCCATCACGCGCTCGATGTACGCATCGGTATGCGCGCCGACCAGCGTCTCTGGCAGCGGCGCCGGCTGGATCAGGAAGAACCAGTGGAAATACGCGGTCGCGAATGCGCGGTCGGTTTTCTCGTACATCGCGAGCGTCGGCGCGATATCGAGCAGCATCATCCGCTCGACGGCGTCCGCGTGATCGAGCGCGAGCCGGTGCGCGACCCGCGCGCCGCGATCGTGCGCGCATACGTGGAAGTGCTCGAAGCTGAAATGCCGCATCACGGCGACCTGGTCGGCCGCCATCGCCCGTTTCGAGTACGGCGTGTGCTGCGCGTCGCTCGGCGGCTTGCCCGACGCGCCGTAGCCGCGCAGGTCGGTGGCGATCACCGTGAAATGATTCGCGAGCGTCGCGGCAACGCGATGCCAGATCATGTGGGTTTGCGGATGTCCGTGCAGCAACAGCAGCGGCGGACCCGCGCCTCCTTTGACACCGAAGATGTCGGTGTCCTGCACCGTCACGCGAAACGGTGCAAACGCCTCAAACGACATGGTTTGTTTCTCGTTGGTTTGTTATGGCGGCTATTTTAGGAGCGCTCGTGCATCTACACAGCGTGGCAACAGCCAGAAACCCTAGAAAGAGAACACTCACTCGATTGCCGCCACACCGCGCATTTTGTTAAGCTCGCGTAGAATCGCACGACCGTTCGTATTAATATGAACGTCCTCGAACGCGTCCGGTTCGCAGCTACACTCGAATCACCGTTCGAATGCAAAGCATGGTGTCGGCATCCGCGCGATGCGCGCGGGCGCCGGCGCCCCCTGGAGACTGGAGACATCACATGGCATTGCCCGCTGTCCTGCAGAACCTGACGCTGCCCGTCATCGCGTCGCCGATGTTCATCGTCAGCTATCCCGAACTCGTGCTCGCGCAATGCAAGGCGGGCATCGTCGGTTCGTTCCCCGCGCTCAATGCGCGTCCGGCCGAACTGCTCGACGAGTGGCTCACGCAGATCCAGTCGGAGCTGGCCGACCACAAGGCGAAACACCCCGACGCGGTGATCGGCCCGATCGCGGTCAACCAGATCGTCCACCAGTCGAACGCGCGGCTCGAACACGACGTGCGCGTATGCGTCGAGCACAAGGTGCCGATCTTCATCACGAGCCTGCGCGCGCCGGCGCGCGAGATCGTCGACGCGGTGCACAGCTACGGCGGCATCGTGCTGCACGACGTGATCAACCTGCGCCATGCGCAGAAGGCGCTCGAAGCCGGCGTCGACGGGCTGATCCTCGTCGCGGCCGGCGCCGGCGGCCATGCAGGCACGACCTCGCCGTTCGCGCTGGTCGGCGAGGTCCGCAAGATCTTCGACGGCCCGATCGTGCTGTCCGGCTCGATCGCGAACGGCGGCTCGATCCTCGCCGCGCAGGCGATGGGCGCCGACTTCGCCTACATGGGCACGCGCTTCATCGCGACGCAGGAAGCGCACGCGATCGACGACTACAAGCACGCGATCGTGAACGCGAAATCGTCAGACATCATCTACACGAACCTCTTCACCGGCGTGCACGGCAACTACATCCGCGAGAGCATCGAGAAGGCTGGCCTCGATCCGGACGCGCTGCCGGAATCGGACAAGACGAAGATGAATTTCGGCAGCGACAAGACGAAGGCGTGGAAGGACATCTGGGGTGCCGGCCAGGGCGTTGGCCTGATGGACGACCTGCCGAGCGTGGGTGCGCTCGTCGAGCGACTGAAGCGCGAGTACGACGACGCGAAGGCGCGGCTCGGCATTCCGCGCTGAAGGAAGCGGCGGCCCTCGCGGCCGCCATCGACACGCCAACTGTCGGACCAAACAAAAAGCGCGAACCGCAGCGGTTCGCGCTTTTTTATTGCCCCGCCGCAGCGGGAAGCATCGCTCAGACCGCGCGCTTCATCCGCGTGATCGGCAGCACGCGCAGGCGCGATTCGATCGACGGGCACAGCGACTGCCCTTCGAAACGCGCCGCCAGGAAGTCGACGAACGAACGCACCTTCGCCGACACGTGGCGACGGCTCGCGTACACCGCATAGATCGGCGCTTCGTGCGGCGGCACGGAATCGAGCAGCACCGGCACGAGCCGGCCCGATTCGATGTCGTCGCCAACCACCTCGGTGCCGAGCAGCGCGATGCCCGCGCCGGCGAGCACGGCTGCGCGCAGCCCTTCGAGATGATTCACGATCAGGTTGCCGTTCAGGTTCACGCGCGACGCAGCGGCCGCGTCGATCACCAGCGAATCGAGCATCGTCGAATTCGAATCGCGCCGCAGGTAGTTGTGGTGCGCGAGATCGGCGATCGTCTGCGGCGTGCCGTGCTTCTCGAGATACTCGGGCGACGCGACCAGCAGGATGTGCGCGGTCGCGATCTGCCGCGCGACCAGCGACGACGATTTCAATCCGTTCGGCGCCGCGCGTACCGCGACGTCGTAGCCTTCCTCGATCAGGTCGACCACGCGATCGGACAGCGTCATGTCGACGGTCACGTCCGGGAACCGGCCCGCGTAATCGGTGACGGCCTGCATCACGTGCCGCAACCCGAACGCGGATAGCGACGTCACGCGCAGCCTGCCTTGCGGCACCACGCTCGCGGCGCCGACAGCCTGCCCGGCTTCGTCGAGTTCCGACAGCGCCTGCACAAGGCGCTCATAGTATTCGCGTCCCGCCTCGGTAGGCGCAACGCGTCGTGTCGTGCGATGCAGCAGCCGCGCGCCGAGCTGTTGCTCGAGATGCATCACGTGCTTGCTCGCCATCGCAGCCGACATCTGCATGCGCTCGGCCGCGCCGACGAAGCTGCCCACTTCGACGACGTAGCGAAACACATTCATGCTGACGAGGGTATCCATCGAACTAGCTCGTAATGACGGGGAATGGTCCAATTACGAGATAGGGTAACAAAGGCGAGGAAACAGAAAGGTCAAGAAAGGCAAAACGGCGCCGCGAGTGGCGGCGCCGTTTCTGGCGGGAATACATGCAGCCGGAACGCGCGATTTACGCGCGCGGCCGGCGCACCGTTCGCGCGTGCGCGTCAGAACTTCGCGCGAATGCCTGCGCCGAACGTGTTGCCGGACGACAGGCCGCTGATGTGGTCGTTCATGTACGCGGCGTAGACGTCCGTGCGCTTGGACAGCGGATAGTCGTAGCCGACGGCCCAGGTCTGGCGCGTCTGGTCGAGGCCGCCCGCGTCGCGCGAGTATGCGTACGACGCCATCGCGTTGCCCACGCCGAGCGGCACCGACACGCCGCCCTGCGCGGTGTTCACGTGCCAGCTGCCCGCGACCTGGTCATTCTTCGTATACATGTACTGGCCGAACAGCTTCACGAGCTTCAGGTCGTAGGTCGCGCCGACCAGCGCGATGCCCTGGCTCTTCATGCCGGTGACGAGCGCGCTCAGATCCTGCGGGCCGTTGTTGAAGTTCACGTACTGGTACACGGCGGTCGCCGCGAACGGGCCGTTCGCGTAGTTGAACTGCGCGCTCCACTTCTTCGAACGGTTGTCGCCGGCCTGGTTGCCGAGCGCGTACATCGCGCCGAAGTTCAGGCCACCGAACGAAGGCGACGTGTACGACAGTGCGTTGTTCCAGCCCGAATCACCCACCGCGCCCTGGTCGCTCGGATAGGTCGGGAACGTGCCGAGGCCGAGGAACACGTGGTACACCATCGGCGAGAAGGTGTACGAGTCGTAGAACGGGTTGAACAGGATCGTCGACAGGAACAGGTGCGTCGTCAGGCGGCCCGCCGTCACCGTGCCGTACGGGGAGCTGATGCCCACGTACGCGTTGCGCGCGAAGAACGTGTCGCCCTGGAAGCGGCCGAACTGGCCGTTCTGCGCGCGGAAGAAGCTCTCCATCGTGAAGATCGCCTTGTAGCCGCCGCCGAGATCCTCGGCGCCGTGCAGGCCCCAGTACGACGTCGACATGCCGCCGCCCGACACGTTCCACGCGCGATTGCCGCCCGGGAACTTGGTTGCGCCGACCCATTCGTCGACCTGACCGTAGAGCGACACGCTCGACTGTGCGTGGACGGGCGCAGTGGCCGCCACGCAGGCGGCCGCGGCGATCAGCTTGACGGACGTGCGCGACGCACGGCGAGCAAATGCTTTCATGGGATCTCCAGATTTTGTCGAATAGTCGATAAGTGGCGCGAGCGTTGTTTTTTGGAGCCGAGTGCTTGCGTCGTATGGGGCGCAGCCATCTTTACGGATCATTCGTCCGGTCAAAATTGCGCACACTTATTGCTGGTATAGCGGCAGCATTAACTTCGCGGATTTGATACATGGCCGGATGCACGGCAGCGGCCCGGCGCGAACGCGGTCGCGCGGCGGGGCGGCCGCGTGGCATACGCGTGCCGGGCGCGAAAGATAGCGCAATGTGGCGGGAAAATCAGCGGAAATCTGCGCGCGACTGTGGCGAATTCGCATCAGCCGGCGGGGGCTAGGGCCTGTTCCCGCTAATAACGGGAACCGGCCCTATAGCGCCGGGGCGCTCAGTTTCGGTAGAACGGGGAGAAATACGGCGAGTGCGCAGGCTCTTCCTGCGAGCGGGGCGGCGGCATCGGACGGCCGCCGCGCTCCTCGTTGTAGCGCGCGACGTCGGCGCGGATCGAACCGGCACGCAGCGGCACGTTGCCACCGCCCGGAGGCCGCGGCATCTGGCGCGCGTCGGCACTGATCGGGCGATACGGGCTTTGCGCGGCGTAATGGCCGTACGACGGCGTCGGCCGCAGCCCCCAGCGGGAACCGTAGCTGCTCACGCCGCCGGGACGCACGCCTGCAGGGGGTGGAACGCGGCGCCAGACCGGCCCGCCGCCATTGGGCTGACCGTATGCACGCATGTCGCCGCCACCGAAGCCGTGGCCGCCGAACCCATGACCGCCGCCGTGGGGTGGCTGGGCGAGCGCGAGCGGCATCAGCAACGCGCCGAGCACGCCTGCCAACCATCGTCCGATCTTCCGTTTCACCCGTTCCGTCATCGTTCCGTGCCTGTCCACGCCCGCCGCCGGCTCCTTTCGGTCGGCCCAAGGCTTTCAGCAGTAATTTATGAGCGGCCCGAAACCGTGTCGAGCCAAAAAGTGTTATGTCGCGGGCATCGGTGTAACACCATGTTACTGCTAGGTTTTTTCACTTCAGGGTGCGATCGCGACAGAACATTTTTCTGCCGTTTTGCGCATCGTCGGGCCGGTGCGGCGGCCGCTGCCGCATGCAATCGATTCATTAATCGATTCCCACAATGAATTTGTGTAGTGAATCGTCAACCGGGACAATGACGCCATCCGCGCGCGCGACGCGCGCCTTTGTCGTTTCCGAATCGAGTTCCCGATGGCCCGTCCCCGTTTTCTTCCCGACAACTTCACGCTCGCGCTCGTCGGCACCGTCGTGCTCGCGAGCCTCCTGCCCTGCCGCGGCCCGGCCGCCCACGCGTTCAACTGGGCGACCAACATCGCCGTCGGCCTGCTGTTCTTCCTGCACGGCGCGAAGCTGTCGCGCGAAGCCGTCGTCGCGGGTGCGACCCACTGGCGGCTGCACGCGGTCGTGCTGCTCAGCACGTTCGCGCTGTTCCCGCTGCTCGGCCTTGCACTGAAACCCGTGCTGCAGCCGCTCGTCACGCCCACGCTGTACGCGGGCGTGCTGTTCCTGTGCACACTGCCGTCGACGGTCCAGTCGTCGATCGCGTTCACGTCGATCGCGAAGGGCAACGTGCCGGCCGCCGTGTGCGCGGCCTCCGCGTCGAGCCTGCTCGGGATCTTCGTCACGCCAGCGCTCGTCGGGCTGATGATCACATCGCAGTCGGCCGGCGCGGCGTCGCCGTGGAGCACGGTCGGCAGCATCGTCATGCAATTGCTCGTGCCGTTCATCGCCGGCCAGTTGCTGCGGCCCGTGATCGGCGGCTGGATCGACCGCAATCGCGGCGTGCTGCGCTTCGTCGACCAGGGCTCGATCCTGCTGGTCGTCTACGTCGCATTCAGCGAAGCCGTCAACGAGGGCCTGTGGCACCAGATTCCGCCGCGCGCGCTCGGCGGCCTGCTCGTCGTCAACCTCGTGCTGCTCGCGATCGCGCTGCTGCTGACCGCATTCGTCAGCAAGCGGCTCGGCTTCAACCGCGCCGACCAGATCACGATCATCTTCTGCGGATCGAAGAAGAGCCTCGCGGCCGGCGTCCCGATGGCGAAGGTGATCTTCTCGGCGAACGCGGTCGGCGCGGTCGTGCTGCCGCTGATGCTGTTCCACCAGATCCAGCTGATGGCGTGCGCGGCGCTCGCGCAGCGCTGGGGTGCGCGCGACATGAGCGGCGAGCACGACGAGGGCGACGCGACGTCCGCGCCCGGCGCGCTGAGCGCGGGCAAGCGCTGACGATCAGAGCGGCGGGACGGCCATCGGGTGGCGCCGTCCCGGCGTTCCGCCCTCCGCCCTCCGCCCTCCGCCTCCCGCCTCCCGCCTCCCGCCTCCCGCCTCCCGCCTCCCGCCTCCCGCCTCCCACCTCCCACCTTCCGCCTTCCGCCTTCCGCCTTCCGCCTTCCGCCTTCCGCCTTCCGCCTTCCGCCTTCCGCCTTCCGCCTTCCACCTTCCACCTTCCCGTCATACCGTCGTACCACTCGTCCAACCGCGCACCGACAAGCCCCCCGGGCGCGATGCACCATCAGCGCCCATCGCGTCACGAAATCTTCATTCAATTCCCCGCGAGCGGTGCCGTTAAGCCGGGCGTCCCGTCGATTCGGCTGCCCTCGCCCATGCCCGCGCCCCACCCCGACTCCGCTGCCGCCCGCACCACGCGCCTGATCGCGGATCGCGCGCTCGCGGCCGTCTTCCAGCCGATCGTCGACCTCGGGTCGGGGACGGTCGTCGGTTACGAAGGGCTGATCCGGGGCCCGCGCGGCACCGACCTCGAGCCGCCCGCCGCGCTGTTCGCGCAGGCCGCGCGCGAAGGCGAGACCATCGCACTCGAGCAGGCTGCCGCGCTCACCTGCCTCGATGCGTTCGCGGCGCTCGGCTGCGACGGCAAGCTGTTCCTCAATTTCAGCGCCGGAACGATCCTCAAGCTCGCCAGCGAACGCGAGCGCGCACGCCAGTTCCTCGGCCGCGCGCGGGTCGGCGCCGAGCGCATCGTGATCGAGCTCACCGAGCAGAACACGATTCCCGATGTCGCGCACATCGGCCCGGCAGTCGCCTCGCTGCGCGACGCCGGCATCCAGTTCGCGCTCGACGACTACGGCACCGCGAACGCGAGCATGAACCTGTGGCTGCGCCTGCATCCGGACGTCGTCAAGATCGACCGCTTCTTCATCCACGACATCGCGCGCGACCCGCTCAAATTCGAGGCCGTGAAGGCGATGCAGCACTTCGCGCAGGCCAGCGGCGCGCAACTGATCGCGGAAGGCATCGAGAACGAATGCGACCTGATCGTCGTGCGCGACATGGGCATCTGCTGCGTGCAGGGCTTCCTGCTCGGCCGGCCGAACGCGCAGCCGTCGCGGGTCGTCGCGCCGGCCGCGCGCGATGCGATCCGCGCGCCGCACATCGCGGTATTTCCCGGCGCGACGCGCTCGGTGCGGCCGGCCGGCACGATCGCCGGGAAGATGCTGGTTCCCGCGCCGGCCCTGTCGCGCGACGCGACCAGCAACGACGTGCTCGACCTGTTCAACCGGATGCCCGACCTGCACGCGGTCGCGCTCGTCGAACGCGGCCGGCCCGTCGCGCTCGTGAATCGCCGCGGCTTCATGGACCGCTTCGCGCTGCCGTATCACCGTGAGGTGTTCGGGAAGAAACCGTGCCTGCAGTTCGCGAACGACGCGCCGCTGATGATCGACAACGCGACGACGTTCGAGCAGCTCGCGACGCTGCTCGCGAGCCACGACCAGCGTTATCTCGCGGATGGCTTCGTGATCACCGAACACGGCCGCTACGTCGGGCTCGGCACCGGAGAAAGCCTGGTGCGCGCGGTGACCGAGATGCGCATCGAGGCCGCGCGCTACGCGAATCCGCTGACGTTCCTGCCCGGCAACATTCCGATCACCGCGCACATCGACCGGCTGCTGCAGCGCGACGCGGGCTTTCATGCGTGCTACGTCGACCTGAACCAGTTCAAGCCGTTCAACGACCAGTACGGCTACTGGCAGGGCGACGAGGTGCTGAAGTTCGCCGCGACGGTGCTGGCCGGCGTGTGCGATCCGCAGCGCGACTTTCTCGGCCACGTCGGCGGCGACGATTTCCTCGTGCTGTTCCAGCGCGACGACTGGCGCGAACGCGCCGCCGACGCGATCGCGCGCTTCAACGACGGCGCGCAGCTCTTCTACACGCAGGCCGACCGGCAGGCGGGCGGGCTGCACGGCGAGGACCGCCACGGCAACCCGGCGTTCTTCGGCTTCGTGACGATGGCGATCGGCGCGGTCGGCGTGCCGGCCGGCGCGCACGGCGCCCAACGCTACGGCAGCGACGAGATCGCATCGGTCGCGGCGCTCGCGAAACGGCGCGCGAAACAGCAGCCGGACGGGCTGGCGGTCGTCGATCTCGACGCCGGCCGCGCCGCGCTGCGCCATCGCGGCGAACCGCCCGCCGCGGCCGTGGGCTGAACGGCACACGGCCGGCGTTCGCGGGGACACGCTGCGCGCCGCGCAATGGCGGCCGAGGCTCACCGGCCGGACAGCGGGATCGTTGTGCACCGGCTTCCGGCCTGCCCGCGCAGGCCGCCACGCACACCGCCCGGACACGCGAAGCACACTCGCGTTCCGCCCACCTCCCGCCCGCGGCGCGCCGCCCGGCACCCGCACACTCACCTTGCCTTTTTCGTGTTTTGTTTAGTATTTTTAGTAACGGCGTTTTCGCAGATTAGCGCTTAAAAACCCGTTATTCGCGGGTATTCCCCGGCTATCCGGCCCGAATTCCGCAATGCGTTTTACTATACAATCGCTTCCACCCTAAACAAACCGGACCCCGAACCAACGATGGGTACGACCATTCGCGATGTGGCGCGGGCGGCCGAGGTCTCGATCGGCACCGTCTCCCGTGCACTGAAGAACCAGCCGGGCCTGTCCGAAGCCACGCGTGCGCGCATCGTCGAGATCGCGCAGCAGCTCGGCTACGATCCCGCCCAGTTGCGGCCGCGCATCCGCCGGCTCACCTTCCTGCTGCACCGCCAGCACAACCGCTTTCCCGCCAGCCCGTTCTTCTCGCACGTGCTGCACGGCGTCGAGGACGCGTGCCGCGAGCGCGGCATCGTGCCGACGCTGCTGACGGTCGGCCCGAACGACGACGTGCTGCGCCAGATGCGCCCGCACGCGCCCGACGCGATCGCGGTCGCCGGCTTCATCGAGCCCGAGACGATCGAGGCGCTGGCTGCGACCGGCCGGCCGCTCGTGCTGATCGACCTGTGGGCGCCCGGGCTGCGTTCGGTCAACATCGACAACGCGACGGGTGCCGCGCTCGCGATGCGCCACCTGCTCGCCACCGGCCGCACGCGGATCGCGTTCATCGGCGGCTCGCCCGCGCACTACAGCATCGCGCAGCGCGCGATCGGCTACCGGCGCGCGTTCTTCGAAGCCGGGCGACTGTTCGATCCCGCCTACGAGGTGACGATCGACGCGGGGCTCGACCCCGACACGGGCGCCTCGCGTGCGATGGAGCAACTGCTCGACGCGCCGGGCCCGCGCCCCGAAGCCGTGTTCGCGTACAACGACGCGGCCGCGCTCGCCGCGCAGCGCGTGTGCACCGCGCGCGGCCTGCGGATTCCGGACGACATCGCGATCGTCGGCTTCGACAACATCCCGGCCGCCGCGCACGCGAGCCCGCCGCTCACGACGCTCGCGGTCGACAAGGAAGCGCTCGGCCGCCGCGGCGTCGAGTTGCTGCTCGCCGACTCGCCCGAGCGCACCGAGATCTCCCTGCCCGTCGAGCTGATCGTGCGGGCCAGCAGCCAGCCCGCCGCCTCCCCGGCACTCGATACCGCAATGGCCAACGAATCATGAACATGCCCCCGGTCCAACCCTGCACGGCCGCGCCGGCCGCCCACACGCAAGCCGCACCGTTCGTCGCGAGCTTCCGCGATCCGTCGTTCCTGCTGTCGCACATCGAGGACACGCTGCGCTTCTACGCGACCAACGCGTTCGATCCGACCGGCGGCTTCTACCATTACTTCCGCGACGACGGCAGCATCTACAACCGCACATCGCGCCACCTCGTCAGCAGCTGCCGGTTCGTCTTCAACTACGCGATGGCATACCGGCATTTCGGCGATCCGCGCCACCTGGAATACGCGCGCCACGGGCTGCGCTTCCTGCGCGACGCGCACTGGGATGCCGAACTGCAGGGCTACGACTGGGAACTCGACTGGCGCGACGGCGCGAAGCGCGAGACGCTTGACGGCACGCGCCACTGCTACGGGCTCGCGTTCGTGCTGCTCGCGGCCTCGCACGCGACGATGGCCGGCATCGACGAGGCGCGCCCGCTGATCGCGGCGACCTACGAGCTGGCCGAGCACCGCTTCTGGGATGCGGCCGCGGGCCTGTATGCGGACGACGCGACGCCGAACTGGATCGTGTCGTCGTACCGCGGCCAGAACGCGAACATGCACATGACCGAGGCGCTGCTCGCCGCCTACGAGGCGACCGGCCATCTCACGTACCTCGATCGCGCGGAAAAGCTCGCGTCCCACGTCACGCAGCGCCAGGCCGCGCTGTCGGGCGGGCTCGTGTGGGAGCACTACCATGCGGACTGGTCGGTCGACTGGGACTACAACAAGGAAGACAGCTCGAACATCTTTCGCCCGTGGGGCTTCCAGCCCGGGCACCAGACCGAATGGGCGAAGCTGCTGCTGATCCTCGAGCGGCACCGCCCGCTCGACTGGCTCGTGCCGCGCGCGGCCGAGCTGTTCGACGCGGCGCTCACGCATGCATGGGACGCCGATCACGGCGGCCTGTACTACGGCTTCGGCCCCGACTTCACGATCTGCGACCACAACAAGTACTTCTGGGTGCAGGCGGAAACCTTCGCGGCGGCCGCGATGCTCGGCGCGCGCACCGGCAGCGAACGCTTCTGGGACTGGTACGACGAGATCTGGCGCTACAGCTGGACGCATTTCGTCGATCACCGCTACGGCGCGTGGTACCGGATCCTCACCTGCGACAACCGCAAGTACAGCGACGAGAAGAGCCCGGCCGGCAAGACCGACTATCACACGATGGGCGCGTGCTACGACGTGCTCGCGACCCTCGCGCACACCGCACGCAGCGAGCCGACGCAATGAGCGGCGGCACGTTTCCGGCTTTCGTGTCGGCGGGCGACATCCTGACCGACATGGTGCGCGCGGGCGATGCGCAATGGACCTCGGTGCCGGGCGGCGCCGGCTGGAACGTCGCGCGCGCGGTCGCGCGGCTCGGCGTGCCGAGCGCGCTCGCGGGTTCGATCGGCGAAGACTGCTTCTCCGACGAACTGTGGCGCACGAGCGAAGCAGCCGGGCTCGACCTGCGTTTCCTGCAGCGCGTCGCACGGCCGCCGCTGCTCGCGATCGTCCACGAGACGCGCCCGCCCGCGTACTTCTTCATCGGCGAAGCGAGCGCCGATCTCGCGTTCGATCCCGCGCGGCTGCCGGCCGGCTGGACCGGCCACGTGAAATGGGCGCATTTTGGCTGCATCAGCCTCGTGCGCGAGCCGCTCGCAGGCACGTTGGCCGCGCTCGCGGCCGATCTGCACGCACGCGGCGTGAAGATCAGCTTCGATCCGAACGTGCGGAACCTGATGACGGCCGCGTACCGGCCGACGCTGGAGAAAATGGCGGCGCTCGCCGACCTGATCAAGGTGTCCGACGAAGACCTGCGGCACCTGTTCGGCGGCGACGGCCCCGACGCGATCGCGGCGGTGCGTGCGCTGAACCCGCGCGCGGCCGTTCTCGTCACGCGCGGCGCGCAGGCCGCGACGCTCTACGCGGACGGCGACGTGCACGAGGCCAGCCCGCCGCGCGTCGAGGTGGCCGACACCGTCGGCGCGGGCGATGCATCGATCGGCGGCATGCTGTTCAGCCTGATGGCCGCGCCGCAGCGCACGTGGCGCGAGCATCTCGTGTTCGCGCTGGCGGCCGGCGCCGCCGCGTGCCGGCATACGGGCGCGCATGCGCCGACGCTCGACGAGGTCGTCGCACTGATCGAACGCTGAGGGAAAGACGGTGACCGGACACTGTTCGGTCACCGATAAGCGACGCTGTACATGTTGCGCCGCAGTGCTACGATGAAGTGTCCTTTTGCGGGAGAGCACGATGGACACGAACACGTTCACGAAAGGCATCTACACGGCCAAGGCGCATACCCAGCATGCGGGCAACGGGCAGTTCCAGGGTTACGTGATCCTCGCGCGCGACGACGGGGACGACACCGAGAACACACGTTACGACGTCCACTCGACGAGCCCCAGCGAGGAAGAGGCGTTCGACGAGGCGAAGGCGCTCGCGCACCGGATCCTCGGCGAGATCGAGCTGTAACGCGCCCCCCCCTTTTCGGCGCGGCTCAGAGCAGCCGCACCACCATCGATAGCAGCATCGTCAGCACCAGCGTCGACATGAACGGGAACGGGTAGCGCCGCCCGCCGAGCGTCAGCGTGACGTCGCCCGGCATCCGCCCGATGCCGAGCTTGCCGAGCCACGGCCAGCAGCGCGTCAGGATCATCACCGCGATGAACGTCGTCAACAGCCAGCGCAGCATGCGGGGCTCCCGTCAGAGTGCGTGCGAGCGGTCGCCGCGCGCGAACGCGTCGAGCGTGCCGTCGATACCGCGCGAGAACGCGATCACCTTGAACAGTTCGCCCATTTCGGCTTCCGAGATCAGCTTCTGCACCGCGTTCGCGGCCGGCAGGAACGCGTGGATGTCGGACGGATCGATCGCGGCCAGCGCGTCGGTAATGCCCGCGTTCAGCAGGAAGCGCGCCTGCGACGTGTAGCCGAGCAGGTCGGCGCCGGTCGCGACAGCCGCGTCGTAGATGCCGGTGAATTCGACGTGTGCGGTGATGTCCTGCAGCCCCGGGTACAGGAACGGGTCGTCGTGTGCATGGTGGCGGTAGTGGCACATCAGCGTGCCGCGGTCGCGCTGCGGATGGTAGTACTCGTGCGCCGGAAAGCCGTAGTCGACCAGCAGCACCGCGCCGCGCCCGAGCATCGTGCAGACGGTGCGCGTGAACGCCAGCGCGGCCTCGTGCGTCTCGGTCACGTAACCGTCGTGCGCGTCGTCGAAACCCGCGAGCACCGGCGGCAGGCCGGCCGGCGCGGCGGGTCGGTCGTCGAACACGAACGCCTGGCGCGCGTCGAGCGCGACACCGCGCTCTTGCCATGCGCCGCCCGCCTTCGCGAACAGCCGCACGGGCATCGCATCGAGCACCTCGTTGCCGACCACGACGCCGTCGAACCGTTCGGGCAGCGCGTCGAGCCAGCGCACCTTCGCGGCGAGCGCCGGCGCGGCGGCCTCGATCGTGTCGCGCTGCCGTTCGCGCAGCTCGCCGGACAGGTCGACGATCAGGTATTCGTCGAGTTCGACGCCCTGCGCGTCGAGCGCGGCGAGCAGCCCGGCCGCGAGCTTGCCCGTGCCGGCGCCGAATTCCATCACGCGGCGCGTATCGCTCGCCGCGAGCGCTTCCGCGACCGGTTGCGCGAGCGTCTGCGCGAACAACGGCGACAGCTCGGGCGCGGTGACGAAGTCGCTGCCGTCGTCGGCGCGGCGCCCGAACTTGCGTGCGCCGCCGCTGTAATAGCCGAGGCCCGGCGCATACAGCGCGCGCTCCATAAAGCGGTCGAACGGCAGCCAGCCGCCGGCCGCCGCGATCTCGTCGCGCAGTTGCGCGGCAAGGGTTTCGGACTGCGCGAGCGCGTCAGGGCCGGGAGCAGGTAAACTAGCGGGTTCGTGAGCTTTCGGGTTCATCCCGGCATTGTAAATGACCGTTTCAGCCGATACGTCGACCCCGCGCGTGGTGCTCGTCACGGGCGCCCTGGGCAGCGCGGCCGACGCCGCGTCGATCGGCCGTGCGCTCGCGACCGGTTTCGCGCGCCGCGGCTGGGACGTCGCGCTGCAGCGCAGCCAAGGCGCGCCGCGCGCGGCCGCCGATGCGCTCGTCGCCGAAGTCGCGGCGCTCGGCCGCCGCGCGGCCGTGCTCGACGCCGATCTGGCCCTGGAAGCCGATGCGACCGCGCTCGTCGCCGCGTGCGGCGAAGCGCTCGGCCGGCCCGCGTGCGCGGTGTTCGTCAGCGCCAGCGCGGGCGACGACGACGCGCAGACGGTGGACGCCGCGTCGCTCGCCGGCGCGCTCGCGCGCAACGTGACGGCGCCGCTCGCGCTGGCCCGCGCGCTCGCCGATGCAACACCCGACGCCGCGCGCGAGCGTGAAGCGCTGCGCGCGTGCGCGATCCACGTGCTGGATCAGGCCCTGTTTCACCCGGCACCGGCGCAGCTGTCTCACGCGCTGATGCAGGCCGCGCTGAACCGCGCGACGTCCGCGCTGGCGGTGGCGCTTGCGCCCAAGGTGCGGGTCGCGGCGCTCGTGCGCGGCCACGCGCCGCACGCGGACGACATCGCGGCGGCCGCCTGCTATCTCGCAAGCGCGCCCGGCGTCACGGGCGCGACGCTGACCGTCGACGGCGGCGAGCACCTCGTGCCGCCCGCCGCCGGCCCGAATGAATGAACTGCGCGGATCGCGCGGCCTGACTGCCGCCGCCCGCGCCGCTTTGCGTGCGCGCACGCCAATTTGACTGGGACGACCATGTTTTCCGCTCTCCTGCACCCCCGCCTCGCGGATTGCCGCAGGCTCTACCTGCGCGACTACGAGGTGCACATCAACATCGGGGCCTTCGAACACGAGAAGCGCGGCGAGCAGCGCGTCGTCATCAACGTCGACCTGTTCGTGCCGCTCGCGCTGTCCACCCCCGTCGACGACCGGCTGCATGAAGTCGTCGACTACGACCTGATGAAGCAGAGCGTCGCGCAGTGCGTGGCGCGCGGCCACATCCATCTGCAGGAAACGCTGTGCGACGCGATCGCCGCGCACCTGCTGGCGCACGCTGCCGTGCGCGCGGTACGCGTCTGTACCGAGAAACCGGACGCCTATCCGGACTGCGACGCCGTCGGCGTCGAAGTCTTTCGCATCAAGGACGAGGAGCGCGCATGAACGCCCCCCACATGAATGACACGGCGGCCGATGCCGCCACCCTCGACGACGCCGCCCCGGCCGGCCGCCAGGCGCTGACGCGCCGCGAGCAGAAGGAAGCGTACGAGAACAACAAGCTGTACAAGCGGATCGTGCGCCAGGTCGGCCAGGCGATCGGCGACTACAACATGATCGAGCAGGGCGACAAGGTGATGGTGTGCCTGTCGGGCGGCAAGGACAGCTACGCGATGCTCGACGTGCTGCTGCGCCTGCGCGAGCGCGCGCCGATCGATTTCGACATCGTCGCGGTGAACCTCGACCAGAAGCAGCCGGGCTTCCCCGAGCACGTGCTGCCCGAGTACCTGAAGCAGGTCGGCGTGCCGTTCCACATCGAGAACCAGGATACCTACAGCATCGTCAAGCGGCTCGTGCCCGAAGGCAAGACGACCTGCTCGCTGTGCTCGCGGCTGCGCCGCGGGATCCTGTACCGCGTGGCCGGCGAGCTCGGCGCGACCAAGATCGCGCTCGGCCACCACCGCGACGACATCGTGCAGACACTGCTGCTCAACATGTTCTACGGCGGCAAGCTGAAGGGGATGCCGCCGAAGCTGCAGTCGGACGACGGCAAGAACATCGTGATCCGCCCGCTCGCGTACGTAAAGGAAACCGACCTCGAGAAATACGCGGAGCTGCGCGAATTCCCGATCATCCCGTGCAACCTGTGCGGCAGCCAGCCGAACCTGAAGCGCGCGGAAATGAAGGCGCTGATCCGCGACTGGGACAAGCGCTTCCCGGGCCGCGTCGAGAACATGTTCAACGCGCTCGCGAAGGTCGTGCCGTCGCACCTGATGGACACCACGCTGTACCCGTTCCAGTCGCTGCGCGCGACGGGCGAAGCTGATCCGCAAGGCGACATCGCGTTCGACGAAGAACCGTGCGCATCGGGCGACGCCGCCGCCGTGTCGGGCACCGCCAAGCCGATTTCGATCGTCCAGTTCGACGACCTGTAAACGGGGCCCGAACCCCTGCCGGAACGGCGCGCCAGCCGCCCGTTCCGGCGTTGCTGCCGCGCCGCAGCAGGCCCGGAACGACGGGGGCCGCATGCTAAAATGGTCGGCTTCGAACTCCTCAAACTAGCTGGCGCCATGAATATCGTGATTTTGGCGGCAGGCACTGGCAAGCGCATGCGTTCCGCGCTGCCGAAAGTGCTTCACCCCCTGGCCGGCAGGCCGCTCCTCTCCCACGTCATCGACACCGCGCGCACGCTGCAGCCGTCCCGGCTGGTCGTCGTCGTCGGTCACGGCGCCGAGCAGGTCGAGGCCGCTGTCGCCGCGCCCGACGTCCAGTTCGCGGTGCAGGCCGAGCAGCTCGGCACTGGCCACGCGGTGCGCCAGGCGCTGCCGCTCCTCGATCCCGCGCAACCGACGCTCGTGCTGTACGGCGACGTGCCGCTCACCCGCGCGTCGACGCTGCAGCGTCTCGTCGATGCCGCGCGCGAGGGCCGCTACGGGATTCTGACCGTCACGCTCGACGATCCGACCGGCTACGGCCGCATCGTGCGCGATGCATCGGGCTTCGTCACGCGCATCGTCGAGCAGAAGGACGCATCGCCGGACGAGCTGAAGATCGCCGAGATCAACACCGGCATCATCGTCACGCCGACGGCCCAGCTGTCGATGTGGCTCGGCGCGCTGAAGAACGAGAACGCGCAGGGCGAGTACTACCTGACCGACGTCGTCGAACTCGCGATCGAGGCCGGTTTCGAGGTCGTCACCGCGCAGCCCGACGAGGAATGGGAAACGCTCGGCGTGAACAGCAAGGCGCAGCTCGCGGAACTCGAGCGCATCCACCAGCGCAATATCGCCGATGCGCTGCTCGTCGACGGCGTCACGCTCGCCGATCCGGCGCGCCTCGACGTGCGCGGCACGCTGCGCTGCGGCCGCGACGTGTCGATCGACGTGAACTGCGTGTTCGAAGGCAACGTGACGCTCGCCGACAACGTGACGGTCGGCGCGAACTGCGTGATCCGCAACGCGTCGGTCGGCGCGGGCACGCGCATCGACGCGTTCACGCACATCGACGGCGCCACGCTCGGCGCGCACACCGTGATCGGCCCGTACGCGCGACTGCGCCCCGGCGCGCAGCTCGCGGACGAAGCGCACGTCGGCAACTTCGTCGAGGTGAAGAACGCGGTGATCGGCCACGGCTCGAAGGCGAACCACCTCACGTACATCGGCGACGCCGACATCGGCGCGCGCGTGAACATCGGCGCGGGCACGATCACCTGCAACTACGACGGCGCGAACAAGTTCCGTACCGTGATCGAGGACGACGTGTTCGTCGGCTCCGACACGCAGCTCGTCGCGCCCGTGCGCGTCGGCCGCGGCGTGACGATCGCCGCAGGCACGACGATCTGGAAGGACGTGGCCGACGGCGTGCTCGCGTTGAACGAGAAGACCCAGACCGCGAAGAGCGGCTACGTTCGCCCGGTCAAGAAGAAGAGCTGAACCTTTTGCGGGCGCCCCGGCGGCGCCCGCGTCGACTTACAGGATTGACCATTCATGTGCGGCATTGTCGGCGCAGTTGCGCAGCGTAATATCGTTCCGGTGCTGATCGAAGGATTGCGGCGCCTCGAATACCGTGGCTACGACTCGTGCGGCGTCGCCGTGCTCGAGCCGGGCGCACCGAAGCGCGCGCGCAGCGTCGCGCGCGTCGCCGATCTCGACGCGCAGGTGCAGGAATCGCACCTCGAAGGCACGACGGGCATCGCGCACACGCGCTGGGCCACGCACGGCGCGCCCGTCACGCACAACGCGCACCCGATCTTCTCGTCGAACGCGCTTGCGCTCGTCCATAACGGCATCATCGAGAACTTCGAGACGCTGCGCGAAGCGCTGCGCGCGAAGGGCTACGAATTCGTGTCGCAGACCGACACCGAGGTGATTGCCCACCTCGTGCACAGCCTGTATCGCGGCAACCTGTTCGACGCCGTGCGCGAAGCCGTGCAGCAGTTGCATGGCGCGTATGCGATCGCCGTGATCCACAAGGACCAGCCGCATACCGTCGTCGGCGCGCGCCAGGGTTCGCCGCTCGTCGTCGGCCATGGCGACGGCGAGAACTTCCTCGCGTCCGATGCGCTCGCGCTCGCGGGCAGCACCGACCATTTCACGTTCCTCGAGGAAGGCGACATGTGCGAGCTGTCGCTCGACGGTGTGAAGATCGTCGATCGACATGGCGCCACCGTGCAGCGCGAGATCCGCGTGGTCAGCGCATACGGCGGCGCGGTCGAGCTCGGCCCGTATCGCCACTTCATGCAGAAGGAAATCTTCGAACAGCCGCGCGCGATCAGCGATACCGTGCCGCAGACGGAAGCCTTCGACGCGACGCTGTTCGGCGACGCCGCGCCCGCCGCGTTCGCGGAGATCGACAGCCTGCTGATCCTCGCGTGCGGCACGAGCTACTACTCGGGGCTCACCGCGAAGTACTGGCTCGAATCGATCGCGAAGATCCCGACCCAGGTCGAGATCGCGAGCGAGTACCGCTACCGCGAATCGGTGCCGAACCCGCGCCAGCTCGTGCTCGTGATCTCGCAGTCGGGCGAGACGGCCGATACGCTCGCGGCGCTCAAGCATGCGCAGTCGCTCGGCCACGCGCATACGCTCGCGGTCTGCAACGTCGCGACGAGCGCGATGGTGCGCCTGACCGAAATGCAGTTCCTGACGCATGCGGGCACCGAGATCGGCGTCGCGTCGACGAAGGCGTTCACGACCCAGCTCGTCGCGCTGTTCGTGCTGGCCGCGACGCTCGGCAAGCTGCGCGGGCACGTCGACGCCGTGCAGGAAGCCGAATTCCTGAAGCAGCTGCGCCACCTGCCGGCCGCGTTGAACAGCGTGCTTGCGCTCGAGCCGCAGATCATCGCGTGGTCGGAAGAATTCGCGCGCAAGGAAAACGCGCTGTTCCTCGGCCGCGGGCTGCACTACCCGATCGCGCTGGAAGGCGCGCTGAAGCTGAAGGAAATCTCGTACATCCACGCCGAGGCCTATCCGGCCGGCGAACTGAAGCATGGGCCGCTCGCGCTCGTCACGGAAGCGATGCCGGTCGTCACGGTCGCGCCGAACGACACGCTGCTCGAGAAGCTGAAGTCGAACATGCAGGAAGTGCGTGCGCGCGGCGGCGAGCTGTATGTGTTCGCCGATGCCGATACGCAGATCGTCAACGACGACGGCCTCCACGTGATCCGGATGCCGGAGCACTACGGTCAACTGTCGCCGATCCTCCACGTCGTACCGCTGCAGCTGCTCGCGTATCACACCGCATGCGCGCGCGGCACCGACGTCGACAAGCCGCGGAACCTCGCGAAATCGGTGACGGTGGAATAAGGCTGGCCGCCGATCGGCGCGGCCGGCCAGGCGCGGCCGGCCAGGCGCGCCGCTGAGACAGACGGAGAGACAATGGTAAGACTGATTGGATGCGGTTTGCTGGCGCTGACGTTCGCGTCGACGGGCTGGGCCGCCGAGCATTACGTCGAGGTCTGGAACCCGCCCGAGGCGCGACATCCGGCGGCACGTACGCCGGATGCCCGTATGCCGGATGCCCGTGCACCGGCCGCGCGCACGGGCGCCGATGCGCGCACCGGCAAGAGCGCGGAGAAGCACGCGAGCGTCACGCCGAAAACCGCCGCGAAGCCGCACAAGCGCCGTGTCGCGCAAGCCGTGAAAGCCGGTTCGCATCACCCGGCCGCAACCGCGACTGAAACGCCAGCCGCACCGCGCCCCGTCGCGCAGCCTGCGCCGGGCCGCCTCACGGTGATGCACCCTGCCGGCGCCGACGAGACGCACGCGCTAAACTTCTCCAACATCCCGCGTCAATACACGCCGGACGGCAACGTGCTGCAGGTCGGCACGCACGGCCGCTCCGCGGAGGTGACTCGATAATGGAAGCGCAGACCTACCACGGCTACCAGATCTGGGGCCATGCGATCCTGCAGCAGGACGAGATCATGCAGCCCGATCGCTTCGCGGCGAGCGGCACGATCACGCAGAACAACCGGCTCGTCGAAGCGTCCGGTGTGCTCGGCGTGTTCGATACCGAAGACGACGCGCGCAATGCGGGGCTCGAATGGGCGCGCGCCTGGATCGATAACCACCGCTGATCCGGCCGCGCCAGCGCGCACATACCGATCGCGAATCGCACATGCAAGAAGGGGCGTCATCGACGCCCCTTCTTGCATTCGAACCCGGATATTCAGGCGGTGGCCCGTGGCGGCCTCACCGTCTCCTGCGGCCGGCCGACGAGCCGCGTCAGCCCGACGATCGCCACCAGCGTCCCGACATACGCGGCGATCTGGATGCCCGCCGGACGCGCGGTATAGCCGATCAGCGTATGCAGTGCCTTGCCGACGATGCTCGATTCCTTGAGCAGCCACGACGTGTCCCAGATCGCATCGCCCCACGACGGCACGAGCCCCGCGGCCAGCAGGAAGCCGACGCACTGGCTCGCCATGCCTGCCGCGAGCAGCACGATCAGCGCGTTGGTGACGGAGAACAGGCGCTTCAACGGAATCTGCAGCAGGCCCGCATACATCGCGTAGCCGAGCCCGGCGCCGCCGAGCACGCCGAGCAGCCCGCCGGCGATCATCTGCGGCGTCTGTCCCGGATCGCCGGCCGCGATCCCGTAGAGGAACAGCACGGCCTCGGAACCTTCGCGCAGCACCGCGACACCGACCACGATGGCGAGGCCCGTCAGCGGCCGGCTGCCGGCCGCGACGGCCCGGCCGACTTCGCCCATGTGCAGCGCCATCTCGCGGCCGTGCCGGCTCATCCAGATGCAGTGCCACGCGAGCATCAGCGTCGCGACGAACATCACGCCCGCGTTGAAGACTTCCTGCCCCATGCCGGACGCCCACTGCGAGATCACGTCGGCGAACGCCGCGATCAGGCCGGCGCCGATCACGCCGCCGGCCAGCCCGCCGCTCACCCACCAGCCGCGTCGCGGCACGCCCTTCGTGGCGGCCATCACGATCGAGACCACCAGCGCGGCCTCGAGCACTTCACGAAAAACGATCAGGGCAGTCGACAGCATGTCGGTATCCGCTTACTTGACGGTCAGGTGCGTCTTCGACTGCGCTTCGTGATACTCGTCGTGGAACTCGTAGGTCCCGGCCTTCAGCGGCCCGATCAGGATCTCGACCGACTTGCCGGCGGGAATGACCTTCTCCGCTTTGAAGTCGTCGCTCTCGAATTCCGCGGGCGTCGCGTCGAGGTTCTTCACGACGAATTTCACCTTCTTGCCGGCGGGAATCGTCACGCCATCGGGCGAAAACTTGTGGTCCTTCAGGGTCAGGTTGACGACGTCGTCGGCAGCGAATGCGGACGTTGCCGATGCGCCCAGCAGGGCCAGCGCGAAGCCGAAAGCAAAACGATTCATGGTCGGAAACGGAGAACGGATCTTGAGGGGAATCGATAGTAAGATCGATTCGCATTTCCACATCGAATGCCCGTGTTGCCACCATGGAAATAGTGCTTCACATCGTTTCGCAGCACGTTGTCCCGAAAGGCTTTTCCCGATGCGCGACGCCGCACGGCAACGGTCAATCGGGCCAAACACCGACCGCCTGCGCGGCGGTGCACCGATTCGTCCGACCACGGCCTGACGCGTCATCGGCCGCACGGTATCCTGCACACAACGCTTGACCTTCCCACCATGGCAAACTTCATGCTGACGGTGTTCGTCAATCGTCAACTCAGGAGAACACGATGGAATTCGAAGTCCAGGACATGACCTGCGGCGGCTGCGCCAATGCAATCACGCGCGCGGTGACGGCTGCCGATCCCGCCGCGAAGCTCGACATCGACGTCGCGGCGAAGATCGTCAAGGTCGAATCGGCGCAAGGCGCCGAACGCGTGCAGTCGATCATCGAAGCCGCCGGCTTCCACCCCGCGCTGCGCACCGCCTGACGCGCGCCCGGGATGGCGGGCGCACCGCCGAACGGCGATGCGCCCGTGCATGGCCGCGCGTCAGCGCAGCCGGATCAGCGTCGACTTCAGCTCGGTGTATTTCTCGAGCGCATGCAGCGACTTGTCGCGGCCGTTGCCCGACTGCTTGTAGCCGCCGAACGGGAAGTTCATGTCGCCCCCCTCGTCGTAGCAGTTCACCCACACCGTCCCCGCACGCAACCGGCGCGACACGTCGTGCGCGGTCGTCAGGTTCGACGTCCACACGGCCGCAGCCAGCCCGTATTCGGTGTCGTTCGCGATCCGCACCGCTTCGTCGACATCGTCGAACACAATCACCGACAGCACGGGCCCGAAGATTTCCTCGCGTGCGATCTTCGCATCGGGTTTCACCTCGAACACTGTTGGCTCGACGTAGAAGCCGCCCGTCTCCTCCTTCACGCGCGCACCGCCCGTGACGAGCCTGCCTTCGCCGCGCCCCGCCTCGATATAACCGAGCACGCGCTCGAGCTGGACGCCGTCGACAATCGCGCCCATCGACACCGACGGATCGAGCGGATTGCCCGGCACGTACGCACGCGCGGCCGCCACGAGCTTCTCGATGAATGCGTCCTTGATGTCGCGATGCACGAGCAGCCGCGAACCGGCCGTGCACATCTCGCCCATGTTGTAGAAGATCGCGCCGGCCGCCGTTTGCGCGGCACGGTCGAGATCGGGGCAATCGGGCAGCACGATGTTCGGCGACTTGCCGCCGAGTTCGAGCCATGCGCGCTTCAGGTTCGACTGCGCCGCGTACTGCATGATCAGCTTGCCGACGGCCGTCGAGCCCGTGAACGCGATGCAGTCCACGTCGCGATGCAGCGCGAGCAGCTTGCCCGGTTCGCCCGCGCCCGGCACGACGTTGAACACGCCGGCCGGGATGCCGGCTTCGAACGCGAGCTGCGCGACGCGGATCGCGGTCAGTGGCGATTTCTCCGACGGCTTCAGCACGACGCTGTTGCCGGCCGCGAGCGCGGGGCCGAATTTCCACGCGGCCATCAGGATCGGGAAGTTCCAAGGCACGACGGCCGCGACCACGCCGACCGGCTCGCGCGTGACGAGCCCGACCAGATGATGATCGGCCGGCGCGACCTCGCCGCCGACCTTGTCAATCGCTTCCGCGAACCATTCGACGCAGTACGCGGCGCCCGGTACGTCGACCGTCGTCGTGTCGCCGATCGGCTTGCCCGCATCGAGCGTCTCGAGCAACGACAGTTCGTCGAGATGCTCGCGCATCAGCGCGGCCCAGCGCAGCAGCACGGCCTTGCGCGCGCGCGGGTTCAGGCCGGCCCATACGCCCGCATCGAACGCGCGGCGTGCAGCCGCGACGGCTGCGTTCACGTCGGCTTCGCCGCACTCGGCGACCTTCGCCAGTACGCGGCCGTCGATCGGGCTCACGCAGTCGAACGTCTTGCCGCCATGCGCATCGCGCGACGCGCCGTCGATGAATGCGCGCCCATCGATCTTGAGCGACGCCGCCTTGTCCTGCCAGTCAGCCAAAGTCAACTTGTTCATCAGGATGCCTCAATGTTGTGACATTCGCGATGCGGCACGCCGCGTGCCTGGCGCGCGGCCGGCCGTCAGCGAATGGGGTGACGCGCGGTCAGAAGGTCGCCGGCGAATTGGCCGAGACGACCTCGCAGATCAGTTCCGCGCTGGGATTGCGAAAACGGTGCGGCAAACGGCTTTCGAAGTAGTAGCCGTCTCCGGGGTCGAGCAGCCACGTCGCGCCGTCGACGGTCAGCTCGAGCCGGCCCGACACGACGACACCGCCCTCGTGCCCCGCGTGCACGAGCATCTCGGGCCCCGTGTCGGCGTGCGGCTGATAGACCTCGCGCAGGATGCACATGTTGCGGTCCTTCACGCTCGCGCCCACCAGATGAAACGCGAGCGTGTCGTTGCCGAGGTTCGGCATCTCGTCACGACGCGAGACGACCGAGCGCGACTCGACGAGCTCGAACGTGAAGAACTCCGCAAGACTCATCGGTATGCATTCGAGCAGCTTCTTCAGCGAGCCGACCGACGGGCTCACGCGACCCTGCTCGATCAGCGAGATCGTGCCGTTGGTCACGCCGGCCCGCTTCGCGAGTTCGCGCTGCGACAGGCCATGCTTGTTGCGCACGAAGCGCAGGCGCTCGGCGACTTCGGTGGACATCGATTCGGTTTCGGACACGATAAGTGCGGTGACAAAGTGAAACGACGCAGTGGACAGCCGTTGAATATTCTAATCACTTTATGCCGCAGATCAGCGGGGAAAACCCTGAAAGGCGTTCGAAATAATGAACACCTCGCCGACTATTCCGTTTGCGAATCTTTTGTTCGCACTGCTCGGGAAACCCCTGATGCAGGACCGTTAAAAAACATTTGACGCCGTTTTTGGCTCGTATATGCTGGCTCTCAGGTCAGCGTCATTTAGTTTTCACAGGCAGCAAAAAGCGTTATTGCAACGCAAAAATTGATGCCCATCAATGTAAATGACGCATAACCGGCGCCTTGATTATTTTAAACGCCCAGCGCGTCGAGAAGATCGGGTGTTCAATACTTTCAACAACCCAGTCGAGTGTAATCGTGAGAGTCCGTGGCCCTCTGGTGAGGTGGGATCGAAGCGTGGCGCGAAGTTCGCGCAGCGCGGCATCCCCTTCCGATGGCAGTTGCGGCTGGCATAGTCCTCGCCTGCAGCATCTGTCGATCTACACCATCCTGTCCCGTCGTTCCGTTCGGCGCCACAACGCCGTATCCGCACGCGCATTCGTCGCCGTCGATACCGACGAAGTGGCGTCGCTGCTGCCATAGCGCCTCTCCTTTCTTAACGTCGTTCGTTTCGTCTGCCGATTCGCCAACCGCATGGTCCGTGCGGTGACGGAACGCGTTCGCGCATTCGTTGCCGCGTCGCGTGTCGCAATGAA
Source organism: Burkholderia cepacia (assembly GCF_029962485.1). NCBI lineage: Bacteria > Pseudomonadati > Pseudomonadota > Betaproteobacteria > Burkholderiales > Burkholderiaceae > Burkholderia > Burkholderia cepacia. The sequence goes on from NZ_CP073637.1 coordinate 3,355,135, forward strand.
ACGAACGACGGCCTGATCGTCGCGCGCAGCGCGGATCGCCACGCCATCCCGTTGCGCCCATTCACCAGCGGCCTTGCGCTTTGCGCCAGGCTGCGGGGCTGTTGCACGTCTGCGTTTCGCGCCGTCCGGCGAGATGCACGCAACAACCCTCCGGATAACTGATTGACGTCATGGAAAGGAAACCCCTCGTCGGCCTCACCGCCGACCTCACGCAAATCGGCGCACACGCGTCGCACACGATCGGCGACAAATACGTCGCCGCGATCGTCGACGGCGCGCACGCGTTCGCGATGGTGCTGCCCGCGCTCGGCGAGCGCCAGTCGGTCGACGACGTGCTCGCCACGGTCGACGGGCTGCTGTTTACCGGCAGCTACTCGAACGTCGAGCCGCACCTGTATGGCGGCGAACCGAGCGCGCCCGGCACGAAGCACGACCCGGCACGCGATGCGACGACGTTGCCGCTGCTGCGCGCCGCGATCGCCGCGGGCGTGCCCGTGCTGGCCGTCTGCCGCGGCTTCCAGGAGCTGAACGTCGTCTGCGGCGGCACGCTGCACCAGCGCGTGCATGAAGTGCCGGGCCTCGCCGATCACCGCGAGGACGACGATGCGCCGATGGACACGCAATACGGCCCCGCGCACGTCGTGCGCCTGACGCCCGGCGGCAAGCTGCACGCACTCGCCGGCGGCCGCGACGAAGTGCTCGTGAACTCGCTGCACAAACAGGGCATCGCGCAGCTCGGCTCCGGCCTCGCCGTCGAAGCCGTCGCACCGGACGGCCTGATCGAGGCCGTGAGTGTCGTCGACGCACCGGCTTTCGCACTCGCCGTGCAGTGGCACCCCGAATGGCGCCATGCGCAGGACCCGCTGTCGAGCGCGATCTTCCGCGCCTTCGGCGAAGCCTGCCGCGCCCGCCGCACTGCCCGCACGCGCGCCATGGCCGCCGCCGCGCTCGCCTGAGCGCGCCGACCCAAACCAACGAGAACAGACATGCAAGACATCGAAAGCTTTCTGAAGCAACACCGGATCACCGAAGTCGAGGCGATCATTCCCGACATGGCCGGCATCGCGCGCGGCAAGATCACGCCGCGCAACAAATTCACCTCCGGCGAATCGATGCGCCTGCCGCAAGCCGTGATGGTGCAGACCGTCACCGGCGAATATCCGGAAGACGGCTCGCTCACCGGCGTGACCGACCCCGACATGGTGTGCGTGCCCGACGAATCGACGATCCGCCTGATCCCGTGGGCCATCGACCCGACCGCCCAGGTGATCCACGACTGCGTGCACTTCGACGGCTCGCCGGTCGAGATTTCGCCGCGCTACGTGCTGCGCCGCGTGCTCGACCTGTACAAGGCGAAGGGCTGGAAGCCGGTCGTCGCACCGGAACTCGAGTTCTACCTCGTCGACATGAACAAGGACCCGGACCTGCCGCTGCGTCCGCCGGTCGGCCGCACGGGCCGCCCCGAAACGGGCCGCCAGTCGTATTCGATCGAGGCCGTCAACGAGTTCGACCCGCTGTTCGAGGACATCTACGAGTACTGCGAGGCACAGAACCTCGACATCGACACGCTGATCCACGAAGTCGGCGCCGCGCAGATGGAGATCAACTTCATGCACGGCGACGCGCTGTCGCTGGCCGACCAGGTGTTCCTGTTCAAGCGCACGGTGCGCGAGGCCGCGCTGCGTCACAACATGTACGCGACGTTCATGGCCAAGCCGATGGAAGACGAACCGGGTTCGGCGATGCACGTGCACCAGAGCATCGTCGACGAGGAGACGGGCCAGAACCTGTTCACGTCGCAGGAAACCGGCGGCGCAACGTCGATGTTCTACAACTACCTCGCGGGGCTGCAGAAGTACACGCCGGCGCTGATGCCGATCTTCGCGCCGTACATCAACTCGTACCGCCGGCTGTCGCGCTTCATGGCCGCGCCGATCAACGTGCAGTGGGGCTACGACAACCGCACGGTCGGCTTCCGCATCCCGCACTCGGGCCCGTCGGCACGCCGCATCGAGAACCGCATCCCGGGCGTCGACTGCAACCCGTACCTCGCGCTTGCCGCGACGCTCGCGGCCGGCTACCTCGGCATGACGCAGCGCCTGGAGCCGACCGAGCCGCTCGTCAGCGACGGCTACGACCTGCCGTACCAGTTGCCGCGCAACCTCGAGGAAGGGCTGACGCTGATGGCCGCGTGCGAACCGCTCGGCGAGATCCTCGGCCACAAGTTCCTGAAGGCGTATTTCGCGCTGAAGGAAACCGAATACGAAGCGTTCTTCCGCGTGATCAGCTCGTGGGAACGCCGCCATCTGCTGCTGCACGTTTAAACGCGCGCACAACCGAATACGGAATCACGGAGGAAACATGACTTACCGCAACGAATCTGCCTGGATCCAGCCGGCCGCGCCGGCCGCCGCGCCGCGCGCAGCACAGGCACGCACGACCGCCGAATACCGCGCGCTCGACGCCGCGCACCACATCCACCCGTTCTCGGACATGGGCGCGCTGAACCGCGCCGGCAGCCGCGTGATCGTGAAGGCCGACGGCGTCTACCTGTGGGATTCGGAAGGCAACAAGGTGATCGACGGGATGGCCGGCCTGTGGTGCGTGAACGTCGGCTACGGCCGCAAGGAACTCGCCGACGCCGCGTATCGCCAGCTGCAGGAACTGCCGTTCTACAACACGTTCTTCAAGACCACGCACCCGCCGGTGATCGAACTCTCCGCGATGCTCGCGGAAGTCACGCCGGCCGGCTTCAACCACTTCTTCTATTGCAACAGCGGCTCGGAAGGCAACGACACCGTGCTGCGCCTCGTGCACCAGTACTGGCGCGTGCAGGGCAAGCCGCAGAAGAAATACGTGATCTCGCGCAAGAACGGCTACCACGGCTCGACGATCGCAGGCGGCACGCTCGGCGGGATGGGCTACATGCACGAGCAGATGCCGTCGAAGGTCGAGCACATCGTGCACATCGACCAGCCGTATTTCTTCGGCGAAGCGCAGCCGGGCGAAACGCCGGAAGCGTTCGGCCTCGCCCGCGCGCAGCAGCTCGAAGCGAAGATTCTCGAACTCGGCGCGGAGAACGTCGCCGCGTTCATCGGCGAGCCGTTCCAGGGCGCGGGCGGCGTGATCTTCCCGCCGTCGACGTACTGGCCGGAAATCCAGCGGATCTGCCGCAAGTACGACATCCTGCTCGTGGCCGACGAGGTGATCGGCGGCTTCGGCCGGACCGGCGAATGGTTCGCGCACCAGCACTTCGGCTTCGAGCCGGATCTGATCACGATGGCCAAGGGCCTCACGTCGGGCTACGTGCCGATGGGCGCGGTCGGCATTCACGAGCGTGTGGCGCGGCCGATCATCGACAACGGCGAATTCAATCACGGGCTCACGTACTCAGGCCACCCGGTGGCGGCGGCCGTCGCGGTCGCGAACCTGAAGCTGCTGCGCGACGAAGGGATCGTCGAGCGCGTGAAGAACGACACCGGCCCGTACTTCCAGGCGCTGATGCGCGAGACCTTCGCGCGTCACCCCATCGTCGGCGAGGTGCACGGTCACGGCCTCGTCGCGAGCCTGCAGCTCGCCGAATCGCCGGCCGATCGCCGTCGCTTCGCGAACGGCGGCGACGTCGGCACGATCTGCCGCGACTTCTGCTTCAACGGCAACCTGATCATGCGTGCGACCGGCGACCGGATGCTGCTGTCGCCGCCGCTCGTGATCACGCGCCAGGAAATCGATGAACTCGTGTCGAAGGCAAAGAAGGCCGTCGATGCAACCGCCCAGCAACTGGGTATTTCGTAACGGCTTTGCCTACAGGCGTGCGGCGGGCGCCGCACGCCCCATAACCAGGGGAATTCCACCATGCGTGCCTGCTTTCTTCGCCAAGCCTGTTCTGTTGCCGCCCTCGCCGCCGCGGCAGCGTTCACGTCAGTCGCCAGTCCGTCGGCGCATGCCGAGGACCTGAACGTCTACAACTGGTCCGACTACATCGCACCGGACACGATCCCGAACTTCCAGAAGCAGACGGGCATCCACGTCAAGTACGACAACTACGACAGCGACGACACGCTTCAGGCGAAGCTGCTTGCCGGCAGTTCGGGCTACGACATCGTCGTGCCGACGTCGAACTACATGGCCAAGCAGATCCAGGCCGGCGTGTACCAGAAGCTCGACAAGTCGAAGCTGCCGAACCTCGCGAACCTCGATCCGCTGCTGATGAAGATGATCTCCGACGCCGATCCGGGCAACCAGTACGGCGTGCCCTGGGCCTACGGCACGGACGGCATCGGCTACAACGCGCAGGCGGTGAAGAAGGCACTCGGCGACAAGGCGCCGGTCGACAGCTGGGCACTGGTGTTCGACCCGGCCAACATGGAAAAGCTGAAGGGCTGCGGCGTGTCGTTCCTCGACCAGGCCGTCGACGTGTTCGCCGCCACGCTGCAGTACATGGGCAAGGATCCGAACAGCAAGAACCCCGGCGATTACCAGGCAGCCTTCGAAGTCCTGAAGAAAGTCCGCCCGTACATCACCCAGTTCAACTCGTCCGGCTACATCAACGACCTCGCGAACAACGACGTGTGCGTCGCGCTCGGCTGGTCGGGCGACGTCGGCATCGCGCATCGCCGCTCGGCCGAAGCGAAGCGTTCGTACGACATCAAGTTCTCGAACCCGAAGGAAGGCGGCCTGCTGTGGTTTGACGTGATGGTGATCCCGAAGGATGCACCGCACCCCGAGGCCGCACTGAAGTGGATCAACTACGTGTCCGATCCGAAGGTCAACGCGGCGATCACCAACACGGTGTTCTATCCGACCGCGAACAAGGCCGCGCACCAGTTCGTCACGCCGGGCGTCGCGCAGGATCCGACCGTCTACCCGCCGGAAGACGTGCTGAAGAAAATGGTGCTGATGAAGCCGATGCCGGCCGACATCCTGCGCCTCCAGAACCGCCTGTGGGCCCAATTGAAGACCGGCCACTGATCGCCAAGCATTCCGGCGGCGCAGGCATCGCTTCACGCCTGCCCGCCTGAGATCCGCGGACCTCCGTCCGCCCGCGCGCGCCGCGCGCACTGTTCCATCCGGCACGAGCCGTCGTCCGCGAGTCGCATTGTGCGCCTCGTGCGGGGACGCTCACGCCTGCAATCCGTGAAGAACGAATGGTGACTCCCATGCAATCGATACCCTCTTCCGCTGCTGCAAGACAGACCCAACCGGCCGCCGCGGCCCGCCCGCAAAACGACGCATTTGTGCGCATCGAAAACGTCGTGAAGAAATTCGGCGACAGCACGGCCGTCGACAACGTGAACCTGACGATCGCGAAAAACGAGCTGTTCGCGCTGCTCGGCAGCTCGGGCTGCGGCAAGTCCACGCTGCTGCGCATGCTCGCCGGGCTGGAAACGGCGACCTCCGGCAAGATCTTCGTCGACGGCGAGGACCTCGCGTCGCTGCCGCCGTACCGCCGCCCGGTGAACATGATGTTCCAGTCGTACGCGCTGTTCCCGCACATGACGGTCGAATCGAACGTCGCATTCGGCCTGAAGCAGGAAGGCACGCCGAAGAACGAGATCAAGGAGCGCGTGGCCGATGCGCTCGCGCTCGTGCAGATGAGCAAGTACGCGCAGCGCAAGCCGCATCAGCTCTCCGGTGGCCAGCAGCAGCGCGTCGCGCTGGCCCGCTCGCTGGTCAAGCGCCCGAAGCTCCTGCTGCTCGACGAGCCGATGTCGGCGCTCGACAAGAAGATCCGCCAGAAGACCCAGCTCGAACTCGTGAACATCATCGAGAAGGTCGACGTGACCTGCGTGATGGTCACGCACGACCAGGAAGAGGCGATGACGATGGCCAGCCGCCTCGCGGTGATGAGCGAAGGCAAGATCGTGCAGATCGGCGCGCCGGGTGAAGTCTACGAATTCCCGAACAGCCGCTTCTCGGCCGAATTCATCGGCTCGACCAACCTGTTCGAAGGCCGCGTCGTCGAGGACGAACCCGATCACATCTTTGTCGAGAGCGACGACCTCGAAGCGCGCATGTACGTGAGCCACGGCATCACCGGGCCGCTCGGGATGCCGGTCGGCATCTCGGTGCGCCCGGAGCGCATCCACGTGTCGCGCGAGAAACCGGGTTCGAAACACAACTGGGCGCGCGGCGTCGTGACCGACATCGCGTACATGGGCAGCTACTCGCTGTACCACGTGCGCCTGCCGAGCGGCAAGACGGTGGTGTCGAACCTGTCGAGCTCGCACCTGATGAGCGACAACGCGCCGGCCTGGAACGACGACGTGTTCGTGTCGTGGTCGCCGGCCAGCGGCGTCGTGCTGACGCAATGAGGACGACGCGATGAGAACCTCTGCTTCCACGCCTTCCACGCCGGTGTCTGCCGGCGCCGCGAGCACCGGCGCCGGCCGGTCGCGCCCGGGCCGCTTCGCCGCGCTGTCGCGCTTCCTGCCGTCGGGCCGAAGCGTCGCGATCGGCGTGCCGTTCCTGTGGCTCGCGGTGTTCTTCGCGCTGCCGTTCGTGCTGGTGCTGAAGATCAGCTTCGCCGACCAGGTGATGGGCATCCCGCCGTACACGTCGCTCGTCGAGTTCAAGGACGGCGTCGTGCACTTCGCGCTGCAGCTGTCGCACTACGCGTTCCTGCTGCAGGACGACCTGTACATCGCGACCTACCTCAGCTCGCTGAAGATGGCCGCCGTGTCGACCGTACTGTGCCTGCTGATCGGCTATCCGATGGCGTACTACATCGCGCGCTCGGAGCCGAACCGCCGCAACGTGCTGATGATGGCCGTGATGCTGCCGTTCTGGACCTCGTTCCTGATCCGCGTCTATGCATGGATCGGCATCCTGAAGGACGACGGCCTGCTGAACCACACGCTGATCGCGCTGGGCATCATCCACACGCCGCTGCGTCTCTACCACAGCGATGCGGGCGTCTACATCGGGATGGTCTATTCGTACCTGCCGTTCATGGTGATGCCGCTGTACGCGCACCTCGTGAAGATGGACCTGACGCTGCTCGAAGCCGCGTACGACCTGGGCGCGAAGCCGTGGGTCGCGTTCACGCGCATCACGCTGCCGCTGTCGAAGAACGGGATCATCGCCGGCAGCCTGCTGGTGTTCATCCCGGCAGTCGGCGAGTACGTGATTCCGGAGCTGCTGGGCGGCGCCGACACGCTGATGATCGGCCGCGTGATGTGGGATGAATTCTTCAACAACATGGACTGGCCGATGGCGTCCGCGGTGACGGTCGCAATGGTGCTGCTGTTGCTGGTGCCGATGGCGCTGTTCCAGTACTACCAGGTCAAGGAACTGGAGGAAGCGAAATGATCAAGCCGAGCAAACCGCTGTCGACGGGCGTCCTCGCCTTCGGCTTCCTGTTCCTGTACATCCCGATCATCAGCCTGATCGTGTACTCGTTCAACGAGTCGAAGCTGGTGACGGTGTGGTCGGGCTTCTCGCTGAAGTGGTACGCGGCGCTGCTGGAGGACGACGAGCTGCTGACGGCCGCGTGGCTGTCGCTGAAGATCGGCCTGCTGACGGCGACCGCGTCGGTCGTGATCGGCACGTGGGCAGGCTTCGTGCTCGCGCGCTTCGGCCGCTTCAAGGGCTTCACGCTGTACACGGGGATGATCAACGCGCCGCTGGTGATTCCGGAAGTGATCCAGGGCATCTCGCTCTTGCTGCTGTTCGTGGCGCTGGAGCAGATGTTCGGCTGGCCGAAGGGTCGCGGGATGGTGACGATCTGGATCGGTCACGTGATGTTGTGCGTGTCGTACGTGGCGATCATCGTGCAGTCGCGTGTGAAGGAGATGAACAAGTCGCTGGAGGAGGCGGCGCTGGATCTGGGCGCGACGCCGCTGAAGGTGTTCTTCGTGGTGACGCTGCCGTTGATCTCGCAGGCGCTGCTGTCGGGGTGGCTGCTGTCGTTCACGCTGTCGATCGACGACCTGGTGCTGTCGGCGTTCCTGTCGGGGCCGGGGTCGACGACGCTGCCGCTGGTGGTGTTCTCGCGCGTGCGGCTGGGGCTGAACCCTGAGATGAACGCCCTGGCGACGCTGTTCATCACGGCCGTGACGATCGGCGTGATCGTCGTGAACCGGATGATGATCGCGCGCGAGCGGCGCCGGATGGCCGACCTGAAGGCGGCGTTTGCGGCAGCCTGACGACGCACCTCCCGCTTCAAGGATAACAAGCACTGCAGACAAACAAGACGCGCTGCCCCAGGGGGGCGCGCGATTCGATCCCGATTTGACAGGCGCACGACAAGGAGAATCCGCAATGAAGAAGAAACTGATCTGCCTGCTGGTGGCCGGCGCGTTGCCGGGCATCGCGCTGGCCGACTCGACATCCGCCGAGATCAAGGCGCTGCAGGCGCAGGTCGCGGCACTGCAGAAACAGATGAAGTCGATGCAGGCGCTGCTCTCGGCGAAGGGCGGTGCCGCGACCGCGCAGGCCGGCGCGAAGGCCGGAGCAGCGCCGGTCGCAGTGGCCGTCGACCCGGGGCTCGCCGGACTATGGCAAGGCGCAGGCCACGCTGACCAACGACGAAGTCGGCGAAATGAAGCAGCAGATCGCCAACCAGCAGCTGAAGGTCGATTCGCTGACCGACGCGGCCAACACGGGCCCGCTCGCCGGCCTGTCGGTCACGGGCTACATCGACCCGACCTACATCTACAACCGCGCGGCCGGCACGTCGTCGTTCCTGTTTGCGAACCACGAGAACGCGTACAACTACTTCAACAGCACGTTCGGCGATCTCTACCTCGACATCAAGAAGACGTTCGGCGTCGGCCCGATGGCGCCGTCGGCCGAGATCACGTTGATGCCGAACCGCGGCAACGGCATCACGCTGCTGCAGAACTCGCGCGGCTCGATCACCGACAACCTGCTGAACACGGCCGTCATCAACGTGCCGATCACCGCCGAGACGACGCTGGTCGCCGGCTTGATCCCGAGCTTCGGCGGCTACGAGGTGCAGCAGTCGAACCAGATGCTCACGCTCACGCACAACCTGCTGTACGATTTCTCGGATCCGGGCAGCTACGTCGGCGTCGGCGCGAACTACACGAAGGGCAACTGGGCGTGGAAGTTCTTCCTCGGCAACGAGCAGTACCGCACGTACGGTTCGGTCACGCAGACGGGCGTGAATGCGCTCGGCGACCCGATCACCACCAGCAACAGGGTGCCGACATTCACCGCGCGCGCGGACTACACGTGGTCGAGCGCGCTTGACCTCGGCGGTTCGTTCAACATCGGCCGCCAGACGCTGTCCAGCGCGATCGATTCGAACGGCGTCGTGCACTACGGGTCGGGCGCCAACGCGCCGAGCGCCTACGGTTCGTTCTTCTTCGGCGAACTCGACGCGACCTACACGCTCGCCGATATTCAGTACAACGCGGAAGTCGACTACGGCCGGCAGCAGCATGCCGCGTTCAACGGCGGGCTCGCGCAGTGGTACGGCCTGTCGCTGCTCGCGCACCGCAAGTTCAACGCGCCGGTGGTCGGCCGCATGGGCGTGACGCTGCGCTACGACCTGCTCGCCAACTCGAAGAACGGCGGCGGCGGTGGCGGCATCGCGCTGAACGGCAACGGGATGGATCCGAGCAACGGCTTCGGCGTCGACGCGGACTGCCTCGCGCAGTCGAAGGCCGGCGGCGGCCTGGGCTTCGAGTGCAAGGGGGCGGTACGCCAGGACGTCGCGCTCGACCTGCTGTTCTATCCGACCCAGCAGATCACCGTGAAGGTCGAATACCGGCACGACTGGGCGAACAACAAGGTGTTCCTGCGCAACGACGGTTCGTACGGCAAGTCCAACGACCTGCTCGCCACGCAGTTCATCTATTCGTTCTGACGCAGCACACGCGGGACGCCGTGCCGCGCGCACGGCGTCCCGCGCCGTTTTCAGGGGTGGCTGCGAGCAGGTTGCAGCCTTTTCGAGGGAGCCGGTTTCATGACGCAGTCTTTCACCCGCCGCGCCGATGCGCTCGCGCGCGACTCGTACTACGAGGCAACGGTCACACGGCCCGTGGTTGACGACCCTGAGCTCGAGGCGGCGATCGACGTCGACGTCTGCGTGATCGGCGCCGGCTTCGCGGGCCTGTCGACGGCGCTCGACTGTCGCGCGCGCGGGCTGTCCGTCGCCCTGATCGATGCGCACCGGCCGGGCTGGGGCGCGTCGGGCCGCAACGGCGGCCAGGCCATCACCGGCTTCGCGAAGGACGAGGTGATCGAGCAGCAGCTCGGCGCCGACGGCGCACGTGCCGCGTGGTCGCTGTCGCTCGACGGCGTCGCGCTGATCGCCGAACGCATCGCGCGCTACGGGATCGACTGCGACTTTACGCGCGGCTACCTGACGGTCGCGACGAAGCCGCGCCGCATCGACGACCTGCGCGCATGGATGGAGGCCGCGACGTCGCGCTGGGGCCATCCGTCGCTCGCGTGGCTCGACACCGGCGAGATCCAAGCACGCGTTGCATCGACGCGCTATCTGGCCGGCGTGCACGATCCGCTGTCGGGCCACCTGCATCCGCTCAAGTACTGCCTCGGCCTCGCCGACGCCGCGCGCCGCGAAGGTGTCGCGCTGTATGCGCACACGCCGGCGCTCGACGTCGTGCGCGGCGCGCGGCCCGTCGTGCGCACGCCGTCGGGCGAGGTACGCTGCCGCTACGTCGTGTCGTGCTGCAACGCGGGGCCCGGCGGCATCCTGCCCGCCGCGACCGCCGCCCGCATCGCACCGATCGCGTCGTACATCATCGCAACCGAGCCGCTCGGCCAGGCGCGCGCCGACGCACTGATCGCCCGGCGCGAAGCCGTGTGCGACAACAATTTCTTCCTCGACTATTTCCGGCTGTCGGCCGACCACCGGATGCTGTTCGGCGGTCGCGCGAACTCGGCCGGCGCGTCGCCCGCCACGCTTGCCGAAACGATCCGGCAGCGCATGGTCGGCGTGTTCCCGCAGCTCGGTGACGTGCGCGTCGACCACGCGTGGGGCGGCTTCGTCGACGTCACGCGCAACCGCGCGCCGGATTTCGGCGCACTCGATCCGAACTTCTTCTACGTCCAGGGCTTCAGCGGGCACGGCGTCGCGCTCACCGGCATTGCCGGACGCGCGATCGCCGGTGCGATCGCGGGCGATACGCGCGCGTTCGACCTGTTTGCACGCGTGCGTCACCGGCGCTTTCCCGGCGGCGACGCATGGCGGCAACCCGCGCTCGAGCTCGGGATGCTGTACCACCGCGTGCGTGAACTGTTCTAAGCCCCCCTTTCTCCGTTCTCCTGACCATGCAGACATTCGCCAACCAGCCGCACGTCGCGTCCTACTACGCGGCGACCGCCAACGATACGACCCGCCACGCGCCGCTTGCCGGCACGATCGACGCCGATGTGTGCGTGATCGGCGCGGGCCTCACGGGCCTGTCCGCCGCGCTCAACCTCGCCGAGCGCGGCCATTCGGTGACCGTGCTCGAAGCATCGCGGGTCGGATGGGCGGCGAGCGGCCGCAACGGCGGCCAGCTGATCGGCGGCTTTGCGTGCGACATCGACACGTTCGGGCAGTTCATGCCGGAAGGCGACGTGAAGCGCATGTGGGACATGGGGCTCGAAACGCTATCGCTCGTGAAGTCGCGCATCGCACAGCACGACATCGACTGCGCGCTGGTGCCCGGCTACCTGACCGCGGCGAACACCGAGCGCGACGCCGATTCGCTGAAGCGCTGGCGCGACGAAGCCGCGAAACGCTTCGGCTACGACCGTTTTCACTTCGTCGAAGCCGAGGAGCTCGGCGACTACGTGCAGTCGGCCCGCTATTGCGGCGGGCTGTACGACCCCGACAGCGGCCACCTGCATCCGCTCAACTACACGCTCGGCCTCGCGCGTGCGGCGACCGACGCGGGCGTGCGCATCCACGAGGGCAGCTGCGTGACACGCGTGCGCGACGTGTCGGGCGGCCACGTCGTCGAGACGGGCGGCGGCAACGTGCGCGCGCGCTTCGTCGTGCTCGCGTGCAACACCTACATCGGCACGCTCGCGCCCGCGCTGTCGAAGAAGATCATGCCGGTCGGCACCTACGTGATCGCGACGGAGCCGCTCGGCGAAGCGCGCGCCGCCGCGCTGATGCCCGCACGCGCGGCGATCTGCGACAGCCGCTTCGTGCTCGACTATTTCCGGCCGGCGCCCGACACCCGGCTCGTGTGGGGCGGCAAGGTGAGCTATTCGACGCGGGAGCCGCGCGACCTCGCCGCGGCGATGCGTGCGGACATGCTGAAGACGTTCCCGCAACTCGCGGACGTGAAGGTCGACTATGCATGGGGCGGCTTCGTCGACATCACGATGAACCGCGCGCCGCACTTCGGCCGTATCGCGCCGACGATGTACTTCGCGCAGGGGTTCTCGGGGCACGGCGTGAACACGACCGCGCTCGCGGGCAAGCTGATCGCCGAAGCGATCAATGGACAGGCGAGCCGCTTCGACCTGTTCGACAAGATCCGGCATCGCGACTTCCCCGGCGGCGAGGCGCTGCGTACGCCGGCACTGGTGCTCGCGATGAGCTGGTACCGGATGCTCGACGCGTTCGGCGTGCATTGAGCGGCCTGCACGCCGCGCCAATGCGAAACGGCCGCGCGGATGCGCGGCCGTACTGTTGCGTCACGGTGATGCGGCAACGCGCATCGCTCAGTCCGTGCCGTACTTCGGCGAATGCGGGCCGTACAGCAAGCCGGCCGGCGGGCCGGCCGACAGCAGGCGCCCGCTCGTGAACGCGGCGACGTCGTGACTCTGATCCATCAACGTATTCGCGATCTGCTTGACCGCGGCCACCACGAGCATGCCGATCAGGCCGCCGCCACCGTTGTTGCCGCCCTCGTCGCTGCTCGCACTCGCCTGCCCCTGCCACAGCACATCCCCGGTGCGCAGATCGACGAGCTTCGCCGACGCCGACACGACCGTCGCGCTCGCGAGAATCCGGTAGACGGTGCCGTACTGCGACACCTTCGAATACAGCGCGGCATCCGCGCCGAAGATCTCGCGCAGTTTCGCAGGCGGCGTCTCCTGGATCTCGGCCGCATTGGTCAGGCCGTTCTGCTTGAAGGTCTCGTCCATCACGGCAACCGGCACGACGTAATAGCCGGACTCGGCGAGCGGTAGCGTCATCTGCGACAGCACCCCGTAGGTCGCGCCGACGTCGGAGGTTTCGTTGACGGGCGGCAGCACGAGAATCGAGCGCGGCTGGCTCTTCTTGAACGCCGTGTAGTCGGGCCGTTTAACCGGCTGCGCGCATGCGCTCAGCAGCGCAACGATCGACAGCACGAACGTCAGCTTGAATGAGAGTGTCTTGATCATGGCTGGCGCGTCGCTCACTGTTTGGCGGTGGTCGGGTCGGCGTTTTTCTGACCGGCGACCGTCTGGTCGACGGTCTTCTGGCCAGCCGCCTTCGGGTCGGCGGCCTTCGGCGCGCCGCCTTTCTTTTTCAGCAGGAAGTCCATGTAGGTCGCGGACTCCGGAAACAGCTGCTTCTCGGCCTGCAGCTCCTGTTCCGCCTGCTGCTCGCTGCCGATGCTCGCGTACAGCATGCCGAGGTGCGCATGGAAGCCCGGCGGCGGCGTATGCCCCTTGCCGCGAATGTCCTGCAGTGCTTTCTCGAGCGCGTCGATCTGCTCCTGCGGCGATTTCTGCCCCTTGAAGTATTCGTACACCTGCGGCTGATAGCCGGTCCACTGATAAAGCGGCGGCGTGGAGCTCGCGCAGCCGGCGAGCAGCAAGGCGGCGGCCGTCGCCGGCAGCCAGTTACCCCGTTTCATGGTCTTTTCTCTTGTAATGTCGTGGTGAATCGGTCCAGCGGCGCACCGGCTCCGGCGCCCCGCTGCGGCAAGTCGCGCGACGGTTACTGCGCGGCCTTCAGCGCCCCGGCGTCGACCTGGTCGACGAGATGATTCACGGCCTCCTGGATCGCGAGGTCCAGCACCTTGCCGTTGAGCGTCGAGTCGTAGCCGGCCGTGCCGCCGAAGCCGATCACCTCCCGGTTCGACAGGCTGAATTCGCCCGCACCCTGGCTCGATGCGACGACTTCCGACGTCGTCGTATCAACGATGTTCAGGTTGACCTTCGCGTAGGCGACCTGCGTCTTGCCGCGGCCGAGGATGCCGAATAGCTGGTGATCGCCGACGTCCTTGCGGCCGAACTCGGTCACGTCGCCCGTCACCACGTAGTTCGCGCCCTTCACGGCCTGCGCCTTCTTCATGAAACCGGCTTCCTGCTTGATCTCGTCGAGGTTCTCGCGATCGAGCACGTTGAAGCGCCGGCTTTGCTGCAGGCGCGTGACGAGGATCGTCTTCGCCTGCCCGCCGAGGCGGTCGATGCCGTCGGAGAAGATGCCGCGCATGTAGCTCGATCGGTTGTCGAACTTGCCGATCGCGATCGCGACGGGTTTGCCCGCATACGGCTTCTGCGCGCTACTGACGGCCGGCACGTCGAGCGTACGCGACGATTCGGTCGCGCAGCCGGACAGCGCTGCGACGACCGCGGCCGCCACGAGGACGGTGCGTCGTGTCTGAATGTTCACTGCTGGTCTCCTTGCATGGAAAGTTGGCCCTGGGCGGGCGCGCCGGCTCGCGGACGATCCGGCGGTCGAAACAGCTACGGCGCGAACGGATACGCACGCATCGGCGCGATGCGTGCGTGCGGATTCATCGCCGGGCAGGCGATGGCGACATATGGCGGACGGGGGCGCGCAACGAACGTGTTGCGGCAAAGGAAGGAGGCGCGACGCAATGCGCGACTGGTTCGCGCGCGCCGATTATCGCTTTATTGTGATTGCTGCGTAGCGGATTACGCATGGCCGACCCCGTATATGATTTTTTTCGATCATATCAAGGCCGCTTATTGAGACGGGGGTTCTTGATAATAGTTGACGATTTTCGTACTTATCTGAAAATCACGATTACTCGTGAAAATCCTTGTCGCAAAATACCTGGCTGACACGCGGACAAAATACCCCGTTTTTTTGTTATCGGAGCGGCACGCCGTTCGCCCGGCCGATCACGATTCGCCCAGGCAACATTAGCGACACCTCAAAAACAATCGCCGCGATCGCTCGATCGTCGATGCGTCGTTAATCGGCTCGCCGGCCAATGCGCAATCCGGCAATCCAGTCGCGCGCGTGCCGACATGCGCGCGACTGCGCCCGCTAATCAGCCAGCTTCTGCCGCATCGTCACGAATTCCTCCGCCGCGGTCGGATGAATACCGATCGTGTCGTCGAACTGCGCCTTCGTCGCGCCCGCGCGAATGGCGATCGCGATGCCCTGGATGATTTCGCCCGCGTCGCGGCCGACCATGTGCGCGCCGACCACGCGCTGGCTGTCGCGCGCGACGACGAGCTTCATCATCGTGCGCTCGTCGCGGCCCGACAGCGTATGGCGCAGTGCCTTGAACGACGTACGGTAGATGTCGACCTCGCCATGCGCGTGACGCGCGTCGGCCTCGGTCTGGCCGACCGTCGCGACCTCGGGCTGGCTGAACACGGCCGACGGCACGTAGCCATGATCGGCCGCGACACGCGCCCCGCCGAACAGCGTGCGCGCGAGCAGCGCGCCGTCGCGCGTCGCGACCGGCGTGAGCTGCGGCCGCGACGTCACGTCGCCGATCGCGTGGATCGACGGCACCGACGTCGCCGAATACGCATCGACGGCAATTGCGCCGCGCGCGTCGAGCAACACGCCCGCCTGTTCGAGCCCGAGCCCGTCGACGTTCGGCACGCGGCCGGTCGCATAGAGCACCTGATCGTACGGCCCGAACCGCGCATCGCCGACGCGCACGCTCAGCGTGCCGTCGTCCGCGCGTTCGATCGACTCGACCACCGCACGCGCGTGGATCGCGACGCCCTGCTTCGTCATCTCGTCGGTCAGGAACTGGCGCACGTCGTCGTCGAAGCCGCGCAGGATCTTCTCGCCGCGATAGAACAGGTCGACGTGACTGCCGAAACCATTGAAGATGCCCGCGAACTCGACCGCGATATAGCCGCCACCGACCACCGCGATGCGCTTGGGGCACGTCGCGAGCGACAGCGCCTCGCGCGACGTGATCGTGTGCTCGATGCCGGGCCGCGCCGGCGACGACGGGCGCGAGCCGGTCGCGATCGCGATATGCCGCGCGCGGATGCTGCGTTCGCCGATTGCGACGGTGTGCGCATCGACGAGCGTCGCGCGGCCCGCGTGCATGTCGACGCCCGATTGCCGCAGCAGGTTGATGTAGATGTCGCTGAGCCGGTTGATCTCGCGATCCTTCGCGGCGATCAGCGCGGACCAGTCGAGCGTGCCGGCGCCGAAGGTCCAGCCGAAGCCCTTCGCGTCCTCGACTTCATGCGGATAGTGCGATGCGTAGACGAGCAGCTTCTTCGGGATGCAGCCGCGCAGCACGCAGGTGCCGCCGATCTGCTCTTCTTCCGCTATGCCGACGCGTGCGCCATATGACGCGGACATCCGCGCGAGCCTCACGCCGCCGGAGCCGGCGCCGATGACGAACAGGTCGTAGTCGAAATCCATCGCATTCCCTCATCGCAGTTCGGATGAAGGCACGATAGCAAGATTCGGGGATTCGTGCGGAGCACGGCGCGACCAGGCGCGCGCCCAATAAAAAACGGCGAGAGACGTGGCCTCTCGCCGGTCAAACCAGCTGCCGGGTGTGTCATGCGTCACCGATCGACCGCATGCCCGACCTGCCGGCTGCGCGGCACCGGTCCGCCCGGGCGCGCGAAGGGCGCGCCCGCGGCCGGACCAGCCGCCATGCTCATGCCTGCGACGTGTCGCTGCCGTCCGTCGCCTGCGTGTCGTCTGCCTGCTGCTGGGGCTGCTCTTCCTTCTTCTTCTCGAGCAGACCTTCGACTGCCTCGGCGCCCTTGAAACCGGCGACGGCCGCAGCCGCCTTGGTCAGCAGGCCCGCATCCGGATCCAGCTTTTCCGCGCCTTCGACGGCTGCGACTGCGCCAGCGATTTCACCCACGGTGTCCAGGATACCCATCGTCATCCCCTTTCAAGAAAATCGTGAGCGCATCGTCCCACGAAAAAAACCGGCAGACCGCGATTGTCATCACCGGATACACAAGTTACGCACCTGGCCGGCCGCGCTCTTCGAGCGCCACCGGAACGACGCACGCGCGAGCCTGACGGCACGCAGCGGGCGATGCACGCAGCGTAGCGGAAAGCCTTCGCGCGTACTGTAAAAGTATGTTCTGGAATGCCGACGGAACGCTTACGGCGCGGGACTTCCGCAATGGAGCGATTGCCGAATAGTCGTGCGCGCGTATGAAGGTCGCGTGACGAAAAAAAAAAGGCTCCGTGCGGAGCCTCTTCGATGCGCGCCGGGCCAATGCCGGCGCATGCGTTCCGACGTTCGTCAGAAGATATTGCGCAAGCCGATCGCGATGCCGGTCTGGTTGCTGCGACCCGGCAGCTCGACGTTCGCCGCGCCGTTCGTCTTGTTGAAGTCGACGGTGCCGTAGACTTCGGTGCGCTTGCTCAGTGCGTACTCGGCGATGCCGACGATCGCATAGCGGTTGCCGCTCGCGAGCGTGCCGTTGGTGGTCATCGCATTGCGCATGTGGTCGTAGTAGAACGCACCCGTCAGCGTCAGCGGCGCACTGACCTGCCAGCTCACGCCCGCGAACGGACCGTCGTCGATCCGGCCCGTGCCCTTCGCGACCGGAATCGACTGCTGCGCGAGCAGGCTGTCGACGAAGCCGGTGTCGTCCTTCGAGCGCAGGTAGCCCGCGTAGATCTTCGCCTTGCTGAACGCGTACACGACGTTCGCGTGGTAGATCGTCTGCTTGCGTGCCGAGTTGTCGCTGTTCTGCTGCGCGCCGGCCGCGATGCTGAGCGGACCCATCACGTACGACAGCGACACGCCCCACGCATTGCCCTTGCCGAGCGAGCCCGGGATCTGGCCCGAGAAGCCGCCGGCGCCGGTCGATTCATAGTTGGTGCCGGTCGAGTACATCGCCTTCGCGGTCAGGCCTTCGAACTTGCCCGTGTACTTGATCTGGTTGTCCGCATACAGGCCGCCGCCGAGTGCGACCGGCAGCCACGCGTTTTCGAGGTAGTTGCCGACCGTCAGCGGATCGTAGGTATCCGACAGCAGGTCGAACAGCGGCGTCTTCTGGCGGCCGAGGGTCACCGTGCCGTACGGGCTCTGCAGGCCGACGTACGCTGCGCGGTTGAACAGGCGGCCGCTGTCGGCGAATGCGCCGTTCTGCAGGTTCACGCCGCTTTCGAGGTTGAACACGGCCTTCAGGCCGCCGCCGAGGTCTTCCGTGCCGTAGATGCCGAAGCGGCTGTTGGTGATCGCGCCGTTGGTCATCGACAGCAGGCCGTCGTTCTTGGCATTGGCGTTGGTCAGGTAACGGATGCTGGCGTCGGCGACGCCCCAGAGCGTGACCGAGCTTTGTGCGGCCGCGTACTGGCTGGCAAATGCGAGCGCGGCGCCCCCTGCGATGGCTGCGAGTCGGGTGGTCTGCTTCATGAGCTTTCCTTTTTGTAGGTGTCTCCGTTCATGGCCGGCCGCGTGCGCAGCCGGGTGGCGATCGCGCACGTTCTTGGCGCGCGCGATGTGGGCTGAATCATATGACGAGTGCGATCGCTGAAAGAAATTGAAATGCGCGGTAATGGCGGAACTGTCGCCCGCGCACAACGTTACGCGTGTGACGCTTGTCCGGCGGGCGGCAGGCGCTGCGCGGCAGCAACCGGCCGCGCGGCTTACGGTGCGTCGGGTCTGTAAGGATCGCGCGGCCGGCGCCGCGGAACGGACGGGCGCACGGGGGCACCCGTGGGGTGCGCGGTCACGCCGCCGCCGGCCCGCCGTCGGCCGTGTGCCGGCGCCACGCGCGCCGCACGATTTCCGCGAATGCGCCGACGAGCAGCAGCACGGCGCCCCACAGCGCGACGTCCGGCACGAGCCGCGTCACGAGGCCGCCGGCCACCGCGCCGGCCAGGAAGCAGAAGCTGATCGTCGCGAGCAGCGCCGAGTCGTGCAGCGCGCCCGCGTCATAACGAGGGATCAGCCCGACGAACAGCTTCTGCGCGGCGCGCCGCAGGTTGCCGGTCGTCATCACCGACGTGTACGACAGTTCCTCGAGATGGGTGAAGGACAGCGTCTGCAGCGTCGCGACGAACGAGATGCCCGGGATCAGCCACGCGCTCGACGCGCCGACGAGGCCGCTCGCGGCGACGCCGAGAAACGCGATCTCGACGATCAGGCTCGCGAACGCCGTGTGCCGCATCCAGCCGCGCTGCGCGGCGAGGCCGAGCAGGTGCGCGACGAACACCGCGATCACGAAGCCGACGAGCGGCGGCACGTGATGCAGCGCGGCGGCCCATTCGCCGGCCGACAGGTTGATGCCGAGCAGCGCGACGTTGCCGGTCATCGTGTTCGCGAACACGTGGCCGTGGCCGACGTACGTGTACGCGTCGAGGTAGCCGCCGGACAGCGTGAGCAACGCGGCGACGGTGAGATTGCGGCTGGCGCCGTCGAGATCCATCGATCCTCCCGTCAAGATTCGCGCCAGTATGGCGCACGGGAAGCTACCGTGCGCCGCTCATTGCCCGATGCCCGTGAGCCCGATCAGCGCGCCGCCGGCGAGCAGCCAAAGCGGATGGATACGCGTGCGCCACGCGAGCACCGCGCACGCGGCCGTGATGCCCCACTGAATGGCCGTACGGTTCGAGGCCTCGGAGATCAGCACCGCGCTTGCCGCGACGAGCCCGGCCGTGACGGGCATCATCCCCTGCTGCACGTAGCGGCGCCACGGCCGGTCGCGAAAGCGCTCCCACGCATGCAGCGCGAGCACGGTGACGATCGACGACGGCCCGAACTTCGCGAGCGACGCGACCAGCAGCCCGGCCCAGCCGGCCACGTGCCAGCCGACCAGCGACACGATCATCATGTTCGGCCCGGGCGCCGCCTGGGCCAGCGCGAACAGTGCGGTGAACTCGTGCGCGCTCATCCAGTGATGCACGTCGACGACCTGCCGCTGCATCTCCGGCAGGATCGTGTTGCCGCCGCCGAAGGCGAGCAGCGACAGCTGGCTGAAGATCGTCGCGATGGCGATCAGCGTGTCGGTCACGGGCGGTCTCCCGGCCGGGTGCCGCGCGCGGCGGCCTGCGCCGACTGCGGCGTGCCCGCGTCGCGGCGGCGCGACGCGAGCCACACGCTGACAGGCGTCAGCACGAGCATCGTGGTCAGCAGCGGAATGCGCAGCACCGCGATCGCGACGAACGCGAGCGCCGCGATGCCGGCCGCCGCCGGTGCGTGCCGCAGCGGCTTCGCGACCTTCACGGCCATCGCGACGAGCAGCCCGGCGGCCGCGGCCGCGAGCCCCGCGAACAGGTGCTGCACGTGCGGATCGTTCTGCGTCTTCGCGTACAGCACGCCGAGCGCGACGACGACGAGCGTCGGGCCCGCGATCAGCCCGAGAATGCCGGCGAACGCGCCGGCAACGCCGCGAAAACGCATGCCGACGGCGACCGACAGGTTGATCACGTTGCCGCCCGGCAGGAACTGGCACAGGCCGAGCAGATCGGTGAATTCATCGGCGGAGAGCCACTTGCGCTCGTCGACGATCGTGCGTCGCGCGAACGGCAACGCGCCGCCGAACGACATCAGGCCGAGCGACAGGAAGCCGGTGAACAGCTCGGCGAGGCCGACGCTGCGGGGCGCCGCGGCAGACGGCGGGGCGGCAGGTGGAACAGCGGATTGCATGGTGCTCCTCACTAAACGGTGAACCGAGGTTACCGCCGTTCCGGATCGTGGCAAAACGATTTTATCGGCGCACCCTTGTGATCTAGAATCACAAGGATGGCACGCGATCTCCCGCCCTTTTCCGCGCTTCGGGCCTTTGAAGCCGCGGCACGACATGAAAGCTTCAGCGCCGCCGGCGACGAGCTGCATGTGACTCATGGTGCCATCAGCAGGCAAATTGCCGGGTTCGAGGCGTGGCTCGGCAAGCCGGTGTTCCACCGCTACGGCAAGCGCGTGAAGCTCACCGACGAAGGCCGGCGCTACCTGGACACCGTGCGCGCGGCGTTCGACAGCATCGCGCACGCGACCGAGCAGCTGCGCAACACTGGCGCGGCTCGCGTGCTGCGCATCAACGCGTTGCCGACCTTCGCAATGAAATGGCTGCTGCCGCGCCTGTCGCGGTTCCAGCGCGACGTGCCGAACGTCGAGCTGAAGCTGTCGACGTCGAACGCGCCGCTCGACACGCTGAACGGCTTCGACGTCGCGATCCGCCGTGGCCCCGGCCACTGGCCGAACTGCACGAGCGGGCACTTCCTCGACGAAAGCGTGATCCCGGTCTGCAGCCCGGCGCTGCTCAAGCGCGCGCCGATCGCGCGCGCGGACGATCTCGCACGGCACGTGCTGCTGCATTCGGATACGCGGCCGGAAGGCTGGCGCGACTGGTTCGCGGCGGCCGGCGTGGCGATGAAGGGGCGCAAGCGGCAGTCATTCGACCACTTCTACCTGGCGCTGCAGGCAGCGGTCGACGGGTTGGGCGTCGCGCTCGGCCCGTTGCCGCTGATCGACGACGAGCTCGCGAGCGGCCGGCTCGTGATGCCGCTGCCCGGGCCGCGGATCGCGACGCGCAGCTACTGGTGGATCGCGCCGCGCGCACCGATCGACGATCCGCTCGTCGCGCAGTTCTGCGCGTGGCTGCAGGCGCAGTCGAATACCGGCGCGTGAGGGTGCACCGGCGGGCGGCATGGCGCCGCCCGCTTGCGCTCAGACCACCGGGCCCGGTTCCTTTTCCTTGCGCAGGATCGCGTACAGGATGATCGCGCCGAACGTCGCGGTGCCGATTCCGCCGAGCCCGAAGCCGCCGATCTTCAGCGAAAAGTCGCCGGCGCCGAGCACGAGCGTGACGGCCGCGACGATCAGGTTGCGGTTGTCGGAGAAGTCGACCTTGTTGACGACCCAGATCCGCGCGCCCGTCACCGCGATCAGCCCGAACACGACGATCGACACGCCGCCGAGCACGGGGCCCGGGATCGTCTGGATCACCGCGCCGAATTTCGGCGAGAAGCCGAGCACGATCGCGATCACCGCGGCGACCGCGAACACCAGCGTCGAGTAGATCCGCGTGACGGCCATCACGCCGATGTTCTCCGCGTAGGTCGTCACGCCGGTGCCGCCGACGCTGCCCGACACGATCGTCGCGAGCCCGTCGCCGATGAACGCGCGGCCCACGTAGCGATCGAGGCTCGTGCCCGTCATCGCGCTGACGGCCTTGATGTGGCCGAGGTTCTCGGCGACCAGGATCACCGCGATCGGCGCCAGCATCAGCATCGCGTGCGGATCGAACACCGGTGCGCGGAAGCTCGGCACCCCGAACCAGGCCGCCTGCCCGACGATCGAGAAATCGATCGGCTTGCCGAGCCCCATCCCGTTGGTCGCGACCGCATAGATCGCATAGGCGATCACGAGCCCGACGAGGATCAGCAAGCGCTGCACCATGCCGCGCGAGAACACCGCGACGCCGCCGACGCACAGCACCGTGACGAGCGCCATCACCGAGTCGAAGGTCGACGCCGAGACGCCCTTCACCGCGATCGGCGCGAGGTTCAGCCCGATCACCGCGACGACCGCGCCGGTCACGACCGGCGGCATCAGCGTCTCGATCCAGTTCGTGCCGATCGCCTGCACCAGCGCGCCGATCGCGACGTACACCACACCGCACGCAATGATCCCGCCGAGCGCGACCGGAATGTTCGGGTTCGGGCCGCTGCCGCCATAGCCCGTCACCGCGATCACGAGGCCGATGAACGCGAAGCTCGAGCCGAGGTAGCTCGGCACGCGGCCGCCGACCAGCACGAAGAACAGCAGCGTGCCGATGCCCGACATGAAGATGCACAGGTTCGGGTCGAAGCCCATCAGTAGCGGCGCGAGTACGGTCGAACCGAACATCGCGACGACGTGCTGCACGCCCATCGCGACCATCTGCGGCCACGCGAGGCGCTCGTCGGGGCCGACCACGCGCGATGCCGCGCCGGTCGACTGGACCCGCCAGCGCGGGAAATAGGAATCGGACATGGGGAAAGGGCTCCTGTCGGTCGCCGGCTGCCAAGGGTGCGCCGGTCTGGAATCTGGCGCGAGTTTACGGAGCGGAAATGGGGCTGGCAAGCGGGCTGACGCGCGGGGCTCGCAGGCGGGGCTGACATGTGCGAAACAAGCGCGAAGCGCCGCTTGCCGTATGCGTGAAACGGGGCGCGATCGCACGCCCCGGTAAAGCGCCTGTCCGCCCGTGGACATGCGCGGGCGGCGGGTCGACGCCGGCCGCGACGCAAGCGTGCGCTCACATCGCGGGCGGCGCGTCGTGCATCAGGGATTGATGTACTGGAACAGCGACAGGTTCTGCAACTGCGCGTATGCCTTCTGCGAGCCCGTCAGCGCGTTCTGCATCTGCAGAAACTGACTGATCGTCGACACCATGTTGGTGCTCGTCAGGTCGGACAGGTTACTGGTGACCTGCAGCGTGTTGGTCTGGTTCACGGTCTGCATCGCCTTCACTTGCTGCACGCGGCCGCCGACCGACGCCTGCACGGTGAGGACGTTCGTCATCATATTGTTCAGCTTCGTCGTGCCGGTGGTCATCGCGTTCGCGAGCGCAGTCGCGGCAGCGGTGTTGCTGCTGACCGGCACCTTCAGCGCGGCGATCATCGAGTCGAGCGCCGCGAACACGTCGGTGCCGGCCTTCGGCGCCGGCGTGACCGTGAACGTGTCGCCGGCGGCCGGATTGCCCGACACGGGCACCGACAGGCCGTTGCCGAGCGCGATCGCGGCGTCGGCCGAATACGGCTGCGCGGCGGTCGTGGTAGGCGGCGCGACGGTATTGTCGGTGACCGTATAGGTCGGCGCGGCGGCCGTGCCGCCGAACGCGATCGTGAACTGGTGCGTATTGGTCGCGGCCGACGGGCTGGTGATCGACACCGCGCCGATCGTGCCCGTCCCCGTGTTGCCGGCACCGGCGACCGGCACCGGCTGGCTGCCGAGCATCGGCACCGACAGGAACACGCTCTCGCCCGAGTCGCCCTGTGCGACCGTGGTCGAGTCGGTGATCTGCACCTGGCGCGCGCCCCCGTCACCGCTGTACGTCACGCCGCCGCCCGGCGCATTCGCGAACGGCGCGGTGGTCGACTGGAAGCCCGCGAACAGGTAGTTGCCCGCGCCGTCCGTCGAGTTCGCGAGCGTCAGCAACTGGTTGCGATAGCCTTGCAGCTGCGTCGACAATGCCGAGCGATCGCTGTCGGACAGCGAGCCGTCACCGGCCTGGATCACGACCGTATGAATGCTGCTCAGCAGATTGTTGACGCTGTTGAGCGTCTGGTCCTCCGCCTGCAGCGACGACAGTGCGGTGTTCTGGTTCGACGAATACTGCGACAGCGTCGCCGACGTCATCGACAGCTGCACCGCCTGCGCGGCGCCGAGCGGGTTGTCGGCAGGTGTCGAGAGGCTCACGCCGCTCGAGATCTGCTGGTACAGCTGCGAGAGCTGCGCCTGCTGATCGTTCATCTGCGCGACGTTCATCTGGTAGAACTGCGTGGTGGAAATCCGCATCGCTTTGATCCCCGAAATCAGTTGAACAGGCCGAGCACGGTCTGGAACAGCGTCGCCGCGGTCTGGATCACCTTCGCGTTCGCCTGGTAGAGCTGCTGGTACTGCATCAGGTTGGCCGCCTCTTCGTTCTGGTTCACGCCCGACACCGACTGCTGCGCTTCCGTGATCTGGCCGATCAACGAAGTCTGCGCGGCGCTCGACGACTTCAGCTGGCTCGTCGTGTTGCCGATGTTGTTCACGTAGTTCGCGTAAGCGCCCGTCAGCGTGGTCGAGCCGTTGCCGAACGATTTCGCGTTGACGAGCTTCGACAGTGCGAGCGCGTTGCTGCCGTCGTTCGTGCCACCCGTGTTCGGCGCGACCTTGAACGTGTCGCCGGCCGTGGGCGTGCCCGACACCGTGACCGTGACACCGGCCGTCAGCGTGATCGGCGAGCCGGACTGGAACGGCTGCGCGGCCGTGGTAGTCGGCGGTACGACCGTGTTGTCGGTGACCGTATAGGTCGGGCTGGCGGTCGTGCCGCCCATCGTGATCGTGTAGTTGTGCGGGTTGGCCGCGGCTGTCGCGCTGGTGACCGACAGCCCACCGATCGTCCCGGTACCCGTGTTCGTCGTGGTGGCCGACGGCACGAACGGCGCCGCCGCCGCAATCGCCGAGCCGTTCGACGTCGCGAGGCCGAAGCCGTTCAGCGCGCCGCGCGTCGGCAGCACGGTGAACTTGTCGCCGGCGCTCATCGAGCCGGACGAGAACGAGAAGTTCAGCCCGCCGATCGACGCCGGCATGCTGGTCGACTGGCCGACCACCGCGCCGCTCGCGCGATCGGTCAGCGTGTAGTTCGTGCCGTCGTACGACAGCGTGTAGTCGCTCGTGCTCGGCTGCGACGCGTTCGCGAACGACACGGACAGCGATGCGTTGCCGGTATTGCCCTGGTTCGCATACGTGACCGGCGTGCCGGTCGTGAACAGGTTGCCGCCTACGTTGCCCGACTGGTCGACGCCCAGCGCGTTCTGCGCGTTGACTTGCGCGGCGAAGCTGGCCGCGATCGCGCCGAGCTGCGCTTCGGCCGGGTCGAGCGTCTGGCTGCGGAACGCGAGCAGGCCGCCGAGCGTACCACCCGACAGCGACGAGTCGGACAGGGACTGGTTCGGCCCTTGCGGGTTCGCGCCGGCGATGCCCTGCGACACGACGGTCAGTTCGCTCGGATCGGACGGCGACGTGACGGCCGCGAGCTGGTAGCTCGTGTTCGAGACGACGAGCGGCGTACCGCCCGCGAGAAACACGCTGTAGCCGTCGCTGTTGCGCACGACCTGCACGCCCGCGAGGCCCGACAGGTTCGACACCGCGAGGTCGCGCTGGTCCATCAGCTGATTCGGCGGCTGGCCCTGGCTGCTCGCCGACGCGATCTGCTGGTTCAGCTGGGCGATCTGCGCGGTGTACGCGTTGATCTGCGTCACGGTGCTCGAGATCTGCGTGTTCACGCTCTGGCGCAGTGCGTCGTACTGCTGGCCGGCCGCCGTGATCTGGTTCGCGAGCGTCTGCGCATTGCTCATCGCAGTCTGCCGCACGGACGAGTCGGATGCGCTGTTCGCGACGTTCTGCAGCCCGGTGAAGTAGCTCGTGATCGCGGACGAGATGCCGGACGTCGGGCTGCCGACGTAATTGTTCAGCTGCGTGACGAGCGAATACCACGTCGACAGTGCGCCACTCTGCGTCTGCGCGCCGCTCAGCTGGTCACTCAGGTATTGGCTGTACTGCCGCTGCACGGTGACGGTGTTCACGCCCTGCGGCATGTAGCCGCTGCTCGTGTACTGGCCGCTTGCCTCGGCATAGACGGGGCGTTCGACCGAATAGCCGGGCGTCGCCGCGTTGCTGATGTTCTGGCCGGTCGTCGTGAGGCCCCAGAGCGCGGCATTCAGGCCGCTGACGCCGAGGTTCATGAGTGTGTTGGACATGCGCGATCCTGATGAGCCGGCCGCGCTGCGGCCGCCGGGTTGCGTGACTCCCGGTATAACGGCCGCTGATCGGAAAAATTGAGGAAAAAATGCACGCGCGACGCGCAAGCGCGCGTCGCCGGTCGAAGCGTCCGGCAGGTGGGGCCGGCGGAGGGTCGCGGCGCGCGCCGGGCAACGCCGGCGGCCGCGGGCGCGTCAGGCCCGCGCGAGCGAGCGGCGCTTCATTTCGAGCTGCGTGATGAGCCGCTGCAGCGTGTTTTCCGCACTGCCCGGCAGCGACATGTAGCGGAAGCCGAGCTGGTAGCGCCGCGACCCGTTCGGCATCTGCGTCGAGCGCTGCGACACGAGCTGCAGGTCGAGCGACAGCTTGCCGTGGCCGGTCAGCTCGAGTTCGACGTCCGGCAGCAGCGTGCCGACCTCGAGCGCCTCGACGCGTTCGTCGGCCGTGCGCAGCCCCACGCCGCCGAGCGACAGGTTATGCACCTCGAACAGGAAGCGCTCGCCGTCCGGCAGCGTGCCGCGGCACAGGAACGGATCGACGATCGGCGCGTCGACGCGGAAATATTCGCGGCGCTGGATGCAGACCAGCACATCGGGGAAATCGGCGACGAACGCGGGCAGCCCCTCGTAGCGCGTCTCGCGCGGCGTGCCCGTGGTGAATTCGACGCGTACGCCCTCCGGCGAGGCCGCGAACGTGCAATGCGACGCGCCGAGGATGCCGGCGTTCTGCTCGGACAGCGCACCCCAGTCGAACGTGAACGTCCGCGCACCGACATCGACCTCGAGCAGGCGCGTGACGAGCTGGCCGCCCGGGTACTGGACGGTCAGGAAATCGCCGCGATTCACGAGGTTGCGCAACTGCACGCCGATTTCCAGGGGATTGCGGCGGGCATAGTCGGGCCCGGAGTGGCCTGCATCCAGGCTGGGGTCCGTCGACGTTTCGATATTCATGGCTAGCCGGTCTTTCTTGTCATGAGCGCCCGGACAACCGGTGCGCAGTAAAACCGGGCCAGATCACAGGCCCGGTCACAGGTCTCTCACACTTAGCGGCAGTGCTGACCGAAAGTTTAGATCGAATTGGTGAATTTTTTCGCGCAAACGTTGAAACCGCGCGCGGCGGGCTGCCGGGCGCGGTCCGAAGGGGGAACCGGATGGCTGCGGGCGCCCGTTTTCAGCGAAAGCGGGCGCCGGCCGTCAGCCGATCTGCTGCATGATCGAGATCAGCTTTTTCGCGTAGTTCGGGTCGGTCGCGTAGCCGGCCTTCTGCATCCCGTGCGCGAAGCCTTCGACGCTGCGGCTCGCGCTGAGCACGCCCGAGTAGCGCGGGTTGTTCTTCAGCAGGTTCGCGTAGTCGGTCATCGCGTGCTCGTACGAGTCGTACGCGCGGAATTTCGCGACCACGCGGCGCGGCGTGCCGTTCACGTATTCGGTCGTCAGCGCCGACACCGTGCGACCCGTCCAGCCCTTGTTCGCCTTGATGCCGAACACGTTGTAGCTGGTCGACCCGTCGGAGGCGCGGATCTCGCGCTTGCCCCAGCCCGATTCGAGCGCGGCCTGGCCGACGATGAAGCGCGCCGGGATGCCGGTTGTCGCGCTGGCCGCCTGCGCGGGGCCCGCGAGCCGGTCGACGAACGCGTCGGCATCCTGCACGCCGCTCGCGCCCTTCAGCGGCGGCGTCAGCGCGCTGCCGGCCGAGTAACCGCGCGCGCCGGCGAGACCGCCATTGTTCGCCGCGTTCGCATAGGCCTTCGCCATCGCGTTCATCGCGGCGAGGCTGCCTTCGTTGCCGGCCGTGCCGAGGCCACCGGTGCCCATGCCGCCCGCGCCGATGTCGGCCGCCGTGTCGCTACCCGCGCCCGCGCCGGCGTTGCGCAGCAGCTGTTTCATCAGCGCGTCGGCGACACCCATCCCGCGTGTCGACATTTGCTGCGCAAGCTGCTGGTCGAGCATCGACGTGTACATCTTCGACGTATGCGAATCGAACAGCCCGCCGTCGGGCGATGCGTCGCGCATGCTCTTGAGCATCATCTGCGTGAACATCGCGTCGAACTGGCCGGCGACCGCCTTCGCGCCGGCCTGCGGCGACTGCTTCGCCTGCGCGCGCAGTGCATCGAAACCCTGCACGTCGAGCGCGAAGCGCTGCGTGAGGTCGTTCGCGTTCGGAAGGTTCGCCATAAGGGTCTGCCTACTCATGAAACGTACATGCGTTGCCCCGAGACGGGCCGCTCGCAAGGACTGTGACGCCGCGAATACTGGACGTATTCGCAAGGAGCGTGACGCAGCGAGCGGCCCGTCTCGGGGCAACCCCAAATTTAAATTGCATTCCACGGGAATGCCCGAAATCGGCCGCATGGCGGCGTCCTTCGTCTCTTGTTTGGCACGGCCAAACGGCGCCCCTCACTCCTTGCCCTGCGCCCGATTTCGGGCATTCGCATGCACGTTTCATGAGTAGGCAGACCCTTAGATCACCTCCAGGTCGGCGCGCAACGCGCCGGCCGCCTTCATCGCCTGCAGGATCGACATCAGGTCCGCGGGCGTCGCGCCGAGCGTGTTCAGCGCCTTCACGACGTCGGCGAGGTTCGCGCCGGCCGTCACCATCTTCAGCGCGCCGTTGTCCTGCTTCAGCTGGATCTGCGACTGCTGCGCCACTACCGTCTGCCCGTTCGAGAACGGCCCCGGCTGCGACACCACCGGCTGCGTATTGACGACGACCGACAGGTTGCCGTGCGCGACCGCGCAGCTCTGCAGCGTGACCATCTGGTTCATCACGATCGAGCCCGTGCGCGCGTTCAGGATCACCTTCGCCGCGGCCTTGTCCGGGCTCACGTCGAGGTTCTGCAGCCGCGCCATGAAGGCGACCTGCTGCGCCGAATCGGCCGGCGCCGCGAGCTGGATCGTGCGGCCGTCGAGCGCCGTCGCGGTGCCCGGGCCGAAGCTCGAGTTGACCGCGGACACGATCCGCTGCGCGGTGCCGTAATCCATGTCGTTCAGCTGCAGCTGCAGCACGCCGTTCATCTGCGCGATCGCGTTCGGCACCGCGCGCTCGACGATCGCGCCGCCGACGATCCGGCCGGCCGCGAGCTGGTTCACCTGCACGCGGCTGCCGTTCGCGCTGGCGCCCGCGCCGCCGACCGCCATGTTGCCCTGCGAGAGCGCGTACACCTGCCCGTCCGCGCCCTTCAGCGGCGTGAGCAGCAGCGTGCCGCCGCGCAGGCTCTTCGCGTTGCCGAGCGACGATACCGTCACGTCGAGCGCCTCGCCCGGCCGCGCGAACGGCGGCAGCGTGGCCGTCACCATCACGGCCGCGACGTTCTTCAGCTGCATGTTGCTCAGCGACGACGGGCCGCCGTTCGCCGAACCGTTGTTGATCGAGATGCCGAGGTTCGCGAGCATGTTCGCGAGCGTCTGCGTCGTGAACGGCGTCTGCATCGTCTGGTCGCCCGTGCCGTCGAGACCGACGACGAGGCCATAGCCGATCAGCGGGTTGTCGCGCACGCCCTGGATCTGCGCGAGGTCCTTCAGGCGCTCCGCTTGCGCGGGCGCAGCGCCGAGCGCGCACGCCGCAGCCACGGCCGCGAACGCCACGGCGAGCCGCGCGGCGGCATGCGCACGGGCCGACAGGCGGTGGATCAGGGTCGTCTGCATCGTCATCACCACGGCGCGATGTTGAGGAAGAAGCGCTGCAGCCAGCCCATCGTCTCGGCTTCGTTGATGTAGCCCTTCGACGAGTATTCGATCTTCGCGTCGGCGACCTGCGTCGAGTAGACGGAGTTCGCACCCGAGATCGTGTTCGGGTTGACGACCCCCGAGAAGCGCACGAATTCGTTGCCCTGGTTGATCAGCATCTGCTTCTCGCCGCTGACCACGAGGTTGCCGTTCGGCAGCACGCCGGTGACCGTCACCGTGATCGTGCCGTTGAACGTATTCGCCGCGCTCGCACCGCCGGTCGCCGCGAACTTGTTGTTGCCGCTGGCCGACAGGTTCGCCTTCGCGAACAGCCCGCCGAGGAAGCCGGCCGTCGGCACGTTGAAGTCGGTGTTGCCCTGCCGGTTGGTGTTGGCGCCCGACGACTTGGTCGCGTTGATGTTCTCCGCGATCATGATCGTCAGGATGTCGCCGATGTTGCGCGGCCGTTGATCCTCGAAGAGCGGCCGCCCCGCGTAGCCGGGGTTGTAGATCGAGCCGGGCGCCTGCATCGACATCGGCATCGGCGGCTGCGCCGTCATCGGCTGCTGGATGATCGGGTCGCGCGGAATCTGCGCGCAACCGGCGAGCGCCGCCACCGCGACCGCGCATGCGGCGCGGACGGGGGCTGACGGGAGGAGGCGAACCTGCTTCATGGCGACGACGGGACTTTCCGGTTAGCTCTTCATCTGCGTGACGGTCTGCAGCATCTGGTCGGACGTCGTCACGGCCTTGCTGTTGATCTCGTAGGCACGCTGCGTCTGGATCATGTTGACCAGTTCCTGCACGACGTTCACGTTCGACGCTTCGACGTAGTTCTGGTTGAGCACGCCCGCGCCGTTCAGGCCCGGCTGCGACACGTTCGGCGCGCCCGACGACGTCGTCTCGGAGAACAGGTTCTCGCCGCGCGCCTCGAGGCCGGCCGGGTTGATGAAGGTCGCGATCTGCAGCGCGCCGATCTGCACCGAATTGGTCGACCCCGCCTGCGTGACCGTCACCACGCCATCCTTGCCGATCGTCAGCGACGTCGCGTTCTGCGGGATCGTGATCGCCGGCAGGATCTGGTAGCCGCTCGACGTGACGAGCTGGCCCTGCGCGTTGGTCTGGAACGAGCCGTCGCGCGTGTACGCGTTCGTGCCGTCCGGCATCACCACCTGGAAGAAGCCCGCGCCGTTGATCGCGACGTCCTTCGAGTTGCCGGTCTGCGTGAGGCCGCCCTGCGTGTACAGGCGCTCGGTCGCAACCTGCTGCACGCCGGTGCCGAGCTGCAGGCCCGACGGCAGCTCGGTCTGCTGCGTCGAGTTCGCGCCGGGCTGGCGAATGGTCTGGTACAGCAGATCCTCGAACACCGCGCGCGACGCCTTGAAGCCGTTCGTGCTGGTGTTCGCGAGGTTGTTCGAAATCACGTCCATCTGCGCCTGCTGCGCATTCATGCCGGTGGCGGCGATGTAGAGCGAACGGTTCACTTGTCGATTCTCCTGCGTAAGCTGGCGTGGGCGCTCAGCTGAAGTTGAGCAGCTGGTTCGCCGACTGCTCGTTCTGGTCGGCCGTCTGGATCAGCTTCGACTGAAGCTGGAACGCGCGCGCGTTGTCGATCATCGCGACCATCGCGGTCACCGGGTTGACGTTGCTGCCTTCGAGCGAATTCGGCGTGACGACCACGTTCGGGTCGGCGTCGGCCGGATTGCCGTCGGCGGTGCGGAACAGCCCGTCGTTGCCGCGCGCGAGCGTGGCCGGATCGGGATTGACGAGCTTCATCTGGTCGACGATCGCAACGGCCGTCGGCGGGTCGCCCGGCATCAGCGCGGAAACGGTGCCGTCCTTGCCGATCGTCACTTCCGCGTTCGGCGGCACCGAGATCGGGCCGCCGTTGCCGATCACCGGCAGGTTGCTCGCGTTGACGAGCTGGCCGTTCTCGTCGACGTGCAGGTTGCCGGCGCGCGTGTACGCCTCGCTGCCGTCGGCCGCCTGCACCGACAGCCAGCCCGCACCCTGCACGGCAACGTCGAGCGGGTTGCCGGTGCGCGTGATCGGACCCGGTGCGTAATCCGCGCCGGGCGTCGACGCGAGCACGTAGGTACGCGTCGTCGTCGGGTCGATCGCGCTGCCGTCGCCGAAATTCATCGGCACCGCGCGATACGTCGCGAGCTGCGCGCGAAAGCCCGTCGTCGACGTGTTCGCGAGGTTGTTCGCGACGATCGCCTGCTGGTCGAGCGACTGCGACGCGCCCGTCATCGCCGTGTAGATCAGTCGGTCCATGGCTGCCGGTTATCCGCGCTTACAGGTTGATGAGCGTCTGGTCGACGGTCTGCTGCGTCTTGATCGTCTGCGCGTTCGCCTGGTAGTTGCGCTGCGCGGTGATCAGGTTGACGAGCTGCGACGTGAGGTCGACGTTCGAGTTTTCGAGCGCGCTGCCCTGCAGCGTGCCGTGGTTCGTGCTGCCCGGCGCGGAGACCTGCGGCACGCCCGATGCGGCGGTTTCCGCATACTGGTTGCCGCCGAGGTTCACCAGCCCGTTCGGGTTGTTGAAGTTCGCCAGCGCGATCTCGCCGAGCACGGCGGTCTGGCCGTTCGAGTAGTTGCCGGTCAGCTTGCCGTCGGCGCCGATCGAATAGGTCGTCAGCGTGCCGCTCGCGAAACCGTTCTGCGCGAGGTTGTTCACGCCGTCCTTGCCGCCGTACTGCGTGGTGCCGGTCAGGTCGAGCACGAGGTCCTGCGGCGTCGCCGAGCCGTCGGTGTTCGGCACGGTGAACTGGAACTGGCCGAGCGACGCGGTCGGCGCCGGCGGCGTGCCCGTCGTCGTGCTCTTGATCGCGCCCGACGTATCGAACGTGACCGTGCCGAGATCGGTCGCCTTGGCCGCGCCCTGCACGCCCGCGTACGCTTCCCACGTGCCGGATGCCGACTTCACGAAATACATGTTGACCGCCTGCGAACCGCCCAGCGAGTCGTACACCTGGATCGACGTCGAGTAGTTGTACGTCGTGTTGTCGTTCGGGTCGAACGGCGTCTTGGTCGGCACCGTGTCCTGCGAGTTCAGGTTGAACTGGCCGGTGATCTTGGTCGTCGCGGTCGGCGCGATGTTGGTCGTCGGCGCCTGCAGCGGCACGGTCTGCGCGGTGTTGATCACGCCGCCCGCGTTGGCTGCATAGCCCATCAGGTTGCGGCCTTGCGAGTCGACGATGTAGCCGTTCTTGTCGCGCTGGAACGTGCCGTCGCGCGAGTACGTCGTCACGCCGTTGTTCGACATCTGGAAGAAGCCGTTGCCGTTGATCGCGACGTCGAGCGACGAGTTCGTCGTATTGATCGTGCCCTGACCGAACTGCTGCTGCACCGACCCGAGCGACGTGCCGATGCCGATCTGCGTGTTGACCGAGGTCGCGACCGAGTTCGCGTACATGTCGGAGAACTGCGCGGTGCTCGACTTGAAGCCGACCGTGTTCGCGTTCGCAATGTTGTTGCCGATCACGTCGAGTGCGTTCGAGGCACCGGCGAGGCCGCTCAGACCCTGTTGATAACCCATTTCGGTCTCCGTTTCGAGAAAGCTCGATCAGTTGGTGGTGGTGTCGCCGGTCGTGGACGACGTCTTGACGTTCGGGAAGATCGACGCGACCTGGGTGAGCCCCACCGTCGTACCGTTCGACAGCACCAGGCCCGCCGTGCCGTCCGCCTGCTTGATCACGCTCTGCACCGTTGCGGCCGCCAGCACGGTCGGCGCGTATGCCTTGCCGTCGGTGCCCGTGTACTGCGCGCTGACCGTGTACGCGCCGTCCGGCAGCGCGTTGCCGGCCGCGTCGGTCGGCGTCCAGTTGAACGGGACGGTGCCGGCCGACTGCTTGCCCGCGTTGATCGTGTTGACGACGACGCCCGAGCTGTTCTTCACGGTGATCGTCAGGTTCGACACGTCGCTCGTGAGCGACACGCCGAACGGCGACGCCGCGCCGCTCTTCACCGCGACCGAGTTGCCCGGCGCGAGCACGTTCGTGCCGATCAGCAGCGCGGCCTGCGTCTGCTGGCCGGCCGTGAGCTGCGTCGACAGCGACGTCAGCGACGTGTTCAGCTGCGCGATGCCGCTCACCGTGTTGATCTGCGCGAGCTGCGACGTCATCTGCGAGCTGTCGACCGGGCTCGTCGGATCCTGGTTCTGCAGCTGCGTGACGAGCAGCTTCAGGAACGTCGCCTGCAGGTCGCTCGCCGACGTGCCGTTGGTCGACGACACGTTGTTGGTGTTCATCGTGTCGGTCGGCAGGGTCGACACGTTCGTGCCGTTGCTGCCGATCGTCGTGCTGGAGGAAGTCATCCTGGGTGGCCTTCTGTCGTGGTCTGTGAGGTCGGCGCGCGGCTTACGAGCCGATCGTCAACGTCTTGAGCATCAGCGTCTTCGCGGTGTTCAGCGTTTCGACGTTGGCCTGGTACGAGCGCGACGCCGAGATCATGTTCACCATCTCCTGCACCGGATCGACGTTCGGCATCTGCACGTAGCCGTTCGCGTCGGCCGACGGGTTCGCAGGGTCGTAGGTCGACTTCATCGGCGACGGGTCGTCCATCACCTTCGTCACGCGCACGCCGCCCACGCCCTGGCCGGACGCGGTGCGCGCGCCGCCGATCGGGTCGGTCGCGAACACGACCTGCTTGGCCTTGTACGGCTTGCCGTCGGGGCCGGTGGCGCTGTCGGCGTTCGCGAGGTTCGACGCGGTGACGTTCAGGCGCTGCGATTGCGCGGACAGCGCCGAACCGGCGACGCCGAAGATGTTCATCAACGAAGGCATGGTGGCTCCTGGTGCTTGTGCTCGGGTTCGGTTGCGCTTACGAGTTCGTCGAGATCGCGGCGATCATCGCCTTGATCTGCTGGGTCATCACGGTCATCCCGGATTCGTAGTGCAGCGCGTTGTTCGCGAACTGCACGCGCTCGACGTCGAGATCGACCGTGTTGCCGTCGAGCGACGGTTGCAGCGGCATCCGGTACTGCGCACGGCCGTAGTCGTCCGACGGGCCGCCGGTCGGGATCAGCTTCGCGGTGCCGGCCATGTGACCGGCCGCCGTCGACACCATCGACATGCCGCTCGTCACGCCGGCCGGCTGCGCCATCGGCAGCTGCGCGGCGTTGCTCGGCGCCAGGCCGCCGCCCGTCTGCTTCAGCGAGCGCGCGAGCGTCGACGCGAAATCGACGTCACGGGCCTGGTAGCCGGGCGTGTCGGCGTTCGCGATGTTCGACGACAGCAGTTCCTGCCGGTAGGCGCGCACGTCGAGCGCCTGTCGGCCGAACGCGAATTCCGCATCGAGTTTGTCCAGCATGTGTGCGTCTCTCCGTATGAAGCGCTGCACGCCCCTCGCGCCGGATGGCGACCCGAGAGGCTTTTTTCCATGACAGCGATGGTAGGCGTCGGACGCAACCGGCAATCGGGCGAATAACGCGGCAAAGGCCCCCTCTATTCATCGTTTGCGCGGCGGCCCGGCTCCCTAGAATGCGAATCGGATCAACGGATCGAGGACACGGCGATGACTGGCAGCGCACTTCGCGGAAGGAACGGGCGGCTCACGCACGTCCGGCGTGCGTTTGCGCCTGCAGTTGCACTCGCTGCGGCGCTGTGGATCGCCGCACCGGCCGCACACGCGGAAGACGGGATGATCGTGATTCCCGGACGCGGCGAGACGGCCGAAACCGCGCTCGCGCACGCCAATGCGGCGAACGGCGGGCAGTTCGGCGGGCAGTTCGGCGGGCAGTTCGGCGGGAATGCGGGGATCGCTTCGGGTGCGGGCATCGCGCCGGAGGCGGGCCGTGCTGCTTCGGCGGCAGGGGCCGCGACCGGCTACGCAGCGCAACCGGCCGGCGCGATGGTCGTGACGACCGTGCCGCCCCCGGCGCCCGCGCCGTCGCCCGTTCGTGCAGCCGCTCGCGTGAACGCCGGCTACGTCGCGCAGCCGCGCGCTGCCGACCCGAGCGCCATCGCGACGGTCGTCGCCGGCACGGCCGAGCCTGCATCGAATTCCGTTCGGCCGGCGCAACCGTCGGCCGCCGCCGCGCGCCTTGCTGCGGCCCGCGCCGCGTCGGCCGCACCGGCGCCGCGCGCAGCGGCAGTTT
This sequence comes from Burkholderia cepacia, assembly GCF_029962485.1. NCBI lineage: Bacteria > Pseudomonadati > Pseudomonadota > Betaproteobacteria > Burkholderiales > Burkholderiaceae > Burkholderia > Burkholderia cepacia. Next base: position 3,391,428 of record NZ_CP073637.1, read on the forward strand.
CCGCGAATCCGGCCGCGTCCCCGGCTGCCGTCGCGGCCCAGCCCGCGACGCCGCCCGGCCAGCAGGATCCCGAGACGATCCGCCGCGCAGCCCTCGCGTTCCTGCAGCAGCAGATCGCCGGCCTGCCCGGCAAGACCACCGCGACGGTCACGACCGCGTTTCCCCGCGGGCTCGCCGCGTGCACGACGCTCGAGCCGTTCCTGCCGACCGGCGCGCGCCTGTGGGGCCGCACGACGGTCGGCGTGCGCTGCGCGGGCGAGCGGCCGTGGACCGTCTACCTGCAGGCGAAGGTCGCCGTGCAGGCCACCTATTACGTCGCCGCGCGCCAGATCGCGCCCGGCGAGCCGCTCTCCGCGGCCGACCTGGTCGCCCGCGACGGCGACCTGACGGTCATGCCGCTGGCGGTGATCACCGATCCGGCGCAGGCGATCGGCTCGACCGCGCTCGCGCGCATCTCGGCCGGCCTGCCGCTGCGGCAGGACCTGCTGAAAAGCGCGGCGTCGGTGTCGGCCGGTCAGACGGTGCGGGTCGTCGCGGCCGGGCCCGGCTTCACGATTTCGGCCGAGGGCAGCGTGCTCGCGAATGCGGCACCGGGCCAGTCGGTGCGGGTGCGGATGGCGGCGGGCCAGATCGTCACGGCGATCGTCAAGGACGCCGGCACCGTGGAAATTCCGCTATAGGGACGGATTCAGCAGCAAGAGTGTAAAGAATTGTTTATTCGGAGCATTTCGGGTTCGCGGTGCTAAAGTTCGGGCCGACCCGGCCGTTATCTGGGTCAAACCGTACAGGAAACCCATCGTGAAAATCGATTCCACTCCGAACCCGAGCCCCTTGGCGCCGACCGGCAACGGCGCGTCCCGTGCGCAATCCGGCACGGCCCAATCGTCCGCGCAGGCGGCCGACGCCGGATCGACCGGCGGCGACACGACCGTGAACCTGTCGGGTCTGTCCGGCCAGCTGCGTTCGGTATCCGCGTCGGGCGACGCCGATATCGACACCGGCCTTGTCCAGTCGATCAAGGACGCGCTGAACAACGGCACGTTGACGATCGACGCGAACAAGATTGCCGACGGCGTATTGAATACCGCCCGCGAGCTGCTGCAACAGCAGCGCCCGCAGGGTAACTAAGCCGGCCCAGGGCCTGCTTACGCTAATAACGGGCTTGCGCTGGCCACCAGAAGGGCCGAGCGCAAGGATTGCGACGAAGCGAATACTCGACGTATTCGCAAGGAGTATGACGCAGCGATCGGCCCTTCTGGTGGCCAGCCCCACAAAGGATTTTTTCCAATCAGGGGAACGAGCCTTGCCGGCCGCATTGCGGCGTCGCGCGTCGCTTGTTTGGCTCGGCCAAACGGCGCTCCTTGCTTCTTGCACTGCGGCCGGCAAGGCTCGTTCGCAAGCCCGTTATTAGCGTAAGCAGGCCCTAGCCGGCTCCACCGGTTTGCCGGCGCGCGCCACCGCGTACCGGCGCGACGAGCATGACGCGATGAGAGAAGAGCTGCTGGCCACGGTCAACGACGAACACGCGACGGTCGAGGCGTTCGCGTCCCTGCTCGTCTACGAGGAAAAGGCGCTGACGACGGCCGAGCCGCTCGAGATGCTGCCTGGCATCGTCGAAAAGAAAACCGCGCTGATCGACCGGCTCGCGCAGCTCGAACGCACGCGCGACACGCAGCTTTCCGCGCTCGGCTTTCCGGCCGGCAAGAAGGGCATGGACCAGGCCGCCGAGCGCGATGCACGCCTCGCCGGCCGCTGGCAGTTGCTGCAGCAGGCCGCCGAACGCGCGCGCCAGGCCAATGCGAACAACGGGATGCTGATCCGCATCCGGATGGACTACAACGAGCGCGCGCTCGCCGTGCTGCGCTCGGCTCCCGCGCCGACCGGCGTGTACGGCCCGGACGGGCGCGTCTCGGCGCTGACGCGCTGACCGGCCGGCAGTACCGCCGATACCGTATCAACCGCCTCTCGCCGCCATTCGCGGCACTTCACGTTTCGACAGACCGGGCCCGAGCCCGGCGCCCACGGTCCCTTCCGATACACGGCCGCGCAACCGCGCCGCCGTCTCGTCACAACAATCAGAAGAGGGCCGCATGTCTTGTTTCCGCATTCCGATGTCGAGCCGCATCGTCGCCGCTTCCGCTGTCGCGGCGCTGGCCGCCACGCTGACGCTCCCCGCCGCACACGCCGCCGGCCCCGCGCCGCTGCCCACGCCGACGGGCGACATGTCGCTGTCGCCGGCCGGCCCCGACGTCGCGCCGCCGGCCGCATCGAGCGCGCCTGGCGCGACGTCGCGCGCAGCGCGCCGCGGGTCCGATACCTACACGTACCTGCGTTGCTGGTACCGGATCGACGCGGATCCGCTGAAGCCGGCCGCGACCTACGAATGGGCGCGCGACCCCGCCGGTGGCGACTGGTATCGCGTGTCAGGCTACTGGTGGGCCGACGGCATCACGCAGTGGAAGAACATGTTCTACAGCACGACGACGCAGGACACCCTTGCCGACGTGTGCCGCAAGACGCTGGCGGCGAAAGGCATCCGGTCCGACCTCACGCAGGCGGTCGCGGCCAACAACGCGCTGTCGTTCAACTACACGGTGTGGACCATCGACGCCGCGCAACAGGACGCGCGCGTCAACAAGCTGATCGTGTTCGGCGACAGCCTGTCCGACACCCAGAACATGTTCAACGCGAGCCAGTGGAAGCTGCCTAACGGCACGAGCTGGCATGCGGGGCGCTTCAGCAACGGCCCGGTGTGGGCCGAATATCTCGCGAACGCGCTGCGGCTGCCGTTCTACAACTGGGCGATCGGCGGTGCGGCGACCGACCAGCACCTCGTCGTGCCGGGCCTCGTGCAGCAGATCGACTCGTGGCGCGAATACATGGAGCGCGCCCCGGACTACCGGCCTGCCAACACGCTGTTCGCGGTGTTCGCGGGCGGCAACGATCTCGTGAACTACGGGCGCTCGCCCGAGCAGGCGGCGAATGCGGTGCGCGACAGCCTCGAGCGGCTCGCCGCGGCCGGCGCGACGCGGATCATGCTCGTCACGCTGCCGGACGTGTCACGCGCGCCGGTGTTCGCGACCCGCACCGACACGGCGAGCGTCGCCGCGCAGGTCAAGGACTACAACCGGCGCCTCGTCGACGCGGCCGCCGCGCTGCGCGATCGCTACGGCGCGACGCTGCGGCTCGAGGTGTTCGACGCCTACGCGCCGTTCGACGACCTGCTGAGCCACCCGGCCCGGTACGGCTTCGACGACGCGACGCGCGCCTGCCTCGACATCCCGAAGCCGTCGTCGCTCACCTACCTGAGCGCGCAGACGCCGCGGGCCGACTGCCGCGATCCGGCGCGCTTCGTGTTCTGGGACACGCTGCACCCGACGACGCGCACGCACGCGTGGCTCGCCGAGCGGATCGCACCGTTCGTGCGCGCGCGCCTGCTGAACTGATCGCTGCGGGCGGCGGCGCTTACAGCAGCGGACACGCAGTAACCTGCGTGCCGCGTTCCACGCACAGCCGCTCGTAGTCGCGCAGGTATGCACGCTCGTCGTCGTCGAGCAGGTCGAGATCGATCAGGTCCCAGTCGTAGCCAACCGCCACGATGTTCTCGAACCTCACCGTGTCCGGCTGCGTTTCGTCGGTCCGGATGATCACGATGTTCTCGATCCGCACGCCGCCCTTGCCCGCCAGATAGATGCCCGGCTCGACCGAAATCACCGCATTCGGCACCAGCCCGTATTTCGCGCCCGGCGCGAACCGCACGCCACCCTCGTGCACGTGAATCCCGACGCCGTGCCCGGTGCCGTGGCCGAAATCGTGGCCGTGGTCGCGGCACACCTGCCGCACGAGCGCGTCGACGTCGGCGCCTGTCGCCGTGCTCGGGAAGCGCGTGACGAGCCCCTTGATGCAGGCCTTCAGCGCGACCGTGTAGATCTCGCGCTGCCAGGGTTGCGCAACCGTGTCCGGATGCGTGCGGCGCAGCACGACGCGCGTGCAGTCCGTCGCGAAGCCGGCTTCGTAATAAGCGCCGCTGTCGAGCAGCACGAGCTCGCCTTCCGTCAGCTCGACGCCGGCGCTTGCCGCCGTGTAATGCGCGAACGCGCTGTTCGCGCCATTCGCCGCGATCGACGGAAACGTCAGCGCGACGGCCGAACGCGCGCCGTACGCGTCGTTGATCGTGCGTGCGAGGTCGTATTCGGTGTGGCGGGCGCCCGGCTCGCCGGTCTTCGCCCAGCGCATCGTCTCGGCGATCGCCGCCGAGCTGCGCGCGAACGCGTCGCGGAACCGGTCGAGCACCGCCGGCGTCTTGCTCGCCCGCATCGCCTCGACCGGGTTGAAATCGGCATGCCGCGCGTGCGGCCACACGCGGCTCACCGCATCGACGAGCGCGCAGTTCACCGATTCGAAGCCGTAGCACACGTGCTCGACCGCGAACTGCGCGAGAAAACGCTCGAGCGCCGCCACATCGCGGCGGATCACGTTCAGCGCCGGATACGAATCGAGCGCGACCTCGCAGCCGTCGCAGCCTTCCGGCAGGAACAGCGCGACCTGACCGCCGACCGCGAACAGGAAGCCGAGGTGCGACGACGCATTCGGGATGTGATAACCGCGGCTGTTCAGCAGATACGCGAGATCGTCCGACGCGCACGAGAAGAACGCGGTCTTGCCGTCGGCCGCGCCAGTGTGCGCGGCGAGCTGGCGATTCAGCGTGTCGAGGTTCTGCGCGACGCTCAGGCCGGTCATCGCTTCCGGCACCTCGAAGATCGGCCGCTCGACGTTCCAGCCCGGCAGCGCGATCGCACGGTCGATCTCGCGATCGGCGAGGCTCGTCCAGTCGAGCGACGCGGCCTGCGTCTGCGCGAGCAGCCGGTCGCGCTGCGCGACGCTGATCCGCAGCGCGTCGTAGCCGACCCGTGCGAGCCGGCTCGCATGCGCAACCAGCCAGTCGGCCATCGCCTGCCAGATCGTCACGTTCATCCCGAGCTTCTCGATATGCACGCGCGCCGGATCGCACTGCTGCTCGGCCTGCAGATGATAACGGCCATCGACGAACAGCACGAACGGCGGCACGCCGAGCGCCTGCGCGGTCGCCGCGCTCAGGAAGATCCCGCAGCCGGCCGACCCGTCGAAACCCGACAGCGCGTAGCGCGGGTTGTTGCTGCGCGGCAGGTACTCGGTCACGTATTCGTCCTGCGACGTGACGATCACCGCGTCGAGGCGTGCCGCGTCGAGCAGGCGCGACAGGCCGGCCTGCGTGTCGGCGACGGACGCGTCGTACTGGGGAAGGCCGGAGAAGCTGTATTTCAGTCGATCGATCATCGTGTGCCCGTTATTCATTGTTGTCGGCGGCCGGCGGCGTGACGCGGCATGGCGCATGCCGCAAACGACACGCCGCCGTGGCGCGGATCACGCACGGCCCGGCGCGCAGCCGGCCCGCGGTGCCGTTCCGGCGGCAGGTCTTCGGGGAATTTTTGTCTCACTTAACTTTGTTTGATGCGCGACAGAATCTAGAGCACGCCGAAATTGAGGTCAAGCTAAAATTTTCGTAGGACTAAAATCGGCGTGACGGCCGCGGATCCCGGCACAACGCGAATTCGCCCGGCTGCACTGCGCGGTACAATGCGCCGGCATCGCCGTCCCGACGGCCGTGCTTCGTGCGATGCGCGGAAAGCAAGTCCCGGCGACTGCACCGCCTCTCCGCTCGCCTCCCGACTCGTTGCCACGAAAGAGATTCATGGATTCAGACATCATGCGTATCGGCCTGCGCATTCGCCGCCTGCGCCGGGAAGCGAAGAAGACGCTGCTGGAAGTCGCGACCGAAGCGAAGTTGTCGGTCGGGTTCCTGTCGCAGGTCGAGCGGCATCTCACCGGCATCTCGCTGTCTTCGCTCGTCAACGTCGCCAAGGCGCTCGACGTCCCGCTCGGCGCGCTGATCGACCAGCCGCGCCAGGCGCAGCCCGATTCGCACGAAGGCAGCCGCAAGCCGTACGCGCTCGACGCCACGTCGCAGTGGTACGAGCGGCTCTCCACCACCTTCGACGGCAGCCAGGTCAACGCGCTCAAGGTGCGGATGATGGAAGGCTACCGTTCGGAATGGGTGTCACATGGCGGCGACGAGTTCGTGTATGTGCTGGCCGGCCGCATCTGCTACACGGTCGGCAAGAAGGTCTATCCGCTGGCGCCCGGTGATTCGCTGCACTTCGACGCACGCAAGCGGCATCGCGTCGCGAACGTCGGCGACGGGCCGGCCGAGCTGATCGCGGTCGGCACGCTGCCGCTGTTCGACGACAGATGCGCCGAACTGGTGTCGGCGACGATGGAAATCAGACCACCGACGCCCGGCGAGCCGCGCGTGAGCCGCCGCGCCGCGCCGGCCTCCAAACGCAGCGACCGCGACGCCGAGGCAGCCCGGCCGGCCAAGGCCGGCGCCGCGGAAAAGAAGGCGTCGGCGAAACCGCGCGCGTCCACCGGCAAACGCCCGGCGGCCGCCACCCCGGCGCGCAAGAAGAAGTCGTAACGGCCGCGAACGCGCGCCGCCCTGTTCTTCGCCCCTACTCGTCGATCTCGAGCGCTTGCGCGACGGCCCGGATCCGCGCGCGATGCACGGCATCCTTGATCTTCTCCGCGTCGTTGCCGATGCCGCGCGCGATCGCGCCGGCATCGACGCTACGCGCGGCCGCGAGCGCGACGCGCAGCCGCTCGGCCTGCGGATACGGTTGCGCATCGAGCCCGAGCCGACCGCGCGCATCCGATTCGCACGCCTGCAGCATCTCGGCGAAACGCGCCGGCTTGCGCAGCGCATCGCTGCGCTCGAACAAGCGCACCAGCGCGGCCGCGCCCATCTCCATCACGCGATGCAGGTTGCCGTGCTCGCGCGCGACCACGAGCGCAAGATCGCGGCATTCGTTCGGCACACGCAGCCGCTCGCACAACGGCTTGAGCAGGTCGACGCTGCGGCCTTCGTGGCCGACGTGGCGCGGCAGCACGTCCGCGGGCGTCGTCGCCTTGCCGAGATCGTGCGTGAGCGCCGCGAAGCGCACCGGCAGCGAATAGCGCTGCTTCGCCGCGTAGTCGACGACCATCATCACGTGCACGCCGGTATCGACTTCCGGGTGATAGTCGGCGCGCTGCGGCACGCCCCACAGCGCGTCGACCTCGGGCAGGATGCGCGCGAGCGCGCCGCACTCGCGCAGCACCGCGAACATCCGCGAAGGCTTCGCCTCCATCAGCCCGCGCGCGATTTCCTGCCACACGCGCTCGGGCACCAGCGCGTCCACCTCGCCCGCGTCGACCATCCGCCGCATCAGCGCGAGCGTTTCATCCGCCACCGTGAAATCGGCAAACCGCGCGGCGAAGCGCGCAATCCGCAGGATCCGCACGGGATCCTCGACGAACGCGTCGCTCACGTGCCGGAACACGCGCGCGCGCAGGTCGGCCTGGCCGTCGAACGGATCGATCACGGGCCCGACCAGCGCACCCTCCGGGCTCACCTCGCGCGCCATCGCGTTGACCGTCAGGTCGCGCCGCGCGAGATCCTCGTCGAGCGTCACGTCCGGCGCGTAATAGAACTGGAAGCCGTGATAGCCGGCCGCCGTCTTGCGCTCGGTGCGCGCCAGCGCGTACTCCTCCTGCGTCCGCGGATGCAGGAACACCGGGAAATCCTTGCCGACCGGCCGGAAGCCCTGCGCGGCCATCTGCTCGGGCGTCGCGCCGACCACCACGTAGTCGCGGTCCTGCACGGGCACGCCGAGCAATTCGTCGCGGATCGCTCCGCCTACCGCGTAAATGTTCATGGCGTGGGCTCGTATTCGGCGATCACGTTCGTTTCGCGGCGCGCGGCGTCGATCCAGCGCTGTACGGCCGGCAGCGCCGTCACGCGCGCCGCATAGCCGGCCGCGTCCGGCGACAGGCCCGGCTCATACGTGTTGAAGCGCATCACGACGGGCGCGTACATCGCATCGGCAATCCCGAATTCGCCGAACAGGAACGGCCCGCCCGACGCCTCGAGACATGCGCTCCACAGCGCATCGATGCGTGCGACGTCGGCGAGCGCGTCCGGCGTCGCGCCGCGCCCCGGCATCGACGCGCGCACGTTCATGCCCATCTGCGTGCGCAGCGCCGCGAAGCCCGAGTGCATCTCGGCCGACACGCAGCGTGCATGCGCCCGCTCCAGCGGATCGGCCGGCCACATCGGGAACTGCGGATAGCGCTCGGCGAGCGTCTCGGCGATCGCGAGCGAATCCCAGATCGCGACGCCGTGGTCGTCGATCAGGCACGGCACCTTGCCGGTCGGCGAGTATTCGCGGATGCGCGCGGCCGTGTCGTCGCGGCGCAGCTCGACCGCGATCTCGTCGAACGGGATGCCGAAATGCGCGAGCAGCAACCAGGGCCGCATCGACCACGACGAGTAATTCTTGTCACCAATGACGAGTTTCATGACGGGGTTCCGGACAACGCGAAAAGGGGAAGGAAAGGGGCCGGACGACGGCAACCCGCGCGGGCGCTAGCGGCGCGAGCGGAACCAGTCGAACCGCGAACGTTTCGTGGCTTCGCCGAGATACGCGGGCGCGATGCTTTCGAGACTCGCGGGCGAGATCCCGAGTTCCGGCGCGAGCGGCCCCGACAGCACGTTCGGCACCGACATCGTCGCGAGATTGTCGCGCGTAAGCACGGGCTCGCCGGGCAGGCATTCGAACACGCTCGCCTGCAGCCGCGCGAGCGCGTCGGGCAGCCGCACGATGCGTGCCTGCCGGCCGACCAGCGTGCCGCAATAGCGCACCAGCTGCTCGAGCGTATAGACGGTCGGGCCGCCGAGTTCGTAGGTCTTGCCGTGCGCAGCCGCGAGATCGAGCGTGTTGACGAACGCGCGTACGACATCGCCGACGAACACCGGCTGGAAACGCGCATCGGGCATCGCGAGCGGCAGCACGGGCACCGTGCGCTGCAGGTTCGCGAACGTGTTGAGGAATGCGTCGCCGGGACCGAACACAACCGACGGACGGAAGATCGTCAGCGCGAGTGAATCGGTCGCCGCGATCGCATGCAGCGCGGCCTCGCCGTCGCCCTTCGAGCGCTGGTACATGCTTGCGCCGCGCGAATCGGCGCCGAGCGCGCTCATGTGCAACAGGCGCTGCACACCCACCTCGGTGCAGGCGCTCGCGAGCGCGGCCGGCAGCGCGACGTGCGCGCGCTCGAAGCCGGGCCCGTACGGCGTGCCGCGGCCGCCGTGCAGCACGCCGACCAGGTTGATCGCCGCATGCGCGCCGGCGACGAAGCGCGCGAGCGTGCGCGTGTCGAGTGCTTCGAGCTCGACGATCTCGACCGGCAGCATCTGCAGGTGGCGCGCGTGGTCGCGCCGGCGCGTGCCGATCCGCACCTGCTTGCCGGCGTCGATCAGCGCATTGACGAGCCGGCTGCCGATGAAGCCGGTGCCGCCCAGCAGCGCGACGGTCTGGCGATCCATGTCGTGAGAGCCTCAAAAGAACACTGCCGCGTCTCGCGCGGCAGTGTGAAGATTGCGTATCAGGGCGAGATCATGCCTAGACGTTTCTTCAACGACTGCGGTTTGCCCTCGAAGAGCGCCGCGTAGTAGACGGTGTTCGACAGCACGTTCTTCACGTAGTCGCGCGTCTCGTTGAACGGAATCGTTTCTGCGAAGATCGCGCCTTCGACCGGTTGCGTCAACACCTGGCGCCACTGGCGCGGCCGGCCCGGGCCCGCGTTGTAGCCGGCGGTGGCGAGCACCGGCGAGCTGTCGAAGTTGTTGTAGATGTCCGCCAGATACCAGGTGCCGAGCTGGATGTTGGTATCGATGTCGTGCATCTGCGCACGCGTGATCGTGCCCATGCCGAGCTTCTTCGCGACCATCTGGGCGGTGGCCGGCATCAGCTGCATCAAGCCGCCCGCGCCCACCGACGAACGCGCGCTGATGATGAAGCGCGATTCCTGGCGGATCAGCCCGTACGCCCATTCGACGTCGAGGCCGGTCGATTGCGCATAGCGTTCGACGATGTTGCGGTACGGCGACGGGTAGCGCAGCGTGAAGTCGTGCTCGGCCTTCGTGCGGTCGGCCGTGTTGACCGTGCGGTCGAGCAGCTCGACGCGCTTGCCGTATTCGGCGGCCGCGAGCAGCTGGCGATCGGTCATCCCGCGCAGCGGCCAGTTCCATTCGCGGTTGCCTTCGAGGCGCAGGTTCAGCCCATAGAAGCGCTGCGCGAGCGCGAAGCCCGGAATCTTGCCCATCGCGTCGACCTCGGCGTCGCTCACCTTCGTGCGCGGCGGAATCGACGTGCGCTGGCCGAGCTCTTCACCGGCGAGCTGCCCGTAGAAGTTGAACTGGCCCGCGACCTGCTCGAATTCCTGGTTCGCCTGCAGCGTGTCGCCGCTCTGCTTGAGCGCGCGCGCATGCCAGTAGATCCACGCCGGATCGTCGCGCAGCGACGGCGGCATCTGCTCGATCGACCAGCGCACCATCGGCCAGTTGCCGGCGAGCAGCGCGGCGCGCGTGCGCCATTCGTAGCCCGGGTTCGACAGCGGCGCATTCGTGGATTTCGCGTACCAGACCGACGCGAGCGGCGAGCGCTTGATCGCGCCCTGGTAGCCGATCGCGCCCCACGCGATCGCCTGTTCCTGCTTGGTCAGCGAAGGCGCGACCGTCGTCAGCATGCCGGCGGCCGCGTCCGGATCGTTGCGCGCCATGCGGCCGAGCGCGATCAGCGCGAGCTGGTGCGACGTCGCGTCGGCGCCGACGCCGCGCGCGAGGTACAGCGGCGGCGCGCTCGTCGCCTGGTCGAACCCGACCGGGCGCGGGCCGAGCGCGTCGACGATCTTGCCGCCGAGCGTCGTGTAGTTCTGCTCGTACGCGAGGCGCGCCTGCTGCCACACGTCGTCGCTCGTGAACTGCTGGTTGACGGTCAACGCGGTGATCAGGTCGACGCATGCGTCGCCGTAGTTCTTCGGCTCGACGAGCAGCGCGCGCGCCGCATCGGCGACGTTCTCGCCGCGCGCCGCGCGCGATTCGAGCGCATAGCACTTGACCTGCGTGTCGTCGTCGAGCACGAAGCGCTTGTACTGGTCGTCGAAGTTGCGCCAGTCGTGGCGCGCGCCCAGCACGAGCAGGTAGTCGTTGCGCAGGCGGTCGGCGATCGCCTGGCCGTCGTAGCGCTGCAGGAACGACTGCACCGGTGCGTCCGGCGCATCGACGCGCGCACGGCCCGTCGAATCGAACAGCTGCGGCTTGATCTGGAAATACTCGACGTAGGACGGGACCGGATAGTTCGGGATCATCGACGCGAGCTGCGCGGCTTTCGCGGCGTCGTTGCGGCGTGCGGCTTCACGAAGCTGCACGAAGGTCTGGTCGTCCCCGGAGACCGCATCGTCGTTCGGTGCGGCGCACGCGGCGGTGCCCGCGACGAGCGCGGTGGCCGAAAGCGTCAGCGCGACCGCGCGATATACTCGGAAAAGGCTGTTCGACATCGTTTTGAATGGAGCGCGAAGTGAGCGAAAGCATAGCACGCAACCCTGTGCCAAACCCGAAGGTTGCGCTGCGCAAAACGCTGTCCGGTGCGCGTCGCGACGCCGCGTCGCAGCCCGCCGCGAACGCCGCGCTCGACGCGCGGCTGCGTACGCTGCTCGACCGTCTGGCGCCGCGCACGGTCGGGTTCTACTGGCCGCTGCCCGGTGAATTCGATGCGCGCGATGCGGTGCTCGCGTGGTGCGCGGCAGGTGCCGGCCGGCGCGCCGCGCTGCCCGTGATCGGCGAGCGGCACACGCCACTCGCGTTCCATGCGTGGGATGCGCACACGCCGATGCGCGAAGGTCATCACCGGATTCCGGAACCGGCGTCGGGAATCGTCGTCGTGCCCGACCTGTTGCTGATCCCCTGTGTCGGATTCGATCCGCAGCGCTACCGGCTCGGCTACGGTGGCGGCTACTACGACCGCACGCTTGCCGCATGGCCGGGCGACGCCCTGCCCGTGACGGTCGGCATCGCGTATGAAGCGTGCCGCGTCGATGCGCTGCCGGCCGAAGCGCACGATCTCGCGCTGCGCTGGATCGTGACCGACGGCGCGCTCTACCCGGCCGCCGGATGACGCGGCGCGCGGCGCCGCGGTCGTCTCGCGCCCGTCAGCGCAGGCCCGCGCGCCCCGGTCTCCGCAATCGTTTACAGCGACGCCGCCGCGCGTGCGGCCGTGTCGTAGAGGCCCGATGCGTGGCGCAGCAGCTGCGCCGCGTCGCCGATCTGCTCGTTGGTGAGCCCGCTGTCCTTCAGCGTCTCGATCAGGCAATGCTCGCGCACCTCGCGATATTTCAGGCACAGCTCGCGGCCGGCGTCGGTCGCGAAGAAGAACGCTTCCTTGCCGTTCTTCTCGCTCTTCACATAGCCGCGGGCGATCAGTTTTTTCAGCGCATAGGTCGCGACGTGCGTATCCTCGATATTGAGCACGAAGCAGATGTCGGCGAGCTTCTTCTTGCGTTCGCGATGGCTGACATGATGCAGCAGCGACACCTCGACCGCCGTCATGTCCTTCGCGCCGGCCGCCGACATGCAGCGCACCATCCACCGGTTGAACGCGTTGCCTGCCATGATGAGCCCGTACTCGAGCTCCGACAGCTCCGCGCTCGAATCGGAAACGAGGTGTTCGGATGACACGATCTTGGTCGCAGGACGCTTCATGGAAAGGCGGAGCAAGCCGGATGACAGGGAGTGCCGAGTGTACGCCAGAAGCCCGGACATACGGGCTAGGCGAAAACGCTTATTGGGAAGTTGTCGATATTTTATTGACAATGTGCGCTAACATTGCCGTCCGAACCGTGCCAGTCCGATGACGCAACCCCGCATTTATCCGCTCGGCGATGCCGCCCTCGTCTGTGAGGTGCCGCCGCCCGCCACGCTCGACTGCCAGCGCCGCGTCTGGGCCGTTGCCGAGGCCGCGCGCGCGTGGCCCGACGTGATCGACGTCGTGCCGGGCATGAACAACCTGACCATCGTGTTCGACGCGCTCGCCGCGACGGCCGAATCGCTCACGCCCGCGCTGCGCGACGCGTGGGAGACGGCCGACGTCGAGCACGCGGACGGCCGCGAAGTCGAGATTCCGGTCGAGTACGGCGGTGCCGCCGGCCCCGACCTGGCGGCCGTCGCCGCCCACACGGGCCTGCCGGCCGACGAAGTCGTCGCCCGCCACGCGGCTGGCGACTATGTCGTGTTCTTCGTCGGCTTCCAGCCGGGCTTCGCGTATCTCGGCGGCCTCGACGCGTCGCTGCACACGCCACGCCGCGCGGCGCCGCGCCTTGAGGTGCCGGCCGGCTCGGTCGGCATCGGCGGCGCACAGACGGGCATCTACCCGGCCACGTCGCCCGGCGGCTGGCAACTGATCGGCCGCACGTCGCAGGTGCTGTTCGATCCTGCGCGGCAGCAGCCGACGCTGCTGCTGCCCGGCGATCGCGTGCGCTTCACCATTGCGGGAGTCGACGCGTCATGACCCAGAGCAACGCACCGGGCACCATCGAGGTGTTGCGCGCCGGCCCGCTGTCGACCGTGCAGGATCTCGGGCGCCGCGGCGCACGCCACCTCGGCGTCGCGCAGGGCGGCGCGCTCGACGGCCTCGCGCTCGAGGTCGGCAACCGGCTCGTCGGCAACCGCCCCGACGCGGCGGCTGTCGAAGTCACGATCGGCCCCGCCACGTTCCGCTTCACGCGCGCGACGCGCATCGCGATCACCGGCACCGAGTTCGGCGCGACGCTCGACGGCCAGCGCGTGTATTCGTGGTGGAGCCTGCCGGTCGAGGCCGGGCAGACGCTCGTGCTGCCGGCCGCGAAACGCGGGATGCGCGGCTATCTGTGCATCGCGGGCGGCATCGACGTGCTGCCGATGCTAGGCTCGCGCAGTACCGATCTCGCGTCGCGCTTCGGCGGCCTCGGCGGCCGCACGCTGCGCGACGGCGACCGGCTCCCGGTCGGCGTGCCGCCGGCCGGCGCGGGCTGCCTCGCGGCCGATGCGCCCGAATTCGGCGTGAAGGCGCCCGCGTGGTGCGCGTTCGTTCGCGTCGACGAGCCGCCGCGCCGTCACCGCCCCGCGCATGCGCCGTGGGCGATGCCCGTGCGCGTGCTGCCGGGCCCCGACTACGCATCGTTCGCGGCCGATTCGCAGCAGGCGTTCTGGGACGAGGAATGGCTCGTCACCGCGAACAGCAACCGGATGGGCTACCGCCTCGCCGGCGCCGAGCTGGTGCGCGAGCGGCCCGTCGAGCTGCTGTCGCACGCGGTGCTGCCCGGTACGATCCAGGTGCCGCCGAACGGCCAGCCGATCGTGCTGATGCACGACGCGCAGACCACCGGCGGCTACCCGAAGATCGGCACGGTGATCCGCGCCGATCTGTGGAAACTCGCACAGGCGCGGCTCAACCTGCCGATCCGCTTCGTGCGCACGACACCTGACGCCGCGCGCGCCGCCCTCTCCGCAGAACGTGCCTATCTGCGGCAGATCGACGTTGCGATCGACATGCGAGAAGAAGCGCGCCGCCGCGCCCAATCGCGCGCAGCGTGACAATGGCGGAAGCAGTAACGAAAGACGCGCCACGCCATCAGTGGACGAGGAACAACATGGAAATCGATCTGAATGCCGATCTCGGCGAAGGATGCGGATCGGACGAGGCGCTGCTCGACCTCGTCACGTCGGCGAACATCGCATGCGGCTGGCATGCAGGCGGCGCGAACGCGATGCGCGACTGCGTGCGCTGGGCCGTGCAGAAAGGCGTGTCGATCGGCGCGCACCCGAGCTTTCACGATCCGGAGAATTTCGGCCGCAAGGAAATGCAGCTGCCGGCCGGCGACATCTACGCGGGCGTGCTCTATCAACTCGGCGCGCTGTCGGCGATCGCGCAGGCCGAAGGCGGGCGCATCGCGCACGTGAAGCCGCACGGCGCGCTGTACAACCAGGCCGCGCGCGACCCGATGATCGCCGATGCGGTGGTGTCCGCCATCCACGACTTCGATCCGTCGCTCGCGGTGTTCGGGCTCGCGAACAGCGTGTTCGTCGCGGCCGCGCGGCATGCGGGGCTCGCCGCCGTGGAAGAAGTGTTCGCCGATCGCGGCTACCGCGCGGACGGCTCGCTCGTGCCGCGCAGCCAGCCCGGCGCATTGATCGACGATGAAGACGCGGTGCTCGCGCGCACGCTCGACATGGTGCGCAACCGGCAGGTGCGCGCCCTGAGCGGCGAATGGGTGCCGCTCAACGCGCAGACCGTCTGCCTGCACGGCGACGGGCCGCATGCGCTGGCGTTCGCGAAGCGGATTCGCGCGGCGCTGGAGGCCGCCGGCGTCGACGTCGTCGCGCCCGGTGCGCTGCAGGCCGACGAGGGCGCGTGACGCGCATTTATCCCGTGCAACGCACGTTGCGCGTATCGGCCGCACAAAAGAAAAAAGCGCCCTCGTGGCGCTTTTCCGTTGGCGCAATCGCTGCGGCTTCGCCGTCTGTCGATTCACCCCCCGAAACCGTCTTTCGACGGTGACCGGAAAATTCTTCCGGATTAAAAAACGTCCGCCGCCGCCCGATCACTGCATTCCCCGGTCAGACGACGGAGCGTTGCTTATGTGCAAGTCGGCCTGCATGCATTCTTGTTGTCCGACGATGATTGGCCCCGCCGTACATGCAGACACTTTCCGCGGCCGGCACGTATGCACCACGTGCCGGCAACGCGCTAACCCCGCGCTTTATTTTCTGCTACCCCGTAGAACTTTTTCTATTCTTTTCATTTTTTCAACTTGTGGATCGAAGAATAGATATTGGCAGAACGGGATGTCAATCGTTTGAAACGCTATTTTCCGACGAATCGAGGGTTTTCCTTATCGAATCGCGCGCCCATACAGGCGTTTGACGTGCCCGGGCGACGTCAATCAAACAGGGGAGGATCGGTTCGGACGCGACGACGACGCTCAGTTCGCGTCGACGCTGTAACCTTGTTGACGCAACAATTCGAGCACGCCGCGCGGGCCGCCCAGATGCAGCGCGCCGATCGCGACGAACAGCGGCCGGTTCGGCGCGGCGATTGCCGTCATTCGTGCAACGAAGCGCCGGTTGCGCTCGTACACGATCTTGTTGTCGATCGACGCCGACAGCGCCTTCGAACGCGCGAGCCGCTCGCTCTTCGCGACGGCCCACGCGGAAATCGCATCGGCGTCGCCAATTCGCCACAGCCGGTGCAGCGCCTTGATGTCGTCGGCGTTCTGCGCGGGCGTCTGCACCATGTCCTGCGCGAGCATCTCGCGCTGCTCGGCCAGCGTCAGCCCGGTGAACGCGCGCATCTGTTCGGCGAGCGTCTCGAGCCCGATCACGCGGCCGCCCTTCTTCTTCAGGAACACGTTCTGCAGCTGTGCCTCGGTGCCGTATTCGGTCTGCAGGCCGGCCGACAGCGAATCGTAGGTCTCGACGACGAGCGCCGCGAGCCATGGCCGCATCTTGCGGATCTCGGCGAGCGCGGCCGGATTGCCGCGCAGGCGCGCCGCGAGCCGCTGCCACAGCGGTTCGGGCAGCAGGCGCTGCAGGCACGGGTAGCGGCACACGCCGTACTTCGACACGTCGTCCTGCGATTCGAGCAGATCGTCGGGCGACAGCTCCAGCGCGAGCGTCGGCGACGCGGCGAGCGCCGCGAGGATGCGCGGCCGGAACGGCTGCGCGCTCGGGTAATCCGACGGATCGCCCGTATGCAGCGTGCCGAGCACGTAGAGCGTGACGTTGCCTTTGGTCGCGACGTAGAACGGCATGCGCGCGGGCTGCACGCGCACGGTGCCGCGCGACACCGTGCCGTCCGATACGGACGGTGCGTGGAAGCCCGGCAGGCTCATGCCGGGCGGCGGAACTTGCGACGGATGGATCGGTGAAGTGGCCGGCGCGCGCCCTTCGGCGCGCGCGGATTCGACGGGAACCACGAGGCTGGCCGCCACGCACGCGCCGGCCAGCGCCGCGCCCGTGACGGTACGCACGCTCCAGCGCCGCGCGTAGCGGTACGCGCGCATCACGCGCGCGCCGCTTGTTCCCGCACGGCGCACGCCGGACACGCGCGCCGCCAACACATCAGGCATTCGCCTCCCCTACCTCCTCGGCACGATGGCACGCCACCTGCCGGCCATCGACCTCGCGCAGCTTCGGCTCCTCCGCGCGGCACCGCTCGACCGCATACGGGCAGCGCTGGTGGAACGCGCAGCCCGACGGCGGATTGAGCGGCGACGGCAGTTCGCCCTGCAGCTTGATCTGCACGCGGCGGTCTTCCTCGAAGATCGCCGGCGTCGCCGACATCAGCGCCCGCGTGTACGGGTGGCGTGGCCGCGCGTAGATCGTTGCCTTGTCGCCGAGCTCGGCGACGCTGCCGAAGTACATCACCATCACGTCGTCCGCGACGTGCTCGACCACCGACAGGTTGTGCGAGATGAACACGTAGCTCGTCTTGAACTGCTCCTGCAGATCCATGAACAGGTTCAGGATCTGCGCCTGGATCGACACGTCGAGCGCGGACACCGGCTCGTCGGCGACGACGATGCGCGGGTCGAGGATCATCGCGCGCGCGATCGCGACACGCTGGCGCTGACCGCCCGAGAACATGTGCGGATAGCGCTTCGCATGCTCGGGCCGCAGGCCGACCGTGCGCATGATCTGCGCGATGCGCTGCGCGCGCTCGGCGGCCGTCAGGTTCGCGTTGATCTCGAGCGGCTCGGAAAGCGTCTGCTCGACGGTCTTGCGCGGGTTCAGCGACGCGAACGGGTTCTGGAACACCATCTGCACGCGACGGCGCAGGTCGGCGACCGTGTCGCGGCTCGCGCCGGCCACGTTCTTGCCGTCGATCGTCAGGCTGCCCGACGTGGGCGTCTCGATCATCGTGAGCTGGCGCGCGAGCGTCGACTTCCCGCAGCCCGACTCGCCGACGACGGCGAGCGTCTTGCCGCGCTTCAGCGAGAACGACACGCCGTTCAGCGCCTTCACGGTGCCCTGCCCGAACATCCCGCGCTTCACCGAATAGTGCTTCGCGAGGCCGTCGGCCACCAGTACGGCTTCCTCGTCGTGCGGCATGGCACGCGCTTGATTGACTGCATTCATCGTGCACCTCCCGTCAGGTCGAGGTTGGAAACGTTAAGCGGCTTGATGCAGCGCGCACGCATCGCATCGTTGCCGGACACCAGCGTGTCGAGCGCCGGCCGCGCCTTGCGGCAATCGTCGACGACATACTTGCAGCGCGGCGCGAACAGGCACCCGGACGGGCGATCATCGCGGCCGGGCACCATGCCGGGCAATGCGGCAAGGCGACGCGCACCCTTATTGTGCTCGGGAATCGCCGCGAGCAACGCTTCCGTGTACGGATGATGCGGCGCACGGAAGATGTCGGGCACGCTGTTGGTCTCGATGATCTCGCCCGCGTACATCACCGCGACGCGCTGCGCGACCTCCGACACCACGGCCAGGTCGTGCGAGATCAGCACGAGCGCCATCCCGCGTTCCTTCTGCAGCTTCACGAGCAGATCCATGATCTGCGCCTGGATCGTCACGTCGAGCGCGGTGGTCGGCTCGTCGGCGATCAGGAGCTTCGGGTTGCACGCGACGGCCATCGCGATCATCACGCGCTGGTTCATCCCGCCCGACATCTGGTGCGGGAACGACGCGATGCGGTTCTTCGCGTCGGGAATGCCGACCTGGTCGAGCAGTTCGAGCGCGCGCCGGTTCAGCGCGTCGCCGCGCAGGCCTTCGTGCAGCTTCAGCACCTCCTTGATCTGGTAGCCGACCGTGTAGCTCGGGTTCAGGCTCGTCAGCGCGTCCTGGAACACCATCGCGATGTCCTTGCCGACGATCTTGCGGCGCGCCTTCGGCGACGCCTTCAGCAGGTCGACGCCGTTGAACGTGACCTCGTCGGCCGTCACCTTGCCCGGTGCGTCGATCAGGCCCATCAGCGCCATCATCGTCACGCTCTTGCCCGAGCCCGATTCGCCGACGACGCCCACCACCTCGCCCGGCGCGATCGACATGTTGATCCGGTCGACAGCGGGCAGGCCATTGAAGTTCACCGCGAGATTGCGGATGGTCAGAAGATCTTGGCTCATGTTCACGCCATCCGTTTCAGTTTGGGATCGAGCGCGTCGCGCAGCCCGTCGCCGAGCAGGTTGATCGCGAGCACCGAAATCAGGATCGACAGGCCCGGCATCGTCACGATCCACCACGCGTTGTCGATGTAGTCGCGCGCCGAGGCCAGCATCGCGCCCCACTCGGCGGTCGGCGGTTGCACGCCGAGGCCGAGGAAGCCGAGCGCGGCCGCGTCGAGGATCGCCGACGAGAAGCCGAGCGTCGCCTGCACGATCAGCGGCGCCGTGCAGTTGGGCAGCACCTGCGAGAACATCAGGCGCAGCGTGCCGGCACCGGCCACGCGCGACGCCGTCACGTACTCCTTTTGCAGCTCGCCGAGCGCCGATGCGCGCGTGAGGCGCACATAGGCCGGCAGCGCGACGATCGCGATCGCGAACATCGTGTTGGTGAGGCCCGGGCCGATGATCGCGACGACCGCGACCGCGAGCAGCAGCGACGGCAGCGCGAGCAGCACGTCCATGATGCGCATCACGGGCGTGTCGGCCCATTTCTGGAAGAACGCGGCGACGAGCCCGAGCACGATGCCGGGGATCAGCGCGAGCACGACCGACACGAAGCCGATCCAGAACGACATCCGCGCGCCGAACATCAGCCGCGAAAGAATGTCGCGACCCGCTTCGTCGGTGCCGAGGATGAATTTCCAGTTGCCGCCGTCGAGCCACGCGGGCGGGATCTTCACGTAGTCGCGGTATTGCTCGACCGGGCTGTGCGGCGCGATCAGCGGCGCGAGCAGCGCGACCAGGATCAGCACGAGCACGACGATGCCGGCGCCGACGGCGCCGCGGTTGCGCGAGAAGTTGGCCCAGAACTCGCGCAGCGCGAGCGCACGGCCGCCGGCCGGCGCGGATTCGGTCGGCAGGGTGTTTTGCAGATTGCTCATGGGATTACCTCGTGTGGCGGATGCGCGGATTCAGCACGCCGTACAGCAGGTCGACGACCAGGTTCACGACGATCACGAGCGTCGCGATCAACAGGATGCCGCCCTGGACGACCGGATAGTCGCGGCGGCCGATCGCATCGATCAGCCACTTGCCGACACCGGGCCACGAAAAGAGCGTCTCGGTCAGCACGGCGCCCGCGAGCAGCGTGCCGATCTGCAGGCCGATCACGGTGACGACCGGGATCAGCGCGTTGCGCAGCGCATGCACGACGACCACGCGCGCGGGCGACAGCCCCTTCGCGCGGGCGGTGCGGATGTAGTCCTCGCGCAGCACTTCGAGCATCGACGAGCGCGTCATCCGCGCGATCACCGCGAGCGGGATCGTGCCGAGCACGATCGCGGGCAGGATCAGGTGGCTGACCGCCGACCTGAACGAGCCTTCATCCGGCGCGAGCAGCGCGTCGATCAGCATGAAGCCCGTCGGGTGCGGGAAGTCGTATTCGACGGCGATGCGCCCCGACACGGGCGTCCAGCCGAGGTATGACGAAAACACCATGATGAGGATCAGCCCCCACCAGAAGATCGGCATCGAGTAGCCGGTGAGCGCGGTGCCCATCACGCCGTGGTCGACGACCGAGCCGCGCCGCAGCGCGGCGATCACGCCGGCCGGCAGCCCGACCGCGAGCGCGAACACGAGCGCGCACAGCGACAGCTCGACGGTCGCCGGGAAGCGCGCGAAGAATTCGCCCGCGACGCTCGTGTTGGTGATGATCGACGTGCCGAGGTCGCCATGCAGCGCCCGGCCGATGTAGTGGAGGTACTGCATGGGCAGCGGCTGGTCGAGCCCGAGGCGTTTCATCGCCTCTGCGTGCATCGCGGGATCGACGCCGCGCTCGCCCATCATCACTTCGATGGGGTCGCCCGGTATCAGGTGAATCAGCGCAAACGCCAGGATGGTGATGCCGATGAAAGTCGGGATCACCATGCCCACGCGGCGCAACACGAATGTGAACATGATGCGTCTCGTATTTTCTTGTGGGAAATGTGCGACCGGCGACGGGAAGCTTTTGGCCTCCCGCCGCCGGATGAGTTAGCCGGTCTTCGCGACAGCTTACGACAGGCGTGTTACTTCACGCTAACACCGTCGAAGCGGGCATAGCCGAGCGGTTCGATACGCATGTCGACCACGTTCTTGCGCACCGGCTGGTAGACCGTCGAGTTCGCGATCGGCGAGAACGGCAGCTGTTGCGCGAAGATCTGCTGGGCCTGCGTGTAGAGCTTCGTCCGTGCGTCCTGGCCCGTCGTCGTGCGGCCCTTCTGGACCAGCTCGTCGAACGGCTTGTAGCACCAGTGCGAGAAGTTGTTGCCCTTGATCGCTTCGCAGCCGAGCAGCGTGCCGAGCCAGTTGTCCGGATCGCCGTTGTCGCCCGTCCAGCCGATCAGCATCGTGTCCTGCTCACCCGAGTGCGCGCGCTTGATGTACTCGCCCCACTCGTACGTGACGATCTTCGCCTTCACGCCGATCTTCGCCCAGTCGGCCTGGATCATCTCGGCCATCAGACGGGCGTTCGGGTTGTATGCGCGCTGCACGGGCATCGCCCACAGCGTGATCTCGAAACCGTTCGCATAGCCGGCCTTCGCGAGCAGCGCCTTCGCCTTCGCGGTGTCGTTCGGCGCCATCTTCAGGTTCTTGTCGTACGACCATTGGGTCGGCGGCATCGGCGCGTTGGCGGCCTGGCCGGCACCCTGGTAGACGGACTCGAGGATCGCCTTCTTGTTGATCGCCATGTCGAGCGCCTGACGCACCTCGAGCTTGTCGACCGGCTTGTGCTCGACGTTGTACGCGAGGTAGCCGAGGTTGAAGCCGGCCTGCGACGGCATGTCGATGCCCGAGTCGGCCTTCAGCGTCGCGATGTCGGCCGGACGCGGATAGCTCATCACCTGGCATTCGTTGCGCTTGATCTTCTGCACGCGCACGCCCGGATCCGGCGTGATCGAGAAGATCAGCTTCGACAGCTTCACTTCGCCCTTCTTCCAGTAATCAGGATTGCCGTCGAAACGGATCGTCGCGTCCTTCGTGTAGCTGCGGAAGATGAACGGGCCCGTGCCGACCGGCTTCTGGTTGATGTCGGCGGCCTTGCCTGCCTTCATCAGCTGGTCGCCGTATTCGGCCGACAGGATCGACGCGAATTCCATCGCCATGTTCTGGATGAACGGCGCATTCGGCTCGGCCAGCGTGAACTTCACGGTGTACGGATCGACCTTCTCGACCTTCGTGATCAGCTTGTCGAGGCCCATGTCGGTGAAGTACGGGAACGACACCGGGTACGCCTTGCGGAACGCCTGGTTCGGGTCGAGCATGCGCTGGAACGAGAACAGCACGTCGTCCGCGTTGAATTCACGCGTCGGCTTGAAGAAGTCGGTCGTGTGGAACTTCACGCCATGGCGCAGGTGGAACGTGTACACCTTGCCGTCGGACGATACGTCCCACTTCTCGGCGAGGCCCGGCTCGACCTTCGTGCCGCCGCGTTCGAATTCGACGAGGCGGTTGTAGACGGTGAACGTGGCGGCGGTGAAATCGACGCCGGTCGTAAATTGCGCGGAATCGAAACCCGCCGGGCTGCCTTCTGAGCAGTAGACGAGCGTTTTGTTCGGGATCTGTGCGAATGCAGAGCCCGCGACGCCGAGCGATGCCGCTGCCACGCCTGCAATGGCGGTAACACGCAGGGTGTGCAACAGACGGTTGTATTCCATGTTTCCTCCAGGTCTCCAGATCGGAACCGGCCCGCCAGAGGCCGGTGTACGCGGATATTACTTGAGCTAACGATGTGGCAACAAGCTGGAGAAAAAACTCTTCTATCTGCCCCGCACGGGTTTGTGCCGATGTTTAGTGTGGGTAAAAAATGCGAAAACGCGCGCGAGCGACAATTCCGTTCATCTCGCGCAAGTTTCGTTCGACGACTAAACAATTCGGGCGCGAACACGACGGCTCGATGCACCGTTCCCCGTGCCCTGCAGCACATCATTGCGTTTTACGAAACGATCCGATGACCGTCTTCAAATCGTCATGCGATCACGCCGGCGCATCGAGGTCGGCACTGCGCGCGGGCACGAACGCGACCGCGACGATCGACAGCGCGATCCCGGCCATCACGTAGTAGGTCGGCGCGAGCGGCGTGCCCGTGACCTTGATCAGCCACGTGACGATGAACTGGCCGAAGCCACCGAACAGCATCACCGCGACGTTGTACGCGATCGACAGCCCGGTCGAGCGCACGTTGGCCGGGAACAGCTCGGCGATCATTGCGCCGAACGGCCCGTAGTAGCCCGCGAGCGTCACCGACAGCACGGCCTGCACCGCGATCAGCCGCCCGATGCTCGGCGCCGCGTCGAGCCACGCGAACAGCGGATACATCAGCGCGAGCGTCAGGACGAGCGACCACAGCGACAGCCCCTTGCGGCCGATGCGATCGGACCATGCGCCCGCGACCGGCGACAGCACCATCAGCAGCAGGTTGCCGACGATCACCGCGTAGAACGATTCCGCGTACGGCAGCTTCAGCTGCTTCACCGCGAAGGTCGGCAGATAGCTGATCAGCACGTAGATCGTCACCGTCAGCGCGATCACCGAGCCGAGCCCGCACAGCACCTCGCGCGGGTGGCGCGTGAACACTTCGCCGAGCGTCGCGCGGCGCGCGCTCTGCTGCGCATGCAGGAACGCTTCGGAATCGGCGAGATGGCGGCGGATGTAGAAGCCGATCGGGCCGATCACGAGCCCGAGTATGAACGGCACGCGCCAGCCCCAGCTGCGCAGCGCGTCGTGCGACAGCCCGCGCGTGACGGCCGCGCCGACGAGCGCGCCGATCAGCAGCGCGGCGGCCTGGCTCGCCATCTGCCAGCTGCCGTAGAAGCCGCGTTTCGAGAACGGTGCGGCTTCGATCAGCAGCGCCGTCGCACTGCCGAATTCGCCGCCCGCGGAGAAGCCCTGCAGCAGCCGGCCGAGCACGATCAGGATCGGGCCGCCGATGCCGATCGCCGCATAGGGCGGTGCGATCGCGAGCAGGAAGATGCCGGCCGTCATCAGGAGGATCACCAGCGACAGCGCGGCCTTGCGGCCCGCGCGATCCGCGTACAGCCCGAACACGATGCCGCCGATCGGGCGCATGAAGAACGCGACGCCGAACGTCGCGGTGGTGAGGAGCAGCGACGAATATTCGCTGGAGGTCGGGAAGAACAGCTCGGCGATCACGACCGTCATGAAGCCGAACACCGTGAAGTCGTACCACTCGAGCGCGTTGCCGATCACGGCGGCGGCCACCGCGCGGCGATTCAGCGCACGCTCGGGCCGGATCGTTTTCGTTGAATTCGCAATCGTCGCCATGCGTGCCTCGTCCTCGTGAATTCGCCGTGTCGGGCGGCGCGGCGCGCGGGTGGGTCGCGGCGCACAGGTTTGCAGCGAGTGTAGAAAGCGACGGAACCGTTTTCAAGCATAAAAAACGCCCGCCATCTTTCGACGGCGGGCGTTTTGCGGTTTTCGCCACAATGCGGCATCGCACGATGCCGCACGGGACTCAACCCATCTTCGAGAAGGCGCTGCACCAGCCCTTCGCCGACACCTGCTTGCCGGGGAAGGCGCCGCACGGACCCGATGCCGAGCCCTTCTTGCCCTGGTACAGCATGCAGGCCGCACAATCCTGGCCCGCTGCGTATTTCGGGTACTTCGTCTTGTCGACCTTCGTGGCATCGGCCTTGTAGCCAAGCGCCACGGCGGTCGGATCCGTTTCCGACAGCATCGGCGCATCGGCCAGCGCTTCGCGCGACAGCGCCAGCGCGGACACGGCACCAATGCTCGTAATCAGGAAACTCCGACGGGATGTTTTCATGGGGGACTCGCTCCAACGTTATCGGTTTGAAAGCTGTTCTGGCGACAGCCGTTCGACAGAATAACGCCCAAGCGAATAAATGTGCGCGCCGAAATTCCAGAGATAAGGGATTTCACACGGCTGCCCGTGCGTCGCGTCAGCGGTAGGCGGTCATCTCGCCCACGCGCTGCGCGAGCGCGAGCGACGCGGTGAGCCCCGGCGATTCGATGCCGAACAGGTTCACGAGCCCGCGCACGCCATGCTGCGCGGCGCCCTGCACGATGAAGTCGGCCGGCGGCTCGCCGGGCCCCGCGAGCTTCGGCCGGATGCCCGCATATGCCGGCTGCAGCGCATCGTCGGGCAGGGCCGGCCAGAACGCGCGGATCGACGCGTAGAACGCGGTCGCACGCGCCGGATCGACTTCGTAGCGCAGCGAATCGCACCATTCGACGTCCGGGCCGAAGCGCGCCTGCCCGCCGAGATCGAGCGTCAGGTGCACGCCGAGCCCGGCGCGATCGGGCATCGGGTAGATCAGGTGCGAGAACGGCGCGCGCCCCGACAGGCTGAAGTAATTGCCGCGCGCGAGATAGAGCGGCGGCACCCAGCGCGGGTCGAGGCCGCGGGTGCGGCGCGCGAGCGCCTGCGCACCGAGGCCCGCGCTGTTGATCACGCAGGCAGCCTCGATCTCGGTGGGCGCGTCGCCGCCCGTGCGCACGACGAAGCGCCCGCCGCGCAGCACGTCGATCGATTCGACCGGGGATTTCAGCGCGCACATCGCGCCGTTGCGCTCCGCGTCGCCGAGCAGCGCGAGCATCAGCTGGTGGCTGTCGACGATGCCGGTCGACGGCGAGAACAGCGCCTCCACGCATTCGAGCGCGGGCTCGAGCGTCTGCGCCTCCGCACGCGCGAGCGGCAGCAGGTCGAGCACGCCGTTTTCGACCGCGCGCGCGGCGATCGCCTTCAACTGCTTCACCTGCGCGGCGCTCGTCGCGACCAGCAGCTTGCCCGTGCGCCGGTGCGGCACGTGATGCGTTTCGCAGAATTCGTACAGCATGTCGCGGCCACGCACGCACGACATCGCCTTCAGCGACCCGCGCGGGTAGTAGAGCCCCGCGTGAATCACCTCGCTGTTGCGCGAACTCGTGCCCGTGCCGATCGCGTCGGCCGCCTCGAGCACGATCGTTTCACGCCCGCGCGCGGCCAGTTCCCGCGCAATCGCCAGACCGACGACACCCGCGCCGATCACGACACAATCCATCTGCTCCATGACAGTTCGCGCCGCTAACGCGTCGAAGGGAGAGAAGAGAATTGTACGTCCCGGTTCGCCCGCGTGCCGAACGCATCCGCAGCGCGTCGCGACGACGCAGCCGACGACGCGGCGCGCACACGCCGCAGCGGTGCGCGCCGCCGTGTCAGAAGCCGATCGGCCGGCGCTTCGCGGCGCCCTCGTCCGCGCGGATGTCGTGCGGCCCGATCGCATCGCGGCCGTCGAGCCGCGCGGCGCCGAATGCATGCAGCAGCGCGCGACGCATCGTGCGCGGCGGCGTCGCGGCCAGCACGTCGAGCGCGTCGTCGCCCAGCGTGTCGGGGAAGCGCCGCCCCCACGCATGCGACGTGCGGATCTCGTCGTAGATCGTCTGCGCGATCCGGCGCGCGCCGGCCGCATCGGGCGGCGCGATCTCGTACACGTTCATTCGGTTGAGCAGCGGCTCCGGAATCGCCTGCGCGTCGTTCGCGGTCGCGATCCAGATCACGTTGCCCGCATCGATCGGCACTTCCGCGAATTCGTCGACGAATGCGCGCGCGGTGTCGTGCTCGAGCAACGCGTACAGCGCGCCGAGCGGATCGTATTGCGCATCGGTGCCGGCCTTGTCGATCTCGTCGACGGCGATCACCGGGTTTGCGTAGCTGCCGTTCACGAGCGCCTCGAACACCTTGCCGGGCTTCGCGTTCTTCCATTGCGACGACGCGCCCGACAAAATCCAGCCGGCCGTCAGCGAACTCATCGGCACGTAGTGGTACGCGGTGCCGAGCAGTTGCGCGAGCGCCTTCGCGAAATGCGTCTTGCCGATCCCGGGCGGCCCGAGCAGCAGGATCGGCATCAGTTCGAGCCGGTCGTCCGTTTCGAGGCACAGCGCGACCTGCTTGCGCACGTCGTCGAGCGGCTCGCCGAAATTCGGCAAGGCGTCGCCGAGTTCATCGAACGACGGCATCCGGTTCGGCTTCACGCAGAAGCGCAGATTCCCCGTCTTGAGCATTCGCTCGTAAGTGGCGCGCAGTGCGTCGCTCGCGCTCTCGTTCAGGTCGCTCAGCGCCGTCTCGACCTGCTCGAGGTCGTACACCGTGCTGAAGGACGCCACCGCCAGTTCCTGTTTCACCATCGCCGTCGTCATACCAACCTCGCTGCACTTGCCGTCACACGACCATCAGACCCTTACGATTTCAGTGTAGCGATCCCGTATCCCCGCGCAAGCAAGCAGCCACGCGAGTCTGCTGCTAACACTTCGCGTGCGCTGCAGGGCCGCGCGCCGCAGCGTATGATCGATGGTTCCCCCACCCGCCGCGCCGGCCTTGCCGACGGCGCCCGCACGGCGCGTCGCGCGATGCCCCAAAGGTATGCCGATGTCCGTCCCCGCTGCTTCCCCGCGCGTCGATGCCGATGCGCTCGACGCCGTCGACGCGGCGCTCACGTCGCGCCGCGCGATCCGCGCCTTCCTGCCGACACCCGTGCCGCGCGACACGCTCGAGGCGATCCTCGAAGCCGCGAGCCGCGCGCCGTCGGGCACCAACATCCAGCCGTGGCACGTGTACGTCGCGACGGGCGCCACGCGCGATGCGCTCGCCGCCGCGCTGACCGCGGCGCACGACGATCCCGCGCGCGACGAGAAATACGTCGCCGAATACGACTACTACCCGCGCGAATGGGTGTCGCCGTATATCGACCGGCGCCGCAAGGTCGGCTGGGACCTGTACGGGCTGTTGAACATCGGCCGCGACGAAAAGGCGCGCATGCACGCGCAGCACGCGCGCAACTTCCGTTTCTTCGATGCGCCGGTCGCACTGTTCTTCACGCTCGACCGCGTAATGACGTTAGGCGCCTGGCTCGATTGCGGAATGTTCCTGCAGGGCGTGATGACGGCCGCACGCGCACGCGGGCTCGATACCTGCCCGCAGGCCGCGTTCGTGCCGTTTCACCGGATCATCGCCGACCACCTCGGCATTCCCGCCAACGAGCAGTTCGTCTGCGGGATGTCGCTCGGCCATGCGGACCCCGACGCGATCGAGAACCGCCTCGTCACCGAGCGCGCTCCCGTCGCCGAGTTCGCGCGCTTTTTCGCTTGAAAATGCACGGCTCGGCCTTACCTGTCGGGCAGGACCGCATCGTGCCGCGAACCTGTCGCAGTGCGTCCTGTCACATCACGATCGAAATCGATCGGGCGTAAGATGTGCGTCCGTTCCCCGCTATTGCGCGTTTCCGGAGACGTTTCATGCTGAAACACGGCCTGGCCGTCCTGCTCGCGAGCCTCACGCTCGCCGCCCATGCGCAAAGCCCCGCGCCGGCCTCCATCGCGTGGGAGATCCAGGTGGTGCGCGACGGTCAGACGATCGACACGTTCCAGCAACGCACCACCGTGGGTCAGACCCGCACCGATACCCATCGCTATCCGTCCGCCGTGCCGGTCGGATGCGGCAACGACGCGCACGTCGTGCCGACCGAGCGTTCGCGTTCGGTCACCGTCGCGCCGCTCACCGTCGACACCAGTGCGAACACGGTGTCGCTCGCGCTCGACGTGCAGGAAACGCTCGACGACGAAAACGCGACGCGCAGCGATCCGTGCGTGCCCGCGTCGCCGCGGCAGATTGTCGCGAGCCACCCCGGCCTGTCGGTCGGCGCCGATGCATGGACCGACTGGACGCTCGTCGAACAGCATCCGCACCTCGTGTACCGCGTGCGTGCGCACGTCGCGAAGGACTGAGCGTCATGTCCGCCGACGCCCTGTCCTTGCCGTTCGCCGAACCGCACGCGGCCCCCGACGAAATCACCGCCGTCAGCTGGAACCTGCACAAGGGCCGCTCGCCGCTCGGCTTCACTGCGTGGAACGCGATGCGCAACTGGATGCAGTCGACGCACGCCGACGTGTATTTCCTGCAGGAAGCGATGGCTCGCCGCATGCCGCGCCCCGTGCTCGCGCCCGGCTTCGGCGCGCAGATGGACGACGCGGTCGACGACGTGTGGCATTGCCAGGCCACCGAGATCGCGCATGCGCTCGACTGGCAGATCGCGCTCGGGCCGAACGTGTTCAAGCCGTCGTGGCGGCACGGCAATGCAATCCTGTCGCCGCATCCGCTCGACCTCGGCGGCCGCTGGGACATCTCCGCGCACCGCTTCGAGCGGCGTGGGCTGCTCGTCGCGCGTGCGACGCTCGCGGGCGCGCGCCCGGTCACGCTGCTGTGCGCGCACCTCGCGCTCACGCGCGCCGCGCGGCTGCGCCAGATGCACTGGATCGCGCACTGGATCGTGCGCAACGCGGGCGATGGCCCGCTGATGCTCGCCGGCGACTTCAACGACTGGCGCAACGATTCGGTCGCGCTGTTCGGCGAGATCGGGATGTCCGAGGTCGCGACGCTGCTCGGCGAATCGGGCCGCACGTTCCCCGCGTTCTCGCCGGCGCTCGCGCTCGACAAGATGTTCGTGCGCGGCCTGACGCCGCTCGAATGGCGCGCGCCGTCCGGCGAAGCCGCGTGGCTGTCGGACCACCTGCCGTACATCGCTCGCCTGCGCCTCGATCCGCAATAACCTTCGTCGGCCACCCCCGATCGCACGCCGCCGGAGCGCGGCCGCGCCGCCCGCGCTACAGTAGCGGCTTGCCCATTCCGCCATCGCCCCGCCGCCGGGCCGCGCCGCCATGACCTACCTGCCGATCCTGCTGCAAATCGCCGTCGTCTACCTCGTCGCGGCGATCACGCCCGGCCCGAATTTCTTCATGATTTCGCAACTGTCGCTCGCGGGTCGCCGTAGCCTCGGCGCCGCGTCGGCACTCGGCGTCGGCACCGCGTCGGTCGCGTGGGCGACGCTCGCGATGCTCGGCCTCGCGGCCGTGCTGCATCAGGTCGAATGGCTGTACGAGGCGATCCGGATCGGCGGCGCCGTGTATCTCGTGTATTTCGGCTTCAAGCTGCTGCGCTCGGGCGTGCGCCGCGACGCGGCGCCGGCCGACGCGCCGGACGCCGCCGCGCCGCTGGCCGCACCGCAGGCGCGCGACTACCTGCGCGCGTATCGCAGCGGCCTGTTCACGTGCCTGACGAACCCGAAATCGTGCGCGTTCTGGACCAGCGTGTTCGCGGCGATGCTGCCCGCGCACGTGCCGCTGTGGTTCAACGGCGCGGTGCTGGTGACGATCGGCGTGCTGTCGGCCGGCTGGTATTCGTGCGTCGCGTACCTGTTCGCGAGCCCCCGCGCGCAGCGCGGCTACCGGCGCGTGCGGCGCCCGCTCGACGCGCTGTGCGGCGTCGCGCTCGTCGGTCTCGGCGCGAAACTCGCGGCCGATCGCTGAAAGCTCGTTGCAAGGATTTGTTGCGCCAAATCCGCGCAGCCACGGGGGTCAAGCCCGCGATCCGCGCCAACAGGGTAAAATAACGAGTTCCTCAAACGTCTGTCATCGAGAAGGCGCGTGTCCGACGCGCCGGCCGGCCGATCCGCGATCGGGCCGTCGCACTCGGTTTTTTTGCCCATTTTTGGGCCCGTTACACGCGTCCGCTACGCGCGTCCGTTTTCAAAGCCATGAGCAAATACGACACCGCCACCGTCCAATCCGTCCATCACTGGACCGACACGCTTTTCAGCTTCACCTGCAGCCGTGAGGCGAGCCTGCGCTTCAACAACGGCGAATTCACGATGGTCGGCCTCGAGGTCGACGGCAAGCCGCTCGCGCGCGCCTACTCGATCGTCAGCCCGAACTACGAAGAGCATCTCGAATTCTTCAGCATCAAGGTGCAGAACGGCCCGCTGACGTCGCGCCTGCAGCACCTGAAGGTGGGCGACACGGTGCTGATCGGCAAGAAGCCGACGGGCACGCTGGTTGCCGACAACCTGCTGCCGGGCAAGACGCTGTGGATGCTGTCGACGGGCACGGGCCTCGCGCCGTTCATGTCGATCATCCGCGATCCGGAGATCTACGAGCGCTTCGACAAGGTGATCCTGACGCACACCTGCCGCCTGAAGGGCGAGCTGGCGTACATGGACTACATCAAGCACGACCTGCCGGGCCACGAGTACCTCGGCGACATCATCAAGGAAAAGCTCGTCTACTACCCGACGGTCACGCGCGAAGCGTTCGACAACGAAGGCCGGATCACCGACCTGATCGCGACGGGCAAGCTGTTCACGGATCTCGACGTCCCGCCGTTCTCGCCGGAAAACGACCGCGTGATGCTGTGCGGCAGCACCGCGATGCTGAAGGACACGACCGACCTGCTGAAGCAGGCCGGCCTCGTCGAAGGCAAGAACAGCGCACCGGGCCACTACGTGATCGAGCGCGCATTCGTGGACTGATCGATCCCTAAATTTGCGCGTCATCAAGAACCGGAGCAAAAGCTCCGGTTTTTTTTCGTCCCCACTTGGCGAATTCGTAACAAACTGGGACCATCTCATCTCAAATAGTTACATTTGGATACGTCACCGCCGGGTGTTCGGGTGTCAGTGTTTTTCCTACAACACGTTCATTCCGATTATTCACATTTACCCTTAAATGTCCGCCCGACATGACCTTTTCAGAAATTTTGAGATATTATTCGCCGCGCGTGGTTGCCGTTTGAATGAGAGTGGAAGGGTCGGATGCAAGTGTTACAAGGTGTAACTTTTGTTACCTCGGCATGGAGCGATTCTCTGGCGGCGACCGTCGTCGTAACGGCAGCCGATCCACGCAGCCAGCCGGTGTCTGAACCGCTTTCTGACAGCAGGGAGAGTCATGGATACGTCGCTTAACGCGCCCTCGGGCGCCCACGCCCCGTTCCCGTCGCGGCAGCGCATGCACAGCTG
The DNA here is from genome assembly GCF_029962485.1 of Burkholderia cepacia. Taxonomy (NCBI): domain Bacteria; kingdom Pseudomonadati; phylum Pseudomonadota; class Betaproteobacteria; order Burkholderiales; family Burkholderiaceae; genus Burkholderia; species Burkholderia cepacia. The sequence goes on from NZ_CP073637.1 coordinate 3,423,329, forward strand.
CGCCGCTACTCCGCCCGTTGCCGACACCGCGTCGAAACGCGACGCCTCCGCCGCACGGATCGCGGCCCTGTCCGCCCAGTTGCTCGCCGCCGACGAAGCAGCCCGCCGCCATCTGGCCGGCGAGCTGCACGACGGGCTCGGCGCCGAATTGACCGCTGCGCGTTTCGCGCTCGCAAACGTTCAAACGTGGCTGCCGGCCGATGCGCCGGACGGCTGCCTGCGTGCGCTGGAGCTGGCGCAGCAGGCGCTCGACGCCGCCACCGACGCGAATCGCCGGCTGATCGACGAACGCGACACGCCGGCGCTCGACGCGGGCGTGATCGGCGCGCTGTCGTCGTGGATCGACACTCACGCGGCCCGCACGGGCCTGCGCACGAGCTTCGTGTGTGCGGCCGACGCGCGCCTCACGCAGATCGCCGGCGCCAGCGCACTCGCGGTATTCCGCGTCGCGCAGGAAGCGCTGTCGAACGTCGCGAAGCACGCCCGCGCGACGTCGGTCGACGTGCGGATCGTCACCGACGGCACGCATCTGTCACTGATTGTCGCCGACGATGGGACCGGTTTCGCCCGCAGCCGCCGCAGCGGCTACGGCCTCGCCGGCATGCGCGCCCGCTGCGAAGCGTTCGGCGGCAGCTTCGAGACGGCCACGCCGGAAACCGGCCACGGCACGCGCGTCACCGCGCGCTTCGCGTGGGATTCGCTGCTCGCGGTGCCCGTCGCGGCCCGCCGCGCGTCGCTTTCGTGAGGTCGTCATGAGCCTGAACATCCTGCTCGTGGACGATCACGCGATCGTCCGGCAAGGGATTCGCCAGCTGCTGATCGACCGCGGCATCGCGCGCGACGTCACCGAAGCCGAAACCGGCGGCGACGCGATGGCAGCCGTCGACAAACAGGAATTCGACGTGATCCTGCTCGACATCTCGCTGCCGGACACGAACGGCATCGAGGTGCTCAAGCGCCTCAAGCGCAAGCTGTCGCGCACGCCGGTGCTGATGTTCTCGATGTACCGCGAGGACCAGTACGCGGTCCGCGCGCTGAAGGCCGGCGCGGCCGGCTACCTGTCGAAGACGGTCAACGCCGCGCAGATGATCGGCGCGATCCAGCAGGTCGCTGCCGGCCGCAAGTACGTGAGCCCCGCGATGGCCGAGGCGCTCGCCGAATACGTGTCGTTCGAGAACGAACCGCTGCCGCACGAGAAGCTGTCCGACCGCGAATACCAGACGCTCTGCATGCTCGCGTCGGGCAAGCGGCTCACCGACATCGCGAACACGCTGTCGCTGTCCGTGAAGACGGTGAGCGTGTACCGGTCGCGGCTGCTCGAGAAGATGCGGCTGTCGAACAACGCGGAACTCACGTTCTACGTGATGAGCAACCGGCTCGTCGACATGGCGCCCGCGGCCGGCGCCTGACCGGCCCGATTCGCCTTCGCCCGCTACCTCGGCTTCGTCCGATTCCATGACGCGGCGCACGCCGCGTCTCCCTCAACTGCCGCCCGCATCAAGCGCAAGCGCTTGTTTTATCGGACGATTCCGCGACGCGCCGCTGCGCCGCAGCGGGTCTTGTTCGTCAAATCGGCTAAAATTACGGGTTTTCACTCAGTCAGCGCCCCCGCGCCTGCGCGCGCTGGCGATTCATCCGCAATGTCTCTCTTCCGCAAGAAAAACGTCGATCGCATGATCGCCGGCGCGCACGCCGCCGGGCTCAAGAAAGCGCTCGGCGCGATCGACCTCACCTTCCTCGGCATCGGCGCGATCATCGGCACCGGCATCTTCGTGCTGACCGGCACCGGCGCCGTGCAGGCCGGCCCCGCGCTGATGCTGTCGTTCGTGATCGCCGCGATCGCATGCGGCCTCGCGGCGCTGTCGTACGCGGAATTCGCGTCGACGATCCCCGTCGCCGGCTCGATCTACACGTACTCGTACGCAACGCTCGGCGAGCTCGTCGCGTGGATCATCGGCTGGGACCTGATGCTCGAGTACGGCCTCGCGTCGTCGGCCGTGTCGGTCGGCTGGTCGGGCTACCTGCAGTCGCTGCTGCAGGGCTTCGGGCTGTCGCTGCCGACCGTGCTGACGGCTGCGCCCGGCGCGGTGCCGGGTGTCGTCACGTGGTTCAACCTGCCCGCGTTCCTCGTGATGATCGTGATCACGACGCTGCTGTCGATCGGCATCCGCGAATCGACCCGCATCAACAACATCATGGTGTTCATCAAGGTGTCGGTCGTGCTGCTCGTGATCGCGGTCGGCCTGTTCCACGTGACGCCCGCGAACTGGAAACCGTTCATGCCGCACGGCTGGAACGGCGTGTTCGGCGCGGCAGCCGTGATGTTCTTCGCGTTCATCGGCTTCGACGCGGTGTCGTCGGCCGCCGAGGAAGTGAAGAACCCGAAACGCGACCTGCCGATCGGCATCATCGCGTCGCTCGCGGTGTGCGCGGTGCTGTACGTGACGGTCGCCGCGGTCGCGACCGGCATCGTGCCGGCGGCCCAGTACGCGAACATCTCGCACCCGATCTCGTACGCGCTGCAGGTCGCCGGCGAGAAGTGGGTCGCGGGCTTCATCGATCTCGGCGCCGTGCTCGGCATGCTGACCGTGATCCTCGTGATGAGCTACGGCCAGACGCGCGTGATCTTCGCGATGTCGCGCGACGGGCTGCTGCCGGCGATGCTCTCGCGCGTGCACCCGCGCTACGCGACGCCGTTCCTGACGACCTGGCTCGTCGGCCTGTTCTTCGGCCTGATCGCCGCGCTCGTGCCGCTCAACGTGCTCGCCGAGCTGATCAACATCGGCACGCTCGCGGCGTTCTCGATGGTGTCGATCGCGGTGCTCGTGCTGCGCCGCACGCATCCCGACCTGCCGCGCGCGTTCCGCTGCCCGGGCGTGCCCGTGGTGCCGATCCTCGCGGTCGCCGCGTGCCTGTTCCTGATGCTGAACCTGCAGCCCGTCACGTGGGCCGCATTTGGCATCTGGCTCGTGATCGGCCTCGTGATCTACTTCCTGTACTCGCGCCACCACTCGAAGCTCGCGCACGGCCACGACGACGCACACTGAACGCCGTCATCGCGCGCTCACCGCACGCGATGACGCGACACCCCGCGGGGCCGCCACCGGCCCCGCGCGGCAACCGCCTCCCCCGAACCGGCCGCTGCGCCGCTCCCGCGATCGAGCGCTGTCCGATCGTCGCGAAGTCTTGCCCGATCCTGCGGATTTGCGCGCACGTTTTGCGCGCTGCCTGCACGCGCGCGCCACGCGGTTCATAATCCCGCCATCGAACGACGGTCCCCGGCAACGGGCCGTCCGGCAACAGGAAAAGATGATGGAAAGCGTCGATCTCGATGTACTGAAATCCAGCGCGCGCTGGCTCGAAGAAGGACGCCGCGTCCTGCTCGTGACGGTCGTGAAGACGTGGGGCTCGTCGCCGCGCCCCGAGGGCGCGATGCTCGCGGTGCGCGAGGACGGCCTGGTGGTCGGCTCCGTGTCCGGCGGCTGCATCGAGGACGACCTGATCGCTCGCGTGCACGCGAGCGGGATCGCGGCCGACGCGCGCCCGGAGGCGCTCAAGTACGGCGTGACGGCCGAGGAAGCGCACCGCTTCGGGTTGCCGTGCGGCGGCACGATCCAGCTCGTGCTCGAGCCGCTCACGCGCGACAGTGGGATTGCCTCGCTATGCGCGGAAGTCGAGGCCGGCCGCCTCGTCACGCGAACGATGACGCTCGCGACCGGCCGCGCGTCGCTGTCGCCCGCGCAGGCGACGGACGGACTCGCGTTCGACGGCGAGCGGCTCGTGTCGATCCACGGGCCGCGCTACCGGATGCTCGTGATCGGCGCCGGCCAGTTGTCGCGCTATCTGTGCCAGATCGCGGTCGGGCTCGACTACCAGGTGACGGTGTGCGATCCGCGCGAGGAATACACGGATGCGTGGGACGTGCCGGGCACGCGGGTCGTGCGCACGATGCCCGACGATACGGTGCTCGACATGAAACTTGACGCGCGTTCGGCCGTGATCGCGCTGACGCACGATCCGAAGCTCGACGATCTTGCCCTGATGGAGGCGCTGAAGACGCCCGCGTTCTACGTGGGTGCGCTCGGCTCGCGGCGCAACAACGCGGCGCGGCGCGAACGACTGCGCGAATTCGACCTGAACGAAGCGGAACTGGGCCGGCTGCACGGGCCGGCCGGCATCTACATCGGCAGCAGAACGCCGCCGGAAATCGCGATCTCGATCCTCGCCGAGATCACCGCCGCGAAGAATCACGTGTCGCTACCGACGATCCTGCAGGTCGAAGGCGCGAAGGCCGCCCGCGAGATCGCGGCGAACAGCGGCGCGGCCTGCGGGCTCTGATCCGCCGCGGCGCGCCGCCCCGTCCGGTTCGCGCCGGCGGCAGCCTGGCGCGCGCGCGCCGATCCGATCAGGTCAGGCCGGCAGCCAGCGCGGCGGCGACCGAACCGACCACCAGCACGACACCGACCGTGCGACGCTTGTTCAACTCGGTCCACAACAGCACGCCGGTCAGCGACAGCAGGATCAGCGACCCCGCGATCGTATCCATCAGCAGCACCCAGCCGAGGTTCATTCCGACGCCGCGATGCAGGTTGTTCAGCGTCGTGAGGAACGTATTGCCCGTGCGCTTCACCGACACGTAGCCGTTGCCGACCCAGTATTCGGCCTGCAGGTTCTGGTGCGGGCCGAACACGCCGAACTGCCAGTGCTCGGGCTGCATCACGCGTTTGTCGCCCCACGCGACGGCCTGCGCGGGCTCCTTGCGCATGCGGCCCGGCTTGCCGTCGAAATGCAGCTCCTGCTGCAGCCACTTCGTCATTGCGGCGGGCGTCTTCGGCACCGGATTCGGCAGCGCGATCTGCATCTCCTCGACCTGCGGCTCGCCGGTCGGGATCTTCAGCGGCGGCGCGCGGTGATTGAGCAGCACGCCCGTCACGCCGAACAGCAGCCCGAGCACCGCGCCCCACAGCCCGACCCAGCCGTGCACCTTGCGCAGCCACTTGATGAAGGTGGCGCGGCGCGAGCGCTGGCGGCGCGCGGCCAGTTCGTCGTCGCTCAGATGGCGGCCCGCCGGGTGCAGCACGGTGACGCCGGCGCGCGTCATGCCCGTCTTGGGCGGGTCGATCGTTTCGGGCGCGTTCACGCGAAAGTATCCATTCGTTCAAAACAACGGCCGGCGCGCAGTGTGTGCGCGCCGGCCGAGCAACATGAAAATGAGAATGGATATCATTACATAAATCTATTGCGGGCTCAATCCGTCACGCTCCCGGGCGGCAGGTCGGATTAGCGGAGGAATGCAGTCGATGCACGCAGGTTGCGCGGAAATGCAGACAGATAGGCGACACATATCGCCAGAACGACCTTGCAAGGCCGAGACAGCATTTCGTAAGAAGTCGCGCGACGCGGGCCCTTTTCAGCGCAGCGGCGGCAGCGGAAAGCGCGGCGCGGCGTCGTCCGGCGCGGGCTCGGTGCGATCGAGCGCGTACAGCCACGCGAGCAGATCGGCGACGGCCTGGTAGAGCTGCGGCGGAATCCGGTCGTCGAGATCGACCTGCATCAGCAGCGACACCATCTCCGGCGCCGTATGCACGTACAGCCCCGCATCGCGTGCGCGCGCGACGATCATCTCGGCGAGCAGGCCGTACCCCTTCGCGACCACGCGTGGCGCCGTGTCGCCACCCTTCGGATCGTAGACGAGCGCGGCCGCGCGCTTGCGGGACGTCATGCTCATCGCGGCGCCTCGTCGTCGGCTACATGCGTCGGCGCGGCGCTGGCCGCCCCGCGCGCATACGCGGCGGCAGCCGCCTGGGCCGCGAACAGGTCGAAGCCGTCCGGCCCGTCGTCGACCGCGCGGATCGACAGTCCGCCGACCTTGAGCCCCGATCCCTCGAGCCGCTGCCGCAGCGCCGCCTCGTTTCGCGTGAGGCGATCGGCGCCCGTCTGGTTCGCGCGCAGCCGCGCGACGAGCTGTGTGCCGTTCAGCACGAGTTCCGCGTCGACCGTGCCTAGCGACGGCAGCGTCAGCGTCAGGCGCGTGCGCCAGGCGATGCCGTCGCCCGCGTCGTCGCCACCGTCGCGCTGCCCTCGGTTGCCCGGCTCGTCGGGCTCGATCGTCCAGTCGAGCCGCGCGCCCGGCCAGGCCTCGCCGGTCCAGCGAAACTGGTCGGTCGCGAGCGCATCGAGCTGCTGCCTGACGATCGGTACGGCGGCCGGATGGACGGTCGCGAGCGTCTGCGCCTGCGGATCGGACGACGCGGCAGCCAGGTCGGCTCGCGCGGGCGTCCAGCGCGTGTCGGCATGCGCGCCCAGCAGATCAGCGGTATCGGCCGGCAACGATGCGCCCTGCCGGGCAGCCGCCGGCATCGCCTGCGCGGGATCGCGGGCCGGCGCGCCGCCCTGGGCCGGTATGCCCGGCTGCGCGGCCGCCCGCGCGGTCGCCGGTAGCGGCGAACGCTGCGCCAGCAGTTCGTCGAGCAGGTCGGTCGCGCCGGGCGGCACGGCATCGCGGTCGGCCGGCGCGAGCGCGGCCGTCAGGCGCGCCTGCGGCTCGCGCATCAGCGCCGCGAACGGACGCTGGCCGGCCAGCCACTGCGCCAGATGGGATTCGTAGAAGAGGCCGCTCTCGCTCACGGCCTGCGCAAGCGCCGCACGCAGCGCGGCGACCGGCAACGGCGCGGCCGCTTCGCGTGCGGCCGCGGCGGACGATGCCGCTGCGGAGGCAGGCGGAGACGACGTAGCCGGGGCAGAGGCCGCCGACGACGGTGTAGCGGGAACGGGCGCCGGCACGGCCGGATCGGTCAGCAGCACGGTGGGATCGGCCAGCAGCGGCGTGCGCCCGGCAATCGCGGGCGTCGCATCGCCGCCCGCGCGCGAAATCGCGTCAAGCACGCGTCCGACATCGGACAGCGCCGTCTGCGTGGAGGCCGGCGGCGCGGCCGGCGGGCTGCCGGCCTGGGGCGAGGACGACGCGCCGGCGCCCGACGTGCCGACCTGCGCGGTCGCGCCGCCGCCGGCGGGCGCCGATACGGTGTCGGTCAGCAGGCTGTCGAGGCGGCTCGCCAGCAGCGCGGCCGCAACGGTGTCGATACCGGTCATGATCGGAGCCTGCTCACCTCAGCCACATCGTTGCGAATCCGGGCACGGCACGCCAGTGCCGCCCACGGGTACAGCGCGTCCGTCTCCCCGGAAACGGGCCCTACCCGCGCGCGCGGTAGAGATCGGTCAACACCTTGGTCGAGCGCCGCGCCTCGAACAGCGCGGACAGCCGCGCGACGTCCGGGCTCGCGAGATCGCGGATCGCCGCGTCGTCGGCCAGGATGCGGCGGATCAGGTCGAGCTTGCGGCCGAGATCCGATTCGTCGAGCGCGACGCCCGGATCGGCTTCCTTCAGCCCGTCGACAAGCTGCATGAATTCGGCCTGCAACCCCGGCAACGCGCTCCAGTCGGCGCCGCGGGCGGCGCACAGCATGCGCCCCGACACGGCGGCGAGCGCCTCGTAACGTGCGAAGTATTCGGCCTTGTGATTCATCGTGATGCTTCCGCTGCCTGTTGCGCGGCCATCCGCGCGACTTCCGGGGCGATGCCCGTCCATGCTTCCTCGAGCGTCGCGAGCAGCCCGTCGACCTCGACCAGCATCGCGTCGCTCGCCTGCGCGTTCGCGTCGAGCAGGCGCCGGCCGATATACGCGTACAGCGCGTACAGCCGCTCCGCGATCTCGCCGCCCGCGTCGCGGTTCAGCGAGGCCTGCAGGCCGCTCTCGACGATCCCGATCGCCTTGCCGATCGCTTCGCCGCGCGCGGGCACGTTACCTTGCTGCAAATGCATGCGCGCCAGCGCGATCGCTTGCCGCGCGCCCTGGTACAGCATCGCGATCAGCCGGTGCGGGGAGGCGCCCATCACCCCCGTCTCGACGCCGACACGCGCGTATGCACTGGCTCCAGCGTGTCCTGGGGAAAACATGCGCTTCTCCTTGTTCTGCCTTGGCTATACGGTCGCCGCCACCGTGCGTCGCACGGCGCGGCCTTCTCCGGAGTTATCGGAAGGGATTTGAAAAGCTTTAGGCGCACGCGGCGGCCGCCGGGCGCGGAAAGCCGGCTCGCCGGCCCCGCCCGGCCCGCCTGTCACACCGACATCTGCATGATGTCGTTGTAGGCGCTCACGAGCTTGTTGCGGACCTGGAGTCCGAACTGGAAGCCGATGTTGGCTTTCTGCATGTCGACCATCACGTCGTTCAGCGATACGTTCGGCGCGCCGACCTCGAACGCCTTCGCCTCGCCGAGCGCGTGCTGCTGGTCGCCGCTGATCTTGTCGAGCGACGCCTTCATCGCGCTCGCGAACGTGCTTGCCGTCGCCGCGCCCGAGCCGGCAAGCGCCGCCGTCGGGCTCGCGACGCCGCCGGACGCCTGCGCGGCCATCGACTGCATCTGTTGCAACACCGAACCGATTCCGCTGACGTTCGCAGTCATGCTGTCCCCAGACTTAGAGAAGACCCGGACGCACCGGGCGGATCCGCCGGCGCCGCACCACGCGCACCATGCCGGATCGCGAAAAAGGATAGCAGCGCGCCGCGCGTCAAAGCCGAGAAAGTACGGGGGAAACCCCGCTCTTTTCGGTCGATCGGAGTGCGGCGCAGATCACGATAATCGCATCGTGTCATTGTCCGCCCGCTCGTCCGAGCGAGCTCAGTGGTCCCGCTCCGGAGAAACTCGACGCATGGATTCGCAGGCCAACTCGCTGATCAACCCCGACGCCCGCGCGGGCCTCGCCAGCCCGGCGCCAGGCGCCGCCGCGGCCGCCGCGTTGCCGGGCGCGGGCGTCGCCGGCGCTGACTTCGGGCTGGGCGGCTTCGCGGAACGCATTCCCGGCATCTCGCGGATGAAGGGCAACCCGAAGCTGCCGTTCCTGATCGTCGTCGCGTTCGCGATCGCCGCGATCACCGCGCTCGTGCTGTGGAGCCGCGCGCCCGACTACCGCGTGCTGTACAGCAACCTGTCGGACCGCGACGGCGGCGCGATCATTACCGCGCTCCAGCAGGCAAACGTTCCCTACAAGTTCGCCGATGCCGGCGGCGCGATACTCGTGCCGTCGAACCAGGTGCACGAAACGCGCCTGAAGCTCGCCGCGATGGGGCTGCCGAAGGGTGGCTCGGTCGGCTTCGAGCTGATGGACAACCAGAAATTCGGCATCAGCCAGTTCGCCGAGCAGATCAATTACCAGCGCGCGCTCGAAGGCGAGCTGCAGCGCACCATCGAATCGATCAATGCCGTGCGCGGCGCGCGCGTGCACCTCGCGATCCCGAAGCCGTCGGTGTTCGTGCGCGACAAGGAAGCGCCGAGCGCGTCGGTGTTCGTCGACCTCTACCCGGGCCGCGTGCTCGACGAGGGCCAGGTCCAGGCAATCACGCGGATGGTGTCGTCCGGCGTGCCCGACATGCCCGCGAAGAACGTGACGATCGTCGACCAGGACGGCAACCTGCTGACCCAGACCGCGTCCGCCTCCGGCCTCGACGCAAGCCAGCTCAAGTACGTGCAGCAGGTCGAGCACAACACGCAGAAGCGCATCGACGCGATCCTCGCGCCGATCTTCGGCGCCGGCAACGCGCGTTCGCAGGTCAGCGCGGACCTCGATTTCTCGAAGATCGAGCAGACGTCGGAAAGCTACGGCCCGAACGGCAATCCGCAGCAATCCGCGATCCGCAGCCAGCAAACCAGCAGCGCGACCGAACTCGCGCAGGGCGGCGCGTCGGGCGTGCCGGGCGCGCTGTCGAACACGCCGCCGCAGCCGGCTTCCGCGCCGATCGTCACCGGCAACGGCCAGAACGGGCCGCAGACGACGCCCGTCAGCGACCGCAAGGACCAGACGACCAACTACGAAGTCGACAAGACGATCCGTCACCTTGAACAGCCGATGGGCAACGTGAAGCGGCTGTCGGTCGCGGTCGTCGTCAACTACCAGCCGGTCGCCGACGCGAAGGGCCACGTGACGATGCAGCCGCTGCCGCCCGCGAAGCTCGCGCAGGTCGAGCAGCTCGTGAAGGACGCGATGGGCTACGACGAGAAGCGCGGCGACTCGGTGAACGTCGTGAACAGCGCGTTCTCGACCGTCGCCGACCCGTACGCCGACCTGCCGTGGTGGCGCCAGCCCGACATGATCGCGATGGCGAAGGAAGCCGCGAAGTGGCTCGGCATCGCGGCGGCCGCGGCGGCGCTCTACTTCATGTTCGTGCGCCCGGCGATGCGCCGCGCGTTCCCGGCGCCCGAGTCGGCCGCGCCGGCGCTCGCCGCACCGGACGATCCGGTCGCGCTCGACGGCCTGCCCGCGCTGGCCAGGACGGAGGAGCCCGACCCGATGCTGCTCGGCTTCGAAACCGAGAAGAACCGCTACGAACGCAACCTCGACTACGCGCGCACGATCGCCCGCCAGGATCCGAAGATCGTCGCCACCGTCGTGAAGAACTGGGTGTCCGATGAACGCTGAAGGCTTGACCAAGAGCGCGCTGCTGCTGATGTCGATCGGCGAGGAAGAGGCCGCGCAGGTATTCAAGTTCCTCGCGCCGCGCGAGGTCCAGAAGATCGGCGCCGCGATGGCCGCGCTGAAGAACGTCACGCGCGAGCAGGTCGAGGACGTGCTGCAGGAGTTCGCGAAGGAAGCCGAGCAGCACACCGCGCTGTCGCTCGATTCGAGCGAGTACATCCGCTCGGTGCTGACGAAGGCGCTCGGCGAGGACAAGGCCGGCGTGCTGATCGACCGCATCCTGCAGGGCAGCGACACGAGCGGCATCGAGGGCCTGAAGTGGATGGACTCGGGCGCCGTGGCCGAACTGATCAAGAACGAGCATCCGCAGATCATCGCGACCATCCTCGTGCACCTCGACCGCGACCAGGCGTCGGAAATCGCATCGTGCTTCACCGAGCGGCTGCGTAACGACGTGATGCTGCGGATCGCGACGCTCGACGGCATCCAGCCGGCCGCGCTGCGCGAACTCGACGACGTGCTGACGGGCCTACTGTCCGGCAGCGACAACCTGAAACGCAGCCCGATGGGCGGCATCCGCACCGCGGCCGAGATCCTGAACTTCATGACGAGCGTGCATGAAGAAGGCGTGCTCGAAAGCGTGCGCCAGTACGACGCCGATCTCGCGCAGAAGATCGTCGACCAGATGTTCGTGTTCGAGAACCTGCTCGAGCTCGAGGATCGCGCGATCCAGATGGTGCTCAAGGAAGTGGAGTCGGAAACGCTGATCATCGCGCTGAAGGGTGCGCCGCCCGCGCTGCGTCAGAAGTTCCTCGCGAACATGTCGCAGCGCGCGGCCGAACTGCTCGCCGAGGATCTCGACGCGCGCGGCCCGGTGCGCGTGTCCGAAGTCGAAACGCAGCAGCGCCGCATCCTGCAGATCGTGCGCAATCTCGCCGAGAGCGGCCAGATCGTGATCGGCGGCAAGGCGGAAGACGCATATGTCTGATTCGGCGAGCGATCGCGTGGGCACCCTCACCGCGTACCAGCGGTGGGAGATGGCGTCGTTCGACCCGCCGCCGCCCCCGCCGCCGCCCGACGACGCGGCGGCCGCTGCCGCCGCGCTCGCCGAGGAACTGCAGCGCGTGCGCGACGCCGCGCACGCCGAGGGCCATGCGGCCGGCCACGTCGAAGGCCAGGCGCTCGGCTACCAGGCCGGTTTCGAGCAGGGCCGCGAACAGGGTTTCGAGGCCGGCCAGGCCGACGTGCGCGAGCAGGCTGCACAGCTCGCGGCGCTCGCCGCGTCGTTCCGCGAAGCCGTATCGGCCGTCGAACACGACCTCGCCTCCGACATCGCGCAACTCGCGCTCGACATCGCGCAGCAGGTCGTACGCCAGCACGTGAAGCATGACCCGGCCGCGCTGGTCGCGGCCGTGCGCGACGTGCTCGCGGCCGAGCCCGCGCTGTCCGGCGCGCCGCATCTGGCGGTGAATCCGGCCGACCTGCCCGTCGTCGAAGCCTATCTGCAGGACGATCTCGATACGCTCGGCTGGAACGTGCGCACCGACGCGTCGATCGAGCGCGGCGGCTGCCGCGCGCACGCCGCGACCGGCGAGGTCGACGCGACGCTGTCCACGCGCTGGCAGCGCGTCGCCGCCGCGATCGGCAAGGTGAGCACGTGGTAACGCGGCCGCCCGAGGCGCTCGCTCACGACGGCATGACGCCGCTCGAACGCGAGCTCGCGCTCGCGTCGTTCGGCCCGGCTGCCGCGCACGACCCCGCACACGACGCGACGCCGCACACGGCCGCCGACACCGCCGGCGCCGCGCCGCGCGCGCCGCACAATCCCCATCTCGCGCACTGGCGCACGCACCTGAACGGGCTCGCCGCGCGCAGCCACCGCGCGCTGCCGCTACGGCCGTGCGGGCGCCTCACGCGCGCGGCCGGCCTCGTGCTCGAAGCGATCGGGCTGCGCCTGTCGGTCGGCGCCGAATGCACGATCGAACTGCCGCCCGGCAGCACGCTGCCGCACGCGGAAGCCGAAGTCGTCGGCTTCGCCGGCGACCGCCTGTTCCTGATGCCGACCACCGATGTCGCGGGCGTCCTGCCCGGCGCGCGCGTGTGGCCGCTCGAAAGCGCGCCCGTCGCCGATCCGCTCGCGGGCGCGAAGCGGCTGCCGGTCGGCTGGGAAATGCTCGGGCGCGTCGTCGACGCGTCGGGCCGCCCGCTCGATGGCCTCGGCCCGCTCGCGGCAAAAATCGATGCGCCGCTCTCGGCGCCGTCGATCAACCCGCTCGAGCGCGAACCGATCCACCACGTGCTCGATGTCGGCGTGCGTGCGATCAACGCGCTGCTCACCGTCGGCCGCGGCCAGCGCATGGGCCTGTTCGCCGGCTCCGGCGTCGGCAAGTCGGTGCTGCTCGGCACGATGGCCCGCTACACGAGCGCGGAAGTGATCGTGATCGGGCTGATCGGCGAACGCGGCCGCGAAGTGAAGGAATTCATCGAACAGATCCTTGGCGAGGACGGGCTCGCGCGTTCGGTCGTCGTCGCCGCGCCGGCCGACGTGTCGCCGTTGCTGCGGATGCAGGGCGCCGCCTACGCGACGTCGCTCGCCGAGTATTTCCGCGACCAGGGCAAGCATGTGCTGCTGCTGATGGATTCGCTGACGCGCTACGCGATGGCGCAGCGCGAGATCGCACTGGCGATCGGCGAGCCGCCCGCGACCAAGGGCTATCCGCCGTCGGTGTTCGCGAAGCTGCCCGCGCTCGTCGAGCGCACCGGCAACGGGCCGGAAGGCGGCGGCTCGATCACCGCGTTCTACACGGTGCTGACCGAAGGCGACGACCAGCAGGACCCGATCGCCGATTCGGCGCGCGCGATCCTCGACGGCCATATCGTGCTGTCGCGCGCACTCGCCGAGGCCGGCCACTACCCCGCGATCGACATCGAGGCATCGATCAGCCGCGCGATGACGGCGCTGATCGACGAAGGCCATCTCGACCACGTGCGGCAGTTCAAGCAGATGCTGTCGCGCTACCAGCGCAATCGCGACCTGATCGCGGTCGGCGCGTACGCACCCGGCCGCGACGCGCAGCTCGACCGCGCGATCGCGCTCTACCCGCGCATCGAGGCATTCCTGCAGCAGGGCTTTCGCGAATGCGCGCCGTTCGCATCGAGCCTCGCCGGGCTCGATGCGCTGTTCGACGCTTACGGAGGCTGATCCCGATGGCTCACAGCTTTCCCCTTCAACTGCTGCTCGACCGCGCGCAGGACGACCTCGACTCGGCCGCCAGGCAGCTCGGCACCGCGCAGCGCGACCGCACCTCGGCCGCCGAGCAGCTCGACGCGTTGCTGCGCTACCGCGACGAATATCACGCGCGCTTCGCGCAGTCCGCGCAACACGGGATGCCTGCCGGCAACTGGCGCAATTTCCAGGCGTTCATCGACACGCTCGACGCAGCGATCGCGCAGCAGCGCAACGTGCTGGCCGCCGCCGAAGTCCGCATCGACGAAGCGCGCCCGAACTGGCAGCAAAAGAAACGCACCGTCGGCTCGTATGAAATCCTGCAGGCACGCGGCGTCGCGCAGGAAGCGACGCGCGAGGCCCGGCGCGAACAGCGCGACGCCGACGAACACGCCGCGAAGATCCTGCGCATGCGGGCCGACGCGGCCCGCTCGTCGTAACCGACCACCGCATTCGAACGAGAGAACCGTCATGCCTCCCCTGCCCCTGCTCGGCGCGCTGCTCGACACCGCCGGCGCCGCACTCAAGGCCGCCCGCGGCTCGGGTTCGTCCGCCGCCGGCAACGACGCGTCGGCGAGCGCGACCGCCGTGCCGTTCGCGCAGACGCTGAAGCAAAGCGTCGTCACGCGTCGCGACACATCGAATACCGCCACGCCCGATGCATCGACGAAGCAGGCTGCGTCGAAGCCGTCCGCCGGCACGAAGCCGTCCGGCACGGACGACGACACGTCGACCGACGACGCGAACGCGACGACCAATCCTGACGCCGCCGCGCTCGCGGCCGCCGCGGCCCTGCAGGCACAGCTGCAGGCGCGCACGGACAATGCGGCGCCGGCCGATGCGGCCACCGCCGCTGCCGCCGCTGCCGCCGCCGCCAACGCGGCGCAAAAGACGGCCGTGTCCGGCCAGCCCGACGCCACGGCGACGCTGGCCGATCATGCCGCCAAGGCGCTCGAACCGACGTCGAGCCGCGACGCGCTGCAAGCCGCGCTCGCCAAGCTGACGGGTGGCGCGGGCGCGATCGCGATGCCGGCGACCGGCGCGTCCGCCGCCGCGACGGCTTCCGCACCGGCAGCGAGCACTTCGACCACCGCCGCACCGCTGACGCCGAAGGTGCCGACATTCGACCGGTCGCTCGCCGACGCGAAAGGCGCGCTCGCCACCCAGCAGACGCCGACCCAGGCCACGCCGCAGGCGCTGCAGGCCGATGCGAACGCGCAGTCCGGCGCTCAGCACGCACTCGCGGCCGCCAGCGACGCGACCGATCCGGCCGCCAGCGCGACGCTCGCGGCCGGCGCAACGGCCGCGGCCGCCGCGCAGGCCAACCTGCAGCTGTCTCCGGCCGCCAGTGCGATCGCCGCGGCCAACGCGCACGCGCTCGCACCGCACGTCGGCACCGCCGACTGGACGGACGCACTGAGCCAGAAGGTCGTGTTCCTGTCGAATGCGCACCAGCAGAGCGCCGAGCTGACGCTCAACCCGCCCGATCTCGGGCCGCTGCAGGTCGTGCTGCGCGTCGCGGACAACCATGCGCACGCGCTGTTCGTGTCGCAGCACGCGCAGGTGCGCGAGGCCGTCGAAGCCGCGTTGCCGAAGCTGCGCGAGGCGATGGAAGCCGGCGGGCTCGGGCTCGGCAGCACGACCGTCAGCGACGGCGGCTTCGCCTCCCAGCAGCAGAACCCGCAACAGACCTTCGCTGGCGGCCAGTCGTCGCGGCGCGGGAACGGCGGATCGTCAGCCGTCGATGCACCGGCCGACGTTGCGCAATCCGCACCGGCCGCCGCAAGCGTGAGCCGCGCCGGCCTCGTCGATACGTTTGCCTGAGCATGGCCGCTGCCGTGCGCGCGCCGCGTTCAGCGGCCGTGCACCGCGGCAGCCGCCTCGCCACGCGGCACGCCACCCTTGCGCGCCGCGACGATGAAGTCCGCGGCGCGTTCGCCGATCATCACCGACGGCGCATTCGTGTTCCCGCCGACCAGCGTCGGCATCACCGACGCATCGACCACACGCAGCCCTTCGACGCCGCGCACGCGCAGTTGCGGATCGACGACCGCGCGCGCATCCGAACCCATCCGGCAGGTACCGACCGGGTGATAGATCGTGTCGGCATGCTCGACGATCGTCTTGCGCAGCTCGGCTTCGCTCTGGTCTGCCCGCGTGTACAGCTCGCGCCCGCCCTGCGACGCAAGCGGCGCCTGCGACAGGATCCGGCGCATCGCCTGCGTGCCGCGCACGAGCAGGTCGAGATCGCGTGAATCGCTGAAAAAGCGCGGATCGATCAGCGGCGCGTCGCGCGCATCGCCGGTCGCGAGCGCGACCGTGCCGCGGCTGAACGGCCGCAGCGCGCACACGTGCAGCGAATAGCCGAACCCCCAGTGCATCTTGCGGTTGTGGTCGTCGACGAGCGCCGTGCAGAAATGCAGTTGCAGGTCGGGACGTTCGAGCGACGGATCGCTCTTGATGAAGCCGCCGGCCTCCGCGACGTTGCTCGTCATCATCCCCGTGCGGCTCGAGAAATAGCGCGCGAGCGCGGGCGTCATCTTCGCGATTCCGCGCAGACACACGCCGACCAGCTCCGACGAATTCACGCGCGTGTTGATGATGAAGTCGATATGGTCGATCAGGTTCGCGCCGACGTCCGGCGCATCCTGCACGACCGCGATCCCGTGCCGGCGCAGTTGCTCGGCCGGGCCGATCCCCGAGCACATCAGCAGTTGCGGCGAATTGAACGCGCCGGCCGACAGGATCACTTCCGCGCGCGCGCCGAGCGTCTCGACGCGGCCGTTGCGCGATACCGCGACGCCGACCGCGCGCTTGCCGTCGAAGCCGACGCGCAGCACCGTCGCATCGGTAATCACGTGCAGGTTCGGCCGGTTGCGTCCGTAGATATACGCACGCGCCACACTGCAGCGCGAGCCGTCGCGGTGCGTGACCTGATAGAAGCCGACGCCTTCCTGCGTCGCGCCGTTGAAGTCGTCGTTCAGCGGATAGCCGGCCGCGTGCGCGGCCTGGATGAATCGTTCGGAGAACGGATTGCGAAAGCGCAGATCCGACACCGACAGCGGGCCGTCCGCGCCGTGCCACGCATCCGCGCCGCGTTCGTTGCCTTCCGCGCGGCGGAAATACGGCAGCACGTCCTGCCAGCCCCAGCCCGTCGCGCCGAGCTGCGCCCACTCGTCGTAGTCGCCCGGATGGCCGCGCGTGTAGATCATCGCGTTGATCGCGCTCGACCCGCCCATCCCGCGCCCGCGCGGCTGGTAGCCGCGCCGCCCGCCAAGGCCCGGCTGCGGCACCGTCTCGTAGCCGTAATTCGTGCCGAGCTTGAACGGCACCAGCGCCGCGATGCCGACCGGCATGTTGACGAGCAGGTTGCGCTCCGTATGCGAGCCGGCCTCGATCAGCGCGATCGTCGCATCGGGGCAGGCATCGGCGAGACGGCCTGCCAGGCTCGACCCGCCCGAACCGCCGCCGACGATGATGTAGTCGTATTGCATGTCACGTCTCCGTCGTGTCATGGAAGGCGCCCGGCACCGCCGCGCGACCGCGTCCCCTCTATAGGGTCTGTTTGCATATGGAACGCACATGCGAATGCCCGAAATCGCTCGTAGGGCAAGAAGTGAGGAGCGCCGTTTGGCCGAGCCAAACAAGCGACGAGCGACGCCGCCATACGGGCGATTTCGGGCATTCCCGTGACATGAACTCTTCAATTTGGGGTTGCCCCGAGAAGGGCCGCTCGCCACGTTGCGCTCCTTGCGAATACGTCAGTATTCGCGGCGTCGCGCGCCTCGCGAGCGGCCCTTCTCGGGGCAACGCATGTGCGTTCCATATGCAAACAGACCCTAGCGTCCGGGCATTGTAGGAACGGCCGTCATGCGTGCGGCGCGCGGATTCAAGAGCGATTCCTCTAAACGCCCGCGTGAACTAAATTTAAGATGTATTGATTCGCTTCGCGCAATACGTCGGCCACGAGAAGTCGATTCGTCGCGAAACGGGGGGACGACAATGCAGCGCCAGGTTCTGCAGGCCGTGTGCCGACCGGGTTCTCCGGATGCAACGCGCGCAGCCCGCATTTCATTTCAAACGGCTGTGCTCGCGGCGATGCTCGGCATCATGCGCGCAGTCGATCGAAATCGAACGGCGCGCTTCGTCGCCGACCGTTTGGATGGTTTGTCGCCGCGGCGGCGCGATGCGCTGCGGCACGATTTGATGGACCCGTCGCGCTGCCCTGCTTCGGTGCAACAGCGGGCAGTCGCGCCGCAGCGTCGCGCGCCCGGCAACAGTCGCATCGCGTTGCATGTCCATGCGCCGCGACACGGTTTCCAGATACGCACACCGTCGCGTGGATGCGACGCCTGCCGCACGCTGCAACCGGTTTTCGAGCACACGTCGCATCCGGCCCCGCGCCGCGCGACCCGCATCACCCGATCCGCGTCGCCGCGCTCGCCGAGCGTGCGCGTGCGGCGTGACGGCCGGCCGACCAGCCAGGCCCAACTGGAGGAGACGACATGAAGAACGACCTGCCCGAACTGGCCCCGCAAGCACTGCCGTCGGTCGACGCGCTGACGGCGCTGCTGCGCGACCAGCGCGCGGCGTACCTGCGCGCGCCGTATCCCGCATGGGAAACGCGCGTGCAGCACCTGCGCGCGCTGCGCACGATGCTGATCGACCACGCGGATGAACTGGCCGAAGCGATCAGCGCCGATTTCGGCCATCGCGCGAAGCAGGAAGTGCTGCTGTCGGAAATCTGGATGGCGAAGGAAGAGATCGACGACGCGCTGAAGCACGGCAAGCGCTGGATGAAGCCGATCCGCAAGCCGATGAACAAGTGGCTGCGCCCGGCGCGCGCGAAGGTGATTCCGCAGCCGCTCGGCGTGGTCGGCATCGTCGTGCCGTGGAACTATCCGGTGCTGCTCGCGGCCGGCCCGCTGATCTGCGCGCTCGCGGCCGGCAACCGCGCGATCATCAAGATGTCCGAACTGACGCCGCGCACGTCGGCCCTGTTCGAGCAGCTCATCGGCAAGACCTTCACGCGCGATCACGTCGCGGTCGTGAACGGCGATGCGGAGGTCGGCGCCGCGTTCAGCGGGCTGCCGTTCGATCACCTGCTGTTCACCGGTTCGACGCATGTCGGCCGCCACGTGATGCGCGCGGCCGCCGACAACCTCACGCCCGTCACGCTCGAACTCGGTGGCAAGTCGCCGGCGATCGTCGGCCCGAACGCACGCTTCGATGCGGCCGTCGATGCGATCGTCGCCGGCAAGACGCTGAACGCGGGCCAAACCTGCATCGCGCCCGACTACGTGCTGTTGCCGCGCGGAATGGAAGCCGCGTTCATCGAGCGCGCGCGGGCACGCTTCGCGAAGATGTATCCGG
Organism: Burkholderia cepacia; assembly: GCF_029962485.1. Classification (NCBI taxonomy): domain Bacteria; kingdom Pseudomonadati; phylum Pseudomonadota; class Betaproteobacteria; order Burkholderiales; family Burkholderiaceae; genus Burkholderia; species Burkholderia cepacia. The sequence goes on from NZ_CP073637.1 coordinate 3,442,398, forward strand.
ACCTGTCGACGAACGGCGACTACACGACGATCGTGTCGCCGCGTCACTACGCGCGCCTGCAGCAACTCGCGAGCGACGCGCAGGCGGGCGGCGCGCAACTGCATCCGCTATCCGACGCCCAATCCGATCCCGCGTCGCGCCGCTTCGTGCCGTGCGCGGTCACGCAGGTGCCGGCCGCGTCGCAACTGATGCAGGAAGAAATCTTCGGGCCGCTGCTGCCGCTCGTGCCTTACGAGCGGCTCGACGAGGCGATCGCGTACGTGAATGCACGCCCGCGTCCGCTCGCGCTCTACCTGTTCGACGAGGATGGCGGCACGATCGATCGCGTGATGCGCGAAACGATCTCGGGCGGCGTGACGATCAACGAGGCGCTGATGCACATCGCATGCGGCAGCCTGCCGTTCGGCGGCGTCGGTGCGAGCGGCATGGGCGCGTATCACGGCTACGACGGCTTCGTGACGTTCTCGAAGATGAAGCCCGTGCTCACGCAGGCGCGGCTGAACACGCGCGGCCTGATCGCGCCGCCGTACGGCAAGCGCTTCGCCGCGGTGATCAAGCTGATGATGAAGTTCTAAGGCAGTCGCACCGGATAGGCCGCGCGCATCGCGCCGCGGCCCGCGCCAGTCTGCCGCGCGGCGTGGATGCCGCGCGTGCCGTCACACGGGCCAGAGCGGCCCTTCCTGCATCGCGCCGATCTGCTCGCGCAACTCGAGCACGCGCGCTTCCCAGTAACGATGCGTGTTGAACCACGGGAAGGCGGCCGGAAACGCGGGATCGTCCCAGCGCCGCGCGAGCCATGCCGCATAGTGAATCAGCCGCAGCGTGCGCAGCGCTTCGACCAGATGCAGCTCGCGCGGCTCGAATTCGCAGAAATCCTCGTAACCGGCGAGCAGGTCGGCCAGCGCGCGCGACGCGCCTTCGCGATCGCCCGGCAGCAGCAGCCACAGATCCTGGACCGCCGGCGCCATCCGGCTGTCGTCGAAGTCGACGAAATGCGGGCCCGCATCGGTCCACAGCACGTTGCTCGGATGGCAGTCGCCGTGCGTGCGCAGCAGGCGGATGTCGCCCGCGCGCTCGAACGCGGCCTCGACGCCTTCGAGTGCGAGCCTGACGGCCGTCTCATAGGCCGGTCGTACGTCATCCGGAATAAAATCGTGCGCGAGCAGGTAGTCGCGCGGCTCATAGCCGAACGTATTGATGTCGAGCACGGGGCGCGCGGCATACGGCTCGGTCGCGCCTACCGCGTGAATCCGGCCGATGAAGCGGCCGAGCCATTCGAGCGTGTCGCTGCGGTCGAGATCGGGTGCGCGACCGCCGCGCCGCTCGAAGACCGAGAAGCGGAAACCGTCGAACGCGTGCAGCGTGCGGCCGTCGAATGCGCGCGCGGGCACCGCCGGAATCTCGCGCGCAGCGAGTTCGGCGACGAACGCATGCTCTTCGAGAATCGCGTCGTCCGACCAGCGCGCCGGGCGATAGAACTTCGCGACGACCGGCGGGCCGTCTTCGATGCCGACCTGGTAGACGCGGTTTTCGTAGCTGTTGAGCGCGAGCAGGCGCCCGTCGGTGCGCAGGCCGGCCGGCATCAGCACGCTGTCGAGCGCGTCGAGCACGCACTCGGGCGTGAGGCCGGCGAACGGCGGGCCGGCGGGAGAAGCGGGAGCGGAAGTAGCGTCAGTCATGCCCCGCATTGTGCCGCCAGCCGGGCCGAAAGACGAGCGCCCGATACGGCGTATGCGCTCAGTGGAGCGCCGCGCCGGCCGGCAGCACGGATTCGCCGGTGTCGATCAGGTCCTCGAGAAAGAACGGCTCGGTGTTGAGTTCCTTCGACTCGCCCGGTACGCCCGCGTACCAGGTCACCATGGCCATGTCGCCCAGAACGCGCTGGACGATGCCGCGCGCGCCCTTCGGCACCGCGATATGGGTAGTGCAGACAATCGACCCGACATGCATGATGGTTCCCCACTCTTGAATCTTGAAACCCGGCTCGGTGGCGAGCCGGCAAATGCACGATTCGCGCGCTCTCGTCGGAGCGTTGCGCGTAATCCCATTGTTCACGGTTTATCGAAGCGCGAAAAGAAGAAGAAGCAGGCGAAGTGCCGCGAATTCGTCGAATGTCTCCAATCAACCACTGCGCCGGACAGACGCTTGCCCGCCCGGTTACCCCCATCATACCCTGTCGAATGTGACTGTCCGCCGAATCCCCGGCATCACCGCGGCGCGCACGCGACGAACGCCCCGCGCGCATCGTGGGCCCGGTGCCGCGTCGCCACGCAAATTCGCGCGACTGCGATTGCCGAACCACGGCACACCGTCATCGCCTTCCCCCAGCCTCGAACGCGGCCGACGCGGCAACGCTTGCGCATGCACCGCCCCCTTCGACACGCGACGTCGCCGACAGACGTTGCGTCCGATACCGGCCTTGCGGTACCTTTGATGCTCATTCGCGTTCAAGCGCATTCCGACACGATGCATCCGCTCACGTCCGCCCTCGCAAAATCCCGGCCGCAGTTCGACTCGCGGCCGCAGGCGTGCGCACATCCGTCGGTCCTGCCTCCTCCTGTCGCACCGCCGCTCGTCGGCGCCGCGCCGCCCCCTCCGGCGGTGCGCGCCGGCTGACCAGCCGGCTTCCGTTTCGTCTTCCATTCGCCCCCGTTGGCTTCAGTGCGTGCGTCGTGACGCACCGCATGTTGCTGCGCACGCGAATGGAACGTTCCGATCCGTTCGACAGGTGGATTCACATGGTTTCGTTCAAACGCGCGCTTGCCGCGCATGGCGCGACGTCGCTCTTCGTGCTGCTGTGGAGCAGCGGCGCGATCTTCTCTGAACTCGGTCTGCGTCACGCGTCCGCGTTCGTCTTTCTCACCGGACGCTTCGCACTCGCCTCGCTCGTGCTGCTCGCGCTGGCCTTCATGCGCAAACGCTGGCTGCCGCCGCGCGGCGAGCGGCGCATGGCCGCGCTGACCGGCTTGCTGATGATGGGCGGCTATTCGATCTTCTACCTGCTCGCACTCGAGCGCGGGATCGCGCCCGGTGTGCTCGCAACGATCCTCGGCGTCCAGCCGATCCTCACGCTCGCGATCGTCGAGCGACGCTGGCAGCCCGTGCGCGTCGCGGGTCTCGCGCTGTCGCTCGCCGGGCTCGCGCTCGTCGTGTGCCGTGGCGCGGGCGGTGGCGCGGGCGGCCTGTCGGCTGCAGGCATCGCGTGCGCGCTCACCGCACTCGTCGCGCTGACCGCCGGCTCGTTGCTGCAAAAGCGCGTACGCGCGGCGCCCGCCGACGTGCTGCCGCTGCAGAATGCGATCGGCCTCGCGCTGTGTGTCGCGATCCTGCCGTTCCGGCCGGTGTCGTTCGAGATGAACTGGGCATTCGTCGTACCGCTGCTGTGGCTCGGCATCGTGATTTCGGTGATCGCGCAACTGCTGTTCTACCGGTTGATGCAGCGCGGCGATCTCGTCAACGTGACGAGCCTGTTCTATCTCGTGCCCGTCGTCACCACGCTGATGGATGCCGTGTGGCTCGGCAACCGGCCCGAGCCGCTCGCGCTCGCCGGCATGGGCGCGATCATCGCGGGGCTCGCGCTCGTGTTCCGCGCGTCGGCCACCCGCGCGCAACCCGAGCGCGCGTAAGCGGACGGGCCGCCGCGCCTGCGGGTGCGGCGGCCCGCCTCGACACATGCGACCATTTCGCACAAATCGAAAGGAACGGGAAAGATGCGTGCAAGGCGTTCGTCTACCTTGCGGGAAAAACGCGTGTTTCGCGCGGCTTTCCGCTGATTTTTAATGGTTCGGATAGCGAAAAGCGCCGCCGGTTGCCTATACTCGAATTGACCGCCCCGCTCGCAAACGGGTCGGACCAACACTAGAAACACCCGGCATGGGGCCGAATCGAGCGCTGACACGCTGGCTTCGGTCAAGACCTGGAGACACGCATGACGACCTACTTCACGATCGGCGACTTCATCCTGTTGATTCCGATGGCGCTGGCCGGAGCGCTATTTCTCGGCGCGGTACCGTGCGCAACCGAATTCCGTCACAACCTGCTACGCGTGCTCGGCGTCATCCTCGGCGTCGGCGTCGCGGTATTGCTCGTTGAAGGGCTGCCCGCGCTGATCTAGCGCGACTGTCGGCGTATCACGCGCATCGCTGCGGTGCAGCGATGCGATGTGCTGCCCGCAAGCCCGCGATACGGCACGCGATATTGTTTCGCATGCCGTATCGACTCCCGGTCAGATCGCCTGATCGGTGGAGGGTTTTTCCCACAGATTGATGCCGCCTTCGGTCGCGTAACGATCGATCTCCGCGAGTTCCTCCGCCGAGAATTCGAGGTTCTTCAACGCGCCGACGTTTTCGCGTACCTGCTCCGCACGGCTCGCGCCGATCAGCGCGGACGTCACGCGGCCATTGCGCAGCACCCACGCCAACGCCATCTGCGCGAGGCTCTGCCCGCGCCGTTCGGCGATCGCGTTGAGCTTGCGCACGTGCTCGAGGTTGTCCGCGCTCAGGTGATCCTGCTTCAGCGAGCCGCCGCCCGGCTTGTTCACGCGCGCATCGGCCGGCACGCCGTTCAGGTACTTCGACGTCAGCAGCCCCTGCGCGAGCGGCGTGAACGCGATGCTGCCCGCGCCGACGTCGTCGAGCGTGCCGAGCAGATCGCTCTCGATCCAGCGGTTCAGCATGTTGTACGACGGCTGGTGGATCAGCAGCGGCACGCGATACTGCGCGAGCAGCTCGGCCATCTCGCGCGTCTTCGCGGCCGAATACGACGAAATGCCGATATAGAGCGCCTTGCCCTGCTGCACGGCTGCTGCCAGCGCGCCCGCCGTTTCCTCCAGCGGCGTGTGCGCATCGAAGCGGTGCGAATAGAAGATGTCGACGTAGTCGAGCCCCATCCGCTGCAGGCTCTGGTCGAGGCTCGCGAGCACGTACTTGCGCGACCCGCCGCCGCTGCCGTACGGCCCCGGCCACATGTCCCAGCCGGCCTTCGTCGAGATCAGCAGCTCGTCGCGATACGGCCGGAAATCCTCCTTCAGCAGCCGGCCGAAGTTGGTCTCGGCGCTGCCGTACGGCGGCCCGTAGTTGTTCGCGAGATCGAAGTGGTTGATGCCGAGGTCGAACGCGGTGCGCAGGATCTCGCGCTGCGTCGAAATCGGCGTCGAGTCGCCGAAGTTGTGCCACAGGCCAAGCGACAGGGCGGGCAGTTTGAGCCCGGATTTGCCGCAGGTGCGGTATTGCATGCCGGCATAACGTTCGGAAGCTGCTTCGTAGGCCATGAGTCTGTTCCGTCTGGACATCGGGGAAGGGACGCGCTTGCCGCGCGCACGGCGCGGCGACGGCGAAGGAGTCATACGACGACTATGGTAACGAAAGCGGCCCGCGCGCGCACGGCGGGCAAGGCGATGGACGCGACCGCGGTCGTCGCCTACACTGCGGCGTCTCGAATCACCGTTTCAGCGAGGTTGGTATGTCCCGAGTCATCTCGGTTGCACTGCTCGTCGGCGGCGTCGCGCTGCTGTACTTCGGCGGCCAGTCGTTCCATTCGATCAACGACAACGTGTCGCGCTTCTTTACCGGTTCACCCGCGACGAAGACGATCCTGCTGATCGTCGGCGGCGCCGTCGCATCGTTCGTCGGCCTGATCGGCCTCGCGATGCCGGGCGGCAAACGCTGATCGCCTAGCCGCACGATGTACGCACGGCCCGCGTCAACCAACCGGGCCGCGCCAAACGAAACGGGCGGCCAGGCCGCCCGTTGCTTCGTTCGCCGGCGATGCGCCGCATCGCCTTGGCATCGCGGCCTCACCGCGCTGCCCGATTCACGCCTAGAACTGCACTTCCTGCTTCGACGCCGAGCGCGTGCCGGGCACCGGCCGGTTGCTCGCGCCGTGATACGTGTACACGAGTGAGAACTTCACCTGGTCGGAGCGGTTCTGCCCGGCCGAATGCAGCGTGTTGCTGTGGAAGAACACGACGTCGCCCGTCTGCAGCGACGGGCACGTGGCCGCGTCGATCATCTTGCGGTTCTCCGGCAGGTCGCCGCGGAAGAATTTCGCATCGTCGAACGCTTCCGGCCCGAATTCGGCCGTATGCGAACCCGGCACGAGCCACAGTGCGCCGTTCTCGTTCGTTTCCGGCCCCAGCGCGAGCCACACCGACACCATGTCCGGGCGCGCGAACGACCAGTAGCGGAAATCGCGGTGCCAGCCCGTCAGGCTGCCGTACGCGGGATGCTTCGTCATCATGCAGTTGTGATGCGCGCGCGACAGCACGGGTTCTTCGCCGAAATACTCGCGCATCCAAGCGCCGATTTCGGGCGCGATCGCGCGCTCGGCGAACGCCGGATCGCGCGAGTACGCATCGAGCAGCCGCCGCACCGTGTGCCCGCCCGGCGCATGCTTCGACTCGGGCGCGCCCGGGTAGCGCAGGTCGGCCTCGAATTCGATCGGCTCGGCGGCCTCACGCAACTGGCGCTCCGCGATCTGCCTGAGCGTCGCGCACTGCTGCTCGCCGACGAGGCCACGCGCGACGACGAAGCCGCGCTCGCGCAATTCCGCGACTTGCGCGCGGATCGATTCCGACTGCAATGGAGACGACATGGGATGCCAGACGTTTATTGTGTGAATGTGACGATTGTAAATCGGCGCCGGATGCCGCGAACAGCACCATTGTCGTACGCAGGGGCATGCCAATCGCTGATTTGATCCGGCGCAAGGGAACTGTTCGTCGCGGCACCTGCCTCACCGACAGGCGGTATGCGGCACACGCCTTGTGGCACAAGGGTTTATCGCGACTTTTGCCCGTCATGAATCCCCTGTAGCCTGTCGCGGCCTGTCAATTCTGGCGGGCGCGGCGCGCAGCAAGTTTCGGTAAGATCCGTTGCGCCATCCGAGGCCGTTCATACCAGTGCGCTCCCAAGGGCGCCATCCATACAAGCGAAGCATCGTTCACATGCCATTCCGTCTGACTTCCCGTCTCAGCCGCGCTGCGAAGCGCGTCGTGCCGTCCGCTCCTGCCCGCTCGCTGCGCCATCACCGCGCCCGCACGCAGGCGCTGGCCGAGCGCGCGCCCGCACACAGCCGGCTGGACGGTATCCGTGCGTGGTTCCACGCATTTTTCTCGATGATGAGCGCGCAGGCGTTCGCACGCCGTGCCGGCCTGCGCTCGCTGCTGCAGAAGCCGTCGTCGCTGCGCGCGCTCGCGCTGCGCCGTGCGCTTGGGCCCCAGCGCCGCGTCAACCGCCCGCGCCGCCTCGCGGCCAGCAACGGCTGGTTCGGGTTCGGCACACGCTGAACGCGCGCCGGCGGGCACGACCCGCGACGATCGCCGCCGTTACGCCGGCGATCGGAACCCATAAAAAAACCCCGGCAAGCCGGGGTTTTTCTTTGCGGGCGAACGACGCTTACGCGACGCGTGCCGTCGGCTCGACGCCAGCCGCTTCGGCCAGTGCGAGCGCCTTGTCGGTCGCTTCCCACGAGAATTCCGGCTCTTCGCGGCCGAAGTGGCCGTAGGCAGCGGTCTTTTCGTAGATCGGACGCAGCAGGTCGAGCATCTTGATGATGCCCTTCGGACGCAGGTCGAAATGCTCGCGGACGAGCTTCGTGATCACCGCATCCGACACGCGGCCCGTGCCGAACGTGTTGACCATCACCGAGGTCGGCTCGGCGACGCCGATTGCGTACGACACCTGGATCAGCGCGCGCGACGCGAGGCCCGCGGCGACGATGTTCTTCGCGACGTAGCGGCCTGCATACGCAGCCGAACGGTCGACCTTTGACGGATCCTTGCCCGAGAACGCGCCGCCGCCGTGCGGTGCGGCACCGCCGTACGTGTCGACGATGATCTTGCGGCCGGTCAGGCCGCAATCGCCCTGCGGGCCGCCGATCACGAACCGGCCGGTCGGGTTCACGAGGAACTTGATGTCGCCCTTGATCAGGTCGGCCGGCAGCGTCGGCTTGATGATTTCCTCGATCACGGCTTCGCGCAGTGCCGGCAGTTCGATGTCCGGTGCGTGCTGCGTGGACAGCACGACGGTGTCGATCGAATCGGGCTTGCCGTCGACGTAGCGAACCGTCACCTGCGACTTCGCGTCCGGGCGCAGCCATTGCAGGCGGCCGTCGCGGCGCAGGCTGGCCTGGCGCTCGACGAGGCGGTGCGACAGGTAGATCGGCAGCGGCATCAGTTCCGGCGTTTCGTCGCACGCATAGCCGAACATCAGGCCCTGGTCGCCCGCGCCTTGGTCGAGGTTGTCGTCGTGTGCACGATCGACGCCCTGCGCGATGTCCGGCGACTGCTTGTCGTACGCGACGAGCACCGCGCAACCCTTGTAGTCGATGCCGTATTCGGTGTTGTCGTAGCCGATGCGCTTGATGGTGTCGCGCGCGATCTGGATGTAATCGATGTTGGCCGTCGTGGTGATTTCACCGGCCAGAACGACGAGACCCGTGTTGCACAGCGTTTCAGCCGCAACGCGGGAATATTTGTCCTGCTCGAGGATGGCGTCGAGAATCGCGTCCGAGATTTGGTCCGCGACTTTGTCCGGATGGCCTTCGGAGACGGATTCGGACGTGAAGAGATAATCGTTTGCCACTTTTTCAGGCTCCTGTGTGGTTACGGGTGGTTTCACGTAGCCAGCTTCGTTGGGCCTGAAGCGGCGACGCTTTAGCGGATTACCAGGACCGGGCAGCGCGTGTCGCACCAGCCGGCTTCGCCCCGCAAGTTGTCAGTTAACTCGGCGAAGCCCGTATTATAGCGGCTTTCCTGAATTGTCACAGAGCGCCGCCCGTGCTGCATCTTCCGCTGTCTTACCACCCTGTTCTCGACCTGCCGGCCAGCCGGTCCCATGGAGGTTTCGCATGCTAGGTCGTCTAGGCACGAACCTCGCCATCGGCTTGCTGAAACTGCTCGCCCTGTTGCCGTACGGCCTGACCGCACGGTTCGGCGATGGTCTCGGCTGGCTGCTGTACCAGATCCCCAGCCGGCGAAAACGCATCGTACACACCAATCTGAAACTCTGCTTCCCTGACTGGAGCGACGAGCGACGCGAGGAAGTGGCGGGGCAGCATTTCCGCCATGCGATCCGCAGCTACGTCGAGCGCAGCTACCAGTGGTTCGCGTCGGAGCAGGCCTACCGCAAGCTGTTTACGGTCGAAAGCGAAGTTGACCTCACCGATCCGGACATGCCGCCGACCCTGTTGCTCGGGTTCCATTTCGTCGGCATCGAGGCCGGCTCGATGGCGATCAATCTCGCACTCGATCGCACGTGCGGCTCGCTCTATACGCCGATGAAGAGCCCGGAAATCGAAGCCGCGGCCAAAGCCGGCCGCAGCCGCTTCGGCGCGGAACTCGCAAGCCGGGCCGACAGCGCGCGTACCGTGCTGCGCTGGCTGCGCGACCGCAAGCCGGTGATGCTCGGCGCCGACATGGACTACGGGCTGCGCAACTCGACGTTCGTGCCCTTCTTCGGCATACCCGCCTGCACGCTGACGGCTGTCGGCCGGTTCGCCAAGACCGGCCACGCGCAGGTTCTGCCCTTTATCGGCGAAGTGCTGCCGAACTACAAGGGCTACCGGTTGAAGGTCTTCAAGCCGTGGGCCAACTACCCGACCGGCGATGACGATCTCGACGCGCGGCGGATGAACGAATTCCTCGAGGAACAGATCCCGCTGATGCCCGAGCAGTACTACTGGGTCCACAAGCGCTTCAAGACGCGCCCGCCCGGCGAGCCGAGCCTGTACTGACCCTGCCGGAAGACGTTCGCAGGCGCGCCGTCATGCGCGCGCCTGCGCTCGTGCCACCTTCGGCGCGCCCTTCGCGCGCGCCCGCCACAGATCGTGGGCCGACTGTTGCGCGAGCCACAGATCGGCCCGCCCCCCATTTTCCTCGCCGAGCCACGCTTCGAGGCGCAGCGCCATTTCCGGCGAGATGCCTGCATGGCCATGCAGGATCCGCGACAGGGCGGCACGCGTCACCCCCAGCTGCGACGCAGCCTCGGCGACGGTCAGGCCAAGCGCCGGCAGCACGTCGTCGCGCAGCGTTTCGCCCGGATGGGGCGGATTGAAGATGCGGGTCATCGCTTGAATCACCTCGCTGGCGGGTTACAGGGCGTATCGCGAAACAATACGCATCTGCGGGTAGCATCATCAATTGAGCGAGTACGAAAAGGCCCGGAACGCCCGCGCAGGACGCCCCTGTCGGCTGCATGTATCATTTGCGGTTGAGATCTGCACGACGAACGAAGCCGCCCGGCGTGGCCGCCGACCGTTCGCACCGTGCCGACCGCCTTGTTCGCCATGGAATTCCGGACCCAGTGAAACTCTCGTTCACCAAGATGCACGGCGCGGGCAACGACTTCGTCGTGCTCGACGGCTACTCGCGCGCGTTGCCGCCGCTTACCGAAGCGCAGGTACGCGCACTCGCCAACCGCCACTTCGGCATCGGCGCCGACCAGTTGCTGCTCGTCGAGAAACCGACTGTCGACGGTGCGGATTTCAAGTACCGGATCTTCAATTGCGACGGCGGCGAAGTCGAACACTGCGGCAACGGCGCGCGCTGCTTCGTGAAGTTCGTCAGCGACCGCGGCCTGACCGACAAGCGCAGCGTGCGCGTGCAGGTCATGAAGGGTCTGATCACGCTGACGCTGCAGGACAACGGCGAAGTCGTCGTCGACATGGGTGCGCCCGTGTTCGCGCCGGCGCAGGTGCCGTTCGACGCAGCGGGCCTCGACGGCCGCCACGAAGGCCGCGATACGCTGTGGCCGCTCGACGTCGGTGGCGCAACGCGCTGGATCTCGACGGTGTCGATGGGCAATCCGCACGCGGTGCAGGTCGTCGACGATGTCGAGGCGTATCCGGTACTCGAAGAAGGCCCGCTGATCGAACGCCATGCGCGCTTCCCGCAGCGCGTGAACGCCGGCTTCATGCAGATCGTGTCGCGCAACGAAGTGAAGCTGCGCGTGTACGAACGCGGCGCGGGCGAGACGCTCGCGTGCGGCACCGGCGCGTGCGCGGCGGTCGCGGCCGGCATCCGGCGCGGCCTGCTCGATTCGCCCGTGACCGTGCACACGCACGGCGGCACGCTGACGATCGGCTGGGACGGCACGCGCGATGAAGCCGCCGCGCTGATGATGGCCGGCCCTGCCGCGACCGTGTTCGAAGGCGAGATCGACCTGAACGCCTGACCCTGCAACGTCCTTGATAACTGAACGCTCCAGCCACATGAACGATCGCGAAGTCGCCGACTACCTGCTCGCCAATCCCGAATTCTTCGCGCAGCACGCCGAACTGCTCGCGACGATCCGTCTCGCGAACCCGCACGGCAAGGCCGCGATCTCGCTGCAGGAGCGGCAGATGGAGATGCTGCGCGACAAGAACAAGCATCTCGAGCGCCGGCTCGCCGAACTCGTGCGCTACGGCCACGAGAACGACAGCCTGTCCGCGAAGTTCAGCCGCTGGACCGCGCGCGTGATCGCGGAGCGCGATCCGTACGCGCTGCCGCGCACGATCGCCGACGGCATCGCCGACGTGTTCGACGTGCCGCAAACGGCGCTGCGCGTGTGGGACGTCGCCGACACCTACGCGCAAGCCGACTTCGCCCGCCAGGTCGGCGAGGAAGTGCGCCTCTTCACGAACGGGCTGTCGACGCCGTACTGCGGCGCGAACACGGGCTTCGAAGCCGCGCAATGGCTCGCGCCCGCGGTCGCCGCACCGGCCGCGAATGCGGCGGAAGGCGCCGAAGCCGCACCGGCCGGCGACGGCTCGGCCACGTCGGTCGCGCTGCTCGCGCTGCGCACGCCGCTCGCCGGCACCGATGTGCCCGCGTTCGGCCTGCTCGTGCTCGGCTCGCCCGATCCGCGCCGCTTCCACGACGGGATGGCCACCGACTTCCTCGCGCAGATCGCGACGCTCGCGAGCGCCGCGCTCACGCGCCTGCTGCCGCACTGATCCGCCGCCCGCGATGACCGACGACCCGATCGCCGCCTACCTGTCGAACCTGAAACACGTCAGGCAGCTGTCGGAACATACGCTGCGCGCGTACACGCACGAACTCGACGAGCTGAAGAAGCTCGCGGCCGACCGGCCGCTCGACTCGCTGACGGCCGCCGACATGCGCGGCGCGGTCGCGCGCGCGCATGCGGGCGGGCTGTCCGCGCGGTCGATCTCGCACCGGCTGTCCGCGTGGCGCGCGTTCTACCGCTGGCTCGCGCAGCGCATCGAGATGCCCGCGAACCCGGTGGCAGCAGTGCGCGCGCCGAAACGCCCGAAAACCCTGCCGAAGGCACTGTCGGTCGACGACGCGTCCGCGCTGATGGACGCACCGCTCGCCGGTACGACCGAAGGCATTCGCGATCACGCGATCCTCGAGCTGTTCTATTCGTCGGGGCTGCGCCTCGCCGAGCTGATCGGGCTCGACGTCATGTACACGCAGGCCGACGGCTACCGTTCGGCCGGCTGGCTCGATCTCGCCGAAGCCGAAGTCACCGTGCGCGGCAAGGGCAACAAGGAACGCAAGGTGCCGGTCGGCCGCAAGGCGATCGACGCGCTGAACGCATGGCTCGCGGTGCGCGGCGAATTCGTGAAGCACGATCCGCATCCGCTGTTCGTGTCCGTGCGCGGCAACCGGATGTCGCCGGGCGTCGTGCGCGAGCGCGTGAAGCGCGCGGCGCTCACCGCGGGCATCCCCGCCAACGTCCATCCGCACGTGCTGCGCCACTCGTTCGCGACGCACGTGCTGCAGTCCAGCGGCGACCTGCGCGCGGTGCAGGAACTGCTCGGCCACGCGAGCGTGTCCGCAACGCAGGTCTATACGTCGCTCGACTTCCAGCACCTCGCGAAGATTTACGACAGCGCGCATCCGCGCGCGAAGAAGCGCGACTGACGCGCTTCCCGTGTTACCCGCCGCGCCCGGCGACCGATCGCGGTCGGCTTCCGGCGCAGCCCATTTCGATCTCATCATGCAAACCGTCACCCTCAAGCCGTCCAAGGAAAAATCGCTGCTGCGCCGCCATCCGTGGGTCTACGCGAATGCGATCGACCGCGTCGACGGCAAGCCCGCGCCCGGCGCGACCGTGCTCGTGCGTGCGCACGATGGCCGCTTCCTCGCGCGCGGTGCGTACAGCCCGGAATCGCAGATCCGCGTGCGCGTGTGGAGCTTCGACGAGAACGAGCCGATCGACCACGCGTTCTTCAAGCGCCGCGTGCAGCGCGCGGTCGCGCACCGCACGACGATGGTGTCGGGCACGGGCGCGGTACGGCTCGTGTTCGGCGAAGCCGACGGGCTGCCGGGCCTGATCGTCGACTACTACCTCGCGGACACCGCCGAAGCCGGCGCCGCGCCGCGCGGCCAGCTCGTCTGCCAGTTCATGGCCGCGGGCGTCGAAGCGTGGAAGGACGCGATCGTCGCGGCGCTCACCGGCGCGACCGGCTGCCCGAACGTGTACGAGCGCTCGGACGTGTCGATCCGCGACAAGGAAGGGCTCGAACAGACGACCGGCGTGCTGGCCGGCGATGCACCGCCCGCGACGCTGATCTCGAACGAAAACGGCGTGCGCTATCACGTCGACGTGCCGAACGGCCACAAGACGGGCTTCTACGTCGACCAGCGCGACAACCGCGCGCTGGTTGCGCAGTACGCGGCCGACCGCGACGTGCTGAACTGCTTCTGCTACACCGGCGGCTTCTCGCTCGCGGCGCTCAAGGGCGGCGCGAAACGCGTCGTGTCGATCGACTCGTCGGGCGATGCGCTCGCGCTCGCGCAGCAGAACGTCGTGGCCAACGGCTTCGACGCCGAACGCGCGACCTGGCTCGACGCCGACGCGTTCAAGACGCTGCGCCGCCTCGTGGACGAAGGCGAGCGTTTCGACCTGATCGTGCTCGATCCGCCGAAGTTCGCGCCGACCCGCGACAGCGTCGATCGCGCGGCGCGGGCGTACAAGGACATCAACCTGAGCGGTTTCAAGCTGCTGCGTCCGGGCGGCCTGCTGTTCACGTACTCGTGCTCGGGGGCGATCGACATGGACCTGTTCCAGAAGATCGTCGCGGGCGCGGCCGCCGACGCGAAGGTCGACGCGCGCATCCTGAAGCGGCTCGGCGCGGGCGTCGACCACCCGCTGCTCGCCGCGTTCCCGGAAGGCGAATATCTGAAGGGCCTGCTGTTGCAAATCGTCTGATCGCCCCGATCTACGCGCGTAACCGTCCGCCAGCCGCGGCCTTGCGCCCGGCGGATTCCCGCTTTCGCCTGTCGTTCGGACGACGGGCGGGGGCTTGACAGGTATGTTTCAATAAATGGTTGTGCGCCCCGGCTCGCAGCGCGAGGGCGCGACGCACATCCTGGTTTTGACCCCGATTCACGAACCACAGGCGACCGACATGGCCACTCCCGTCACCATCCTTACCGGCTTCCTCGGCAGCGGCAAGACGACGCTGCTCAAGCGCATCCTGAACGAACAGCACGGCATGAAGATCGCCGTGATCGAGAACGAGTTCGGCGAAGAGAACATCGACAACGAAATCCTCGTGCAGGATTCGAACGAGCAGATCATCCAGATGAGCAACGGCTGCATCTGCTGCACGATCCGCGGCGATCTGGCCCGTGCGCTCGGCGATCTCGCCGCGAAGAAGCGCGAAGGCAAGCTCGACTTCGACCGCATCGTGATCGAGACGACCGGCCTCGCGAACCCCGGCCCCGTTGCGCAAACTTTCTTCATCGACAGCGAAATCGCCGACGACTTCCTGCTCGACGCGGTCATCACGCTGGTCGATGCGAAGCACGCGAACGCGCAGCTCGACGAACACGAAGTCGTGCAGCGCCAGGTCGGTTTCGCCGACCGCCTGTTCATCACGAAGTCGGATCTCGTCGACGACCAGACCGTCGCCGGCCTCAAGCACCGCCTGATGCACATGAACCCGAAGGCCGCGATCAAGGTCGTGAACTTCGGTGAAGCCGACATCAAGGAAATCTTCGACCTGCGCGGCTTCAACCTGAACGCGAAGCTCGAGATCGACCCCGACTTCCTCGCCGAAGACGATCACGCGCATCACCACCACGATCACGCCAATTGCGACCACGATCACGGTCAATGCGCGCACGATCACGACCACGGCCACCACCATCACCACCACGCGCACCACGACGACAAGATCAAGTCGTTCGTGTACCGCAACGACCGCCCGTTCGACCCGAACAAGCTGGAAGACTTCCTCGGCGGCATCCTGCAGATCTACGGCGAGCGGATGCTGCGCTACAAGGGCGTGCTGTACATGAAGGGCGTCGACCGCAAGGTCGTGTTCCAGGGCGTGCACCAGATGATGGGCAGCGACCTCGCCGCGAAGTGGCTGCCGGTCGAGAAGAAGACCAACAAGATGGTGTTCATCGGCGTCGATCTGCCGCAAGACCTGATCACCGACGGCCTCGACGCCTGCCTCGCCTGACGCGCGTGGGGCCCGCCGCGCACGGCGTCGCCCGGCCGCCTTTCCCGGCGGCCGAGGCGTCCGCGCGGCGCCCTTTTCGGGCAGGGTTTCGCCGTCATCGCTTTTTCGCGATTTGCGCGTTATATTTTCTAGATATTGGCGCAGCCGACGGGGATCGACCCGATACGGCGCCCGCTTGCGATTCAGTTACAATACGTGCCCGCTGGAGTACGGCAACAAACAGGCCCGGTTCTTGCTGAACCAGTTTTCCGGGCATCGCAACCGCGCCGGATCGCCAATCCGCCTCCCGGCCGCGGCCGATGCGATGTGCCGCGCAGCACACCGGTTCGCAGCGCGCGCAACTCCGCGCCAGGCCTATCCTGGTATTTGAGAACCGGTTTTCCAGAGGCTTTCGGCCCCGCGGCGGCAAATCGCAAATGATTGCAAGCGCGGTTGCGGGTAATCCCAAAGTGCAGGCAATATCTCTCGATTTGCCGCACATTGAAGAAGCAAGCAGATGACGAAGAAACTCTTGACCGAAGCCGAAATCCTGAAGATGAGCGACAAGGATTACATGAATGAGGATCAGCTCGCCTTCTTCAAAAATCGGCTCGAACAGTTGCAGGCGGACATCCTCAAGAATGCAGGCCAGACGACCGAGAACCTGCGCGAGACGGTGATCGTGCCCGATCCCGCCGATCGCGCGACGATCGAGGAAGAGCACGCGCTCGAGCTGCGTACGCGCGATCGCGAACGCAAGCTCCTCAAGAAGGTTCAGCAGTCGCTCGCCCGCATCGATTCCGGCGATTACGGCTGGTGCGAGGAAACCGGCGAGCCGATCGGCATTCCGCGGCTGCTCGCCCGTCCGACCGCCACGCTGTCGCTCGAGGCGCAGGAGCGCCGCGAGTTGCGCCAGAAGCTGTTCGGCGACTGATCGAGCGGCGTTCCGCTCCGACACGCTGCTTCCCGAAAGCGCGCGGCCTGCCGCGCGCTTTTTGTTTTTCCGGCACCGGTTCCCGGCTTGCCGATTTGCCTCCCCGCCTCTTGATATCCCGGCGCCCGCCCTAAAATGAAACGGACGCGCGCCGGGCCGCTCCCCGGCGCACTGCGGATTCACGCGGCGGCGCCTCGCGCCGCCCGACTCTTCCCCGTTTTTCTCAAGGAACGCAGATGGAGCAATTTCACGGCACGACCATCGTTTCGGTCCGGCGCGGCGACAAGGTCGCGCTCGGCGGCGACGGCCAGGTAACCCTCGGCAACATCGTCATGAAGGGTGGCGCGCGGAAAGTGCGACGGATCTACAACAACCAGGTTCTGGTCGGATTCGCGGGCGGCACCGCCGATGCGTTCTCGCTGCTCGACCGCTTCGAGGCGAAGCTCGAGAAGCACCAGGGCAACCTGACCCGTGCGGCCGTCGAGCTCGCGAAGGACTGGCGCACCGACCGGATGCTGCGCCGCCTCGAGGCGATGCTGATCACGGCCGATGCCACCACCACGCTCGTGATCACCGGCAACGGCGACGTGCTCGACCCCGAAGGCGGCATCTGCGCGATCGGCTCGGGCGGCGCCTACGCGCAGGCCGCGGCCCGCGCGCTCGTCGAGAACACCGACCTGTCGCCGCGCGAGATCGTCGAGAAGTCGCTCGGGATCGCCGGCGACATGTGCATCTACACGAACCACAATCGCATCATCGAAACGATCGAGTAAGGACCGCACCATGAGCACCATGACCCCTGCCGAGATCGTCTCGGAACTCGACAAGCACATCATTGGCCAGAACAAGGCGAAGAAGGCCGTCGCGGTCGCGCTGCGCAACCGCTGGCGCCGCCAGCAGGTCGCCGACCCGCTGCGCACGGAAATCACGCCGAAGAACATCCTGATGATCGGGCCGACGGGCGTCGGCAAGACCGAAATCGCACGCCGCCTCGCGAAGCTCGCCGATGCGCCGTTCATCAAGATCGAAGCGACCAAGTTCACCGAAGTCGGCTACGTCGGCCGCGACGTCGACAGCATCGTGCGCGACCTGATCGAGATCTCGGTCAAGCAGACGCGCGAAACCGAGATGCGCAAGGTGCGCAGCAAGGCGACCGACCAGGCGGAAGACCGCATCCTCGACATCCTGCTGCCGCAGCCGCGCGCGGTGGGCTTCGGCGGCAACGCCGAGCACGCGAACGACGACAACAACGCGACGCGCCAGACGTTCCGCAAGCGCCTGCGCGAAGGCCAGCTCGACGACAAGGAAGTCGAGCTCGACCTCGAGCAGCCGTCGGCCGGCATGGACATCATGGCGCCGCCGGGCATGGAAGAGATGACCGAGCAGATCCGCTCGATGTTCTCGAACCTCGGCAGCGGCAAGAAGCAGCGCCGCAAGGTGAAGATCAAGGAAGCGCTGAAGCTGCTGACCGACGAGGAAGCGGCGAAGATGCTGAACGACGAGGAAGTGAAGACGAAGGCCGTGCAGAACGTCGAGCAGAACGGCATCGTGTTCCTCGACGAGATCGACAAGATCACGTCGCGCAACAACGAAGGCAGCGGTGGCGAAGTGTCGCGCCAGGGCGTGCAGCGCGACCTGCTGCCGCTCGTCGAAGGCACGACGATCAACACGAAGTACGGGATGGTGAAGACGGATCACATCCTGTTCATCGCGAGCGGCGCGTTCCACCTCGCGAAGCCGAGCGACCTGATCCCCGAACTGCAGGGCCGCTTCCCGATCCGCGTCGAGCTCGACTCGCTGTCGGTGGAAGACTTCGAAGCGATCCTCGACGCGACCGACGCGAGCCTCGTCAAGCAATACCAGGCGCTGCTCGCGACCGAAGACGTGCAGCTCGAATTCGCCGAAGACGGCATCCGCCGCCTCGCGGAGATCGCATTCTCGGTCAATGAGAAGACCGAGAACATCGGCGCGCGCCGGCTGTACACGGTGATCGAGAAGCTGCTCGAGGAAGTGTCGTTCTCGGCCGGCAACCACGCCGGCGAGCGCGTAACGATCGACGCGAAGTATGTCGACCGTGCACTCGGCGAAGTGTCGCAGGACGAAGACCTGTCGCGCTACGTGCTGTAACGCGCGCGGCGCCGGATGCGAAACGGGCGGCCCCTTCATCGGGGGCCGCCCGTTTTCGCTGGTGCGCCGCTTACTGCCGCACCGGCTTCTTCGCGAGCTTGCGCTGCAGCGTGCGGCGGTGCATGTTCAGCGCACGCGCGGTTGCCGAGATGTTGTTGTTGTTCTCGGCCAGCACGCGCTGGATGTGCTCCCATTCGAGCCGGTCGACCGACAGCACGACCGGGTTCTCGAGCGCCTCGTCGGCCTGCACTTCGGTCGCGTTGGTCTGCAACGCGGCCAGGATCGACTCGACGTTCGCCGGCTTCGCGAGGTAGTTGTCGGCGCCTTCCTTCACGGCCTGCACGGCCGTCGCGATGCTCGCGTAGCCGGTCAGCACCAGGATCCGCGCGTCGGGCTGCAGGTCGCACAGCGGCGCGATCAGGCTCAGGCCCGAATCCTCGCCGAGATGCAGGTCGACGGTGATGAACTGGAACTTGCCGCCCGCGGCCAGCCGGAGCGCGGCCTCCTTGTCATGCGCCTGCTGGACCGCGTAGCCGCGGCGCTCGAGGCCGCGCGCGAGCGTGCCCGCGAACACCTCGTTGTCGTCGATCACCAGGAAATTGTTCTCGCTCATGTGGTTTCTCCGTCTACGTGTTGGTTGAGGCGGCCGGCGCCGCGACGCGCACGACCGGCAGGCGCAGCACGGCCCGCGTGCCGCGCGCGGCAGTGGCCGGGCGGCCGTCCGGCGTGCCGGCCGTTCGTTCGGCCGCACGTTCGCTCGTGCGTGGTCCCGCTACGGCAGCGGCGTGGCCATTTGCCGCACCGCCGGCCCGCCCGTTGCCGCCCGCCGCGCGCGGCGTGACATCGGACAGTTCGATCTCGCCGCCGAGCCGCGCGGCCGCACTGAACGCGAGATACAGGCCAACCCCGTGCCCGCCCTGCGTGCTGTCGACCGGCATTGCGCCGAGCGATTCGCGCAGCGAGGCCGGAATGCCGGGCCCGTCGTCGCATACCTCGAATTCGATCTCGTCGGCCGCGCCGCCATGCGCGACCTTCGCGGCCAGCGTCACGCGCTGCGGGCTCGCACGCGCGGCGTTGTCGAGCAGGATCGTCAGGATCTGGCCGGCCGCGACCGTATCGTCGAGCGCGACGCCCGCCGGACGCGCGCCGAGCAGCTCGAACCGCACATGCGGATGCCGCAGGCGCCAGTGCTCGACGAACGTCTCGAGCCAGTCGTCCACCGGCTGGCGGCTCGCCGGCGCGCTCGCACGGCTGCGCAGGCGCGCGAGCGCCGACGTGCAGAGCGTCATCTGTTCCTCGAGCACCTTCAGGTCGGCCTCGTAGCGCGCCAGCCCCGGATCGGCGCGTGCCGCGTCGCGCAGCTCTTCGGCGAGCATCGCGATCGTCGACAGCGGCGTGCCCATCTCGTGCGCGACGGTGGCGGCCTGCACGCCGAGCGCAACGGCCCGCTCGTCGCGCAGCAGATGCTGCTGCGCCTCGCCGAGCGCCGAATCGCGCTGGCGCAACGCATTCGACATGCGCGCGACGAACCACGCGATCAGCCCGACGCTCACCATGAAGTTCGCCCACATGCCGGTGCGGTAGTAGTCGAACAGGTTCGCCGGATTGTCCATGTTGAGCGGCACCGAATCGAAGCCGAGCGCTGCATAGCACGCGACCGCGAACGCCGCGAGCCAGATCATCAGGTGCCACGGCAGCACGGCCGCCGCGATCGCGAGCGACGGCAGGTACAGCGACACGAAAGGGTTGGTCGTGCCGCCCGACAGGAACAGCAGCGCGGACAGCGCGCCAAGGTCGACCCACAGCTGGCCGAGCAGCTCGAAATTGGTCTCGGGCCGGGCGCGCAGCACGCGCACCCAGGTCAGCGCGTTGAAAACGATTTCGAGCGCGATGACCATCAGCATGGCGGGCAACGGCAGATGCACGCCGAAATAGGTCTGCACGACGCCGATCGTCACGAGCTGGCCGATGATCGCGAGATTGCGAAGCCAGAACAGGTGACTGAGGTTGACGCGCCCGGTGGTGGTGATTCGTTGCATCCGGGCAGTTTACCCGTTTAGCGGGCAGCGCCTCCAGCGGGGCCGGATCGGCGCGCAGGGCCGGTGCCGTCAGCCGGTCGCGCGGGCCATCCGCTGCGCGATCTCGTCGGCGAGGCACTCGGGGCAGCGGCAGCGTGCGCCGGCCGCCGGCTGGGCGCCGCCGGGCAGCACCGGCATCGACGCGCACCAGCAGTCGAACGGCTGCGTATGCGCGCCGCAGTCGAAGCCGCGCCCGCAGTGCGGGCAGCGCGCGCGGCGCGGGGCGGAACGGGCGTCGGCGGCGGTATCGGTCATGGCGCAATCGCGGAAACGGGCGGGAACTCGCCCCACGCGACAAGCATAGCGCGGTGAGCGGAATTTGCACGCCGGCCGCTCGTCCGGCGTCCGCCGCCAACCCGGGCGCATCCCCCCGCCGCTACCGGGCGCGCACCGCCGCCGGAATCGCGCCGCGCCATAGCCGGCGGGCCGCCGCGCGCCGCGCCCACCTCGCGCCGCCGGTGTTCCGGCCCGCCCAAAAACCCGATGCTGCGCTGCGCCACTCCTGTACAATTCGCCGTGTTTCAACCGTTCCCAGCCAGAGCCGCCGCCATGTCCGAGCCCATCGACCTCTCGCAGATTGCCCCCACGCTGAAAGCAGAAATCCTCGCCGAGGCGCTGCCGTACATCCGCCGTTACCACGGCAAGACCGTGGTCATCAAATACGGCGGCAACGCGATGACGGAAGAACGGCTCAAGCAAGGCTTCGCGCGCGACGTGATCCTGCTGAAACTGGTTGGCATCAACCCGGTGATCGTCCACGGCGGCGGCCCGCAGATCGACCAGGCGCTGAAGAAGATCGGCAAGGCCGGCACCTTCATCCAGGGCATGCGCGTCACCGACGAAGAGACGATGGAAGTCGTCGAGTGGGTGCTGGGCGGCGAAGTGCAGCAGGACATCGTCACGCTGATCAACCACTTCGGCGGCCACGCGGTGGGCCTGACGGGCAAGGACGGCGGCCTGATCCACGCACGCAAGCTGCTGATGCCGGACCGCGACAATCCGGGCCAGTACATCGACATCGGCCAGGTCGGCGAAGTCGAGGCGATCAACCCGGCGGTCGTGAAGGCGCTGCAGGACGACGCGTTCATCCCGGTGATCTCGCCGATCGGCTTCGGCGAAGACGGCCTCTCGTACAACATCAACGCAGACCTCGTCGCGGGCAAGCTCGCGACCGTGCTGAACGCCGAGAAGCTGCTGATGATGACCAACATCCCCGGCGTGATGGACAAGGACGGCAACCTGCTGACCGATCTGTCCGCGCGCGAGATCGACGCGCTGTTCGAGGACGGCACGATCTCCGGCGGCATGCTGCCGAAGATCTCGTCGGCGCTCGACGCCGCGAAGAGCGGCGTGAAGTCGGTGCACATCGTCGACGGCCGGATCGAGCATTCGGTGCTGCTGGAAATCCTGACCGAGCAGCCGTTCGGCACGATGATCCGCTCGCATTGAGCGCGCGCCGCAAAACCATCAGTCCCGATCTGCCGGCGCCACTGCGACGCCGGCGCATCTCGCGCAGCCGGCCGCGCGCCGGCTCGCCCGTCTGGCTGTTCGATCTCGACAACACGCTGCACCACGCATCGCACGCGATCTTTCCCGAGATCAACCGTGCGATGACGCAATACATCATCGACACGCTGCAGGTCGAGCGCGCCGAAGCCGACCGCCTGCGCACCGGCTACACCGAGCGCTACGGTGCCGCGCTGCTCGGCCTCACGCGCCACCATCCGATCGACCCGCACGACTTCCTGCGCGCGGTCCACACGTTTTCCGACCTGCCCGCCATGATCCGCGCCGAGCGCGGCCTCGCGCGCATCGTCGCCGCGCTGCCGGGCCGCAAGCTGATCCTGACCAATGCGCCGGAGAACTATGCGCGCGCGGTGCTGCGCGAGCTGCGCATCGAGCGGCTGTTCGAGCGCGTGATCGCGATCGAGCACATGCGCGACCGCCGCACGTGGCGTGCGAAGCCCGATCACACGATGCTGCGCCGGACGCTACGCGCCGCGCATGCACGCCTGTCCGACGCGATCCTCGTCGAAGATACGCGCGGCCACCTGAAGCGCTACAAGCGTCTCGGCATCGGCACGGTATGGATCACCGGCCACTTGCCGGGCCATCTGCCGGTTACCGGGCGTCCCCACTATGTCGACCAGCGCATTCGTTCGCTAAAATCGCTTCGACTGGGCACACGATCGGGGCGACAAAAATGCAGCCGACTTACCCGCAGGACCAAGCCGTAACGGAAAGCCAGGCCACACCCTCCCGCCCGCGCCCGAAGCCGGGCGAGCGCCGCGTCATGATCCTGCAGACGCTCGCGGCGATGCTGGAGGCGCCGAAACCCGAGAAAATCACGACGGCCGCGCTCGCGGCCCGGCTCGCGGTATCGGAAGCCGCGCTGTACCGGCACTTCACCAGCAAGGCGAAAATGTACGAAGGGCTGATCGAGTTCATCGAGCAGGCGCTGTTCGGACTCGTCAACCAGATCGTCGCGAAAGAGCCGAACGGCGTGCTGCAGGCACGCACGATCGCGCTGACGATGCTCAATTTCGCCGCGAAGAACCCCGGGATGACGCGCGTGCTGACCGGCGAGGCGTTGGTCGGCGAGGACGAGCGGCTCACCGAGCGCGTGAATCAGCTGCTCGAGCGCATCGAGGCGACCGTCAAGCAGTGCCTGCGGGTCGCGCGCACGGAGGCGCAGGCACCGCAGGACGGCTCGACGCCGTTCGTACTGCCGGCCGACTACGATCCCGCGGCGCGCGCGAGCCTGCTCGTCAGCTACGTGATCGGCCGGTGGCACCGCTTCGCGAAAGGCGGATTCCAGAAACCGCCCGGCGAGCAGGCCGACGCCCATCTGCGGCTGATCCTGCAGTAAGCGGAGCGTTCGCCGACAGCAAATCCACGCTCGCCGCTCCGGCACGACTGGCGACTGCGCGTCGCCTCTGTTCATGCCGGGCGCCTCTGCGTCGATACTCGACGATTCGCGCCTGCAAACCGGCGGCTGTGCCGCGAAATCCGTGCCCTGCCGAATTCCGCTATACTCGTCCGACTTGTCGCCTCCTTGGCGGCAGGCCGGAAGCGCGCCGATTTGCTGACTCGATTGCGGGCGCGCGAACCGGCCGGGGCCTTGATGCGTCGCTGCGTCGTTCCCCGGCGGTTCACTACAAATGCGGCTAAAGAGGTCGTCAGCCGCGCACCTTCGACTCCGCGCCTCGCCGACACCATTTAGCCGCCCAGTCATAAGGCATAAGGCGGAACGAATGGAATCGATCGGCATCGTCGCTCCACAGACCATGCACTTCGCCGAACCGCTGCGCTTGCAAAGCGGCAGCGTCATCGGCAACTATCAGCTCGTCGTCGAGACGTACGGCGAGCTCAACGCCGCGCGCTCGAACGCGGTGCTCGTCTGCCACGCGCTCAACGCGTCGCACCACGTCGCCGGCGTCTACGCGGACGATCCGCGCAGCACCGGCTGGTGGGACAACATGGTCGGCCCCGGCAAGCCGCTCGACACCAACCGTTTCTTCGTGATCGGCGTGAACAATCTCGGCTCGTGTTTCGGCTCGACCGGCCCGATGAGCCTCGATCCGTCGACCGGCAAGCCGTACGGTGCGCGCTACCCGGTCGTCACCGTCGAGGACTGGGTGCATGCGCAGGCGCGCGTCGCCGACGCGTTCGGCATCGAGCGCTTCGCCGCGGTGATGGGCGGCAGCCTCGGCGGCATGCAGGCGCTCGCGTGGAGCCTGATGTATCCGGAGCGCGTCGCGCACTGCATCGACATCGCATCGACGCCGAAGCTGTCCGCGCAGAACATCGCGTTCAACGAGGTCGCGCGCTCGGCGATCCTGTCCGACCCCGACTTCCACGGCGGCGACTACTACGCGCACGGCGTGAAGCCGAAGCGCGGCCTGCGGGTCGCGCGGATGATCGGCCACATCACGTACTTGTCCGACGACGACATGGCCGAGAAATTCGGCCGTGCGCTGCGCCGCGCCGACGGTGCGCTCGACGCGTACAACTTCAGCTTCGACGTCGAATTCGAGGTCGAGTCGTACCTGCGCTACCAGGGCGACAAGTTCGCCGACTACTTCGATGCGAACACGTACCTGCTGATCACGCGCGCGCTCGACTACTTCGACCCGGCGAAGGCGTTCGACGGCAACCTGACGGCCGCGCTCGCGCACACGCAGGCGAAGTACCTGATCGCGAGCTTCTCGACCGACTGGCGTTTCGCGCCCGCACGCTCGCGCGAGATCGTGAAGGCGCTGCTCGACAACAAGCGCACGGTCAGCTACGCGGAAATCGACGCACCGCACGGTCACGACGCGTTCCTGCTCGACGATGCGCGCTATCACAACCTGATCCGCGCGTATTACGAACGAATCGCCAACGAGGTGGGTGCATGAACCAGCAAGCGCTGAATTCCCTGTCCGCGCGCGCGGACTTCCGCACGATCGCACGCTGGGTCGAGCCGCGCTCGACCGTGCTCGACCTCGGCTGCGGCGACGGCTCGCTGCTCGCGCTGCTGATGGAAGAACTGGACGTCACCGGTTACGGCATCGAACTGAACGACGCGGGCGTGCTCGCGAGCGCGAAGAACGGCATCAACGTGATCCAGCAGAATCTCGAGGACGGCCTGCGGCTGTTCGAAGACCACAGCTTCGACATCGCGATCCTGTCGCAAACCTTGCAGACGATCCACCAGACGGCAGCGATCCTGCGCGAAACGGCGCGTGTCGGCCGCGAGTGCATCGTGTCGTTCCCGAACTTCGGCTACTGGTCGCACCGTCTGTCGGTGCTGCACGGCCGGATGCCCGTGTCGAAATCGCTGCCGTACCAGTGGCACAACACGCCGAACGTGCGGGTGCTGACGATCGAGGATTTCGAGGCGCTCGCGCCCGAAGTCGGCGTCACGATCCTCGACCGCGTCGTGCTGCACGAAGGCCAGCCGATTCGATGGGGAGCGAACTGGCGTGGTAGTCTTGCTGTCTATCGCGTCAAGCGCAGCTGAGCCGGGGGGCCGTTGACGGACGCCGACGGCCCGCACGCACGTGCGGCCGCGCTCCTGTGCTACCCGCGCCGCCGCCTGCGCTGCCGCCGCAATCAGTCAACGCTACCCAGTTCCAGTCCATGTCGAAAACGCCACACGAGGCGCCCGCACTCACCGCTCACGAGGAGCACCCCGGCTGGCGAGCCTATCTGAACACGCACATGCTGATCTGCGTGTTCCTCGGCTTCACGTCAGGTCTGCCCCTCTTCACGCTCGTCTACCTCGTGCAGGCATGGCTGCGCTCCGAAGGCGTGAACCTGAAGGAAATCGGCCTGTTCGCGCTGATCCAGTTCCCGTATACGTGGAAGTTCCTGTGGGCGCCGCTGATGGACCGCTACATCCCGCGCCTGCCCGGCTGGCGGCCGGGCCGCCGGCGCGGCTGGATGCTGCTCACGCAGGTGCTGGTCGCGGGCGCGATCGCCGCGCTCGGCTTCGTGTCGCCGCGCGACTCGATCTGGACGGTGGCCGCGCTCACGACGCTCGTCGCGTTCTTCGGCGCGAGCTCCGACATCGTGATCGACGCGTATCGCCGCGAACTGCTGCGCGACACCGAGCAGGGCCTCGGCAACGCGGTGCACGTGAACGCGTACAAGCTCGCCGCGCTGATTCCCGGCTCGCTCGCGTTGATCCTGTCCGACCACATGCCGTGGGACGCCGTGTTCGCGCTCACCGGCGCGTTCATGCTGCCGGGCATCCTGATGACGCTGCTCGTGCGCGAGCCCGAAGTGGTCGGCGCGCCGCCGCGCAACCTGCGCGACGCCATCGTGCTGCCGTTCCGCGAATTCATTCAGCGCGACGGCTGGGCCGGTGCGCTGCTCGTCATCGCGTTCATCTTCCTGTTCAAGATCGGCGACACGATGGCGACCACGCTGTCGACATCGTTCTTCCTCGACATCGGCTTCTCGCGCACCGAGATCGGCATCGTCGCGAAAACCACCGCGCTCGTCGCGAGCGTCGCCGGCGGCATCATCGGCGGCATCTGGCTCGTGAAGATCGGCATCGGCCGCGGGCTGTGGGTCTTCGGCGCGCTGCAGATGGTGTCGACGCTCGGCTTCGCGTGGCTTGCGCACGTCGGCCCCAGCTCGCCGGTGCTCGCGATGCTCTACGAATTCACGGTCACGGCAAGCCACGCGCTCGCGTCGTTCCTGTCGATCTTCGGCTTCGAGGTCACACCGCATCTGAGCCCGATGACCGTGGCGCTTGCGCTCGTCTACGGCTTCGAAACCTTCACGACCGGCCTGACGATGGCCGCGTTCGTCGCGTACATCGCCAGCACGACCGACCCGCGCTATACGGCCACGCAGTTCGCGCTGTTCACGAGCCTCGCGTCGGTACCGCGCACGCTCGCGTCGGCCGCGAGCGGCTTCATCGTCGCGAAGATCGGCTGGTTCGACTACTTCATCGTGTGTACCGCGCTCGCGATTCCCGGCATGTTGCTGCTGTTCAAGATCGCGCCGTGGAACGGCATCGCACGCAACGGCGAGGCCAGCCGTGCGCAGTGACCGCCTGCGCCGCGTCGCGCGCGTTGCGGCCTCGTTGGGCATCGGCGCCGCGGCACTCGCCGCGACGTTCGCGCACGCGTCCGACACCGCCGCGACGGCAGCGGGCTCAGCGCCAGCCGCCACTCCCGCTACCGCGCCCGCGCCTTCGACTTCCACCGCACCCGTCGCACCGTCCGCCGCCGAAGCCGCGCAGCCGACCGGCGCCGCCGTGCCGGCGAAGGCGTATGCGCAGACGCCGCAACAGCAAGTCCGCTACGGCAACGCAATCGCGTTCCGCACGCTGATCCCGTCGCCGTTGCTCGAGCAGCTCACCGCGAACGAATACGCGCAGATCGTGCAGGCAGCCGCCGACAGCAACCGGTTGCTGCCCGCGAACCAGCCGCGCGTGAAGCGTCTGCGCGCGATCGTCGCGAAGCTCGCGCCGTACTCGGTGAAGTGGAACGATCGCGTGAAGAGCTGGACGTGGGACGTCAACGCGATCCGCTCACGCGACATCCGCCTGACCTGCCTGCCGGGCGGCAAGGTGCTCGTGTATGGCGGCATGCTCGACCGCGTCCGCCTGAACGACGACGAGCTCGGCGTGCTGCTCGCGCACGGCATCGCGCACGCGCTGCGTGAACACGCGCGTAGCAACTTCAGCGCGACGTCGCAGACGTCGCTGCGTGCGGCCGCGCTGCCGCCGCTGTTCGGCGTCGGCGATCCGCTGCCGCAGGCGCTGAATCTCGGCGAGCGCCTGCAATCGCTTCACTATGAGCCGACCGACGAGACCGAAGCCGACGTGATCGGCGGCGACATCGCCGCACGCGCGGGCTTCGATCCGCGCGCGGCCATCACGCTGTGGGACAAGCTCGCGGTCGCGACACGCGCGAACAAGGCGACGGGCTTCATCTACACGCACCCGTACAGCACCGCGCGACGCCAGGATCTGCTGAACCGGCTGCCCGACCTGATTCCGCTGTATGCAAAGGCGATCGGCAAGCGTGTCGATTCGCTGCCCGACTATGCGGGCATCAGCGCGCAGCGGCGCAAAGTCGTCCGGCGCGCCGCCGGGTGACGCCGGGCGCTACGCGTCCACGTCGGCCGCGACCGGGCGGACACCGCTTTCACGCATCCAGCGCACCTCGTCACCGGGGCTGCGGCCGAACAGCCGCTTGAACTCGCGGCTGAACTGCGACGCGCTCGCGTAGCCGACGCGCGCTGCCGCCGTGCCGGCGCCGACCCCGTCCTGCACCATCATCAGCCGCGCCTGGTGTAGCCGCGCGGCCTTCACGTATTGCATCGGCGAGGTTGCCGTCACGTGCTTGAACTGCGCGTGGAACACCGCGAGGCTCATCCCGGCTTCGCGCGCGAGCGTCTCGACATCGAGGTCGGCCGTCAGCTCCGCGTGGATGCGCCGCAGCGCCTTCGCGATGCGGCCGAAGTGATGCTGCTGCACGAGCGCCGCGCGCATCGCGTCGCCCTGTTCGCCCGTCAGCACGCGATACGCGATCTCGCGCATGATCGCGGGCCCCAGCACGCGCGTGTCGTGCGGCGACGCGAGCGCTTCGAGCAGCCGCACGACCGCGTCGGCCAGCGGCGCGTCGAGCGGCGTCGAATAGACGCCGAGCGGTTCGCTGACGGCCGCGCCGAGCGTCTCGTCGAGCAGGATCGCCAGCTCGGCGATCACCGCGAGGTCGACGCGGATCGAGATCGCGAGAAACGGCTCGTCCATGCTCGCGAACGTCTCGCACTCGAACGGCAGCGGCACCGACAGCACCAGGTACTGCTGCGCGTCGTACACGAACGAGCGGCCGCCGAGATAGCCGAGCTTGCGCCCCTGGCACACGACGATGATGCTCGGTTCGTACAGCACGGGCATGCGTGGCGCGGGGCGGCTGACGCGAAAAAGGCGCACGCCGTCGAGCGCCGCGAACGTGTCGCCTTCGTTCGGCGCAAGGCGCGTATGCAGCTCGATCATGCGGCGCTGCACACGGTCGCCCGCATCGGCAAAAAGGGGCTGAAAGCTCATCGGCGCGGTCCTGTCCGGCAAGAGAATCTGGCTCGCAATGTAGCACCTTGCACGCGTTTTAACGGCTGTTCGCATGCAGTTCAAGAGGAATAGGCAAATCTTCCAGACCTTCGTGTATTTCGCCGCGGCGCCGCGCTCCGTACGATGACGTCCTGCCTCGCCGCATCGCCACATGATGCGACGGCAGTTCGTTTCGCCGGATCCGTTCCGGACAAGGAGCCCATCGCATGAGCACAACCTATGCCTACGCGGCGACCGATTCGCAGTCGCCGCTCGCCCCGTTCGAATTCCAGCGTCGCGCGCTGCGCGACCTCGACGTCCAGATCGACGTCCTCTACTGCGGCGTCTGCCACTCGGATCTGCACCAGGCGCGCAACGAATGGCGCAACACGATCTACCCGGTCGTGCCGGGCCATGAAATCGTCGGCCGCGTGACCGCAACCGGCGCGCAGGTCTCGCGCTTCAAGGTCGGCGAGCTGGTCGGCGTCGGCTGCCTCGTCGATTCGTGCCGCACCTGCCCGAGCTGCGCGGACGGCCTCGAGCAATACTGCGAGAACGGCTTCGTCGGCACCTACAACGGCCAGGATCGCGTGACGGGCGACATCACGTTCGGCGGCTATTCGACGCAGCTCGTCGTCGACGAGGCGTTCGTGCTGCGCGTGCCCGAGACGCTCGACCCGGCCGGCGCCGCACCGCTCCTGTGCGCGGGGATCACGACCTACTCGCCGCTGCGGCAGTGGAACGTCGGACCCGGCAAGAAGGTCGGCATCGTCGGCCTCGGCGGCCTCGGCCACATGGGCGTGAAGCTGGCGCGCGCGATGGGTGCGCACGTCGTGCTGTTCACGACGTCGCCGTCGAAGATCGAGGACGGCAAGCGCGTCGGCGCGCACGAAGTCGTGATCTCGAAGGACGAAGCGCAGATGCATGCGCACCTGAACAGCTTCGACTTCATCCTGAACACGGTCGCCGCGCCGCACGACCTGAACCCGTTCCTGCACCTGCTGAAGCGCGACGGCACGATGACGCTCGTCGGCGCGCCGGAGCACGACCACCCGTCGCCGCAAGTGTTCAACCTGATCTTCAAGCGCCGCCGCCTCGCGGGCTCGCTGATCGGCGGGATCGCGGAAACGCAGGAAATGCTCGACTTCTGCGCGGAGCACGGGATCACGTCGGATATCGAGACGATTCCGATGCAGCAGATCAACGCCGCTTACGAGCGGATGCTGAAGAGCGACGTGAAGTACCGGTTCGTGATCGACATGGCGTCGATCAAGCAGTAAGCACCGCGTCAAACGAAACGGGCCGCATGTCAGACATGCGGCCCGTTTTGCATTCGGCGGCTGCGCACGCGGCGCAGCGCCGCCAATCACTTCTTGTAGTCGTAGTCGATCGTCAGCGGCGCATGGTCGCTGAACTTGATGTCCTTGAAGATCGACGTGCTTTTCGCGGTGCCGGCCACGCCAGGCGTCGCGATCTGGTAGTCGATCCGCCACCCGACGTTCTTCGCGTATGCCTGGCCGCGGTTGCTCCACCACGTGTACTGCTCGGCGCGCGGGTCGAGCGTGCGGAACACGTCGACGTAGCCGACATCGTCGAACAGCTTCGTGAGCCACTCGCGCTCTTCCGGCAGGCAGCCCGAGTTCTTCTGGTTGCTCTTCCAGTTCTTGATGTCGATTTCCTTGTGGACGATGTTCACGTCGCCGCACAGGATCACCTCGCGCTTCTTCTTGAGCTGAGCGAGATGCGGCATGAATTCGTCCATGAAGCGGTACTTCGCCTGCTGGCGCTCTTCGCCGCTCGAGCCGGACGGTACGTACACCGACACGACCGACAGCTTGCCGTAGCGCGCCTCGACGTAGCGCCCTTCGGAATCGAATTCGCTGCTGCCGAAGCCGATGATCACGTCATCGGGCTCGCGCCGGCTGTACACGCCCGCGCCGCTGTAGCCCTTCTTCTCGGCGTGGTGGAAATAGCTCTTGAAGCCGTGCGGCTCGACGAATTCGGCCGGCAGGTCGTCGGCCGAT
Source organism: Burkholderia cepacia (assembly GCF_029962485.1). Classification (NCBI taxonomy): domain Bacteria; kingdom Pseudomonadati; phylum Pseudomonadota; class Betaproteobacteria; order Burkholderiales; family Burkholderiaceae; genus Burkholderia; species Burkholderia cepacia. The sequence continues at coordinate 3,473,514 of NZ_CP073637.1, forward strand.
ACCTTGATTTCCTGCACGCACACGCAGTCGGCGTTCTGTTCGCCGAGCCAGTCGAAGAAGCCCTTCTTCGCGGCGGAGCGGATGCCGTTCAGGTTGGCGGTAATCACTCGCATCATGTCGGGTTCCGTTCAGTTCGATGTTTTTACAGGGTGGCAGCTTAACGGATCTTCACGCCTTCGAGCTCGGGCTTCGGCGGCGGGAATTCCAGCTTCATGTCGGTCATCGCGCGCAGCAGCAGCTCGGCGATCATCACGTTGCGGTGCGTCTTCGAATCGGCCGGGATCACGTACCACGGCGCATGCTCGGCCGACGTCGCGGCGAGTGCGTCGCGGTACGCGGACTGGTACGCGTCCCAGTGCTTGCGCGCGTCGAGATCGGAGATGTCGAACTTCCAGTGCTTGGTTGGATCGTCGATGCGCGCCTGCAGCCGCTCGCGCTGCTCGTCCTTCGAGATGTGCAGGAAGCATTTGATGATCGTCGTGCCGTTCTCGGACAGCATCGTCTCGAAATCGCGGATCTGCCGGTAGCGGCGCTCGCATTCCTTCGCGTCGATCAGGTCGAGCACGCGCGGCACGAGCACGTCTTCATAGTGGCTGCGGTTGAAGATCGCGAGCTCGCCCGCGGCCGGCACCTGCGCATGCACGCGCCACAGGAAGTCGTGCGCGGCCTCGATCGGCGTCGGCGCCTTGAACGGCACGATGCGCAGGCCGAGCGGATCGACGTCGCGGAACACCGCGCGCACGGTGCCGTCCTTGCCGCTGGTGTCCATCCCCTGCAGCACGAGCAGCACGCGCTTCTTCTGCTGCGTGTGCAGGCGCTCCTGCTGCGTGTCGAGTTCGGTCGACACGGCCGACAGCCGTTCGCGGTCGGCGTCCTTCGAGCCGGACGAAAACGGCTTCGCGGCCGGGTCGAACGCATCGAGCTTGAATGCGGCGGCTTCCTTCTCGCGCGTGCTGTACGGCACGCGGAAATCGTCGAGCGACGGTTGTTTCGCCATTCGTTCCTCCGTTGGACGGTGTGGTGCATACGATAACGCATCCACCAAACGCAACGGGCCGCTCCGAACTGGTTCGGAGCGGCCCGTCGTCAAGCGCGGTTCAGGCGCGCGGTCATGCTCAGCCGAGCTTCTTCTTCAGCAGTTCGTTGACCTGCTGCGGATTGGCCTTGCCCTTCGTGGCCTTCATCGCCTGGCCGATCAGCGCGTTGAACGCCTTTTCCTTGCCCGCGCGGAATTCCTCGACCGACTTCGCGTTCGCCGCGAGCACTTCGTCGATGATCGCTTCCAGCGCGCCGGTGTCGGAGATCTGCTTCAGCCCCTTCGCGTCGATGATGCGGTCGGCCGCGCCTTCGTCGGTCGCCTTCTCGTCCCAGATCGTCGTGAAGATTTCCTTCGCGATCTTGTTCGAGATCGTGCCGTCGGCGATGCGCTGCAGCAACAGCGCGAGCTGCGCAGCCGACACGGGGATCGCGTCGATCTCGATGCCGTCGCGGTTCAGCTGCGACGACACGTCGCCCATCAGCCAGTTCGCGACGATCTTCGCGTTCGCCGCACCGGCCTTCGCGACCACGGACTCGAAGTACGCGGCCATCGCCTTGCTCGATGTCAGCACGCCCGCGTCATACGCGGACACGCCGTACTCGTCGACGAAGCGCTGCTGGATCGCGGCCGGCAGTTCGGGCATGCCGGACTGCACGCGCTCGATCCAGTCCTGGCCGATCACGAGCGGCATCAGGTCGGGATCGGGGAAGTAGCGGTAATCGTGCGCGTCTTCCTTGCTGCGCATCGAACGCGTCTCGCGCTTGTCCGGATCGTACAGGCGCGTTTCCTGCACGACTTCGCCGCCGTCCTCGATCAGCTCGATCTGGCGACGGACTTCGAAGTTGATCGCTTCCTCGAGGAACCGGAACGAGTTCAGGTTCTTGATTTCCGCGCGCGTGCCGAACTTCTCCTGGCCGACCGGGCGCACCGACACGTTCGCATCGCAGCGGAACGAGCCTTCCTGCATGTTGCCGTCGCAGATGCCGAGCCACACGACGAGCCCGTGCAGCGCCTTCGCGTACGCAACGGCTTCGGCCGCGCTGCGCATTTCCGGCTCGGTGACGATCTCGAGCAGCGGCGTGCCGGCGCGGTTCAGGTCGATCCCCGTCATCCCGGCGAAGTCTTCATGCAGCGACTTGCCCGCATCTTCCTCGAGGTGCGCGCGGGTCAGGTTGACCGTCTTCTCGTACGCTGCTTTGCCTGCCTTCTCGTTGGCGGGCACCTGGATCGTGATCTGGCCGCCCTGCACGACCGGAATCTCGTACTGGCTGATCTGATAGCCCTTCGGCAGATCGGGGTAGAAGTAATTCTTGCGCGCGAAGATGCTGCGCGGCGCGATGGTCGAGCCAATCGCGAGACCGAAGCGGATCGCGCGTTCGACTGCGCCGCGGTTCAGCACCGGCAGTACGCCCGGCAGCGCCAGGTCGACCGGGCAGGCCTGCGTGTTCGGTTCGGCGCCGAACTGCGTCGACGCGCCCGAGAAAATCTTCGAGACGGTCGACAGTTGCGCGTGCGTCTCGAGACCGATAACGACTTCCCATTGCGTAGTCATTGCTTACACCCCTGCCGGAACTTGCTTGTGCCAGTCGGTCGCGCGCTGGAACGCGTCGGCGACCTGCAGCATCCGGGCTTCGTTGAAATAGTTGCCGATGATCTGCAGGCCGACCGGGCGCTTCGCGTTCGCGCCCGCGCCGAAGCCGCACGGCACGCTCATGCCGGGCAGGCCGGCGAGGCTCACCGACAGCGTGTAGATATCCGCGAGATACATCTTCACCGGATCGTCGCCCTTCGCGCCGAGATCCCATGCGACCGTCGGCGACGCCGGGCCCATGATCACGTCGCACGACTTGAACGCTTCCTGGAAATCGTTCGCGATGATGCGGCGGATCTTCTGCGCCTGCAGGTAGTACGCGTCGTAGTAGCCGTGCGACAGCACGTACGCGCCGACCAGAATCCGGCGCTTCACCTCGGGGCCGAAGCCTTCGGCGCGCGACTTCTTGTACATGTCGAGCAGGTCGCCGTACTGCGCGGCGCGATGGCCGAAGCGCACGCCGTCGAAACGCGACAGGTTCGACGACGCTTCCGCCGGCGCGATCACGTAGTACACGGGGATCGACAGTTCCGTCTTCGGCAGCGACACCGGCACGAGCGTCGCGCCGAGCGCTTCATACTGCTTCAGTGCGGCGTCGATCGTCGCGCGCACGTCGTCGGCGAGGCCTTCGCCGAAATATTCGTTCGGCAAACCGATGCGCAGGCCCGCGAGCGGCTTGCCCGCGTCGTTGCCGGCTGCCCACGGCTGGCCGAGGTGGCGCGTGAAATCTTCGTCGTCGCGCTCGAGGCTCGTCGAATCGCGCTCGTCGAAGCCGGCCATCGCGTTCAGCAGCAGCGCGCAGTCGGACGCGCTCTGCGCCATCGGGCCGCCCTGGTCGAGCGACGACGCGAACGCGATCATCCCGTAGCGCGACACGCGGCCGTAGGTCGGCTTGATGCCCGTCACGCCCGCGAACGACGCGGGCTGGCGGATCGAGCCGCCGGTGTCGGTGCCCGTCGCGGCCGGCGCGAGGCGCGCGGCGACGGCGGCCGAGCTGCCGCCCGAGCTGCCGCCCGGCACCGCGTTCGTGTCCCACGGGTTCTTCACCGCGCCGAACGCCGAATTCTCGTTCGACGAGCCCATCGCGAACTCGTCCATGTTGGTCTTGCCGAGCGTGACCATGCCGGCCGCCTGCAGGCGGGCGACGACGGTCGCGTCGAACGGGCTCTCGTAATTCGCGAGCATCTTCGAGCCGGCGGTCGAGCGCCAGCCGCGCGTGACGAAGACGTCCTTGTGCGCGATCGGCAGGCCGGTGAGCGCGCCGCCCGCGCCGCGCGCGAGCTCCGCGTCGGCGGCTTTCGCCTGCGCGAGGGTCAGATCGGCGTCGACGTGGACGAACGCGTTCAGGTCGCGTGCGGCGTCGATCCGTTTCAGGTAGTGCTGCGCGAGCTCGACGGCCGAGCATTCCTTGGCGGCGAGCGCGGCGCGCAGTTCGGTCAGGCTTTTTGCGTGCATTGAGTGGTTTTCCTGGGAATTCTGGGTGGCGCGCGGCGCGAAGGCGGCGGCGCGCTTGTCATCGAATGCTTACTCGATCACCTTCGGCACGAGATAGAGGCCGTCCTGGACGGCCGGCGCCGGACGCTGGTTGTCGTCGCGATTGACGACCTCCGTCACGGCGTCGTCGCGCAGGCGCTGCGCGACTTCCTGGATCTGTTCGATCGGGTGGGCGAGCGGCGCGATGCCGGCGGTGTCGACCGCCTGCATCTGTTCGACGAGGCCGAAGAATTCATTGAGCTGGCCGAGCATGTGCTCGGCGTCGGCGTCGGCCATTTCGAGTCGCGCCAGGTGCGCGATGCGTTTCACATCGGTCAGGGTCAGGGCCATGCGATCACCGGAAAAACAAGGCTGCGCAGCGCATCAAAAGCAGCACTGCGGCGGGGGGTTGGAGGGTGCGATCCCACCCTCAAAAATCGGGGCCGAAGCGGCAAAAATACCACCCGTTTCGATTCAAATACCGTGAAATTATAAGGTATCATTACGCGTTCGACCCAAACCCGGCAGCCTTTTCCCGCACCGTTTCGCCTCGCTTCGGCAAGCCGTGCGTGCATCGTGCGATCCCCGGTAGACATCACTCGCAGCTTCGTGCGCCGCGGCGGCCGCTTCCGCCACGCTTCCCGAGGCTGTTATTTTTTCCGCTGCCGCCCTCAGCGCTCGCTATGCAGGGCCGGCCCAGAGCGAAACAGGATTCTGAATGTTCGGTTTTTTGCGCAGCTACTTCTCCAACGATCTCGCGATCGACCTCGGCACCGCAAACACCCTGATCTACATGCGCGGCAAGGGCATCGTGCTCGATGAACCGTCCGTCGTGTCGATCCGCCAGGAAGGCGGCCCCAACGGCAAGAAGACGATCCAGGCGGTCGGCAAGGAAGCCAAGCAGATGCTCGGCAAGGTGCCGGGCAACATCGAGGCGATCCGCCCGATGAAGGACGGCGTGATCGCCGACTTCACCGTCACCGAGCAGATGATCAAGCAGTTCATCAAGACCGCTCACGAATCGCGCATGTTCTCGCCGTCGCCGCGCATCATCATCTGCGTGCCGTGCGGCTCGACCCAGGTCGAGCGCCGCGCGATCAAGGAAGCCGCACACGGCGCCGGCGCATCGCAGGTCTACCTGATCGAGGAGCCGATGGCGGCCGCGATCGGCGCGGGCCTGCCGGTGTCGGAAGCCACCGGCTCGATGGTCGTCGACATCGGCGGCGGCACGACCGAAGTCGGCGTGATCTCGCTCGGCGGCATCGTGTACAAGGGCTCGGTCCGCGTCGGCGGCGACAAGTTCGACGAGGCGATCGTCAACTACATCCGCCGCAACTACGGCATGCTGATCGGCGAACAGACCGCCGAGGCGATCAAGAAGGAAATCGGCTCCGCGTTCCCGGGCTCCGAAGTCAAGGAAATGGAAGTGAAGGGCCGCAACCTGTCGGAAGGCATTCCGCGCAGCTTCACGATCTCCAGCAACGAAATCCTCGAAGCGCTGACCGATCCGCTGAACCAGATCGTGTCGTCGGTGAAGATCGCGCTCGAACAGACGCCGCCGGAACTCGGCGCCGACATCGCCGAACGCGGGATGATGCTGACGGGCGGCGGTGCGCTGCTGCGCGACCTCGACCGCCTGCTCGCGGAAGAAACCGGCCTGCCGGTGCTCGTCGCCGAAGATCCGCTCACCTGCGTCGTGCGCGGTTCGGGCATGGCGCTCGAGCGCATGGACAAGCTGGGCAGCATCTTCTCGTACGAGTGATCGTCTAAGCTGTTTCGTTGATATGACGCACCCGCGGCGTGGCCGGATCGCTCGATTAGAACGAACCGCCGCGCCGTTTGCGCGTCTGAGCATCATTTAACCGATCCCACGCGCCCGGCGCCGACCATGGAATACAGTCCGCCGCCCCTCTTCAAGCAAGGTCCGCCCGCGCTCGCGCGGCTCATCTTCTTCGTTGCCCTCGCCATCGCGCTCCTCGTATCGGACGCGCGCTTCAGCACGCTCGAAATCCTCCGCGGCGTGCTCGGCACCGTGCTCTATCCGCTGCAGCGCGCGGCGCTCGTGCCGCGCGACCTGTTCATGGGCGCGGCCGACATCGCCGTCACCGGCGCATCGCTGCGCCACGAGAACGACGATCTCCGCAAACGCAACCTGCAGCTGTCCACGCAGGCCAACCAGGCCGCCGTGCTCACGCAGGAAAACGCGCACCTGCGCGCGGTGCTCGAGCTACGCCAGCACATCGCGACGCAATCGACGCCGGTCGAGATCCAGTACGACACCAGCGATCCGTTCACGCAGAAGATCGTGATCGGGCAAGGTTCGCAGCAGGGCATCCAGAACGGCTCGCCCGTCGTCAGCGAAGACGGCGTGATCGGCCAGGTCACGCGCGTGTTCCCGCTGCAGGCCGAAGTCACGCTGGTCACCGACCGCGATCTCGCGATTCCCGTGCAAGTGCTGCGCACCGGCCTGCGCAGCGTGATCTACGGCACGCCGAAGGGCGATTCGCTCGATCTGCGCTTCGTGCCGACGAGCGCGGATCTCGTGGCCGGCGACGAGCTCGTCACGAGCGGCCTCGACGGCGTCTATCCGCCCGGCCTGCCGGTCGCGAAGGTCGCGCGTGTCGACAAGCTCGCCGATACGGCCTTCGCGCGCGTGACCTGCGCGCCGATCGCCGCCGTGCGCGGCGCGCGCCAGATGCTCGTGCTGCACTACCAGAACGACATCCCGCCGCGCCCGGCCGAGCCCGATCCGGCCACCGAGAAGAACGCGAAGGGCAAGAAGGGCGCGAAAGCCGCCGCGAAGGGCGAGAAGGCAGACAAGGCCGACGCTAACGCCAAGCCGGCCGCCGCGGCCCAGCCCGCCGCGAAGCCTGCGCCGGCGGCGCCCGCCGCCTCCGGCAAACCGGCCACCGCGCCCGCGAAGCCCGCGGCCGGGCAACCAGGAGCCCAGCGATGAACCGCCCGCAATACATCCTGCAGCCGGTCAATCCGTACTTCATCGTCTTCAGCCTCGCCGCCGCGTTCCTGCTGAACCTGATGCCATGGGGCCGCCTGCCCGGCGTGCCCGACTTCGTCGCGCTCGTGCTGCTGTTCTGGAACATCCACCAGCCGCGCAAGGTCGGGATGGGCGTCGCGTTCTTGCTCGGCATCCTGATGGACGTGCATGACGCGGGGCTGCTCGGCGAGCACGCGCTCGCCTATACGTTGCTGTCGTACGGCGCGATCACGATCCACCGCCGCGTGCTGTGGATGCCGATCGGCGTGCAGGTGCTGTATGTCACGCCGCTGCTTGTCGTCGCGCAGCTCGTGCCGTTCGTGATCCGTCTCGTGATGGGCGCCGCGTTCCCCGGCTGGCGCTACCTCGTCGACGGCTTCGTCGAAGCCGCGCTGTGGCCAATCGCGAGCCACCTGCTGCTGATGCCGCAACGCCGCCCGGTCGATCCGGACGATACGCGCCCCATCTGAGCCGGACCGACCTTGAATACCCGCCGCCCCCACGCCCGTTGCGCCCAGGGGCGGCACCTCGCCCGCCCGCGCGGGCCGGATCGACTGTAACCGCATGACCGAATTCAACGACACCCAACAGCAGCTCTCGAAGTTCCGCCTGCGCGTCGCGGCGGCGGGCGTGTTCGTGTTCGTCTGCTTCGGGCTGCTCGCGAGCCGCTTCTTCTACCTGCAGCTGATGCAGCACGGCAAATACGCGCTGCAGGCCGAGGAAAACCGCATCTCGGTCGCGCCGATCGTGCCGAACCGCGGGATCATCACCGACCGCAACGGCGTGATCCTCGCGAAGAACTATTCGGCGTACACGCTCGAGATCACGCCGTCGAAGCTCGACGACACGCTCGACAACACGATCGACAAGCTGTCCGAGATCATCCCGATCGACGCGCGCGACCGCCGCCGCTTCAAGAAGCTGCAGGAAGACTCGAAGAACTTCGAGAGCCTGCCGATCCGCACGCGGCTCACCGACGCGGAAGTCGCGCGCTTCACCGCGCAGCGCTTCCGCTTCCCCGGCGTCGACGTGCGCGCGCGGCTGTTCCGCCAGTACCCGCTCGGCATGACGGCCGCGCACGTGATCGGCTACATCGGCCGGATCTCGAAGCGCGACCAGGATCGCATCGACGCGATGAGCGACGACAACGACAGCGACCAGGAAACCTACGATCCGCGCCGCGACGCGAACAACTACAAGGGCACCGACTACATCGGCAAGATCGGCGTCGAGCAGAGCTACGAAACCGAGCTGCACGGGCTGACGGGCTTCGAGGAAGTCGAGGTGACGGCCGGCGGCCGGCCGGTGCGCACGCTGTCGCGCACGCAGGCGACGCCCGGCAACAACCTCGTGCTGTCGCTCGACATCGGGCTGCAGCAGGCCGCCGAGCAGGCGTTCGCCGGCAAGCGCGGCGCGCTCGTCGCGATCGAGCCGAAGACGGGCGACGTGCTCGCCTTCGTGTCGTCGCCGAGCTTCGATCCGAATTCGTTCGTCGACGGCATCGACCAGCAGACCTGGGACGAGCTGAACAACTCGACCGACAAGCCGCTCCTGAACCGCCCGCTGCACGGCACCTACCCGCCCGGCTCGACGTACAAGCCGTTCATGGCGCTCGCGGGCCTGACGCTCGGCAAGCGCACGCCGGGCTGGGGTTTCCAGGATCCCGGCTACTTCACGTTCGGCGGCCACACGTTCCGCAACGACGTGCGCTCCGGCCAGGGCTGGGTCGACATGAACAAGGCGATCATGGTGTCGAACGACACCTACTTCTACATGCTCGCGCGCGACCTCGGCGTGAACTCGATCGCGAACTTCATGAAGCCGTTCGGCTTCGGCCAGATCACCGGGATCGACATCCAGGGCGAGGCGCGCGGGATCCTGCCGTCGACCGACTGGAAGAAGAAGGCGTTCAAGAAGGCCGCGCAGCAGAAGTGGTTCGACGGCGAGACGATCAGCCTCGGGATCGGCCAGGGCTACAACTCGTTCACGATCCTGCAGCTCGCACACGCGACCGCGACGCTCGCGAACAACGGCGTCGTGATGAAGCCTCACCTCGTGAAGGAAGTCGAGGATCCGATCACGCGTGGGCGCCACCTGACCGTGCCGAAGGAAAGCGAAGTGATCCCGCTCAAGCAGGCCGACATCGACGTCGTGAAGCGCGGGATGGAGAACGTGATCGAGAACCCGTCCGGCACGGCATACAAGGTGTTCCGCGGCGCGCCGTACCTCGCGGCCGGCAAGACCGGTACCGCGCAGGTGTTCTCGCTGCAGGGCTCGAACTACAAGGGCCACCTGCTCGCCGAGCACCTGCGCGACCACGCGCTGTTCATCGCGTATGCGCCGGTCGACCACCCGCAGATCGCCGTCGCGCTGGTCGTCGAGAACGGCGGCTGGGGCGCGCAGGCTGCGGGCCCGATCGCGCGCCGCGTGCTCGACTACTACCTGATCGACCGCCAGAACCCGAAGAACGAGGCTGCGGCCGTAGCGGCCGCCGCATCGGCGACCGAACCCATCAGTGCGCCGGTGATCGGCGACGCGACCAAGCCCGCCGCCGTCGCGGCCGGCTTCACGGCGTTGCCGCAGCCGGTCGTGCCGACCGCGGCCAGCGCGGCGGATGCGGCATCGGCTGCGTCCGCGGCCGCCGCATCGGACGCGGCCGGCGCCAGCGCGGCCCAGCCGGCCGACGCGAGCGCCGCGGCGCCGAGGGCCGCGAGCCTGCCGCCGATCCGGCGTCCGCACCGGCCGCGCCGCCCCGCCAGCGACGCGCAGCCGCTCGTCGCCACGCCGCGGGACGACAACCACCGTGCGACGGCCCCCGCGAAAGCGGCGGACGCCGGCACCGCTCATTAACGGAGAAAGGCATGCAATTCGACAAGCGCGCCTGGCTCGACAAGATCAAGCAGATGTTCGCGGGCTTCGACCGCCCGCTCGCCCTCATCGTGTTCCTGCTGCTGTGCGTCGGCATCGTCACGCTGTACAGCGCGGCGATCGACATGCCGGGCCGCGTAGAGGACCAGTTGCGCAACATCCTGCTGACGTTCGTGCTGATGTGGGTGATCGCCAACATCCCGCCGACCACGCTGATGCGCTTCGCGGTCCCGCTCTACACATTCGGGGTCGCGCTGCTGATTGCCGTCGCGCTGTTCGGGATGACCAAGAAAGGCGCGAAGCGCTGGCTGAACGTCGGCGTCGTGATCCAGCCGTCTGAAATCCTCAAGATCGCGACACCGCTGATGCTCGCGTGGTACTACCAGCGCCGCGAGGGCGGGGTGCGCTGGTACGACTTCCTCGCCGCGTTCGGGATCCTGATGGTGCCGGTCGGGCTGATCGCGAAGCAGCCCGACCTCGGCACGGGCCTGCTCGTGTTCGCGGCCGGTTTCTTCGTGATCTACCTCGCCGGCCTGTCGTTCAAGCTGATCGTGCCGGTGCTCGTCGCGGGCGTGATCGCGGTCGGCTCGATCGCCGTGTTCGAAGAGCGCATCTGCCAGCCCGAAGTGCAGTGGCCGCTGATGCACGACTACCAGAAGCACCGTGTGTGCACGCTGCTCGACCCGACCTCCGACCCGCTCGGCAAGGGCTTCCACACGATCCAGGCCGTGATCGCGATCGGCTCGGGCGGCGTGCTCGGCAAGGGCTACCTGAAAGGCACGCAGGCGCACCTCGAATTCATTCCGGAAAAGCACACCGACTTCATCTTCGCGGTGTTTTCCGAGGAATGGGGGCTCGTCGGCGGGCTCGTGCTGCTGACGCTGTACATGGCGCTGATCGCGCGCGGGCTCTACATCGCCGCGCAGGGCGCGACGCTGTTCGGCCGCCTGCTCGCGGGCTCGCTCACGCTCGCGTTCTTCGTCTACGCGTTCGTCAACATCGGGATGGTGAGCGGCGTGCTGCCGGTCGTCGGCGTGCCGCTGCCGTTCATGAGTTACGGCGGCACCGCGCTCACGACGCTCGGCATCGCGATCGGGATGATCATGAGCGTCGGGCGGCAACGGCGGCTGATGAAGAGCTGACCGCGCGGCCCGCACCGCAGTCAAGGAAAACGGCGCCCTGGGGCGCCGTTTTTCATGGGGCGGACCGAACGCCGCGTGCGCTCACTGCGACGGCGTATGCGGCCCGCCCGGCTCCGCCCCGCCGCCCGATGCCGGCGCCTGCGACTTCAACCGCGCACTCAGCTCCTTGAATTTCAGCCCGGCCGTCTCGTCGCCCTGTGCGGCCGCCGCCGCGTAATACGCCCGCGCGATGTTCAGGTTCTGCGCGACGCCGTCGCCACCACGCTCGTAGAACGACGCGGTCACGTACTGCGCGGTCGGCTCGCCCGCGTCGGCGGCCTGCTTGTACCACGCGAACGCCTGCCGGTTGTCGCGCGGCGTGCCGCGCCCGTCGAGGAACTGGTTCGCGAGCGACAGCGCGGCCTGCACGTGCCCCTGCTTCGCCGCGCGCAGGAACCAGCGGTGCGCTTCGACCGGATTGCGCGTGACGAACTCGCCGTCGTCGAACATCCGGCCGTACACGTACTGCGCATGCGACATGTTCGCGTCGGCCGCGCGCTTCAGCCAGCGCAACCCTTCGTCGACGTTCGCGGTCACGCCTTCGCCCGTCAGCAGCATCATCGCGTAGTTGAATTGCGCGAGGCGATCGCCGCGCTCGGCCGCGTCGTGGAACTGCACCAGCGCCGCGCGATAGTCACCGGCGTTGTAGTCGGCGACCGCCGATTGCGTCTCGCGCGACGGATCGACCTTCTCTTGCGGCGCGCCCTGCGCGACCGCCGCGATACACAGGGCCCACAGGCCGAACATCACACCGATCCGCGTGCGCCCGCGGCACGCACCGTCACCACCGTTCATGACCGTACCTCCTGCAGCGCCTGCCGCGTCGCGCGCAACAACCAGCTCACGTCGGCCGACACCGAGATCATCCGGTAACCGGCCTCGCGGTACTGGCGTGCAGCCGCCGTATCGCCCGCGAAGATGCCGACCGCGACGCCGGCCTGCCTGCCGGCCGCGAGCACGCGCGCCATCGCGGTTTCGACGTCCGGGTGGCGGATGTCACCGAGATGCCCGAGGCTCGCCGCGAGATCGGCCGGGCCGACGAACAGGCAGTCGACGCCCGGCGTCGCCGCGATCCGCTCGACCTCGTCGACACCGCGCGCCGATTCGATCTGCACGATCACCGCGACCTGCGCGTTGGCCGTCTGCACGTAATCGCGGCGCATGCCGAATGCCGCCGCGCGCACCATGCCCGCGACGCCGCGCAGCCCGTCGGGCGAATCGGGCGATGGATAGCGCGTGAGCCGCACTGCGTGCGCGGCTTCGTCAGGCGTTTCGATGGACGGAAACATCAGCGTGCGTGCGCCGGCATCGAGCGCGCGCTTCACGAGCCACGGCTCGCGCGCCGGCACGCGCACGACCGGCTCGCTCGGCAGGTGCGCGGCCGCGATCGCACGCAGCTGCGAGGCCACGTCGCGGCTGTCGTTCGGCGCGTGCTCCATGTCGATGCAGAGCCAGTCGTAGCCGGCATGCGCGAGCGCTTCCGCGGCCGATTCACTGCCGAGCGACAGCCACAGGCCGTACAGCGGATCGTCGCCGTCACGCAGGCGTTGTTTGAGGGAATTGGTGAGCGTGCTCATCGATACGGCCTCCTGGACGGAACGGCAATCGAACGGGACAAGCAACAGGCGAGGCGGGACACAACACGTCGTGCAGCGCAGCACGGCGGCGACACCGGGATCGCGCCCTGGAACGTTAGTCGGCGACGGGCAGCGGATCTGACAACCGATCTGACAGCGCGCGCCGTGCGACGGCACACGAGCGGATTGTCCGGCGCCACTCAACGATCATAGCGCGGCGTTACGCGGAATGTCGGAACAGGCGGGAAGCTGCGCCGGCGCGGATCGAAGCCGCGCGGCACGATGACAGGCAACCCGCGCCGGACGGCACGGGCTGCCAGGAAGGCGGATCAGCGGCCGGGCTGGCGCTCGACGTCGGCCCAGCAGTTCGGCGTTTCGTACAGGCGCACGCGCTCGAGGCGCAGGTTCACGCCGTAGTGCGCGTCGTACACGTTCGCGAGGAGGTCGAACGCGATCGCCGCGAGGTTCTCGACGGTCGGGATCCGGTCGATCACGACGGTCTTGTGGTCGGCCATCTGCTCGAGGAACGAGCGCACGACTTCGTCGCGCGCATAGACCAGGAACGCGTGGTCCCACTTGCTGACGAGGTGCTCCATCGCAAGCGCCTTCACGTCGGCGAAATCCATCACCATGCCGCGGTCGGGCGCCCCCTCGGTATCGACGAGATCGCCGCGCAGCGTGATTTCGAGCACGTAGCGATGGCCATGCAGGTTCCTGCACTGGCTGCGGTGATCGGGGATGCGGTGGCCCGCGTCGAATTCGAGTTTTCGGGTAATCAGCACGATGTCAAAAGCCGTGGCTCAGGGAATGTTCAGATATTTGTGGGTCTGCATCGACAGCCGCCACTGCGGATGACGCTTGCACCAGTCGATCGCGAGCTTCGTATTGAGGTCGCGCGACGGGCCGTCCATCGGCTGGACCAGGAAGTACTCGAAGTCGAGCTTCGCATAGTCGGCCAGCCGCTGGTTGTCCTGCGGGATCACGACTTTCAGCTCGTTGCCCTTCGTGACGACGAGCGGCGCGTCGGCCTTCGGGCTCACGCAGATCCAGTCGATCGATTCGAGCACCGGCAGCGAACCGTTGGTCTCGATCGCGATCTCGAAACCGGCCGCGTGCAGCGCGTCGACGAGCGGCTGGTCGAGCTGCAGCATCGGCTCGCCGCCCGTGCAGACGACGAAGCGGTGCGCCTCGCCCTCCGGCCACAGGCCGGCGATCGTCGCGACGAGCGCTTCGGCATCCTTGAACTTGCCGCCGTTCTCGCCGTCGGTGCCGACGAAGTCGGTATCGCAGAAGCGGCACACGGCCTCCGCACGATCCTCTTCGCGGCCCGACCACAGGTTGCAGCCGGCAAACCGGCAGAACACGGCGGGCCGGCCCGCATTCGCGCCTTCGCCCTGCAACGTGTAGAAAATTTCCTTGACCGCGTAAGTCATCGTGCTTCGTCCGGCTCGCGCCGCTCGTTGTCGATCAGAATCCGTTATTCATTCAGTGCCGCCGGCGCACCCGCGTCACAGCGGCGCTTCGGTCACCCGCTCGCCCTTCAGGTAAGCCTCGTAGCCGCGCTTGCGCAGCTTGCAGGCCGGGCATTCGCCGCAGCCGAAGCCCCAGTCGTGCAGTTCCGCGCGCTCGCCCACGTAGCACGTGTGCGTCTCGACGCGGATCAGTTCGACGAGCGCCTCGCCGCCGAGCTGCTCGGCGAGCTGCCAGGTCTGCGCCTTGTCGAGCCACATCAGCGGCGTCTCGAGCACCATGCGCGTGTCCATGCCGAGGTTCAGCGCGACCTGCAGCGCCTTCATCGTGTCGTCGCGGCAGTCGGGATAGCCCGAGAAGTCTGTCTCGCACATCCCGCCGACCAGCACGCGCAATCCGCGACGATAGGCGATCGCCGCGGCGATCGTCATGAACATCAGGTTGCGACCGGGCACGAACGTATTCGGCAGGCCGTTCGCGGACGTCTCGATCTCGATCGTGCGCGTCATCGCGGTATCGCTGATCGCGCCGAGCACCGACAGGTCGATCATGTGATCGTCGCCGAGCCGGTCCGACCATGCGGGAAAATCGCGCTTCAGTGCTTCGCGCACGCCGTCGCGACATTCGAGCTCGACGCGATGCCGCTGGCCGTAATCGAAGCCGAGCGTCTCGACCGTCTGGTAGCGTTCGAGGGCCCATGCCACGCACGTGGCCGAATCCTGCCCGCCGGAAAACAACACGAGCGCGCCGTCTTTAGCGTCTGTCCGAATCACCGTGATACTCCGTGAATGTGTAGGCTCGCGTCGCGCTGCGCCCCAAGGCCGGCTGCCGCCGGGCGGCCCGACGCGGCCGGCCTGCGCCGGCTCGACCAGTATAGGCAGCGCGGTCGGCCGCGAACGCGGCGGTGCGCTTATACCGCCCATCGCGCAGCATCGTTGCCGCGCGCCACGGCGGCGCGAGACTCGCAGCCTGCCGTGCGTCTGAAGCGATGCGCTAAGTCATTGAGCGGGCACGGATTTTATCATGCCCCTGCGAATGCTGCCGGACACGCCGCCAACGACACGCAATACCCACCACAAACGAAAAACCCCAAGAACCTTCCGATTCTTGGGGTTTTAAATGCTGGTGGCCTGGGACGGAATCGAACCATCGACACGCGGATTTTCAATCCGCTGCTCTACCAACTGAGCTACCGGGCCAACGAAGAATGAAAGTATATCGAGCTATTCGTACCCGAGCAAGAGGTTTCGCAAAATATTTTATACGACGCCTTCGGACGGCTTCTTGCCGAGCTCGACACCGAGCTGCTTGAGCTTGCGATACAGGTGCGTGCGCTCGAGGCCCGTCTTCTCCGCGACGCGCGTCATGCTGCCGTTTTCGCGCGCGAGGTGATATTCGAAGTACGCGCGCTCGAACGCATCGCGCGCTTCGCGCAACGGGATGTCGAACGGAATCGCGGCCGTCTGCCCCGCGAGGCCGAGTGCCACTGCCATGTCGTCGCCGAGCGTCGGCAGCGCTGCCGCGGACGCCACCGATGCAGGCCCCGCGGCCTGTCCGGCGCCGGCCTTCGCCGCCGCGTTGGCGGACATGGGCGCCGCGCCGCGTGCGAGACCGTGCTCGACCGACTTCAGCAGCTTCTGCAGTGCGATCGGCTTCTCGAGGAAATCGAGCGCGCCGATCTTGGTTGCCTCGACGGCCGTATCGATCGTCGCGTGCCCGGACATCATGATCACGGGCATCGTCAGCAGCCCCTGCGCCGCCCACTCCTTGAGCAAGGTCACGCCGTCGGTATCGGGCATCCAGATATCGAGCAGCACGAGATCGGGCGCCTGATTCAGCCGGTATTCCCGCGCGGCCTGCGCGTTCTCCGCTGCCTCGACGACATGTCCTTCATCGCTGAGGATCTCCGAGAGCAATTCCCGGATGCCCATTTCATCATCTACCACCAGGATGGTTGCCATTTACGCTGCCTTTGTCTGCTCACTTGCTTTTGTCTTAGCGGGGGCCGTCCCGCCCTGCACGCCCGATTCGGCGCCTGGCGCATCGCTCGCCATCTGCAGGAACAGGATCGACACCTGCGCACCCTCGACGGTCTCGCCGTGCATGCGATTGCGCAGATCGATCCGCGCGCCATGCTCGTCGACGATTTTCTTGACCGTGGCCAACCCGAGCCCCGTGCCCTTCGCCTTCGTCGTCACGTAAGGCTCGAACGCGCGGGTCAGAATGCGTGCCGGAAAACCGGGCCCGTTGTCGGACACGGTAAGACGTACCGCGACGCGCGTTTTGCCCTCGGCGTCGGGATCGCCATATTCTACTGTCTTGGTTTCGATCAACACACGCGGATGCGCAGACTCCGCGACCGAATCCTGCGCATTCTGCAGCAGGTTGTGAATCACCTGGCGCAGTTGCGTCGCGTCGCCGCGTATCACCGGCAGCGACGGCGCGAGCTCGGCGATGATCGGGTTCTTGCCTTCGCCGACACCATACAGCCCGAGCACCTCGCTCGCCAGTTCATTCAACTGCAGGTTCGCGAGCACCGCCGGCGGCGTGCGCGCGTATTCGCGGAAATCGTCGACCATCCGCTTCATCGCGGCGACCTGGTTCACGATCATCGTCGCGCCGCGCTTGAGCACATCCGCATCGGGCGGCGCGAGCTTGTCGGACAGCTTCATCTGCAGCCGCTCGGCCGACAGCTGGATCGGCGTCAACGGATTCTTGATCTCGTGCGCGAGCCGGCGCGCGACCTCGCCCCACGCGACCGACCGCTGCGCGGAAATCACGTCGGAGATGTCGTCGAACACGACGACGTAACCGGACGTCTGCGGATCGTCGGCCTGCCCCTCGACCGTCGACACGAGACGCGTGCCGCGCACGAGCAGCGTCAGCGGCTCGGTTTCGCCCGGCACCTCGATCGCGAACTGCTGCTGCCAGTGGCCGCGATCGCCGCTGCCGCCGTCGGACGCCGCCTCGCGATCGGCGAACGCCTTGCGCACCATCGCGCCGAACCCCGCCGCCACGCCGATCCGGTCGAGCGTCGTGCCGATCAGCGAGTTGAACGGCTGCCGGAAGATCCGCTCGGCGCCGCGATTGGCCGTCGTCAGCCTGAACTGGCGGTCGAGCACGAACACGCCGGCCGTCAGGTTCGCGAGGATACTTTCGAGATACGTCTTCGAATGCTCGAGCGCGACGCGGTTCTTCTCGACCGCGAGCCGCGCCTCGGACAACTGGCGCGTCATCGCGTTGAACGACTGCGTGAGGAAGCCGAGCTCGTCGCGCGTCTTGATCTCGCGCTTCGGCGTGTAGTCGCCTTCCGTGACTTCCTTCGTGCCCTGCGCGAGCAGGAACAGCGGCCGCGCGAGCTGCTGGCCGAGCGCGAGCGCGAGCATCATCGCGATGAAGGTCGCGAGGAACAGCGCGAGCGTCAGCGTGCCGATGTACATCTTGCGCAGCCCCGTGCGGCCGAGCGACTTTTCCTGGTACTCGCGATACGCGCGCTGCACGGCGTCCGCGTTGTGCGCGAGCGTAGGCGGCACCGGCTGCGTGAGCTGCAGGAAGCGCTCCGCCGGCTGCAGCAGCGACGTCGTCGCATCGGGAATCGGCCGCACGACGCGCAGCCGCAACGCGCCCTTCGCGCCATGCGCACGCGGGTCGCCGTCGACTTCGCCCTCGATCGCCGCGTACGCGCCGTGTTCGCGCGCCTGGCTCAGCATCAGCGGAGTCGGCAGGTCGTCCGGAATCAGCGCCGCGAAATTGCCCGACGCCTGCGCGACGATATGCAGGTCGGGCGCCGCGCCCGAGCCGCCGCGGCTCGGCTCGACGATCGTCGCGTCCTGCACGCCGAACTGGTCGCGCAGCCGCAGCAGCGTGAGCGTCGTGCCGTTCGTGTTCGCATCGACGCTCGCGAGCTGGTCGGACATCATCCGCGCCTTCGTCTGCAGGTCGGACAGCGACGCATCGAGCATCCCGCGGCCGAGGTTCAGGCCGGCCGTCAGCGCGGTCTCGACGTTCACGTCGAACCACGACTCGATACTGCGCGACACGAACTGGTACGACACGATGTAGATGATCCCGCCCGGCACCACGCCGACGAGCGCGAAGAACACCGCGAGCTTCGCGAGCAGCCGCGTGCCGAACTTGCCCTTCCTCAGGCGCACGACGATCATCCCGATCAGTCCGAGCACCACGAGCAGGAACACGAGCGCGACGACGATGTTCGTCGCGTACAGCCACGAGTAGTAGCGATCGAAGAATTCGGTGTTCGCGCTCGCGGCCGCGAGCAGCACGAGCAGCAACAGCGCGGTCAGCGCGACGGTCGAGACGATCACACGGACGAGGAGGCTCTTCCCGCTGGCCGCGCGGCGCACTTTATTTAGCACGTTCGGTCACCGTGAAAGTGAAGCGCTTCCAGTCCGACCCGAGCGTCCAGTCGCGGTTGTTCACGGCATCGACCTGGAACGGCTTCGGCATCAGCGCCGTATCGAGCTGCATCCGCACCGACGCCGTGTAGGTTTCACCCGAGCGCACCTGGTTGCGGTCGATCACGTGCCACGACGTGATGTGCCGGACGACCGCGAGCGCGTCCTTCAGCGACGGGAAACCGAGCTGCAGGCCGCCGGTCGATACGCGGTACTCGCGCGTGAGCGGCTGGAACGACAGGCGGATCGTCTGCGACACCGATACCGGCTGTTCGTCAAGCCAGTACCAGCGCGCGCGACTCAACTCGAAATCCGTCGTGAAATACACCGGAATGCCTTTGTTCACGGCATCCTCGAGGTTCGGATTCAGCTCGAAGTCGAAACGCGCGTCGAGGCTCCAGCCGCTTCCGTCGGACTGGAGCGACGCGCGCTGCACGGCGATCGATTCGGCATGCGCCGGCCGGACGACGGCCAGGCACAGCATCAACGCGACCAGCAAGACGGCCGCGAGCCGAAATGGAAAAAGGTGTTTGATCGTCACCGTTTCTGAAACCGCGCGTAGAAAAATCCGTCTTGATCGGTGTTCTGGTCGAGTGCGCCGGCGGCCGCCCGTCCCTGCACGCCGCCTGGCAGCAGCTGGCCGGGGGCGTCCAATCGTACCGCATCTTCACAGGCCGCTTCAAACCAGCGGGCCTGCAATTCGCCTTCCTCGGGGAAGATCGAACAGGTCACGTAAAGCAGCTCGCCGCCCGGCTTCACGAGCGGCCACAGCGCCGACAGGATGCGGCGCTGTTCCGCAACGAGCGCCGGAATGTCGGCCTCGCGGCGCAGCCAGCGAATGTCGGGGTGCCGCCGCACGATGCCGGACGCCGAGCACGGCACATCGGCGAGGATACGGTCGAACGGGCGCCCGTCGTACCACGCGTCGGGTGCACCTGCATCGCCGACGCACACGTTCGCTTCGAGCGACAGGCGCACGAGGTTTTCGCCGATGCGCGCCGCGCGCGTTGCGTCGCTTTCGAGCGCAACGACTTCCGCGTCAGCCAGTTCGAGAATGTGGCCGGTCTTGCCGCCGGGTGCCGCGCAGGCATCGAGCACGCGCATGCCGTCGCGCGCGTCGAGCCATTCGGCCGCGAGCTGCGCGCCGGCGTCCTGCACCGACACCACGCCGTCGGCGAAGCCGGGAATGCGCTCGACCGGCAGCGCCGACGCGAGCCGCACCGCGTGCCGGCCGATCGCGGTCGCTTCGATCCCGCTCGCGCGCAGCGTCTCGAGATACGCGTCGACGCTCGCGCGGCGCGCATTCACGCGCAGCGTCAACGGGCCCTGTCGTTCGCCGGCCGCGAGGATCGCCTGCCATGCATCGGGCCATGCGCGCTTCACCGCATCGACCCACCATGCGCGGTAATTCCACCGCGCGACCGGATCGTCCTGCATCGCCGCGACGAGGGCATCGCGCTCGCGCAGGAAACGGCGCAGCACCGCGTTGACCATGCCCTTCGCGAACGCGCATTCACGCCGCGCGCCGATGACGGTGACTGCCTGATCGACTACCGTGAATGCCGAATACGCGGCATCCTCCGCCGGGTCGAGCAGCAGCGCGAGCGCGCCGGCGAGCACCGCATGCACGTGCGCGGGCGGCGCCTTGCTGACGAGTTTGCCGATCAGCCAGTCCGCGCTGCCAAGGCGACGCATCGTCCGGTAGGCAACGTCCTGCGTCGCACCGCGCGCGAGCGCCTGCGCACCGGACTCCATCTGTGCGAATACCGCCGACAACGCTGCCGGCAGCGCAGTGCCGCGCCGTACCGCATCGACCGCCTGCGCGGCCGCGTCGAGCGCGAAGCCGAGCGAATCGGGCGCCAGATGCAGCGCGGCCAGTCGCGCAGGGCGGCCGGAGGAAGACGGAGCGGAAGAACGGGTTCGTGTCATCGGTACGGAATCG
The DNA here is from genome assembly GCF_029962485.1 of Burkholderia cepacia. Taxonomy (NCBI): domain Bacteria; kingdom Pseudomonadati; phylum Pseudomonadota; class Betaproteobacteria; order Burkholderiales; family Burkholderiaceae; genus Burkholderia; species Burkholderia cepacia. The sequence goes on from NZ_CP073637.1 coordinate 3,494,065, forward strand.
GCAATCAAACGCAGCAAGCAAATGCGGCAAACGGCAGGATCGCGACGGCCGCAAGGCCTCGCGATCCCAAATCGCGCATTGTAGCGTGCGACCACGCGGCCCCTTTGTCCCCTTTACGGCGCGCACAAATGAAACACCCCGCAGCGCGAAGCGTGCGGGGTGGCGTGCCGGACCCCGCGCGGCAACGGCCGCACGGTACGCCGGGGTTTAGTCGAAGCGACCGGTACGCGCCATCTCCATCAGGCGCGCGATGCGCTCCTCGGTGGCTGGGTGCGTCGAGAAAAGGTTCTGCAGACCGCCACCGTGCAGCGGGTTCATGATCATCATCTGCGCGGTGGCCGGATGGGCCTCGGCCGCCTGGAACGGGATACCCGCCGCATAGCGATGGATCTTGTCGAGCGCGGTCGCGAGCGACTGCGGATCGCCCGAAATCTGCGCGCCGCCGCGGTCGGCCTCGAACTCGCGTGCCCGCGAAATCGCCATCTGGATCAAGGCGCCTGCGATCGGCGCGAGCAGCGCGACCGCGATACCCGCGATTGGGTTGGCCGGCCGGCCGTTCTCGTCGCGCCCGCCGAAGAACATCGCGAAGTTCGCGATCGCCGAGATCGCGCCTGCCATCGTCGCGGTGATCGTCGAGATCAGGATGTCGCGGTGCTTCACGTGCGCAAGCTCGTGCGCCATCACGCCACGCATCTCGCGCTCCGACAGCACGCGCAGGATGCCCGTCGTCGCGGCGACCGCCGCGTGCTCGGGGTTGCGGCCCGTCGCGAACGCGTTCGGCGCGTCCTCGTTGATCAGGTAGACGCGCGGCATCGGCAGGTTCGCGCGCGTGGCCAGCTCGCGCACCATCCGGTAGAACTGCGGCGCCGAGTTCTCGTCGACTTCCTGCGCGTTGTACATGCGCAGCACCATCTTGTCCGAGAACCAGTAAGAGAAGAAATTCATGCCGAGCGCGAACAGCAGCGCGATCGTCATGCCCCGCGAGCCGCCGATCATGCCGCCGATCACGATGAACAGGGCCGTGATCGCGGCCATCAGCATCGCCGTTTTGACCCAATTGAACATACCCACTCCTTATCCGTCAGGGGACCCGCCGCGCATCACAGGGCGCGGCGGAAAATTGTAAGCGATTTGTTAGATAAGGTCTTGCCGGAAAAATTCAATCTCAGCGTTGCGATGTTGCAAGGCGCAGCCCGAGGCCGACGAACGCGCTGCCGACCGTGCGGTCGAGCCACTTCTTGACGCCCGGCTTGCCGGAAAAGCGCTGCGTGACGCTGCCCGCAACCCATGCGACCAGGCTCGTCCAGACCGTGCTCATCGCGACGAACACCGCGCCGAGGGTCAGGAACGCCCATGCCTTGTGCGGGCTGTCGGCCGACACGAACTGCGGGAAGAACGACACGAAGAACAGCACGACCTTCGGATTCAGCACGTTGGTCCAGAAGCCCTGCATGAACAGCTGGCGCAGCGGCTTGGCAGCCGTGGCCTGCGCGGCCTCGACGCCCGCCGGCGCCGCGGCCTGCTTCGTGATGATCATCCGCACGCCGAGATAGATCAGGTAGGCCGCGCCGACCAGCTTGATCACCGTGAACGCGGTGGCCGACGCCGCAAGCAGCGCGGTCAGGCCGAATGCGCACGCGAGCGCGTGAACGCAGCAGCCTGCCGAAATGCCGAATGCCGACATCAGCCCCGCGCCGCGGCCCTGCGCGACGCTGCGGCCGACGATGTAAGCCGTATCGGGGCCAGGCGTGACATTCAGCAAGAAAACCGCCAGGACGAAGAAACCGAAATGGGTGATGCCGAACATGAAAACCTCGAAACCGGAGAGCGCAGGGAAATTCTACGCGCGCCTGCCGCGCCGCGCGACTCGGCCGTCCGGCCAATTGTGCAGGGCCGGCAGGCCGTGTCGAATGACGGTCAGCCCGCGTCAGGCAACGTCGGGCAGCGCGAAACGCTGGCCTGCGGCGAGCGGCGAGCCGGCCAGGAATTCGCGCGCGGGCAGCCGTTTGCCGCCCGGCTTCTGCAACTGCGTGACGCGCAGCGCGCCGCTGCCGCATGCGACGACCACGCCTTCCGGCGCGGCGTCGACGATCGTGCCGGGCACCGCGTCGCCGCGCGCCGCCACGGGCTCGGCCGCCCACAGCTTGATCGCCGCGCCGTCGAGCGTCGCGACGCCGCCCGGGAACGGATCGAACGCACGCACCTGGCGCGCGAGCACGTCGGCCGGCTTGCGCCAGTCGAGCGCCGCCTCATGCTTGCCGATCTTTTCCGCATAGGTCACGCCATCGGCCGGCTGCGGCGTCGCCGGCAGCGTGCCGTCGCGCTCGAGCCGCACGAGCGCATCGACGATCAACCGCGCGCCATCGGCAGCGAGCCGGTCGTGCAGCGTCGCGGTCGTATCGTCGGCCGCGATCGCGATGCGTGCTTCCTCGATCATCGCACCGGTGTCGAGGCCGACGTCCATCTGCATCAGCGTGACGCCCGTCTCGGCGTCGCCGGCCTCGATCGCACGATGGATCGGCGCGGCGCCGCGCCAGCGCGGCAGCAGCGATGCATGGATGTTGATGCAACCGGCGCGCGGGATGTCGAGCACTTCCTGCGGCAGCAGCAGGCCGTAGGCGGCCACCACCATCACGTCGTGCGGCGTCGTGCGCAGCAGCTCGATCGCATCGGCCGCCTCGACCGGGTACTTGCCCGCGCGGCGCAACGACGGCGGCTGCGCGACGGGCATCCCGTGCTCGACGGCGTAGCGCTTCACGGCGCTCGCCTGCAGCTTCATCCCGCGCCCCGCAGGGCGATCGGGCTGGGTGAGCACGAGCGGCACCGGGAAACCGGCCTCGTGGATTGCGGCAAGGGCAGCCGCGGCAAATTCCGGCGTGCCGGCAAAAATCACGCGCAACGTATGGGTCATGACAGCGTTCGAGGTCGGGCAGGGCGAACGCGCGTTACATCGCGCGTTCGAGTTTCTTCATCTTCGTCTTGATGCGCGTCTGCTTGAGCGACGACAGGTATTCGACGAACACGCGCCCCATCAGGTGATCCATCTCGTGCTGGACGCACACGGCAAGCAAGCCTTCGCAGTCGAGCTCGAACGTCTCACCCTGCTCGTTGAGCGCGCGCACGCGCACGTGGTCGGGCCGCTCGACTTCGTCGTAGATGCCGGGCACCGACAGGCAGCCTTCTTCATAGATCTGCTTCGCGTCGCTCGACCACACGATCTCGGGGTTGATGAACGCGCGCAGTTCGTTCTTCTCCTCCGAGATGTCGATCACGATCACACGCTCGTGCACGTCGACCTGCGTGGCCGCAAGGCCGATGCCGGGCGCCGCGTACATGGTCTCGGCCATGTCGGCGACGAGCTTGCGGATCCGGTCGTCGACCTTGTCGACGGGCTTGGCGACCTTATGCAGCCGCTTGTCGGGGTAATGAAGAATATTGAGCAAAGCCATGGTGTTCGGTATTCGGTGGAGCGGCGTGCCGCATCGGCCATCCGGCCGACTGGTGCCGCCGCCGGGATGCAATGAAGATGAGGCGGATGCGTGGCGATTCAACGCCGCGGATCACGCCTCCTGCAATTGGCCGGGCGCTCGTGCGCACGGCCCTGTCGAGTATTTCGGATGATGAAAATTTTATCATGGCGCCACGCGGTCCGCTGGCCGCCGCATTCGAGGGCAGCCTCATGTCGCCGCAAGCGCTGACGCCGTCCGCGCTGCGCGCGTGGCTACAGCTCGCGCACGCACCCGGCCTCGCGCACGCCGTGCTGCAGCGCCTGCTCGATGCATTCGGCTCACCGGCCGCACTGTTGTGCGCCCCTGACCCGGCCATCGCCGCGGTGAGCTGCCCCGCCGCCGCACAAGCGGTTCGCGCGAGCGAGCGCGGCGATCTCGACGCACGCACCGACGCCGCGCTCGCGTGGCTCGAAGCGCCGGGCAATGCGCTGGTCACGCTCAACGATCCCGCCTACCCGCCGCGGCTGCGCGACCTGCACGATCCGCCGCCCCTGCTATATGTAAAGGGCCGGCTCGACCTGCTGCACGCACGCGGTCTCGCCGTGGTCGGCAGCCGGCACGCGACGCCGCAGGGGCTCGCCGACGCAACGGGCTTCGCGCGCGCGTTGTCCGACGCGGGGCTCTCGATCGTCTCGGGCCTCGCGCTCGGGATCGACGGCGCCGCGCATCGCGGCGGACTCGACGGCCGCTCGGGCACGGTCGCCGTCATCGCGACGGGCGCCGATCTCGTCTATCCGGCGCGGCATCGCGCACTCGCGCACGAGATCGCCGCGCACGGTGCGATCGTGTCGGAATGGCCGCTCGGCACACCGGCCCGTGCCGCGCATTTCCCGCAGCGCAATCGCCTGATCGCCGCACTGGCGATCGGCACGCTCGTCGTCGAGGCCGCGCCGCGCTCCGGCTCGCTGATCACCGCACGGCTCGCGAACGAACTGGGGCGCGATGTATTCGCGGTGCCGGGCTCGATCCACGCACCGCTCGCGCAGGGCTGCCACGCGCTGATCCGCGACGGCGCGAAGCTCACGGCGGCGCCGCTCGATGTGCTCGAAGAGTACGGGCTGGCCGAACCGGCCGCGTGTGCAACCAGCCGCCCGGCTCCCGCCGGGCATCCCGGCACCAACACCGGCGGCATCCGCACAAGCGACGCTCCCGGCGCCGGGCAGGCGAATCCCGCCGTTCCGGCCGCCACGTCGGCCCGAATCGACGCCCCGCCGCCGGGCGCCGCGTCCGAGCAGGCCGTGCTGGCCGCATTGGGATACGGCCCCGTTACCTACGAATGGCTCGCCGAACGCAGCGGCCTGTCCGACGACGTGCTGCATGGCGCGTTGCTGGCGCTGGAGTTGGCCGGTCGCGTCGCCAGCCTCCCTGGCGGACGCTTCGCGCGGCTTGACGCCACGCCCACCCCGGCCGCGCACGGCGTGCTACATTCCCCGCCATAGGGGCGGCCAAGCCGCCGACGATATTCAAGGAATTCCATGCCCGCGCTGAATCTCGACACCGATGCGGATCGGATCGCCGAGCGCCTCGCCGATCCCGGCACGTTGCTCGTCGCCTGCCTGTGCGCCGAGTGGTGCGGCACGTGCCGCGACTACCGGACGGCCTTCGACCAGCTCGCCGACGCGCATCCGGACGCCTGTTTCGCCTGGATCGACATCGAAACGCATGCCGACCAGCTCGACGATCTCGACGTCGAGAACTTCCCGACGATCCTGATCGAGGATGCCAACACCGCACGCTTCTTCGGCACGGTGCTGCCGCACGCGGCGATCGTCGAGCGGATGCTGTCCGACCTGAGCGCGGTGCCCGGCTCGCCGCACGCACCGAAATTGCGCAACGTCCTGATCGTCGAAGCCTGAATTCGCAGGCCGGCGCGGCGGTTTTGCGCGTGTTCGCGCGCCCCGCCGCGGCGGGCGCTTGCCGCCGTTGCAGCCCCCCTCTATGATGAGCCGCTTTTTACACGCTGAGCCGCCGTCGCTGCGGCGTGTGCTATAAAGCGGTCGTAAAAGGGACCCACAACCGGCGAACCCGGTCTACCAACACACACCTGTCATGTCCAAAGCACTGATCATTGCGGAAAAGCCTTCTGTCGCGAACGACATCGCACGCGCTTTGGGCGGCTTTACCAAGCATGACGAGTATTACGAGAGCGACGATTTCGTCCTTTCGTCCGCTGTCGGCCACCTGCTGGAAATCGCCGCCCCGGAAGAGTACGAGGTCAAGCGCGGGAAATGGAGCTTCGCGCATCTGCCCGTCATCCCCCCGCATTTCGACCTGAACCCGATCGCAAAAAGCGAGTCGCGCCTCAAGGTGCTCACGAAGCTGATGAAGCGCAAGGACGTCGACCGACTGATCAACGCATGTGACGCGGGGCGCGAGGGCGAGCTGATTTTCCGCCTGATCGCGCAGCACGCGAAGGCGAAGCAGCCGGTCCAACGCCTGTGGCTCCAATCGATGACCCCGCAGGCGATCCGCGACGGTTTCGCGAACCTGCGCAGCGACACCGACATGCAGCCGCTCGCCGACGCCGCACGCTGCCGCTCGGAAGCCGACTGGCTCGTCGGGATCAACGGCACCCGCGCGATGACCGCGTTCAACAGCAAGGGCGGCGGCTTCTTCCTGACGACCGTCGGTCGCGTTCAGACGCCAACGCTGTCGATCGTCGTCGAACGTGAAGAGAAAATCCGTCGCTTCATCCCGCGCGACTACTGGGAAGTGAAGGCCGAATTCGCGTGCGCGGGCGGCTTCTACGAAGGCAAGTGGTACGACCCGAAATTCAAGCGCGACGAATTCGATCCGGAGAAACGTGACTCCCGCCTGTGGAGCCTGCCTGCCGCCGAAACGATCGTCGCCGCATGCCGCGACCAGATCGGCACGGTGTCCGAGGAATCGAAGCCGTCGACACAGCTGTCGCCGCTGCTGTTCGACCTGACGAGCCTGCAGCGCGAGGCGAACGGCCGCTTCGGCTTCTCCGCGAAGAACACGCTCGGTCTCGCGCAGGCGCTGTATGAAAAGCACAAGGTACTGACCTACCCGCGTACCGACGCGCGCGCGCTGCCGGAAGACTACCTGTCGACGGTCGAGTCCACGCTCGAGATGCTCAAGGAAAGCAACAACTACCTGCCGCATGCGAAGCAGGTGCTCGACAAGGGCTGGGTGAAGCCGAACAAGCGGATCTTCGACAACTCGAAGATCAGCGACCACTTTGCAATCATCCCGACGCTGCAGGCGCCGAAGGCGCTGTCCGAGCCCGAGCAGAAGCTGTACGACCTGGTCGTGAAGCGCTTCCTCGCGGTGTTCTTCCCGGCCGCGGAATTCCGCGTCACGACGCGGATCACCGAAGTCGCCGGCCATCACTTCAAGACCGAAGGCAAGGTGCTCGTCGAGCCGGGCTGGCTGCAGGTATACGGCCGCGACGCCGAAGGCGCGGACGCGAATCTCGTGCCGGTGCAGAAGGACGAGAAGGTGAAGACGGACGAGATCGCTGCGGTCGCACTCGTGACGAAACCGCCCGCCCGCTACTCGGAAGCGACGCTGCTGTCCGCGATGGAAGGCGCGGGCAAGCTGGTCGAGGACGACGAGCTGCGCGAAGCGATGGCCGCGAAGGGCCTCGGCACGCCGGCCACGCGCGCGGCGATCATCGAAGGCCTGCTCGGCGAGAAATACCTGCTGCGCGAGGGTCGCGAAATGATCCCGACCGCGAAGGCATTCCAGCTGATGACGCTGTTGCGCGGGCTCGGCGTGAAGGAACTGACCGCGCCGGAGCTCACCGGCGAATGGGAATACAAGTTGTCGCAGATGGAGCGCGGCAACCTCGGGCGCGACGCGTTCATGCAGGAAATCGCCCGCATGACGCAGCAGATCGTCAAGCGCGCGAAGGAATACGATTCCGACACGATCCCCGGCGACTACGCGACGCTCGAGACGCCGTGCCCGAACTGCGGCGGCCAGGTGAAGGAAAACTACCGCCGCTTCGCGTGCACGAAGTGCGAGTTCTCGATCTCGAAGATCCCGGGCAGCCGGCAGTTCGAGATCCCGGAAGTCGAGGAGCTGCTGCAGAAGAAGGAAATCGGGCCGCTGTCCGGGTTCCGCAGCAAGATGGGCCGCCCGTTCTCGGCGATCCTCAAGCTGTCCTTCGACGACGAGACGAAGAACTACAAGCTCGAGTTCGATTTCGGCCAGGACCAGGGCGGCGAGGATGGCGAAGCGCCCGACTTCTCCGCGCAGGAGCCGGTCGGCGCATGCCCGAAGTGCAAGGGCCGCGTATTCGAGCACGGGATGAGCTACGTGTGCGAACACTCGGTGGCGAACCCGAAGACCTGCGACTTCCGCTCGGGCAAGGTGATCCTGCAGCAGGAAATCACGCGCGAGCAGATGGGCAAGCTGCTGGCCGACGGCCGCACGGATCTGCTGCCGAACTTCAAGTCGTCGCGTACCGGCCGCAACTTCAAGGCGTTCCTCGTGAAGCAGCCGGATGGCAAGATCGGCTTCGAGTTCGAAAAGAAGGAGCCGAAGGCCGCCGCCGCGAAGAAGACGGCAAAATCGGCGACGAAGGACGCCGAAACCGTGACGGAAGGCGCAGAAGAGAAACCGGCGCCGGCCCGCAAGACCGCCGCGAAGACCGCAGCCACCAAGACGGCCGCCCGCAAGACGACGGCGCGCAAAACGGGTTCGTAACGGCCCGGCCGCCGGGGCCTCCCCCCGGCGCGTCAGGCTTCATCACGCAGCCAATAAAAAAACGCGGATCGATCGCTCGATCCGCGTTTTTTCTTTGTGCCGACGGCAACCGCCGCCCGGCCGCCGCGCCGTTACAGCGGCGACGGCACCGCAACGCGCGTGCGCGGCGAACGCGGCAGGCGCGGCGACAGGTTCGGGTCGGCCGCTTCCGGCTGCTCGGCGCGGGTTTCGACGCCGATCGGCGCGAGCACCGAACTCTGCGCGGCCCACTGCTCGCCGATCATCGCGTCGGTCGAATGGCTGAAATGCTCGACGAGGTGGTCGATGAACGTGCGCACCTTCGCCGGCAGATGGCGCCGGCTCGGATACGCGATGTTGATCTCGACCTGCGGCAGCCGAAAATCCGGTAGCAGCCGCACGAGCGCGCCGCGCGCGATGTCGCTGCCGATCAGGTAGCTCGGCAGGATCGCGACGCCCATCCCGAGCAGCGCGAACTGGCGCAGCATCGCGGTGTTGTTCGCGACGATCACGTTGGTCGGGCGCACGCGCACTTCGCCGTCCGGCCCCGTGAACACGCGCTCGTCGCCCCAGTATTCGGTCGGCAGGCTCAGGCTCGGGTGCTCGGCGAGCTGTTCCGGATGCGTCGGCACGCCGTGCTTCTCCAGATAGCTCGGCGTCGCGCACACGGTCATGCAACCGGTGGTCAGGCGCCGTGTGACGATGCTCGCGCTGCGCATCTGGCGCGTGACGACGATGCCGACGTCGAAGCCTTCCTCGACGAGATCGACCTGCCGGTCGACCAGCGTGAGATCCGGCACCACTTTCGGGAAATTCTCCGTGTACGACTGCAGCACGGGTGCGAGGTTGTGCAGGCCGAACACGACCGGCGCGACGATGCGCAGCGTGCCGACCGGCTCGTGATTGCGTGCGACGACCATCTGCTCGACGTCCTCGAGCTCATCGAGGATCTGGCGGGCACGCTCCAGATAGACCTGACCCGACTCCGTCAGGGAGAGGCTGCGCGTGGTGCGATTCAGCAAGCGCGTGCCAAGCCGGCCTTCCAGGTCGGCGACGTGGCGCGTCGCGACCGCGTTGGAGATATCCATTGCGCTCGCGGCCCGCGCGAAACTGCCGAGATCTGCAACCTTGACGAATACGCGCATCGACTGCAAGTGATCCATAAACGACTCCTGCCGCTAGTACAACTTCAAAAAGATGAAGCAAATGCGTAATTCTCCTACGACAGCGGAAATGATGCAGAGTTGCTCAGCAAGGGGCCGGTTGGCGATAAAAATAGTCAAAAATCCTCGCCCTTCGTGGATAGATGATCCAATTATTCTGATTGGAGCAACAATTGGGTGAACCTCGTCGAGTAAGTAGCCGAATCAGGAAAGACGTGTTTGATGCGACACAACAGCGCACCCTAGCGCCCCGCACGCGAGCGGCGCCGGATCAGGCTCCCGCCAATTGCGGCGGAGCGTAACAACCTGTTAAAAAGACACCAAGAAGGCGGCCGGCGTAGCATCATGTCGGCCCCGGCCGGGCGGGACGGGTGCGCGACGTGCGCCGCCGCCACTGCCGCTTTCAACGCGCGACACCCGTTCACCATGAAAATTGCCATCCTCGACGACTACCAGGACGCCGTCCGCAAGCTGAACTGCTTCGAGATGCTTGCCGGCCACGACGTGAAGGTCTTCAACAATACGGTGCGCGGCCTGGGACAGCTCGCAAGCCGCCTGGCGGAAGTCGAGGCGCTCGTGCTGATTCGTGAACGGACCCCGATTTCTTCGCAACTGCTCGCCAAGCTGCCGAACCTGCGCATGATCAGCCAGACCGGCCGCGTGTCGAGCCACATCGATCTGGAAGCCTGTACCGACCGCGGCATCGCGGTGCTCGAAGGCACGGGTTCGCCGGTCGCTCCCGCCGAGCTGACGTGGGCGCTCGTGATGGCGGCCCAGCGCCGCATTCCGCAGTACGTCGCAAACCTGAAGCAGGGCGCCTGGCAGCAATCGGGCCTGAAGACGTCGGCCATGCCGCCGAACTTCGGTCTCGGCCAGGTGCTGCGCGGCCAGACGCTCGGCATCTGGGGCTACGGCAAGATCGGCCGGCTCGTCGCCGGCTACGGCAAGGCCTTCGGGATGAACGTGCTGATCTGGGGCCGTGAGCATTCGCTCGAAGCCGCGCGCGCCGATGGCTACACGGCGGCCGAGAGCCGCGAAGCGCTGTTCGAGCAGAGCGACGTGCTGTCGCTGCATCTGCGCATGCACGACGACACGCGCGGGATCGTGAAGCAGGAAGACCTGATGCGGATGAAGCCGACGTCGCTGCTCGTCAACACGAGCCGCGCCGAGCTGCTCGAGGAAAACGCGCTCGTCAACGCGCTGTCGCACAACCGTCCGGGGATGGTCGCGATCGACGTGTTCGAGAGCGAGCCGATCCTGCAGGGCTACAGCCTGCTGCGCATGGAAAACGTGATCTGCACGCCGCACATCGGCTACGTCGAACGCGAAAGCTACGAGCTTTACTTCAGCGCGGCGTTCCGCAACATCCTCGCGTTCGACGACGGCGACATGTCGAGCGTCGCCAACCCCGAAGCGCTGACGCCGATCCGCAAGCGCTGATCGCACGGGCTGCGCGCACCGCGCTGCCCTGCTCCTTCCTGCCCGATCGTCAGGCGGCCACGCGGCCGCCCGTCATCGCGCCGACGCGCGTGAGGAAATGCTCGCCGTCGCGCCGCCCGAGATCGTACGCATGCCGCATCTGCGACGGGCTCGTGTAATCCCAGCTCGAAATCGGCACCTTGCTCGACGGCTGCACATACAGCCGCCGCTGGTCGCCGTGCGCGACCGTGAACATCTGCGGACGCGGATACAGCCGCGTGACGAGCACCAGCACGTCGCCCGGCGACGGGTCGAGCGCGTCGACCGGCACGTTGTCGACCATTCCACCGTCGAGCACGGGCCGGCCACCGCGACGCAAGACCGGCGTGAACGGCGGCGTACAGGACGACTGCAGGATCAGGTCGGCAAGCTCGTCGACTCGCGTACACGCCTGCGCACGCACGAATTCGGGCCGAAAGCCGAGCGTGCGCCCGAGCGTCGGGTGCAGCGTCTTGCGCACGTATTTCTCGATGTTGTACGCGACGAGACCGGCGGCGACCGCGCTGCGCGCGCCGAGCCAGCGCGGCACGTGCGACACGCCGATGCGGATCTCCGGCGCGTCGGCCAGCTTCGCAAACGGCTCGCCGTAGATGTCGAGCAATGCCTGGCGATAGATCCGGTAATGCGGAAACACGGGCTCGCGCCCGAACAGGTTGCCCCAGTACGCATTCTTCCGGTTGTGGCGCAGCGCTTCTTCGTAATAGCGCATCACCCACGCGGCGTCGCGCGTATACAGCATGCACGCTGTCGCCGCGCCGGCCGAGATGCCGGTGATCACGCGCGGGCGCAGGTCGAGCGCCGGCCGCGCGATGTCCCAGAAGCCGGCCTGCCACCAGCAGCGATTGCCGCCGCCCGCAAAAACGATCTGGTCGAACATCGCGCCGCTCAGCTGACGAGCGCGTAGGTCGACGTCGCGTGGACGGCCATCTTGCCGTCCTCGTCGAACAGCTCGACTTCGCCGAACACGAGGTTGCGGCCCATTCGCAGCACGCGCGCGGTGACGAGCACGTCGCCCTTGCGCACGGGACGCATGAAGTTGGTGTTCAGCGATACCGTTGTCATCGGCCGGAACTCGCCGAGCGCGGACGAGATCGCGACCACCATAGCGGTGTCGGCGGCCGCCGTGAACACCTGGCCGCAGATGATGCCGCCCGAATGGCGGAATTCGCCGGAAAACGGCAGGCGCAGCGTGACGCTGTCGTCGCCGATCGACACGGGGACCAGACCCAGCGAGCGGACCCACGGGGCCAGCAGGCGATCCAGCAATTCGCGGACTGCGTTTTCGTCCATCTTCGAATGTCCAGAAAGCGTTGCGCGACCGCCGCGCAGCACGTGTGGCGTCATCATACCGGGAGCGCGCCAACTGCGATCGCTCGTTACCGTGCCGACAGCCGCCGTTGGCCTGACGAAATATTTTCAGGATATTTGCAGAAAGGTCTTGCCATGTCCTGAAAACCCCGGCATAATCTTTCTTCTGTTGGGGGCGTTAGCTCAGTTGGTAGAGCAGCGGACTCTTAATCCGTAGGTCGAGTGTTCGAGTCACTCACGCCCCACCAGGAATTTCAAAGGCCGGTTAGCGCAAGCTAACCGGCCTTTTCCTTTTCCGCCGCCGAATTCACGACGCGCGCCATTCGCGGTACGCATCCGCACGCATCTTCCGCATCGTTTCCGCTAGAATCGTCCGACAAATATCACACGACCGGCGCAGGTCCTGTTGCCCGCCGGCACTGAGAGAACATGGGACGTCAGACATGGAAGCATGTGAACGAGACGCGACCATTCAGAGGCCATGGTTGCGCCGATATCGGCTTGTCCGTCGGGACGAGCCGTTCATCCGAGCACACCCGAATCCGTCGCGCGATGCACGAACCGGATCGGGTCATGCCCGGTAAGGACGCGCTCGTCGCGCTGGCGCTCGGCGTCGTGTTGCTCGTGCTGGCAGGCGTGCTCGCCGTCACGACCGGCCGCGCGACCGGCCACCTGGTCCGCGCGCCGGGCACCGTCGTGCGCATCGTGCAGGACAGCGACGCGATGCGTGCGTACCGGCCGATCGTCGCGTACCTGTCGAACGACGGCCTGCGCCGCGAAATTGCCGGCAATACCGCATCGACCGTCCCCGCATACGACATCGGCGAGAACGTCGACGTGCTGCTCGACCCCGACCACCCCGACCGCCCCGCCCTGATCGACGATTTCGCGCAACGCTGGTTTCCGGTGGTCGTGTCGGCGCTGCTCGCGCTCGCATCATTCGCGATCGGCGGCCTGCTGATCGCCGGCGAGCGTCGCCGCCGGCAAGCCGAACCGCCGCCGACCCGCGCCGAACGCAAGGAAACGCGGCGCCGCTGGGATATCGCGATCGTGCTGATTCCGATCGCGATCGGCACGGGCTTTCTCGCCGGCGCCGGCGCGACCGGCCTGCGTCAGTGGCAGATCGTCCATCACTATGCGCGCTCGACCGGCCATGTCGTCGAGATCGCGAAAAACGGGCGGTCGGCACGATTGCGCACGTCGCTGTATTCGGCGATCGTCGCGTTCACGACCGACAGCGGGCGGCCGATCACGTTCGCGCAGGGTTCGGCGTCGTCGCATCCAGGCCTGCGCGAAGGCGACGCGGTCGACGTGCTGTACGACCCCGTCACGCCCGAACGCGCGATCGTCGACCGCTTCTGGGATCGCTGGGGCCTCACGGCGATCCTGTTCGCGATCGGCGCACCGTTCCTTGCCGCCGGGCTGTTCATCGCCGCGACGCTGTGGCCCGAACATCGGCCGCACGAAGCCGCCCCATGACACGCGCTCGGCGCGGCCCCCATCACGCCGCGCACTTCACCGCTCCCTGAACGCCTCGACCTTCGCGCGGTTCCCGCACGTGCGCATGTCGCACCAGCGGCGCCCGACGCCGCGGCCGCGATCGACGAAGAACCACGTACACCGGCCGCACTGCCGTACACGCGCGAAATCGTCGCTGCGCAGCAACTGCTCGAAGCCGAGCGCGGCCGCATCGATCCAGCGTGACGCGGTGCGCGCGTCGGGCCGCCACGCGAAGCGGCCGTCGACCGCGTCGAACGCGCTGCGCCCGATCGCTTCGCGGATCGCGACCGTGAGCCGGTCCGCCGCACGCGCACCTGCGCTGCCGCCGCCTTCGGCCGTCAGGTGCGCGACCGCGGCATACGCATCGTCGCGAAAGCGGCGCAGCGCAACCAGCTCGTCAGGCCCGCCCTGCCGCGGATGACGCAGCAGCCGCGCCAGATCGGCCGGCGCCAGCAACCCCGATTGCTCCGCCCACGCACGCACGGCCGGCCAGTCGACGAGCTTCTCGTCGTCGCGCGTCTTGCCCGTGTCGGCCACCGTATTGAGGAAGTCGAGCGCCGGATGGCCACCGACGAAATCGGCCGCACCCCATACGTGCACGTGTCGTGCAGGCTCGGATCGAGTAACCATTTATTTTCACCTATCGGTTTCATATCCGGACAATCCGGCGTAACCTTTTAAATAACAAAAACAGGTTATCACGGAGAAGCCGATGCTCGAACTCGCGAATCGCTTCAATTTCGAAGGTCACCGGATTGCATGGGGCGCGCTTGGGAAGGGCCCACCGCTCGTGCTCGTGCACGGCACGCCGTTTTCATCGCAGGTGTGGCGCCGGATCGCCCCGTGGCTCGCACGGCGCCATCGCGTGTATTTCTACGACCTGCTCGGCTACGGCCAGTCCGACATGCCGGACGCGGACGTATCGCTCGGCCGCCAGAACGCGCTGTTCGGCGCGATGCTGAATGAATGGAGAATTTCGCGGCCACGCGTGCTTGCGCACGACTACGGCGGCGCCACCGTGCTGCGCGCGCACTTTCTCGACGGCATTGCGTATGCGGATCTCACGCTCGTGAATCCGGTCGCGATCGCGCCACAAGGGTCGCCGTTCGTACGCCATGTCGCGCAGCACGAGGCCGCGTTCACCGGGCTGCCGGCCTATGCGCATCACGCGCTCCTGTCTGCCTATCTCGGCAATGCAGTGGCGCGGCCACTGAGCGACGACGCGCTGTCGATCTACCGTGCGCCGTGGCTCACGCCGGCCGGCCAGGCCGCGTTCTATCGCCAGATCGCGCAGATGCGCCAGCGCTACATCGAGGAAGCCGAGGCACGTTACGCGCCGTCGGACTTCCCGGTGCGCATCGTGTGGGGCGAGGACGACGCGTGGATTCCGCTCGAACAGGGGCAGGCGCTTGCCGACCGCATCGCGAACGGCAAGCTGATCAGGGTGCCGCGAGCGGGGCACCTGGTCCAGGAAGATGCGCCGGAGGCGATCGTCGCCGCGGTACTCGATGGACACGTGCCGGGCTGACCACCGTCGGCATGCCGTCCCGCATCAGAACGCCGGTACGCCCTGCGCGAGTGTCGCGACGAACTTCGCGGTGCGAGGGTCGCGTGGCCGGCCGAACAGCTCGCGCGATGCGCCGGCTTCGACGATGCGGCCGTCGGCGAGGAACACCGCGTCGTGCGCGATCGACGCGGCCAGGCGCAAGTCGTGCGTGGCCATCAGCATCGTCGTGCCTTCGCGTGCGAGCTGGCGCAGCACCTCGACCACTTCGACGGACAACTCCGGATCGAGCGCCGACGTCGGTTCGTCGCACAACAGCACCTGCGGAGACGGCGCGAGCGCCCGCGCGATCGCCACGCGCTGCTGCTGCCCGCCCGACAGCGTGGCCGGCCATGCGTCGGCCTTGTCCGCGATGCCAACCTTGTCGAGCAACGCGAGCGCCCGCTGGCGCGCCTGTTCGCGCGGCCAGCGCTGCACGGTCACGAGCCCTTCCATCACGTTCTGCACGACGCTCAGGTGCGGAAACAACTGGAAGTTCTGAAACACCATACCGGTCTGCCTGCGCACCGCGAACACCGCGTCACGCGACGGCCGGCGCCCTGGCGCGAATTCGATGCGCGCATCGCCGACCGCGAGCGTGCCCGCCTCCGGCACTTCGAGCAGGTTCACGCAGCGCAGCAGCGTGCTCTTGCCGCTGCCGGACGGCCCGATCAGCGCGGTCA
Organism: Burkholderia cepacia; assembly: GCF_029962485.1. Taxonomy (NCBI): domain Bacteria; kingdom Pseudomonadati; phylum Pseudomonadota; class Betaproteobacteria; order Burkholderiales; family Burkholderiaceae; genus Burkholderia; species Burkholderia cepacia. Next base: position 3,509,942 of record NZ_CP073637.1, read on the forward strand.
CGCTGCCCGGCTGCAACGCGAGGTCGATTCCGCTCAGCACGCGATGTGCGCCGAACGACTTGTCGATATGGTCGAGACGAATCACCGCAACTCCGCCTGGAACAGCGCGTGCCGGCCGAAGCGGGCTTCGAGGCGACGTTGCAGCGTGGACAGCACCGAACTGAACAGCAGATAGATCACCGCGGCCTCGGTATAGAGAATCAGCGGCTCGTAGGTCACGGCCGCGATCCGCTGCGCGGCCTGGAAAATCTCGGGCACGGTCAGCACGGCCGCGAGCGACGTGTCCTTCACGAGCGAAATGAACGAGTTCGACAGCGCAGGCAGCGCGACACGCGCGGCCTGCGGCAGGATCGCGCGGCGCAATGCCTGCGCACGTGTCATCGCCATCGAGTAGGCGGCCTCCCACTGCCCCTTCGGCATCGATTCGATCACGCCGCGAATCACCTCGGCGTTGTACGCGCCCACGTTCAGCGAGAAGCCGATCACGGCGGCCGTCAGCGGGTCGAGCACGATGCCGACGTTCGGCAATCCGTAGAAGATCACGAACAGCTGCACGAGCAATGGCGAGCCGCGGAACAGCCAGATGTAGAAGCGCACGACGGCTTGCGCCCAGCGCGGCCCGAACAACCGCGTGAGCGCCGCGCCGAACGCGAGCAGCAGGCCGATCGCGAACGACGCGAGCGTGAGCGGAACCGTGAACACGAGCCCCGCGTAAAGCAGCGGCCGCAGCGATTCCGCCATCAGGTGCAGCCAGGCCGGCATCGTTCAGCCTCGCGTCACGGCTGCGACACGTCGCGGCCGAAGTACTTCTGCGAGATCTTCGCGTAGGTGCCGTCCGCCTTGATGTCCGCGAGCGCCTTGTCGATCGCGGCCACCAGCGCGGGGCTGCCCTTGCGCAGCAGCACGCCGGACGCATCGCCGGCACCGGTCTTGTCGGTCGCCGCGATCTTCAGTTTCGCGTCGGGCTTGTGCTTGCGGAAATCGAGGTACGACAGCGAATCGTTGATCGTCGCGTCGACACGCCCCGAGCTCAGCAGGTCGATCGACTCGTTGAAGCCCTGCACCGGAACCACGTCGGCGCCATGCGCGGCCGCGAGCTTGCCGAAATTGCTCGTCAGCGTGTTCGCGGATTTCTTGCCCTTCAGGTCGTCGAACGAGCGAATCGTCGTGTTGTCCGCGCGCACGATCAGCACCGCGTGCGACGTGATGTACGGCGACGAGAAATCGTATTTCGCCTTGCGCGCATCGGTGATCGACACTTCATTGACGACCGCATCGTAGCGGTTCACGTCGAGGCCCGCGATCAGCCCGTCCCACTTGCCTTCGACGAACTGCGGCTTCACGCCGAGGCGCTGCGCGATCGCCGTGGCGATGTCGACGTCGAATCCCGTCAGCTTGCCCGTCTCGTCGTGGTACGTGAACGGCGCGTAGGTGCCTTCGGTGCCGACCCGGAACACGCCGGCCGATTTGATCTGCGACAGGTCGTCGGCAGCCAGCGCACTGGTGGCCGCGGTCGCCTGCAGCAGCGCGACGATCAGGATGGAACGGAGGAATTTCATGGTGCGGACCCCGAATGATTGGAGAGAATCATCCCGTCGGCATGCATGCGCCGCTCGAGAGGTCCGCGAATTCTACCGACGCGTTGGAGCACGGCAAAAACGCAAATCGGCTAACGATATGAGCCGATCGAATAACGCCCGCACCGGCTGCAAAACCGGTGCGGGCGCCTTACACGCCACTTACCACGGCAGCGAATACGTCTTCGTATTCGTGAAGCTCTTCATCGCTTCCTGCACGCCTTCCTTGTAGCCGAGCCCCGAATCCTTCACGCCGCCGAACGGCGTCAGTTCGAGCCGATAGCCCGGCACCTCGCGCACGTTCACGCTGCCGACTTCCAGCTCGGTGATGAAGCGCGTGATGTTGTCGAAGCGGTTCGTACACACCGACGACGACAGCGCATAGTCGGTGCTGTTCGACATCCGGATCGCTTCGTCGATGTCGCGAAAGCGCATGATCGGCGACACGGGGCCGAACGTCTCGTACTTCACGAGCGGCATGTCGGGCGTCACGCGATCGATCACCGTCGGCGAATACAGCGCGCCATCGCGCACGTTGCCGACCAGCAGCCGTGCCCCGCGCGAAATCGCATCGTTCACTTGCTGCTCGCAGAACTTCGCGGCCGCTTCGTCGATCACGGTGCCCATGTCGACCGACGGATCGGACGGATTGCCGTACGACCATGCGCGCGTTTTCTCGACGACCAGCTCGGTGAAGCGATCGGCCACCGACTCGTGCACGAGCATCCGCTTGATCGCCGTGCAGCGCTGCCCCGAGTTCTTGTACGAGCCCGACACCGCGAGCGTGCTCGCTTCGTCGAGATCGGCATCTTCCATCACGATGATCGGATCGTTGCCGCCGAGTTCGAGCACCGCGCGCCGGTAGCCCATCCGCGACGCGATCGACTTGCCGATCGACACGCCGCCCGTGAACGTGATGAGGTCGATCGCCGGGTTCGTGATCAGCTCGTCGGCGATCTCCCTCGGGTCTCCGGTGATCACCTGCAGCATCTGCGGCGGCAGGCCGGCTTCGTACAGGATGTCCGCGAACAGGTAGCACGACAGCGGCACCTTCTCCGACGGCTTCACGACGATCCGGTTGTTGGTCGCGACCGACGGCACGATCTTGTGCGCGACCTGGTTCATCGGGTGGTTGAACGGCGTGATCGCCGAAATCACGCCGAGCAGTGGATCGCGCTGCGTGTACACGCGGCGCTTCTTGCCGTGCGGCGTCAGATCGCACGAGAAGATCTGCCCGTCATCCTTCAGCACTTCACCGGCGCCGAACGTCAGCACGTCGGCCACGCGGCCCGCCTCGTACGTCGAATCCTTGATGCACAACCCGGCCTCGGCCGTGATCAGCGCCGCGATCTCCGCCGTGCGCGAACGCACGATGTCGGCCGCACGGCGCAGGATCGCCGCGCGATCGTGGCGCGTGAGCGTCGGCCGGTAGGCACGCGCGACCGCGAACGCGCGACGCACGTCGTCCAGCGTTGCCTTCGGCACGGTGCCGACCAGCGAGCCGTCGTACGGGTTGCGCACGTCGATCACCGCGTCCCGATGAATCCGCTCGCCGTCGATTCGCAGTGCTTCGCGACGAATCTCGCGGACGTCCGTCGATGCTGCAATGGCGTTCATGAGTGTGTCCCCTTACGGATGCGTACGCATCACTGCAGATGGTTGAGCGCGATGTCGATGATGTCGAAGTTGCGCAGCCGTGCGCGGCCCGTGACGTCGGTCGCGACCGGCTTGCTGAAGATCAGCGGCACGATCTGCTCGGAGATGCCGCCGTGCGAGCGCAGCGGCACGTCGAGGCCCGACAGGTCGTGCTTGATGCGGCGCGTGCCGAGCACGACGTCCTGCTTCGAGATCACGATCAGGTCGCCCATCCGCGCGGGCGGCAGCTCGAAACGCGCGCAGCCTTCGGCGCCCGTCAGCACGACCTCGATGCCGTCGACCGCGGCGAGCCGCGTGCGCAGCGCCTCGGCATCGGCCGTCGCCGGCACGTAGACGGTCGCGAACGAGCCGAGCGCGCCGTGGTGCACGACGTACGGGTCGGTGATCGGCAGGATCACGCGCGCCGCATCCTCGCCGAGCCACTCGTCGAACAGTTCCTGCAGGTAGATCACGTTCGGCTCGCCGGTCTCGTCGTCGTGCTTCGCGTTCATCCCGTGGTCGGCCGTGATCGCGACGATCGCGCCGAGCTCGTCGAGACGCTGCAGGTACTTGTCCATCATCGCGTAGAACGCGTTTGCGCCTTCCGTGCCGGGCGCGCACTTGTGCTGCACGTAGTCGGTGGTCGACAGGTACATCAGGTCGATCGGGCGCGTCTCGAGCAAGCGCACGCCGGCCGCGAACACGAATTCCGACAGGTCCGCGCTGTACACGCTCGGCACCGGCTTGCCGACCAGTTCGAGCACGTTGTCGATGCCGTTTTCCTCGACGCTCGCCTCGTCGGCCTTTTCCGACGAGAAGCAGATGCCCTTCAGCCCCTTGCCGAGCAGGCGGCGCAGCTTGTCCTTCGCGGTGACGACCGCGACCTTCGCGCCTTGCTCCGCGAAGGTCGCGAGCACGGTCGGCGCGACCAGGTACTTCGGATCGTTCATCAGCACCTCGGCGCCGGTGTCGCGATCGTAGAAGTAGTTGCCGCTTATCCCATGCACCGCCGGCGGCACGCCGGTCACGATCGACAGGTTGTTCGGGTTCGTGAAGCTCGGCACCACGCACTCGCCCTTGAGTGCCGTGCCCGGCTTCAGCAGCGTGCGCAGGAACGGCGCCACGCCGGCCTCGGCCGCTTCTTCCAGATATTCGTATGCGCAGCCATCGACACAGACGACCACCACGGGCCGGCTCATCCAGTTGTAGCGGCGGCCGTTCACTTCCACGGATACAGGCGTTTCAATCATGACGTTCATTCCTTTCAGTTCGAAGGGTAGAGCCGTCGGCGCCCGCGTCGCGCCGAAGGGAGGTGTTTTCCATGCTTGACATTAAAATTGATGATTTGTAGATTGTCAACAACATGCAGAGAACAGAAAGCAAAACAACGTAGCAGCAAGAGGGCTGGTCTCCACTCATCCGCCGTGTGCCGCGGCGCCACAGTCAAGGGGTCTGAAGATGAACGAAGTGCCGGTAAACAAGCGTTTGAATGCATGGGCGGCGGGCGCGGCCCGTTTCGCGCTGGCCGCGGCGGTCGCGCTCGGCGCCGCGCAGGCGGCGCACGCGAAGACATCGCTGCTCGTCTACACCGCGCTGGAAGACGAGGCGATGAAGCCCTACAAGGACGCGTTCGAGAAAGCGAACCCCGATATCGAGATCCGCTGGGTGCGCGACTCGACCGGCTCGGTCACCGCGAAGCTGCTCGCCGAGAAGAACAACCCGCGCGCGGACGTCGTGCTCGGCCTCGCCGCGTCGAGCCTCACGCTGCTCGACCTGCAAGGCATGCTGATGCCGTACACGCCGAAGGGCTTCGACCAGCTCACGCGCAAGTACAGCGACGCGAACACGCCGCCGCACTGGGTCGGCATGGATGTGTGGGGCGCGACGATCTGCTACAACCGCGTCGCCGCGCAGGCGAAGAACATCCCGAAACCGACGTCGTGGGAAGACCTGACGAAGCCGGTCTACAAAGGCGCGATCGTGATGCCTAGCCCGGTTTCATCCGGCACCGGCTACCTCGACGTGACCGCGTGGCTGCAGACCTTCGGCGACGACAAAGGCTGGAAATTCATGGACGCGCTCGACAAGAACGTCGCGCAGTACGTGCACTCGGGCTCGAAGCCCTGCACGCTCGCCGGCACCGGCGAATTCCCGATCGGCATCTCGTTCGAGTTCCGCGGCCACGAGTTGCAGTCGCAGGGCGCGCCGATCGATCTCGTGTTCCCGAAGGAAGGGCTCGGCTGGGACATGGAAGGCACGGCAATCATGAAGACAACCAGGCAGCCCGATGCGGCGAAGAAGCTCGCCGACTTCATGGCGAGCAAGGACGCGAACGAGATCACCGCGCGCTGGTGGGCGATCGTCGCGTATCCGGGCGTCGCACGGAAGCTGGCCGGCATCCCCGACAACTACTCGGACCTGCTCGTGAAGAACGACTTCGTGTGGTCGGCGAAGAACCGCCAGTCGATCCTCGATACGTGGCAGAAGCGCTACGGGGCGAAGGCGCAGCAATGACGCGGCAATAACGCCGCAACCGGCAGCGGGGCCGCGCAGCGCGCCGCCCCGCGCCCCCCTTCCCCTCGTCGAATCCGGCCCCCGGGCCGCCCCAGCATGGAGGCGCGCATGGCACCTTATCTGAGCGTAGAACGCATCGAGAAGCGGTACAACGACACGCAGGTCCTCACCGACATCAACCTGAGCGTGATGAAGGGCGAGATGATCTGTTTCCTGGGGCCGTCCGGCTGCGGGAAAACGACGCTGCTGCGAATCATCGCGGGGCTCGAAACGCAGAACGCCGGCCACATCATGCAGGACGGCCGCGACATCTCGCGGCTGCCGCCGCAACTGCGCGACTACGGCATCGTGTTCCAGTCGTATGCGCTGTTCCCGAACCTCACCGTGTACGACAACGTCGCGTACGGGCTCGTGAACCGGAAGATGAAGCGCGACGCGATTCACGAGCGCGTGCACACGCTGCTCGCGCTGGTCGGCCTGCCCGACAGCCATCGCAAGCACCCGGGCCAGCTGTCCGGCGGCCAGCAGCAGCGCATCGCGCTGGCGCGTGCGCTCGCGACTTCCCCCGGCCTGCTGCTGCTCGACGAGCCGCTGTCGGCGCTCGACGCGCGCGTGCGCGTGCGGCTGCGCCAGGAAATCCGCGCGCTGCAGCAGCGGCTCGGCGTGACGACGATCATGGTCACGCACGACCAGGAAGAAGCGTTGTCGATGGCCGATCGCATCGTCGTGATGAACCACGGCGTGATCGAGCAGATCGGCACGCCGCTCGAAATCTACCGGCAGCCGGCTTCGCCGTTCGTCGCGGATTTCATCGGCCGCGTCAACACGATTCCCGCTGAAGTCGCGCAGGACGGCACGCTGCGCGCGGGCGCGGTCGGCCTCGACTGCCGCCACGGCACGGCCCGCCCCGCGCAAGGCGCGGCGGTATCGGTCTACGTGCGGCCGGAAGACCTGCGTATCCGCGTGCCAGGTGAAACGGCCGACAACGTGCTCGCGGGCCGCGTCGAGAAGCTCGAATTCCTCGGCGCGTTCTGCCGCGTGAGCTTCCGCATCGACGGGCTCGACGGCCAGGAAATCGTCGCCGACCTGTCGTATCACGACGTCGACCGCACGGGCGTGCAGGCCGGCGCGCGCATCGACCTCGCGCTCGATCGCGAGCATGTCCGCGTGTTCCCGTGCGCGAAGGAGCGACTGCAATGAGCACCGTCCTGACCGAGCGCCGCCGCGGCGCCTCCGCCCCCGCCGACGTGCGGCAGATCACGCACTGGCACGACCGCATCGCGCAGCTCGCGCTCGTCGCGATGGCCGCGCTGATGTCGCTGTTCCTGCTGCTGCGCCGCTCGCGCTCGTCGTGCAGAAATGCTTCGTCGACGCGGACGGGCGCTTCGTCGGCGCGCACAACTTCGTCGACTATCTCGAGGACAGCGGCGTGCTGCGCTCGATGCTGCATTCGCTGACGGTCGGCGCGCTCGTCACGGCGATCGTGGTGCCGATGGCGTTCACGTTCGCGTATGCGTTGACGCGCTCGTGCATGCCGCTGAAGAACGCCGCACGCACGATCGCGCTCTTGCCGCTGCTCGCGCCGACGCTGCTGTCGGCCGTGTCGTTCATCTACTGGTTCGGCAACGCGGGGCTGCTGAAGCCGCTGCTGCACGGCCACTCGATCTACGGGCTGCCGGGCATCGTGCTGAGCATGGTGTACGCGTCGTTCCCGCACGTGCTGATGATCCTCGTCACCGCGCTGTCGCTCGCGGACGGCCGGCTCTACGAGGCCGCCGACGCGATGGGCACGAGTCGCATCCGCAAGTTCTTCACGATCACGCTGCCGGGCGCGAAGTACGGGCTGATCAGCGCGACGATGGTCGCATTCACGATGTGCATCAATGACTTCGGCGTGCCGGTCGTGATCGGCGGTTCGTACAACGTATTGTCGACCGACATCTACAAGCTGATCATCGGGCTGCAGGACTTCAACCGCAGCGCGGTCGTGAGCCTGATGCTGCTGTGTCCGGCACTGGTCGCGTTCGGCGTCGACTTCTTCATCCGCCGCCGCCAGCAGTCCCAGCTCGGCGCGCGCTCGACGCCGTACCAGCCGAAACCGTCGCGCGGCTTCGACGCCGCGATGCTCGCGTACTGCACGCTCGTGTGCGCGTTCTTCATCGCGGTGGTCGGTATCTCGGTGTTCGCGTCGTTCGTGAAGTTCTGGCCTTACCAGATGAGCCTCGGGCTACAGCACTACAAGATGGGGCTGATCGGCGCCGGCATCTTCGACGCGTACAAGAACAGCCTGCGGATGGCCGCGACGGTGGCGCTCGGCGGCACGATCGTCGTGTTCGGCGGCGCCTACCTGATCGAGAAGACGCGCGGCGCGCGCTGGCTGCGCGGCTTCATCGCGCTGTGCGCGATCCTGCCGATGGGCGTGCCGGGGCTCGTGCTCGGCATCAGCTACATCTTCCTGTTCAACGCGCCCGGCAATCCGCTGAACGGGCTGTACGGGTCGCTGTGGCTGCTCGCGATCGTCACGGTCGTCCACTACTACGCATCGAGTCATCTCACCGCCGTCACCGCGCTCCGGCAGATCGACAGCGAGTTCGAGGCCGTATCGGCATCGCTGAAGGTGCCGTTCTACAAGACCTTCCTGCGCGTGACGGTGCCCGTGTGCCTGCCCGCGATCCTGCTGATCGCGCGCTACCTGTTCGTCAACGGGATGACGACGGTCTCGGCCGTCGCGTTCCTCTACTCGCCGGACACGCAACCCGCATCGGTCGCGATCCTGAACCTCGACGACGCGGGCCAGATGGGCCCGGCCGCCGCGATGGCCACGCTCGTGCTCGCGACCTCGTCGTTCGCGTGCGTGCTGTTCGCCTGCATCTCGCACCGCCTGCTGCGTCGTACGCAGGCGTGGCGCAACCCGCATCGCCGTTGATTCCCAGCCGCATTCAAGTGACGTCCCGACTTCATCAAGGAGACACCATGACGCTCGCCGCCCAGCCCATCCTGCTCACTCCCGGCCCCCTGACGACCTCCGACACCACGCGCGACGCGATGCTGCGCGACTGGGGGTCGTGGGACAGCGACTTCAACGCGATCACCGCGCGGCTGCGCGAACGCCTGCTGCAAATCGTGCATGCCGAAGGCACGCACGAATGCGTACCGCTGCAAGGCAGCGGCACGTTCTCGGTCGAAGCGGCCCTCGGCACGCTCGTGCCGCGCGACGGCCACGTGCTCGTGCCAAACAACGGCGCGTACTGCCAGCGCATCGCGAAGATCTGCCGCGTGCTCGGCCGCAAGCTGACGACGATCGACTATCGCGAGGATCGCCGCGTCGATCCGGCCGACGTCGAGCGCGCGCTCGCCGCCGACGCGACCATCACGCACGTCGCGCTCGTGCACTGCGAAACGGGCGCCGGCGTGCTGAACCCGCTGCACGAGATCGCGCAGGTCGTCGCGAAGCACGGCCGCGCGCTGATCGTCGATGCGATGAGCTCGTTCGGCGCGATCGACATCGACGCGCGCACGACGCCGTTCGATGCGGTGATCGCGGCGTCCGGCAAATGCCTCGAAGGCGTGCCGGGGCTCGGCTTCGTGATCGCCAGGCGCAGCACGCTCGAACGCTGCGAAGGCAACAGCCATTCGCTCGCGATGGACCTGTACGACCAGTGGGTCTACATGCAGCGCACGACGCAGTGGCGCTTCACGCCGCCGACGCACGTGGTCGCGGCGCTCGACGCGGCCGTCGCGCAATACGTCGACGAAGGCGGGCTCGCCGCGCGCGGCGGCCGCTACCAGCGCAACTATCGCGCGCTGATCGACGGGATGCTCGCGCTCGGCTTCCGGCCGTTCCTCGATCCGGCAATCCAGGCGCCGATCATCGTCACGTTCCATGCGCCGGACGATCCGAACTACGACTTCAAGCGGTTTTATCAGGAGGTCAAAAAGCGCGGCTACATTCTGTATCCGGGCAAGCTGACCGAAGTCGAGACGTTCCGGGTCGGCTGCATCGGCCACTTCGGCGAAGCCGGCATCCCGGGCGCCGTCGCCGCGATCTCCGACACGCTGCGCGCGATGGGCGTGCGCCGCGTATCGGCCGAAGCGGCGGCCTGACGCGTCGTGATGCATTGCCCCGGCCGCGTGCCGATGTGCACGCGGCCAGCTCCGCCGCATGTCGCCACGCGGCGGCCAGGTTTTCCGGCCGTGTACGTGCACGGCCCCGACCCTAATTGAAGAACCATCCGATGCGACCCTTCTGGATCGAACAAGCACTGTTCAACGACGGCGATCTCGCCCCCGCGCTGCAGGGCGCAACGCAGGCCGACGTCTGCATCGTCGGCGGCGGCTTCACCGGGCTCTGGACCGCGATCCAGGCGAAGCAGCAGAACCCGGCGCTCGACATCGCGATCGTCGAAGCCGACCTGTGCGGCGCCGGCGCGAGCGGCCGCAACGGCGGCTGCCTGCTCACATGGTCCGCGAAATTCCTGACGCTGCGGCGCCTGTTCGGCGAAGCCGAGGCGATCCGGCTCGTGAAGGCATCCGAAGCGGCCGTGCAGCACATCGCCGATTTCTGCCGCGCGCACGACATCGACGCCGAGCTGCGGCTCGACGGCACGCTGTACACGGCGACGTCGCGCGCGCAGGTCGGCACGCTCGCGCCGGTGCTCGACGCGCTCGCCGCGTGCGGCATCCACAGCTACGAGCCGTTGCCGGCCGCCGAAGTCGCGCGCCGCTCGGGCTCCGCGCGCAATCTCGACGGCGTCTACTCGCCGATCGCCGCGACCGTGCATCCCGGCAAGCTCGTGCGCGGGCTGCGCCGTGTCGCGCTCGCGATGGGCATCCGCATCTACGAGCGCACGCCGATGCTCGACTTCACGCCCGGGCAGCCGGCCGTCGTGCGCACGCCGTCCGGCAGCGTGAGCGCGGGCAAGCTCGTGTTCGCGATCAACGCGTGGATGGCGAGCCGCTTTCCGCAGTTCGAGCGGACGATCGCGGTCGTGTCGAGCGACATGGTCATCACCGAGAAATGCCCCGAATTGCTTGAACGGACCGGGCTCGTCGACGGCGTGTCCGTGCTCGATTCGCGGATCTTCGTCTACTACTACCGCACCACCGCCGACGGGCGGCTGATGCTCGGCAAGGGCGGCAACACGTTCTCGTGGCGCAGCCGCATCGCGCCGGTGTTCGACCAGCGCTCGCCGTACGAGGCGCAGCTCACGCAAAGCCTGCGCGAATTCTTCCCGTCGCTCGCGGGCGTGCCGGTCACCGCGAGCTGGAACGGCCCGTCGGATCGCTCGGTCACGGGCTTCCCGTTCTTCGGCCGCCTCGACGACGCGCCGAACGTGTTCTACGGCTTCGGCTACTCGGGCAACGGCGTCGGGCCGACCTACATGGGCGGGCAGATCCTGTCGTCGCTCGTGCTCGGCCTCGACAACGCGTGGACGCGCAGCCCGATCGTGCGCGGCCCGCTCGGCCATTTCCCGCCGGAGCCGATCCGCTATGTCGGCGCGCATGTCGTGCGCAATGCGATCCGCCGCAAGGAGCGTGCGGAAGACGAGAGCCGGCAGCCGTCGGTGGTCGATAGCTGGCTCGCGAAGTTTGCGAGCGCGGCCGGGAAGGCCGACAAGGCGTGACGATGCGCTGATCGGGCGACACAACGAAAAAGGGACGCTGCGAAGCGTCCCTTTGCATTTGCGCAGCTGCCGCGCCGCCGTATTACGCGCGCGCGGTTTTCTCGCGCGCCGCCTTGCCCGCCGCGGGCAGCCCCTGCTCGTGCGTGCGGCGCATGCGCGCGAGGCCGTGCGAGACGTGCTCGCGCACCAGCGCGACGGCCTTCTCCTCGTCGCCGCCCGCGAGCGCCTGCACGATCTTGTCGTGCTCGGCCGCGGACACCGCGATCGCATCTTCCTCGGCCTCGATCGCGGCCTGGCGCAGCAGGCCGAGCTGGCGCACCAACCGGCGGTAGGTGTCGGTGAGATGCGTATTGCCGACGCCGACGACCATCGCGTCGTGGAACTGCACGTTCAGCTCGGTATAGCGCGTGACGTCGTGCGTCTTCGCGGCATCCTTCATCGACTGGATGATGCCCTTCAGCACCTTCAGCGTGTCGGGCGAGATGCGCTTCGCGAGCGCGCGGGCGACCGACTCGTCGAGCATCGCGCGCACTTCGTAGATCTCCTCGGCTTCGCGCAGCGGCACGACGCGCACGGTCACGCCGCGGTTCTTCTCGTTGCGCAGCAGGCCGGCCTGCTCCAGCGCGCGGAACGCTTCGCGCACGGGGCCGCGCGACACGTTCAGCTTCGTCGCGATCTCGACTTCGTTGAGCTTCTCGCCGGGCGCATATTCACCGGAGACGATCGCGCGCTCGAGCATGTCCTGGACGATCATCGCGAGCGACTGGCTTTGCAGGAGTTCGATGGCGCTGAGCGCGTTCGGGGAAGTCATGGTCGGACAGGCAGCGGAGCTGCGGTAGAAAACGAGGGCGCCATATCGGCGAATGATCCTTATATACCCTCGGCCCGGCACATTGTCAACAGTCTTCAGTTTCCAAAAGCCAATTCCGCCTGCCGGGATGCACCCGGCAGGCGGCGGGCGCGCGGCGGGCGAACCTGCCCCGCCCCGCGCGACGCGCGACCGTCAGACCGTGTGCTTCACCGGCCCCGGATCGCTCTGGCTCGGCCGGCCCGTCTCGACGTGGCCCGCGAAGCGGCGCACGACCTTGTCGTCACCGCCGCGCAGCGTCGTCGCGGTAATCGTCAGATCGTACCAGCCGTGGCTCGACGACAGCTCGAAGTGATCCTCGACGCGCTCGCCCGGCTCCAGCGTGTAAGTACGCGCATGCGCATGGCTGTACGCGTTGTCGACCGTCACGCGGCACGTCGCGCGCCCGCTGTTGCGCAGCTGCAGGTACACGTGGCGGTTGCGCACGTCGTAGCCGATCTTCGCTTCCGGGTTCGCGTGACGGCCATCCGCGGCGAGTCGCGTGTTGCCCTGGAACTCGCACAGATAGCCGTTCGGGCCGTAGGCGGCGAGATGGTACTCGCCGCGCGCGGCCGACGTGCTCCACGTATCGGCGAAGCGGTCGTGCGCGGACACCGCGTAGCGGCGCGGCGGCGTCGCCGGATTGCGGCGGTCGTACACGTAGAACGCGGCGCCGGCGTCACCGGAGTTCGCGAAGTCGAGCGATACGCTGTCGTCGCGGCCATGCACGTGGGCGTGCACGAACAGCTCGTACGGCAGCGCGCGCGCCGGACGCGTGCCGGGCTCCTGCGCCGGCATCGATTGCTGCGCGGGCACCTGGTACGCCTGGCCGGCCGTCGCGATGTGCTGCGGTACCGTGAAGCTCACCGTGCGCGTATCGGGGCGCGCGGAGAAGTCGAACGCCGACGTGAGGTCGCCGCAGATCGACCGGCGCCATGCGCTGATGTTCGGCTCCTTCACGCCGAAGCGCGCTTCGAGGAAACGCAGCACCGACGTATGGTCGAACGTTTCCGAGCAGACCCAGCCGCCCTTCGTCCACGGCGAGATGATGATCAGCGGCACGCGCGGCCCGAGGCCGATCGGCTGGATGCCGCCCGGGTCGGCGCCCGGCACGAGCGGGCTCATTTCGCCCGGGTACTTGTTCAGGTCGAGCAGTTCGTCGCCGAGGTTCGACAGCAGGTTCGACGACACGATGCCCTGGCCGCCCACGCCGCTCGTGACCGGCGGCACCGGCGGCACGACGTGATCGAACAGCCCGTCATTCTCGTCGTAGTTCAGGATGAACACCGTCTTCGCCCACACCTCCGGGTTCGACGTCAGCGCCTCGAGCACCATATTGATGTAGAACGCGCCGTCGGTCGGCGATGCCTGCGGGTGCTCGCTGTACTTGTACGGCGACACGATCCACGACACCTGCGGCAGCCGGTTGGCCTGCACGTCGGCCTTCAGCTCGGCGAGCGTGTGGTCCGACGCGCCCTTGTCGACCAGCGGGCCGCTCGCGCCTTCCTTCACCTGGAACTTCTTGAAGAACATCAGCGAGTTGTCGGTGTAGTTGTCGGTCGGGTCGCCCGGGATGCCCGTGCCGCCCTGGTACACCTTCCAGCTGACCTTCGCGTTCTCGAGGCGCTCGGCATAGGTCGTCCACGTGTAGCCGTTCACGTCGTCGCGCTCGCCGATGCCCGGGCCGTTCGGCGGGGTGCCGTAGATGTTGCGCGGGTCGACCGTGCCGGTCCACAGGTAGATGCGGTTCGGCGCGGTGTCGGCGTGCGCGGAACAGAAGTACGAATCGCAGATCGTGAACGCGTCGGCCAGCGCATAGTGGTACGTGAGATCCTGGCGCTTCAGGTAGCCCATCGTCAGCACGTCCTGCTTCTGGTTCACCCACTGGTCCCACTGGCCGTTGTTCCAGGACAGGTGGCCGCTGCTCCAGCCGTGGTTGGTGCCCGGCTGGAATTCGGTCGTCTGCTTCGGATCGAGATAGAACGGCAGCACGTACGGCGCCGACGGATCGAGGCCGCGCGAATGGTAGTTCTTCGTGAACACCGATGCCGGCGGCTGTTGCCACACCGGCGCGCCGCTCGGCAGCAGGTGCGGACGCGGGTCGTTGAAGCCGCGCACGCCGCGCAGCCCGCCGAAGTAATGGTCGAACGAACGGTTTTCCTGCATGAAGATCACGACGTGTTCCACGTCGCGGATCGTGCCCGTGCGATAGGCGGCCGGCATCGCCAGCGCGTTGCGGATCGCGGGCGGGAAGCCCGCGTAAGCGGCCATCGCGCCGGCCGACTGCGCGGCGAGGCGCAGGAAATCGCGTCGATTGTTCGAGGACATGGAGGGAACCCTGTTGTCGGTAGGAGTGAGGTGCCGGTCGAGCGGGGCCGGCGGTCGGTGTGTTACCCGCTATTACCCCGCACCGGCATGTCCCGGCCGTGACCGGTTACCGCAGGTTTCTTTGGGTTACCCACAAGAATTTTTCGAAGCGACGCACGACGCGCCTTTCATGCGGCCGACACACGCGTGCGCTACGCTGACGCGCGACGAAGAAGGGGGAGAAGCCGAGTCGTGTTCGATCAGCTGAAGGCGTTCCACGCGACCGTCCGGCAGGGCAGCATCACGCGCGCCGCGCGCCACCTGGGCGTGAGCCAGCCGACGATCGCCGCGCAGATCCGGCAGGTCGAGCAGGTGTACGGCGTCGAGCTGTTCTACCGCAGCGGCCGCAAGCTCGAAGTCACCGAAACGGGCATCGAGCTGCTGCCGCTCATCGAGAAGATGATCGCGCTCGAGGCGCAGGCCGACATCATGCTGCGCAACGTCGGCGGCCTGTTCGAAGGCCACCTGCGGATCGGCGCGACGGGCCCGTACTACATCATGGATGCGGTCGGCCGTTTCTCGAACGCGCATCCGTCGATCGCGCTCACGTGCCGGATCGGCAACTCCGAGGAAATCCTGCAAGCGCTGCAGGAATTCCGCATCGACCTTGCGGTCTCGTCGCAGCGCAACGACGCCGACGGCCTCGAACGCAAGGTAATCTCGACCGATCCGCTCGTGCTTGTCGTGCATCGCAACCATCCGCTCGCGCGGTTCGACGCGATCGATCCGGCGCAACTCGCCGACGTGCGGCTGCTGATTCGCGAGGAAGGGTCGGTCACGCGCCGCTGCACGGAGACGATCCTTGCGGCGGCCGGTGTCGCGGCCGTGTCGGTTGCGGAGATCGGCAGCCGCGAAGCGATCCGTGAGGCGATCCTGCACGGCGTGGGCGGCAGCCTGTTTCCGCTCGGCGAGGCCGAGCGCCATCCGGATCTGCGCGTGATCGCGCTGCGCGGCGTCGATACGACGATCGACGAATACGTGTACTACCTGAAGGCGCGCCGCCAGAGCCCCGCGATCGACGCGTTCCTTGCGTGCATCCTGCCGGACGGTGCCGAAGCGGCCGGGACCGCCGACGCAGGACGAACGGGGCGGCGGGCAAACGCGCGCTGAGCTGCCGCGCGTTCGCCGGTTCCGCGCTTGATCGGCGCTTTTCCCGCGCCTTCCCTCGCCTTTTCCTCGTGCCTTCCTTCCGTCGTTGCGCTCACATCATTTCGGCAGTGCCGGAATCATCCACGTCAGCACGTGCTGCTGCAGGAACACCAGTACGCCGAGCAGCAGCGTGAGGATCACGCTGTGCCAGAAGGTGCGCGCAAACACGACACCTTCCTGCCCTTTCAGGTCCGTCGTCGACACCCCCGTCGCGATGTTCTGCGGCGAGATCATCTTGCCCATCACGCCGCCCGACGAGTTGGTCGCGGCCATCAGCACCGGATCGAGGCCGAGCTGCCGCGCGGCCACGACCTGCAGGTTGCCGAACAGCGCGTTGCCCGACGTGTCGCTGCCGGACAGGAACACGGCGATCCAGCCGAGCGACGCGGACACCAGCGGGAACAGCGCGCCCGTCGACGCGACGCCGGTGCCGAGCGTGTAGCTGATCCCCGAGTAGTTCAGCAGGTACGCGAGCCCGACGATCATCATCACCGTGACGATCGCGATCCACGTCTGCCGCCATGTCTTCACCACGCATTCGAGGAACGCACCGGGGCCGGTGCGCGTCAGCGCGGCCGTGATGATCGCCGACAACAGGATCGCGGTGCCCGTGCCGAGCGGCTGGAAGTCCCAGACCGCCGCATACGGCTTGTGATACAGCGACACGAACACCGCGTTGTGCAGGCCCGGCCACTTGATCTTCACGTCGCCGATCGCCGCGATGTTCGCGTGCACCCACACGATCACGACCACCGACACGACGAGCCACGGCAGCCAGCCGCCGAAGCCCGCGCGCGCGGCGCCGGCTGCGGCCGGTACGCTGCGCGCGAGTGCGTATTGCGGATCGGGCTGCGGCTTCCACACCTGCAGGAAGCCGATCGTCACGATCAGCGACGTGAGCGACGACAGCACGTCGGTGAGCTGATAGCCGAGGAAGTTCGACGTGACGAACTGCGCGATCGCGAAGCTGCCGCCCGACACGAGCAGCGCGGGCCACAGCTGCCTGATCGAACGCAGCCCGCCATACGCGCCGACCACGTAGAACGGCAGCAGCAGCGCGAAGAACGGCAACTGGCGGCCGACCATCTGCGCGAGCGTCGCGGGCGGCAGCGACGTGACCGCGCCGAGCACGGTGATCGGCACGCCGAGCGCGCCGAACGCGACCGGCGCGGTGTTGAACAGCAGCGTATAGGTGAGCGCTTCGAGCGCGGGGAAGCCGAGCGCGATCAAGAGTGCGCTCGTGATCGCGACCGGCGTGCCGAATCCCGAGATCCCTTCGAGCAGACAGCCGAACGAGAACGCGACGACGAGCAGCACGAGGCGGCGGTCGTCGGGCAGGTTGTCGAGCATCCACTGCCGGAACTGGTCGAAGCGGCCCGACTTCACCGCGATGTTGTACAGCAGCAGCGCGTTGAAGACGATCCACATCACCGGCACGACCGCGAGCGCCATGCCGGCGCCGACCGCATTGAACGCGAGCCCGGCCGGCATGCCCCATGCGCCGATCGCGACCGCGAGGCCCGCGACGAGCCCGGCGAGCGACGCCTGCCACGCGGGGCGGCGCAGCACGCCGAGCGCGATCAGCGCAACGGCAATCGGGATCGCGGCGACGAGGAACGACAGGAGCAGCGAGTTGGCGACGGGCGTCAACGGCTGCGCGAAGACGATGCCGGGCGGTAGGGCGTCGGTAGGGCTCATCGTGTCTCCAGATGTCGACCCGAGTTAGCGCTTCAGCGCTTACTCGGGTCCCATGCCTTGTGCGGTCGACCCGAGTTAGCGCTTTAGAGCTTACTCGGGTCCCATGCCTCGTGCGGTCGACCCGGGTTGGCGCTTCAGCGCGTACTCAGGTCCCATGCCTTGCGCGGCCGACCCGGGTTGGCGCTTCAGCGCTTACTCAGGTCCCATGCCTTGCGCGGTCGACCCGGGTTGGCGCTTCAGCACTTACTCAGGTCCCATGCCTTGCGCGGCCGACCCGGGTTGGCATGTCGATGCGCCGGGTTCGGTACAAGGCGATGTCCTGCCGTCACGACCACGATCAGGCGCTTGCGCACGCAACGACGTTGCACGGCCAACCGATCGGTCGCTTAAAAGAGGTTAGGAGGCGCGCGGCGCTTGTACAAGGGGGACAAGCCCGATGCGTGACGACCCGATACCGGCCATCCGCCGCCCGATGGCAGGCGGATGGCGAGCGGCTGTCGCGCTCGACAGGAAGCCCGGCCCCGCCGTCGCCCGCACAATGTTGCGCGCGCGACAAAGGTGACTGACGGCAACGAGGGTGTTTCGTTTGGCATCCGAAGCCTAGACTGGCTGCATCGATTCCGTCCGGGCCAGAAACGGCGCGGCACCGGAACCTCTCGGAGCAAACACGATGAAGACGATGAAACACGCGGCATGCGCCGTCCTGCTGATCGGCGCGGCCTTCGCCGCCCACGCGCAAGCGGCATCGACGGTGACGCGCGCGCAGGTCCGCCAGGAACTCGTGGAGCTGCAGGCCGCCGGCTACCGGACGAGCCTCGCAAGCAGTCCCGACTTTCCGGAGAACATGCAGGCGATCATGCAGCGTGCCGCGCAGGCGCGCGGCGAGAACGCCGGTTACGGCGACGACGGCCGGGCGAACGTGGAATCAGGCAAGCCGACGCTGCCGCATGCGATCGATCGCGGCACGTACGCGCATCACTGATCGATGACTGAAGGAACCGGATGGATCGCACAGCGGCGCGGCGCACCCGCACCGGCCGCACGCGCGATCGTCAGACGCTGAAGCGGTTCAGCGTATACGCGCGATAGGCCGCGACGAACGCGTCGAACGATCCGGCCTCCTTCGCTTCGAGCTCGGCCTGCTCGGCCAGCGACTTCGCGGCGAGCGCCTGCTCGGTGCGCAGCGTGTCCGCCGACGGCGGATGGGCGCGGAAATGCGCGGCATGCGCTTCGCTCTGTGCGAGCGCGAACGCGAGGAACGACTGCCCGTTGTCGCGCATCGTGCGCAGCACGCGCGCGGACGGCGTACGTTCCGGATCGGCAAGCTTCTCGCGTTGCGCGGCAATCGCGCGCGCATGCTCGTCGCCGCCGCGGATTTCGTCGAGACGGCGGCCGATGGTTTCGATGTCGGCCATCAGATCGTCCGCCCACGCCTGCATCGTGACCGACTGGCCGTCGCGCGTGAGCATGAGCCCCGGCTTGCGGCCTTCCATCGTCACGCTGCCGAAGTTCGCGTTCGCTTCCTTGTACGCATCGCAGTCGAGCGGCGCGCTTTCGTCCAGCGCGCACGCGAGCAGGAAGGCGTCGATGAAGCGCGCGGTTTCCAGCGCGATGCCGGTCGGCTCGAACGGATCGATGTCGAGGCAACGCACTTCGATGTACTGCACGCCACGCGACGCGAGCGCATGCAGCGGCCGCTCGCCCGAATACGTGACGCGCTTCGGCCGGATCGTCGAGTAGAACTCGTTCTCGATCTGCAGCACGTTCGTGTTGATCTGGATCCACTCGCCGTCGCGATGCGTGCCGATTGCCTCGTACGCCGGATACGGTTCGCTCACGGCCTTCGACAGCGCGTCGAGGTAGCCGGGCAGCGTGTTGTAGTCGACGTGCAGCGCGGCCTGGGCCGTCGTGTTCGAGTAGCCGAGATCGCTCATCCGCAGGCTCGTCGCATACGGCAGATACAGCGTATCGGCGTCGAACGTGTCGAGCTTGTGCGGCTTGCCGCGCAGGAACTTCGTGTCGAGCGCGGGCGATGCGCCGAACAGGTACATCAGCAGCCAGCTGCGGCGGCGGAAGTTGCGGATCTGCGCGAGATAGCGCTCCGACTGGTAATCGACGAGCGTGGCCGTCGAGCCTTCGTCCGCATGCAGGCGCCGCCACACTTCTTCATGCAGCGAGTAGTTGTAGTGGATGCCCGCGATGCACTGCATCGTACGACCGTAGCGATACGCGAGGCCGCGCCGGTACACCGTCTTCAGGCGGCCGATGTTCGACGAGCCGTAGTCGGCGATCGGAATCTGGTCGTCGGCCGGCAGCAGGCCAGGCATCGAGTCGTTCCACAGCATCTCGTCGCCGAGCGACGCATAGACGTAGCGATGCAGATCGTCGAGGCGTTCGAGCGTGATCGCGGCGTCGCCTTCAGCGGGCGTGATCAGCTCGATCAGCGCTTCGGAATAGTCGGTCGTCAGCGCCGGATGCGTGAGCGCCGAACCAAGCGCGCGCGGATGCGGCGTGAACGCGATCATCCCGTCGCGCGTCACGCGCAGGCTTTCCTTTTCGATGCCGCGCAGGCCGTCGGGCAGATGCTGCCGCGTCGGGCCCGAGCTCAGTGCTTCGAGGCGATTCAGCAGCAGTTCGGACTGGCGGTGAGTCATGGTGTTCGACATGGAGACGCAAGTGCGTGACGGCCGCGCGCAGAACGCCGCGCGCGGCCGGCTGGATTGTTGGTCGCTTCGTTGGTAGCGGGCACTTTAACATCTCGCCGAAACACGCGCTTGAGGTGGCTCCGGGCATGGTGCGCGGGCCGGAGCGGGCCGCCGGACGGGCCAGTCGCGGCGCGCGCGACAGGTGTGACCGGTTCCAGACGGCGCCGGCGGGCGAGTCGATTCCGCGAATTCGTCGGACGGAACGTGAAGCGGGAACCGGTGGCGGAAGGTGCAACCGCGCCGCCGAACCGACCGGGAAACGGCACGTGCGGCTACATCGCACGCGCGACGTCCGGCAGGCGCCGGATTCGAGGTGTTGCCGCGATGGCCCGCATCTGGCGGGCGGCCTGGGGAGGCATGCACGGCCTGCGCAACGCGTTGCATCGCGACACGCTCCGATCGCCCCCGGCCGCACGCCGCCGCGATTACCCGCCGCGCGCGCCGCCCGCGCGGTCGGCCACTTCGTTCCACAAATGAAGCGCCGCATACGCGCGCCACGGCCGCCAGCCTTCGGTGCGGCGCTTCTGGCTGGTGAGCCGGTCGAGCGCCGGATCGCGCGCGGCGATCGACTGCATCAGCACGAGATCGGAGGCCGGCCACGCGTCCGGGTCGCGCCACGCGCGCATCGCGATGTATTCGACGGTCCACGGGCCGATGCCCGGCAGATCGAGCCACGCGCTGCGCAGTGTCGCGAGATCGGCATGCGCGCGATCGACCGGCACGTCGCCGGCCGCCACCGCGTGCGCCACACCCGTCAGTGCCGCCACCCGCTTGCCGGGCATCCCGATCTTGTCGAGATCGCACGCGGCCAGCGCGTCGGGAGTCGGGAAACGCCACGCCGGCGCGCCGTCGTCTTCATGAATCACCCGCTCGCCGGCCCGTTCGACGAGCCGGCCGACGATCGTCGTCGCGGCCTTCACGCTCACCTGCTGGCCGACGATCGCACGCACGGCCAGCTCGAACCCCGACCACGCGCCGGGCACACGCAACCCCGGCGCGGCCTCGACGAGCGGCGCGAACCACGGATCGCGCGCGAGCCCGCCGCCGATCGCGGCCGGATCGGCGCCGAGGTCGAACATCGTCGCGACGCGCGCGGCGAACGCATCGTCGACATGGCGTGCGACGGCCCCTTCGACGGTCGCGATCAGGCAATGCTTGCGCGGATGTTTCGTGACGATGAGCCGGCCGGCATCGCCGTGCAGGTCGACGATGCGGCGATACACGCCGTCCGCGACCTGCTCGACGCCCGGAATCGCGCGCCCGCTGAAGAAACGCAGCACACGCGCCCAGTCGTACGGCGCCTTGTAGCGCAACTCCATCTGCGCGGACGGCGGCACTTGGCCGCCGTCCGCGATGGATGTGATCGTTGCTTTATCGATGCTCAAACTGCACTACCCTCCGTCACCGCTTCGGCTTCATCGTTGTGACTATGGCGCGCCTCGGACGCGAGCAGCGTCGCCTTGCGGCGCACGCCCCAGCGATATCCGGCGAGCGCGCCGCCCTTTTGCACGACACGGTGGCACGGGATCGCCAGCGCGACCGGATTCGACGCGCACGCGGACGCGACCGCCCGCACCGCGCGCGGCGAACCGAGCGCCTCAGCAATCTCCGAGTAGCTGCGTGTTTCGCCGTACGGAATATGCGTCAACGCTTCCCACACACGCTGCTGGAACGCGGTCGGCGCGATGTCGAGCGGCAGGTCGAATGCGTGCCGCGTGCCGTCGAGATACGCGCGAATCTGCGTGACGAACGGCGCGAGCCGCGCAGACGCTTCGACCAGCTCGGCCCGCGCGAATGCGTCCTTCAGCTCGCCGACGAGCGCCGCCGGTTCGTCGCCGAACGCGATCCGGCAGATGCCCTGTTCGGTTGCGGCGACGAGCACCGTACCGAGCGACGTCGACGCGGTCGCATAGTCGATCCGCAGGCCCGCGCCCTGGCGACGGAACGCGGACGGCGCCATCCCTAGCTCGCGCGGCACCGATGCATAGAGCCGCGACGGCGAGTTGAAACCCGCGTCGACGGCCGCCTGCGTGACCGGCTGCCCGCTTTGCAACGCCTGCCGCAGCGCGGCGCCGCGCTGCGCGGCCTGGTACTGGCGCGGCGACACGCCGACCACGCGCTTGAATAGCCGCTGCAGGTGGAACGGACTCACGTGCACGGCGTCGCTCAGTTGCTGCAGCGTGAGCCGCTCGGCATGCGCGTCGAGCACCGCGCATGCGCGGTTGACGATCTCGAGCTCGCGCGGCAGCCCTTCCGGCTGGCAGCGCTTGCAAGGGCGGAAGCCGGCCGCACGCGCGGCCGCCGGATCGGCGAAGAAGGACACATTCTCGCGACGCGGCAGCCGCGACGCGCAGGTCGGACGGCAGAACACGCCGGTCGTGCTCACGGCATAGAAGAACGCGCCGTCCGCATGCGGATCGCGCTCGGTCACGGCGCCCCAGCGGGCCTCGTCGGTCGGATAGGCGGTTTTCATCTGAACCTCGCACTCTCTAGTGTAGATGGTGCCTACTCTAGACATCGGCGCATACCGTCGCGCCCTGAATCTTGCTCTGTGATTCGCGGCAGCGAACCGGGGACACATCGATCAGGAATAAATCCGACAAATCGCCCGAAGCGGCTGCTCCGGCGCGGCTTTCGTCATCGTCCCGTCACCGTTTTGCTGCAGTGCGGATGCGACAAATCGCCGTCCTGACGTTTTTTTGCATTCAGAATATTGCGTCGCACCATCGCCGTGTGTATAGTTGGAACTGTCTCCTCCATGTCTCCTCCTGATATGGATTAAGCCCGTTCCGCACTGCGTGAACGGGCTTTTTTTCGTCTGTCGATTGTGCCGTGTTCCGACCGGCGGCGCAGGCGCGATGCGTCTACACTCGATGCTCGTCGACAGCGAAGGAGTATCCGTTCATGAAGCCCACCATCCGCGGAATCGATCACATCGTGCTGCGCGTGACCGACATGGCGGCGATGACGCGCTTTTACTGCGACGCCGTCGGCTGCCATGTGGAGAAGGAGCAGCCCGATCTGGGCCTCGTGCAGTTGCGCGCCGGCGATGCGCTGATCGACCTGCTGACCGTCGGCGGCCCGATCGACCGCCCTGACAGCGGCCCGCCCGGCACGGGGCGCAATCTCGATCACCTGTGCCTGCGCGTCGAGCCGTTCGATCCCGATGCTTTGATCGCCCATTTCGCCGCGCATGGCGCGAGCCCAGGCGCCCCGGCGGAACGCTACGGCGCCGGCGGCTACGGGCCGTCGATCTACCTGTTCGACCCGGAAGGCAACATGGTCGAATTCAAGGGGCCGCCGGCCGCGATCGGCTGAACGCGGCCGGCACGCGGGCCATTACGCGTCCGCGCGCGCCTTCAGCACCGTCCATTCGACCGCGACCGGATCGTGGTCCGCGCTCGAGATCCACGCCGCGCCATCCTGCACCGTGCACTGCAGGCGCATCGTGCGCTCCGCGAGCCGCCCGAGCGCGGTCGCGACGCCGTCGGCGAGCGACAGCACCTGCACGTTGCGCAGCCGCTCGACCTTGCTGCGCACGCCCTGCCACCAGATATCCGACGTCTTGCCGCCATACGCGATCACCGTGACCTGCCCGGCGCGGCCGGCCGCCTTCGAGATGCGCCGTTCGTCGGGCTG
The DNA here is from genome assembly GCF_029962485.1 of Burkholderia cepacia. Lineage (NCBI taxonomy): Bacteria > Pseudomonadati > Pseudomonadota > Betaproteobacteria > Burkholderiales > Burkholderiaceae > Burkholderia > Burkholderia cepacia. The sequence continues at coordinate 3,533,697 of NZ_CP073637.1, forward strand.
GCCGGCCTCGATCCACACGTCGATCGCACCCGTCAGGTCCTTCTGCCACAGATCGGGCTCGTCGACGTCCGACAGCCCCTTGCAGAATTCGAGCCGCTCGTGCGCGAACAGCGCGAACGCAACGATGCGCACCATCATCCGGTCGTCGGTTTCCGACGGATGGCGCGCTACCGTCAGCGCGTGATCGGCGTAGTAATGCCGATCCATGTCGGCGATTTGGAGTTCGGCTTTGTAGATCGTGGATTTCAGCGCCATGCGGAGTCGGCCCGGGCGGGCATTCGGTTCGGTCGGGCCGTGATGATACCGAATGCGCGCCGTCCGGCGCGTGTCATGCGCGCCCCACAGCACAACGGCCCGACATCAGCCGGGCCGTGTTCGGTTCGCGCCGCCGGCACAACGGGCCGGTGCGCTCGCGCATCGTGCGACTGCGCGGGGATCGATCGGTTACTGCTTCACGAAGCGCGAATCGGTCCAGAGACCTTGCTGGTCGCTGTTGTCGGCGCTGACGAACTGCACGTCGCCCTGATCGACCGACACCACGCGGAAGCGCTGGCCTTCCGGCACCGACAGACAGCGGTAGTCGTCGAAGTATTGCTGCTTCGCCTGCGACTTGCCGTCACGCTCGTGACTCAGTACGGAATCCAGATTGTCTTTCGACAGGCAGCCCCAGGCATTCTTCGTCAGCTGGATTTCCTGCGTCGGCTTGACGGCCGAATCGCCGCCGGCCTGGGCAATCGACACCGCGCAAAATGCGCCAACGAGGGCAAAAAGGATACCGGTACGCTTCATCATGTTCTGTCTCCAGGCTGCGGGCACCAGGCTTGGGTTAGCTATGCGTTTAAAGATGATCGTGAACCCGCGTTTTTCACTTTAGAAGACCGGTAAACGATAGCAAGCACATTTGTTGTGCGACCGCAATAGCGGCGGATTGTCGCACCCCGTGCGCAGCCCGTTTTTCGCGCGGCGCGCGCGGCGGGCAAAACCTGTTGCGTGTCGGACAGGCCCGTCATGCCGGGCGGAAAGCGTTGTCCGACAAGGCTTTCATCCAAGTTACATTGTGACGATTGAACGGTTTGGATAATCCATTTCGTCATCCGGATCATTTTGATGCGCCGCACATAAAGTCATTCGAAACGATTCAACTTTACCGCAGCGCGGAATCGCAAATACCTGATACAAGAAAAATGCCAGGTATAAGCGAATCCGTATTTATCCGTAGTTCCCCGAATGTATTCGGTGCCCGTAGAAGCCCCGCTGCACGCACCTTTCGCCAGCGCGTTTACCCTGCCTTATTCGGAGTGGATTGCTGACGCTCGAAATAATCGCGCTGGAAAATGCACATGCGATAAGCGTTGTGATACGCGCCGTTTCCGAAAAATTCTTCCTTCAATTCGGCCTCGTGCTGGAATCCGCATTTCTCGTACACGTGAATCGCCGCCGCATTCGACGTATCGACGATCAGGTACAGCTTGCGCATGTTCAGCACCTTGAATGCGTACTCGATCGCGAGGCGCGTCGCCTGGCCCGCATAGCCGCGCCCCTGGCACTGCGGCGCGATGATGATCTGGAACTCGCCGCGGCGATGGATGTAGTCGAGCTCGATCAGCTCGACGAGGCCGACCAGCTCGCCTTGCGAATCGACCGCGACGAACCGGCGTTCGCGCTGGTCGTGCACGTGGCGGTCGTACAGTTGTGACAGTTCGGAGAAGGTTTCGTACGGCTCCTCGAACCAGTAGCGCATGATCTTCGCGTCGTTGTTCAGCTCGTGGACGAAGCGCAGGTCCTGGCGCTCCAGCGGTCGCAGCGCGAGCGTGTTGGTATCGTTCTGGAGTTGCATGTTCATGTCCTTTTTGATGCCGGCGCTCGTGCGAAACGCCCGCGCGGCGCGGCCGCGTCCGGGCCCGTTTCGCACTGTAAGAAAATGAACGCGGGCGAGGTTCAGAGCCTAGAATGGGAGCAAGGGTTCCTGCCACCGCAAGGAGGCTATCGTGATCGAGCAAGTCATACTCGGAATATTCCTCGTGCTGCCGCTCGTCATCGTCGCGGCGCTGTTTTCCGACGAACTGTGGCAGGAACATCGGCGCCAGCATCCGCGCGACGAAAACGCACCGCATATCGACTGGAAGCATCCGTGGCGCCGCGTGCGACGCGGTCATTGAACCGGCTCACCATCGATCCGCAGCCTGCGCCGGCCGAGCCATCCCGGGCCCGGTAACGCGCGGCGCGCCGCCTTTCCGCTACGATCCGATTCCCGCCCAACCCGCGAGACGCCGACGTGAACGACAAGCCCGCTGCCCCTGCTCACGATATCCCTCACGAAACGATCGACCTGCAGATCGCCGACGTGCTGGCGGCCGTCCGCTACCCGGCGAACAAGGATGCAATCGTCGACGCCGCACGCGACGCCGGCGCCAGCAACGAGGTGCTGTCGATGCTCGACGGCCTGCCCGAACAGGACTATGCGGACGTCAATGCGGTCACGCAGTGGGTCGCCGGCAACTTCGGCCCGGGGCTCGGCATTTGAGCGGACGCCAATAACGCGATAGGATCGGGCCGCACCGGTCGCGCCGCGATCGGGAGGCGTGCCGCCCGGCGCAAGAACGGGCGTTTGAGCACGCGTGTCCGGGGGACTCCATGGAAGGCATCCTGATCCAGCACACGACGCGACGTCAGCTCTGGTTCGGCGCGCTGACGGCGCTCGTCATCCTGCTTGCGCTCGGGATTGCCGCGCCGCACGCGAACGTCACGTTGCCGGCCGTCGAGCCGTTCATGCCGATGTGTGCGCTCACCGTGTTCACGACCGCGAGCATCGCCGCGTTCTTCCTCGGCGCGCAGTTCACCGTGACGCGCCAGCCCGTGCTCGGCGCGCTCAGCGGCGCCTATGCGTTCACCGCCCTCGCCGTCGCGCTGCAGCTGCTCACCTTTCCCGGCGTGTTCGCGCCGCATGGCCTGCTCGGCGCGCGCCCGCAGAGCGCCGCGTGGATGTGGGTCTTCTGGCATGCCGGCTTCCCGTGCTTCGTGATGGCCGCGCTGTTCGCTCGCGAGCGGTTGACGCGCGCGCCGGTCGGCGAGAAAGAGACGCGCCGCTGGACGGTCGCGCTTGTCGGCGGGCCGGCCGTCGCGGCCGCGCTCCTGTGCGCGCTCGCGCTGAACGTGTCGCTGCCGCCCGCGTTCCATCCGCCCGGCGATGCGGCCGTGCTGCCCTTCAACGGCATCGCGCTCGTCGTGTGGATCCTCAATGCGCTCGCGCTCGTCGCAGTGCTCGTCACGGGCCGGCTGCGCACGACGCTCGACCTGTGGCTCGCGATCGCGGTGCTCGCGTGCCTCACCGACACGACGCTGAACCTTCTGACCACGAACCGCTTCACGGTCGGCTGGTACGTCGCGCGCGTGTTCAGCATGTTCACGCCCGGCGTGCTCGTGTGCGTGCTCGCGTGGGAAGTGACGATGCTGTATCAGCAGCTGTTCGAGGCGCACGCGACGCTGATCCGTTCTTCCGCACGCGACGGGCTGACCGGGGCATTCAATCGCAGCCACTTCAACGACCATTTCCACATGCTGTTCCTGCAGGCGCGGCGGCAGGGCGAACCGCTGTCGCTACTGATGGTCGACGTCGATCACTTCAAGGCCTACAACGACACGTTCGGTCACGTGAAAGGCGACGCGTGCCTGATCGCGGTTGCGAATGCGCTTGCCGGCGCGGTGCGGCGGCCGGCGGATATCGTCGCGCGTTACGGTGGCGAGGAGTTCGCGATCGTGTTGCCGAACACGGGTGCGCGCGGTGCGCGGGTGGTGGCCGACGAAGCGCGCGAAGCCGTGTTGCGGCTCGACCTCGAGATGCCTGACTCGCCGGCCGGACGCGTAAGCGTCAGCGTCGGTTGCGCGACCGTGTCGACCGACGATCTGTCGACGCCCGATGCATTGATCGAAGCCGCCGACGCCGCGCTGTATCGCGCGAAGGATACGGGGCGAAACCGGGTCGTCGCCACCTGAAAACGTCTGCTGTTTGGCTATTTGTTACGGTCATTGTGACCGGAATAATCCGCCGTTACGGATTGCGCAACAGGGAAACGATCGCTTACAGCCGGTGTTGGAAGCGCTCGCTATGCTGGGTTTCATATCGAACCCAAGCAGGTGAGTGCCATGAAGAAGACCCTTTTGCTGATTGCCGGCGTCGCCGTGTTGCTGAGCGGCTGTATCGTGGTGCCTGACGGCGGCGGATATTACGGTGGTGGCGGGTATTACCATCACCGGCATTGGGATTGAGGCAGGTGAAGATGTCGGCGCTTCGATCGCGTAAAGGTTGAAGCGCCGTTGTCGTCGTGACGCGTTCGAGTCGGTCGATCGCCCTGTTGTTCGCAACGCGATCGACGCACCGGACCGAAACCCGATCAGGCCGGCCCGGTCAGATCGGCATGCATCAGGAATACCTGTAGCGCGGCGAGCGTTTCGCCGTGAAGCCGCTCCAGGCGCGCATCCTTTCTCCCGTCCTTGACCAGATCACCGCGGGCGTCCCGCTTGTATGGCTCACCCAACAGTTCGGCCATGTCGAACGGGTAGTAAGTGCGATCCCCGTAGGGCCGCTTGCCGTTGATGTCCGGCATCAGGCGACGGCTTCACTTCCCGATACAAAACCTGCTGAAAATCACCCCCAGCAGATCATCCGAAGTGAACTCCCCGGTAATCGAATTGAGCTGCTCCTGCGCGAGCCGCAGCTCCTCGGCGAACAGATCGAGCGACTGAGCGCGTTGCTCCGCATGATCCGCAGCCTGCGCGAGATGCTCCTGCGCGGCCCGCAGCGCGATCAGATGCCGCTCGCGCGCGAGATACACGCCTTCCGCCCCCGCCTGCCACCCCGCAATCCGCAGCAGTTCGGCACGCAGCATGTCGATCCCGTCGCCGCGCTTCGCCGACAGATGCACCTCGGTCAGGTCGCCCTCCGCCGCCGGATGCTCAACACACGCCGGCACACCGGTCAGGTCCGTCTTGTTCAGCACACGCACCACCGGCACGCCGCCCGGAAACCGCGCGGCGATCGTCTCGTCATCCGCCGTCATCCCGTTGCGCGAATCCAGCAGATGCAGCACGACATCCGCGCGCTCGATCTCGCTCCACGTGCGCGCAATGCCGATTCGCTCGACCTCATCCTCGGTCTCACGCAGTCCGGCCGTGTCGATGATGTGCAGCGGTATCCCTTCGACCTGGATCGTCTGCGCGACCTTGTCGCGCGTCGTCCCCGCGATCGGCGTGACGATCGCCAGCTCCGCGCCGGCCAGCGCGTTCAGCAGCGACGACTTGCCGACGTTCGGCTGCCCCGCCAGCACGACCGACAGCCCTTCGCGCAGCAGCGCACCCTGCCGCGCATCGCCGAGCACGTGCGCGAGCTGCGCGCGGATCTTCGCGAGCTTGCCGCGCGCGTCGGCCGCCTCGAGGAAGTCGATCTCCTCTTCCGGAAAATCGAGCGTCGCCTCGACCAGCATCCGCAGCGTGATCACGTCGTCGACGAGCACATGGATCTGCCGCGAGAACGCGCCGTCGAGCGAGCGCCCGGCCGAGCGCGCCGCCGCTTCGGTACTCGCCTCGATCAGGTCGGCAACGGCCTCGGCCTGCGCGAGATCGAGTTTGTCGTTCAGGAACGCACGCCGTGTGAACTCGCCCGGCTCCGCGAGCCGCAGCCCGAAACCGCGCCCCGCATCCAGACAGCGCTGCAGCAGCAACTGCATCACGATCGGCCCGCCGTGCCCCTGCAGCTCGAGCACATGCTCGCCCGTGTACGAATGCGGCGCCGGGAAATACAGCGCGATCCCGCGGTCGAGCGGCGCGCCGTGCTCGTCGAGGAACGGCACGTAGCTCGCATGGCGCGGTGCAAGCTTCTGCCCGCACAACGCGTCGATCAGCGGCAACGCGGCCGCCTCGCCGCCGCGCCCGAACGATACGCGGACGACGCCGATGCCACCCCGGCCGGCAGCAGTGGCAATGGCGACGATCGGATCGGAATCGGTAGCGAGCATGGGAATCGGATGAATCGGTTGATCGGTGAATATGGTGCGCCCGCGCAACAGTTCGGGCATCGGAACGCCGGCATTGTAGCGTGCCGGCTCACACACCATCGGTCGCCACGCAGCATTCGGACTCGCCCGAATTTATCCCGCCGTGGATAAGCCAAGTATCAGTCCAGCGTAATGTCACAGCTGTCGTTTCGGACGAGTATGCCTGCTGGAGCGGCCCCACGCTGCGGCCCTCAATTCCGCCCCCCACTCCGATCAAGATTGGGATTCGTCTGAATGAGATATGTTTATCCTGAATGGTTGTCTGAAACGTGACGGTGGAATTGCACAATCTCCCCCATGCCGACATCCGAAGAAAAAGCCGCGTTCTCGGAACGCCTGAAATTCGCCCTGCGGCGCAGCCCGGAGAAGGTCACTGGTGCGACTGAGCTGGCGAACCGATTCAATCTGCGCCACCGCGGAGCGCAACCCGTTTCGCCGCAGACCGCGCATAAATGGCTGACGGGCCGCACGATTCCGACGTCGGACAAACTCGCAACGCTTGCAGAATGGCTGCGCGTCGAACTCCACTGGCTGCATTACGGCCCGTCGCCGAGCGTGATCGAACACCCGACGCCGCAACCGCTGCCGCGCGACGAGCGCTATCCGCCGACGCCCGAGACGATCGAACTCGCGTCGAAGATCGAAGCGCTGTCGCCGCATCATCGCTACCTCGTGCAGGAACTGGTCGAGCAGTTCTACGGCGACTCGGGCGAATTGAAGAAAGGCTGAACCCGCACCGGAACCTCAAAAACAAAAAGCCGCATGGTCACGAACCATGCGGCTTTTTTTGCGTGCGTCGCGGGCGGCTGGCCGCCCACGCGTGCAACGGGTGTCAGGCAGGCTTCTTCTTGACGCCGCCCAGCTTGCGCGTGATGTAGTACTGCTGCGCGATCGACAGCACGTTGTTCACGACGTAGTACAGCACGAGGCCGGCCGGGAAGAAGAAGAACATCACCGAGAATGCGATCGGCATGAACTTCATCATCTTCGCCTGGACGGGGTCCGGCGGCGTCGGGTTCAGGCTCGTCTGCACGAACATCGACACGGCCATCAGCACCGGCAGGATGAAGAACGGATCGCGCTGCGACAGGTCGTGAATCCACAGAATCCACGGCGCGCCGCGCATTTCGACCGAAGCGAGCAGCACCCAGTACAGCGAGATGAACACCGGGATCTGGATCACGACCGGCAGGCAGCCGCCGAACGGATTGACCTTCTCGGTCTTGTACAGCTCCATCAGCGCGGCGTTCATCTTCTGCGGATCGCTCTTGAAGCGTTCGCGCAGCGCCTGCATGCGCGGCGTGATTTCCTTCATCCGCGCCATCGACTTGTAGCTTGCAGCCGACAGCGGGAAGAACACGGCCTTGATCAGGACCGTCAGCAGCACGATCGCCCAGCCCCAGTTACCGACGAAACCGTGGATCTTCTCGAGCAGCCAGAACAGCGGCTTCGCGATGATCGTCACCCAGCCGTAGTCCTTCACGAGCTCCAGGCCCGGCGCGATGCCTTCGAGCATGCGCTCTTCTTCCGGACCGGCGAACAGGCGTGCCTGCACGTCGGCCGACTGGCCCGGCGCAATCGCGGCGACCGGCTGCTTCACACCGACGCGGTACAGCGTCGGATCGATCTTTTCAGCGTAGATATCGCGCTTCACGCCCTGCTGCGGAATCCAGGCCGACGCGAAGTAGTGCTGCACCATCGCGACCCAGCCGTTGTCGGCGGAGTTCACGAAGTCGGCCTTGTTCTTGTCGAGGTCGCTGAAGTTGATCTTCTGGAAGTGCTTCGCGTCCGTGTAGACCGCCGGCCCGAGGAACGTGTGCGAGAACATCGGCGTTTCGACGGCCGTGTTGTCGCGCACCAGTTCCATGTAGACCGTCGGCGTGACAGGCGCCGTGCCGACGTTGTCGATCTTGGTATCGACGCCGATCACGTAGCTGCCGCGCGTGAACGTGTAGGTCTTCACGACCTTCACGCCGCCCTTCACCGGCGACTCGAACGACAGCTTCAGCGAATTCTGGTCACCCGTCAGCGACGTCGAGCCGGGGTTCAGCTGCGTGTAGACGTCGTTGTGGTTCGGGAAATCGCCGCCGAGCAGGCCCGTGCGTGCGAGATACGTGTGGCCGGCCGTGTGGTCGAACAGCGTGATGTACAGGTCGGGCTGCTTGCCGTCGCCTTGCTTCTTCAGCGTCAGCTTCGCGAGCGTGCCGCCGCGCGTGTCGATTTCGCCGTCATAGACGTCGGTCGAGAACTTCACGAGCTGCGCCTGGGCGGCCGGTGCAGTGGTCGACGGTGCGGTGCCTGCTGCGGCAGCAGGCACTTCACCTGCGGTCGTCGTCGCGCCCGTGCCCGATGCGCCGCCGGCAGCGGCCGCGGGGGTCGTCTGCGTGGCGCTCGGGAAGAACATCGACGGGCGTCCATGGGACCGCTGCCAGTTGTCGTACAGCATGACAGCTGACATGAAGAAGATCACCCATAGGACGGTGCGTTTGATATCCATGCGTTGTCTCAGAGTCGATGGGACCGCGCGTCGGCTTCGCCGCTAGCGCGAGTGTCGGAGTTGGGCGGCGGGACGAGGTCGATGCCGCCCGCGGAAAACGGATGGCATCGGCACACGCGCCTGACGGCGAGATACGTGCCGCGCGCGGCGCCATGATACTGGATTGCCTCGCGCGCGTAATCCGAACAGGAAGGATAAAAACGGCAACGGTTGCCGAGCATCGGGCTCACGGCAACCTTGTAGAAGCGCAGCAAGGCGATCAATACCGTTTCCATACCTTGGGCGGCGCCGTAAGACGCCGCGTCAAAACCGGCCGGGCAGGCGCGAACGCCGCACCGGGCACGGATGCGTCACTCGGACGCGGGCTTCGACGCACGGCGGGCGATTTCCCGGACTGCCCTGTCGAGCAGTTCGCGGATCTCGGCCGCGCACATCGCCGCGAGCGGGGCGGAAGCCGCGCTCGGCAGCGCTTTCTTGTCGAAGCGCGTGTGCTGCCGCAGCAGCAGGTCGTAACCGGCGAACTCGGCCCGGCGCAGGCGAAACGCATCGCGCGCCAGCCGCTTCACGAGGTTACGTGTTACTGCACGCGGCGCATACTTCTTGCCGACGACGAGCCCCAGACGCGCGGGCTGACCGGTCGGCTTGCCGTAGATCACGAAGTGCGCGGAGCGCCGCCAGGGGCGCAAACGAAAAACGGATGAAAATTCATCCGTTTTCAGAAGTCGCGCAGCTTTCGGGAAGGCGGCTTTCGTCTGCGACGGATTCGCACCCGGCTCGACGGTACCTTCCGCAGGACTGCGGACGGCGGACACAGCGCGCAACCTGCCTTAGATGGCCAGGCGCTTGCGGCCCTTCGCGCGGCGAGCATTGATGACCTTGCGGCCACCTGCCGTCTTCATACGGACACGGAAGCCATGGGTGCGCTTGCGGCGCGTCACGGACGGTTGGTAAGTACGTTTCATGATGTTCTCACTTGTTCGAGAATGTCGAAATTCAGGGGACCGCGTGCCCTTAACCGGAGGCATTCGGGCGAACGCAATCGCCGGGAATACAGGATTGGTTTTCGCGGAACCCGCTATTTAAACCGTTTTTCCGTTGACGGTCAATACTTTAGGAGTCGATCGCCTGTGCACGGCCCGGGCGATCCGGCCCCGCGCCCCACAAACCCAGCCTGTGGATAAGTCCCGCTGTGGCCGCGTTTGGCGGTAGAATCTCGCCTTACCTCCAAGAATCCCGCACGCCGCTTCGGCCCGCGCCTGCCCCTCCAACACTGTGATGCAGGCGTCCCGAAGCACGCTCGCACGACCGCTTCGGGCCTTGTTGCGCAACCGCGACAAGGGCGCCGGCGAGCCGCGCTGTGCACGCAAAAAACGACAGTTACTTGATGAACGATTTCTGGCAACACTGTTCCGCACTGCTGGAGCGCGAGCTGACGCCCCAGCAGTACGTGACGTGGATCAAACCCCTGGCCCCGGTGGCCTTCGATGCGTCGGCGAACACGCTGTCCATCGCCGCGCCGAACCGTTTCAAGCTGGACTGGGTCAAGAGCCAGTTTTCGGGACGGATCTCCGATCTGGCCCGAGATTTCTGGAATGCGCCGATCGAAGTCCAGTTCGTCCTCGATCCCAAGGCAGGCATGCGCAGCGCAGCGCCCGGCGCAGCGCCGGTCGCCTCGCGCGCGCCGTTGGCCCCGAGCGGCCCGGCCGCGACGGTCGCCGCGATCGCCGCCAACCTCGCCGCGAATGCCGCGGGTGCGCCAGCCGCGCCGGCCGACGTGCCGATGACGCAGTCGGCCGCCGCCGCGCACCACCTGAACGCCGACGACGCCGACATCGACCTGCCGAGCCTGCCCGCGCACGAAGCGGCAGCCGGCCGCCGCACGTGGCGACCGGGCTCGGGCGCCGCGCCCGCCGCCGGCGGTGAAGCCGATTCG